>JBIKNN010000002.1:0-409830 GCA_044358575.1 Crocinitomicaceae bacterium
ATCTCAACCTTGTGGAAGCGGGATCAGCAACTCCAGGAGCTGTTACAGATGTTGATTTAATTACTGTACAATTGCGAAGCGCAACAAACACAGAGACGATAGTTCATACTGCGACTCCTATGTTACACAAAAATGGATCTGCATATTGTGAGTTTCCTTTAAGTGCTTTAGGCGGCTCTTACTACGTTGTAGTGGATCACAAAGGATCAAATCCTTTATGGAGTGCAAACCCTATAACTCTAACAACATCAACAACATATAATTTTGCCAATAACCTAGGTAATGCTTATTCTGATGGCAATTTATCGCTGACGCCAATGCACACAATAGTTTCTGGTTTATATGGAATTTGGTTAGGAGAGTTAAACGAAGATGGATATTTAGATGCAGCAGACTATTCAAATTTAGAAATAGATATTTATGCATCAGGATATCAAGGTCTATATTTACTAGACGCAGACTTAAATGGTGATACATATGTTGATGCATCTGACTTTGCAGTATTTGATTCAAATTCCAACTATGGAGCTTATGAGCAGCGTCCTTATTAAAAGGGTTCTTATTAGTTCTTTGTAATGTTTTAATGATTTATTAACCGGAAATGCTTGAGGTCCCCCTTAAGCATTTCGGTTAATAGTCTGTTTTTCTTTCAAAAGTGCCGTTGGGGTTTTCTTTAAAAAAAGTCATCAACTCAGTAATTAATTCCTTAGTTCTTTCATTTTTAGGGATTAATGTATCTTTGCATCATGAATAGCATTCGTCAAATTTTTAATTATTCGTTTAAGTATAAGAAGCTTGCTTTTTTAACTATAATTGGGAATTTACTTTTCACCTTTTTTAATCTCCTTTCCCTAGTTTTATTTATTCCTTTTTTACAACTTATTTTTAGTTCGGAAAAGCTGCAAACAGTAATCCCAAAGCCTACCTATTCTGGAGATATTTCTCTGTTGCCTGAGTTTATAATAAAGAGTTATAATTTCCAGATGCACGATATGGTTATTCACGACCCAAAGCAAGCATTATTTTCCGTTTGTATTATGGTATTCTCAGCTTTTTTTCTGAAGAATCTATTCAGATATATGGCAATATGGTTTCAATCGGAATTGCGTTTTTCAGTTGTACGAGATGTCCGCGATGAATTATTTGAAAAATCCATTCACTTACCCTTATCTTTCCATACGCAAGAGCGAAAAGGAGATTTAATTTCTCGAATGAGCAGCGATGTTGGAGAAATAGAAAATGGCGTAGTTGCACTACTTGAAATACTATTTAGAGATCCCATCTCAATTTTTATACATATAGTTTCATTATTTTATATTAGTCCAGCTTTAACATTAGCATCTTTTTTCTTACTTCCTATTTCTGCATTTGTAATTTCTCGAGTAGGAAAAAGCCTAAAAAGAACCGCCCAACAAAATCAAGAACAGCTCGGCTTATTAATATCATCAATAGATGAAAGTTTAAGCGGGGTTAGAATTATAAAATCTTTTAATGCAAGTGGATTTATTTTTAATCTGTTTAAAAAACTAAACCTACGCCACCAAAAGTTACATACTAAAACAATGCGTAAAAAAGATGTTTCTTCTTTGTTAAATGAAACAATAGGAGCTGGTGTGATGATGTGCTTGGTTTGGTTTGGAGGGCAAGAGATTTTAGAAAATACGAATAATGGCTTGACGGGAGAATTATTTTTAACCTTCATTATTATTTTTTCACAATTATTACGTCCAATTCAATCAATCTCTAATGGTATGGCATTAATGAATAAAGCTAAAGTTTCTTTAGATCGAGTGAATGAAGTGCTTCAGACAGATGAGAAAATTACAGAAAAACCAAATGCGAAAACGATTGTGGATTTTAAGTCAAAAATCAGTTTTGAAAATATTTCTTTCAAATATGCAGAAGAAACAATAATTTCTTCATTTTCTTTAGAGGTTAAAAAAGGAAAATTAATTGCTATTGTTGGTGAATCAGGAAGCGGAAAATCTACACTCATGGATTTACTCCCACGGTTTTACGATGTAAATGAAGGGTCTATTCTAATTGATGAAGTAGATATTAGAGACTATAAAATTGCAGATTTAAGAGGATTAATTGGAATTGTATCTCAAGAGTCTATTCTTTTTAATATTTCTGTTTTAGAAAACATTGCTTTTGGCGACCCAAATCCAGATAGAAATAGAGTTATTGAAGCTGCTAAAATCGCAAATGCCCATGGTTTTATTTCCGATATGGATGAAGCTTATGATTCAATAGTAGGCGAGCGCGGTAATAAATTGTCTGGGGGACAAAAACAAAGATTAAGTATTGCTCGAGCGGTATATAAAAATCCAAAAATTTTAATTCTAGATGAAGCAACATCTGCTTTAGATACAGAATCAGAGATGTTGGTTCAAGAAGCTCTTGAAAAATTAATGCAAAATAGAACCTCTTTTGTAATTGCCCATCGCTTAAGTACAGTAAGAAATGCCGACGAAATAATTGTATTAGCAAAAGGAAAAATTATAGAACAAGGCAACCACGAGGATTTAATGAAAAAAAGAGGTGCATACCAGAAGTTTTGCACACTCCAAGGTTTGAAGTAATCTATAGCTTCTGAACATTATTAAAATACATTTGTTACATTTGCAACATAAAAAAAATAAAATGACTCTCCCTAAAATTACATTTTCTACTGATCAAGAAACTGACTTTTATAAAGTTCTTCGTTCTAGAGTAAACAATTATTTTAAAGAAAAACAAATTTCGCGTCACGCAAATGCTAATATGGTCTTCAAGACTATCTTTATGTTAGCCCTTTATTTAGTTCCTTTTGGCTTTATCCTTTTTGCTGAATTATCTAATTCTGTTCATTACTTCATGTGGGTTCTAATGGGCTTTGGAATGTCAGGAATTGGACTTTCTGTAATGCATGATGCCAATCATGGAGCGTATTCTAAAAATGAAAAAGTAAATAAATTTATTGGTAAAGTGATATATTTTATCGGAGGAAGTGATGTTAATTGGCGTATTCAACACAATGTTTTGCACCATACGTATACAAATGTTGCTAATATGGATGAGGACATTGAATCAATTTCATTCTTACTACGATTTTCCCCTCATACAAAAAGATACAAAATCCACCGTTTTCAATTTATATATGCTTGGTTTTTTTATAGCTTAATGACAATATTATGGTCTTCCACCAAAGATTTCAAGCAAGCCATTCGTTATAAATCTAAAGATTTAATTAAAACACAGAACTTAACATTCACAAAACACTTAGTTTCAATCATTATCACAAAATTATGTTATTATGGACTTTTTATTGTTACGCCATTGGTCTTGTCTAATGCCCCTTGGTACTTAATTATTTCAGGATTAATAACAATGCATTTAATTTGTGGTTTGGTGCTAGCAGCAATTTTTCAACCTGCACACGTCGTGCCAACTTCAGACTATCCTCAGCCAGATAGTACAGGAAATGTTGATGCTGATTGGGCAATTAGTCAATTATACAATACTACTAATTTTGCGCCAAAACATCCAATTTTTACATGGTATGTAGGAGGTTTAAATTACCAAGTTGAACATCATTTATTTCCAAATATTTGTCATGTTCATTATCCAAATATTTCTAAAATAGTGAAGCAGACGGCTCTTGAATACAATTTACCTTATCATTCTTATAAAAACTTCACCTCAGCATTAAGAGCACATACTAAAATGCTTTATAATCTTGGGAAGTATGATGATGCCCCTGCTATACATTAATTTATTCTCTTGAAACTTTAGAGGATACCGGTTTGTTTGGTTTAAAAATTAATCCTTGTTAAAAATACGCTTAGATAAATTTGTTTGGTGTGTTCGACTTTGCAAAACGCGATCTCAAGGGACAGAACTTATTTCAAAAGGACAGATTAAGCTAAATTCACAAACCACCAAACCCTCAAAAGAAGTAAAGCTTAAGGATTTAATTTCAGTTCACAAAAATAATGCGGTTTTTTCATATAAGGTTATAGAATTATTAGATAAACGCGTTGGCGCAGCGCTCATTGAAAATTTTATTATAGATATTACCCCAATAGAAGAAAAGGAAAAATTTAAAGCATATCAGCTAGTGCGGCAAATTTATCGGCAAAATGGCGACGGTAAACCCACAAAAAAAGACCGTCGAGATTTAGATTCTTTCCTAAATGTTTCTGAATGAAATCACAAAATTGAAAATAGTCAAGGGTTTTAGACTATAATTTAGCAGAATAAAAAATCGCTTAAGAGTTATTATTCTAATTCTCAGAAAAAAATAAAACTATCATTACCTTTATAAAAAATCTTTTTGATAAATCATTGAACGTTTAAACCACTCAATTTTAAAAATTATTATGGATGAATCCAAGAAATTAAAAGACATAAAAGAATTAGGGGAGTTCGCTCTTATTGATCATTTGACTGAAAAATTTTCCATAAAAAATACTACAAGTTCTTTTGGTGTTGGCGATGATGCCGCAGTAATTTCAATTTCAAAAAATGAAGTTTGCTTACTTTCTACTGATATGCTTGTTGAAGGTGTTCATTTTGATTTGATGTACACTCCGATGAAACATTTGGGCTACAAATCAGTAGCTGTAAATGTTTCTGATATTTGTGCAATGAATGGTATTGCAGAACAAATTACCGTTTCAATCGCAGTATCTAGTCGTTTTTCCCTTGAAGCTCTTGAGGAATTATATTCCGGCATTTATTTGGCTTGCGAAAATTACAAGGTGGATTTAGTCGGTGGTGATACAACAACTTCTATTTCTGGTCTTACAATTAGTATTTCTGTTTTAGGAAGAGCGCAAAAATCTAATGTAGTTTATCGAAGTGGCGCTAAAGAATTTGATTTATTGGTTGTAACAGGAGATCTAGGCGCAGCTTACTTAGGATTACAATTATTGGAAAGAGAAAAAGATGTTTTCAAAGCTAACGCACAAATTCAACCTAATTTAGATGGACACGACTATATTATCGAGCGACAATTAAAACCTGAAGCTCGGACTGATATAATTAAATTCCTTAAAGAACTAGACGTTCAACCAAGTGCTATGATCGATGTTTCTGATGGCTTAGCTTCAGAAATCCTTCATATTTGTAAAGCGAGCAAAGTTGGTTGCCATCTTTATAATGAAAAAATCCCAATAGACACCAAAACATCTATGACAGCAATAGATTTTAATATGGATCCAAGCACCTGTGCTTTAAATGGAGGAGAAGATTATGAATTACTTTTTACGATTAAACAAGAAGACTTCGATAAGATTAAAGGGAATCCCCACATGACTGTAATTGGGCACATAACTGATGAAAAGGCCGGCGTTTATCTAATAGATAAAACAGGATTCTCTTTGCCAATAAAAGCACAAGGCTGGTCACATTTTATTTAATCTTAGGTGCTTTTTGAGGAGGATTAACTGGGCCGAGTTGAATATTTGTAATTGCAAATTTTCCAAAAAGTTTATCTTTAACTGCTTGAGCCTCTACTTTTCTTTGAAAATCACCAACTAAAAGGCTAAAATGTGGCGACTCAAAAACTAAATAAGTAGCCATTTTTGGGTACATGTTGGAGAATTTGGTTCTTGCTTTTTCAACAATAGATTTGTTTCTATCAAAACAAATTTGTATTCGATATCCTGTTTTAGAAATTATTTCCTCTGGTTTTTCTGGAATATTGGATCCCTTTTCCTTTACTTTTCCTTTTTCTTCAATAACTTCGATCAACTTATTCTCCACTCTATCATCAATAAATATTTGGATTTGGGAAAATAAAAAAGAATATGAAAGTGTTAAAAAAAGGCAAGTAAAAATTATATTTTTCATCAACTGTTATTATTTATACAAAGTTAACAAATACTTTAGCAAAAAATAAAGATAATGGCATTATTTAGAATCATTTTAAATTAGCAATTTTCCTGTATTTTTTGTCATGATAGTGTCATTTAATACTCTTAATCTACTAATTTTGCAGTCGTAAAAACGCTTTGAATTCGTATTAAATAAAAGAATTTAGTAATTATTTTGATGAAAATATCTAATATTCAACAGCTTAATCGTTTTAAACAACTAATATTTTTAGTTTTAACGGTAGCTATTTCCACTTTTAGCAATGAGCTTTTTGCTCAAGGAGAAGGCTTATTTAAGGCAAAATGTGCAGTTTGCCACCAACCGCATAAGAACGGTACTGGCCCAAAATTATTTGAGGCTAGAAAACGTTGGGATGCTGCCGGAGAAGGAGCTCTAATAATTGAATGGGTAAAAAATAATGCGAAATTGCGCGCAAGCGGTAAGTCTGCTCGTGCAAATGAAATTTTTAATGAATACAAAGGTTCGGTAATGACTGCCTTTACGGATTTAAAGGACGAAGAAGTCATTTCGATTCTTGATTGGGTTGATGCGCAACCAGATCCTGCAACTGCCCCACCAACAACTGGAGGGCCAATTACACCAGGAATGGATCCTGAAGAGGAAAGTTCTCTGTCTTGGACATGGATTATCTTAGGTGTAATGTTTGTTGTAATCATTATGGCAGTTGGTGGTGTTCGCCGTCAACTAAACATTGCAACTTCCGATCAATTAGATGTTCAAGAAAAATTGACTTATGGAGAAGAATTTAGAGCGTGGGCATGGAAAAATAGATTGTATGCTGGAATTTCTACGCTCGTTATTGTTATTTCTTTAGTTGTTGGAGTTTTACAAGGATTATCAAGGATAAATGTTGTGGAGAATTATCAACCTTCGCAACCAATCGCATTTCCTCATAGTGTGCATGCTGGACTTAATGGAATAGATTGTAAATATTGCCACAACTCTGTGGAGAAATCTAAGTCTGCTGGCATTCCTACTGTAAATGTTTGTATGAACTGTCACAAACAAATTTCAGGTGAAGGAAAACCTTATGCGTCAGAAATTAAAAAGATTTATGCTGCTGCTGGATGGGATCCAAAAAATGGCCCTACTGGAGCATACAATAACAAGACAAAACCAATTGTATGGAATAAAGTACATGTCCTGCCAGATCACGTTTATTTTAATCACTCTCAGCATGTTGTGGTGGGTGGAGTTGATTGTAAGCAATGCCATGGCGATATGACTCAAATGGAAGAAGCTGTAAAAGTGCAACCTGTATCTGAATTAAATAAAATTGAAGGAAATATAAAATTATCAAAACCAACTTTAACAATGGGTTGGTGCATTGAATGTCACGGAGCAAAAGATGTTCCTCTTGGTAATGGGAAGAATGCATATTACGATGAAATTCACAGAAGATTAAAAGACAACGACAAAACACTCTATAGAAAATACCTGAAAGATGGTAAAGTTTCTGTAAGTGAATTGGGAGGTTGGGAATGTGCAAAATGTCACTATTAATTATTAATATTCTTGTCGAAATATAGACTATGGGAATGACGAAAAAATATTGGAAGGGTCTTGAAGAATTAAAGGAAACACCTGCATTTATCAAGAGTAAGGATCAAGAATTTCCGAATCAACAAGCAATTGAGGAATTTTTGGGCGATGATAGTTTAAATGAATCCTCTACAACTAGAAGAGACTTCTTAAAATTTTTAGGGTTTTCTGTAGCTGCAGCAACAATAGCATCTTGTGAGGCGCCGGTTACTAAAGCTGTCCCTTATGTTGTAAAACCTGAAAACGTTACTCCAGGAATGCCAACTTGGTATGCCTCCACTTATTATGATGGCTGCTCTTACACGAGTATAAAAGTAAAAACTAGAGAAGGAAGACCGATTTTTATTTCAGGGAACAAGGATTTTGGTTTTACAAATGGTGGTGTAAATCCACAAATTATTGCTTCTGTATTGGGTCTCTACGATAGCGAAAGACTAGCAGAACCAACAATTGATGGCGTAGCTAAAAGTTGGTCTTCAGTAGATTCTGCAGTTTCTTCTGCTATAAAATCTGCGAAGAAAGTTGTTTTATTAAGCAATACAATTATTAGTCCTTCTTTAACTCGTGCCGTTGCTGAAATGGAGCTTTCCTTGAATGCACAGTCTCCAGCAAAATTTGAACATATTCAATACGATGCTATTTCTTATGCCGCTATGCGCGAAGCAAATTTAAAAAATTGGGGAGCGGCAATTATACCAAGTTATGATTTTTCGAAAGCAAAAACAATCGTAAGTATTGATGCTGATTTCTTAGCTACTTGGTTATTACCAACAGAATTTGCAGGGCAGTATGGACAAACTAGAAATCCTGACAATAAGTGGATGTCTAAACACTTCCATTTTGAATCAGTTATGTCTGTTTCTGGTTCAAATGCTGATGGTAGAGGAATGATTAAACCTTCTGAACAAGCTTCTGTTTTAGCATACTTAATTAAAGGAATGGGCGGAAGTACTTCTGTATCTTCTAACCTAAACCCTGGTGCTGAAATAATTGCTACTCGTGCCTTGAAAGCTCTAAAGCTTTCTAAAAAAGAATCTCTAGTAGTTTGCGGGACTAACAATGTTGGACTTCAACTCTTAACAAATAAATTAAACAATATTTTGCGTGCTTACGGCACAACAATAGACGCAAATAATCCGATTCAATTATATAAGTCTGAGGATGGAAAAGTCCAAAAATTAGCATCTAATATAATATCAGGAAAAGGTCCAGATGTTCTTTTAGTATTGGGTGTAAATCCAGTTTATTCTTTACCAAATGGCGCTGAATTTGGGAAGGCATTGAAAAAAGTAAAAACACGTGTTTCTTTTGCTTCTCATATGGATGAAACAGCAAGTCTTTGTAATTATACTTGCCCTGATCACCATGCATTAGAAGCTTGGAATGATTACACAGCAAAATCAAGTGAGTATGCAATTGCTCAACCTACAATTCGCCCGCTTCACAATACTGCATCTGCATTAGAATCGATATTAGTTTGGTCGGGAAAAGCAACACGAGGAGGAAAAGACTCTGCAGTTGCTTATGATTATATTAAGAATACTTTTCAGGGCTTATTTCCACTTGGAGATTTTGCTTTTACAACACATAATAGTTGCGCTGCCCTTTCTGTAACAACAACAGCTTTAACTTTTCAGGATGCAGCGATAAGCTCTTTACCGCAAGCAGGAGATTTGGAAGTTGTTTTTTATCAAAAAACAGCAATAGGCACTGGATTGAATGCTGGAAATCCTTGGTTACAGGAAATGCCAGATCCAATGACAAAGGTAACTTGGGATAATTACATTACCATGAATCCACTTGATATGGAAAAAGGTGGATTTGTAACTACTTATGACCAAGAACATGGATTAAACTTAGCAACAGTTACAGTAAACGGAATTTCTCTAACTTTACCTGTTTATCCATTGCCAGGACAAACTTTAAATACTGTTGGAGTTGCTCTTGGTTATGGTAGAGGAGCAAATGGAGAAAAAATTGGTAAAGCTGCATATCAAACAAAAGAATACGGTGGTTATGAGCTTTCTGAAAATGGAAATTCAAAACCAATTGGTGCAAATGCTTTCCCTTGTGTAGCAATTGAAAATGGTACGTATCAATATTATGGTTCGGGTAAACTTTCAAAAGTAGATGGAACGTATATCATCGCTGCAACTCAAATTCATCATACAGTAATGGGACGCCACTCGATTGTTAGAGAAACAACCCTTGATATTTTTAGTAATAAGGATAAAGAAGCTTACAATCCATCATTTACATTACAGAGATTAAACAAAGAAGGACATCATGAAGATGCTCCACTAGCTGAATTTGATTTATGGGATGCACATCCTGTAGAAAAAATTGGTCATCGATGGGGAATGACAATTGATCTTTCTTCTTGTATTGGTTGCGGCTCTTGCTTGATTGCTTGTCAATCTGAAAACAATGTTCCTGTTGTTGGAAAAGATGAGGTGAGAAGAGGTCGCGAAATGCATTGGTTGAGAATTGATAGATATTTTGCTTCCGATGAAGAGGCAGCAGTTGGACTTCGTAAAGACAAAGAAACTTTCTCGTATGATAAAGCAGAGCTTGCGGCAGAAAATCCTAAAGTAGTTCACATGCCTATGATGTGTCATCATTGTAATCATGCTCCTTGTGAAACAGTTTGCCCAGTTTTAGCAACGACTCACAGTAATGAAGGATTGAATCAAATGACTTATAATCGTTGCATTGGAACACGTTATTGCGCAAATAACTGCCCATATAAAGTTCGTCGTTTTAATTGGTTTAATTACCCGTCATACAAGAAGTTTACAGAAGTAAATCCAGCACAAGATGATTTAGGTCGTATGGTCTTGAATCCAGATGTTACAGTTCGTTCTCGTGGTGTAATGGAAAAATGCTCCTTCTGTGTTCAGCGAATTCAATCGACAAAATTAGTTGCTAAAAAAGAACTTCGTCCAATTATAGATGGAGAATTTGCAACAGCATGTTCAGATTCATGTCCTACTAATGCAATAATCGTTGGAGATTGGAATGATGTAAATTCAAAAATTTATTCTAGTTCAAATGATAAACGCTCATATCAAGCATTAGAAGAAGTAGGAATCAAACCAAATATGTGGTACAAAGTAAAGGTTAGAAATGAAGAGAATGCTTTACTTGATGATTTACAAGTTGTCAAGAAAAAAGCTCATCATGGAGAAAAAAAAGCACATCATTAATTGAAAAATAACTCGCAATGCAAAAGGAAGCAGTAATAAGAGAGCCCCTCATTTTAGGTCACAAGACTTATCATGATATCACGGAAGATGTTTGTCGTCCGATTGAAGACAAGGCTCCAAAAATGTGGTATATTCTTTTTGGAATAGCTCTCATTATTGGTTTGTATGGCGTTGGCTGTATTTTGTACTTACTTGGAACTGGCGTTGGTGTTTGGGGCTTAAATAAAACGATTGGCTGGGCTTGGGATATCACGAATTTCGTTTGGTGGGTTGGTATCGGTCATGCCGGGACATTAATTTCTGCAGTTTTATTGCTCTTTCGTCAGAAATGGAGAATGGCAATTAACCGCTCTGCAGAAGCAATGACCATCTTTGCTGTATTTATGGCGGGATTGTTTCCACTGATTCACATGGGTCGTTTGTGGGTAGGATATTGGGTATTGCCTTTGCCAAATCAGTTTGGTTCTTTGTGGGTAAACTTTAACTCACCACTTTTATGGGACGTATTCGCCATTTCAACTTACTTATCAGTTTCGGTTGTTTTCTGGTACATTGGCTTAATTCCAGATTTTGCAACTATCCGAGATAGAGCAAAGAAACCACTGTCTAAAAAAATGTATTCGATTTTATCATTTGGTTGGTCTGGTCGAGCAAAAAATTGGAATCGTTTTGAAATGGTTTCTCTTGTTTTAGCTGGTCTTGCTACACCTCTTGTATTTTCTGTTCACTCAATTGTATCATTTGACTTTGCTACATCAATAGTACCGGGGTGGCACACAACTATTTTTCCTCCATATTTTGTAGCTGGAGCAGTATTCTCAGGATTTGCTATGGTTCAAACATTACTATTAATCATGCGAAAAGCAATGAGTTTGGAGGCATATATCCATACAAAACACATCGAGTACATGAACATTGTAATCATGGTAACGGGCTCAATTGTAGGAACGGCTTATATCACAGAATTATTTATTTCTTGGTATTCTGGAGTTGAATATGAAGCATATGCATTTTTAAACCGAGCAACTGGTCCTTATTGGTGGGCATATTGGTCAATGATGACATGTAATGTTTTATCCCCGCAATTAATGTGGTTTAGAAAATTAAGAAGAAGCTTATTATTTACTTTCTTTATCTCTATTATTGTGAATATCGGAATGTGGTTTGAACGCTATGTTATTATTGTAACATCATTGCACCGCGATTATTTGCCATCAGCATGGAGCATGCATTATCCTAGTCATATTGATATTGGAGTTTATATTGGAACAATTGGGTTGTTTTTTGTGTTTTTCTTATTGTTTGCTCGTTTCTTCCCTGTTTTAGCCTTAAATGAAGTTAAGACAATATTGAAGGGATCTGGGCAATCGTATAAAGAATCACCGGAATATCATAAACACCATTAATAGTTTAAACATGACAGACAAGGTAATTTATGTAATGTATGACGATGATCAAGTGCTGAAAGATGGCGCAATGAAACTCGTTTCTAAGGGAATTAAAATCTCAGAGGTATTTTCTCCATTTGCAATTCACGGAATTGACCCAATAATCGGCATTAAAAATACGCGCTTAGGAATTATGGCATTCTTGTACGGTTTAACGGGCCTGACACTTGCAACTGTTGGAATGCGGTTTTTTATGGTTACAGATTGGCCTATAAACGTTGGAGGAAAACCAAATTTTACCTATTTACAGAATATCCTTGCTTTCATTCCTGTAACGTTTGAGTTTACAGTTTTATGCGCAGCGCACGGTATGGCGATTACTTATTTGTTACGTAATAAAACACTTCCGGGGATGCCAGCTCAAAATCCTGATCCTCGAACTACAGATGATAAATTTGTTATAGAAATTCGTTTGAGTGAAAACTCGATGAAGGAAGCTGATTTAGATTTGTTATTAAATGAAACAGGTTATATAGAATTAGATAAAAAAAATATAGATTAAGAATTTTAAGTTCATTTTAAGATGAAAAAAACAATAAATACGGCAGTCAATTTTTCAATAATAGCAATCACTGTTTTGCTTTTTGGCGCTTGCACCTCTGATCCAGATAGTTCAGGCTACGAATACATGCCAGATATGTATCGATCACCATCTATTGAAACATATGTAGACTACGGTGAAATTAGGGGGCGAGAAAATAAGGACTTAAAATCAAAATTATCAGCATTAACTCCACCTCGCAATACTATTCCTTTCTGTGGAATAGATTCAGCAGAGGTTAGACTGATGCTTCCAAATCTTAGAAAAGCAAACGCTGCTTGGAAAGAATCACACGGATTTTATGGAGTTGATCTTAGTAAAGATGACGAATACTTACTTGCTGCAAATGATATAAATCCCTACAAATTAACCGCCTCGAATTCTGCTAGTATGATGACGAATGGAAAAGAACTTTTTACAGCAATGTGTCAGCATTGTCATGGTGAAAAAGGAGATGGAAATGGTCCGATGGTTGCAAGTGGAGCTTATGTTGGCGTACCTGCTTATGCTACGCTTACTGCACTTTCTGATGGGCAAATATATTATTCTATTTACTATGGTAAAAATATGATGGGGGCACATAATTCGCTTTTATCGAAAAAAGAAATATGGACCTTAGTGCATTATGTCCGTCAGTTTCAAGATCCGAATTATGGCAAATTTGATACTAATGGAACCGCAATGAAATCAGTTGTTGCTGACTCAACAATGAATTAAATTAAATAAGCTGAAGGAATGGAATTTCAAATCAATAAAAAAGCCAAAAATTTAATATACGGTCTTATAGGAGCAGGACTTTTATTAAGTATTATTGGTGTGATTACCGGAATGGGCGATGCGCATTTTAAAACGCGTTTAATGACCAATGGTCTAATAAACGGCTTTTTCTTTTTCGCCCTTGGCTTGGGAGCATTGTTCTTTTTGGCTTTGGCTTATGCTACAGAAACAGGATGGTATGCTTCTGTTAAACGTGTAATTGAAGCTGTTGCAGGATTTATCCCTGCAGGAATAGCAATATTTGCATTTGTTTTATTGGTAATTACCTTTATGGATGGCGCACATATTTATTTATGGATGGATCCTGAAACAGTTGCAAATGATGAAATTATTCAAGGTAAATCGGTGTATTTAAATAAACCTTTTTTCTGGTTTCGTACTCTAGTTTATTTTGCTGTATATATCATTTTCCTAAATGGATTCAAAAAAAGATCGCTAGAAGAAGATAGAATTGGCGGAACTGAACTCCATTTTAAGAATTATAAAAAGGGAGCAACTTTCTTGGTATTTTTTGCTGTATTTAGTTCAACTTCTTCTTGGGATTGGTTGATGTCAATTGATGTTCATTGGTTTTCTACATTATTCGGGTGGTATACTTTCGCAGGAATGTGGTGCTCAACAATGGTTATTTTGGTAATGACAACTCTCTATTTGAAAAAGCAGGGTTACTTGGAGAAAGTAAATGATTCTCACATTCATGACTTAGGAAAATGGACTTTTGCTACATCTTTCTTGTGGTCTTACCTTTGGTTTTCGCAATTTATGTTGATTTGGTATGCAAATATTGGAGAAGAGGTAACTTACTATGTAATGAGAATTGAAAATTTCAAGTTCTTGTATTTTGCGATGTTTATTATAAATTTTGCTTTCCCAATGTTGATCCTAATGTCAAGAGATGCTAAAAGAAATGCTGGCATTTTAACCTTTGTCGGTCTAATAATTCTCTCAGGTCATTGGTTGGATGTATATATTATGGTTTCTGCAGGATCTTTAGGCGCTAATGCAAAAATTGGTGCTTTGGAAGTTGGGATGGCAATGATGGCAGCTGGGATATTTATTGCAGTCATCCTTAAAAACTTAACTAAAGCTCCTTTGACCCCGGTTAATCACCCTTTCTTAGATGAAAGTATTCATCATGAAATTTAATAACGACTATTAGCAAATAGAAAATGGAAAAATTAATAATTTTAATAGTAATCATCTTAGGTGCAATTGCCCTTGCTCAATTGATAAGAGTATACGAGCTTTCTTCTAAGTTGAGGAAATCTGGAGAGCATGAAATAAATAATAAAGACAATCATATCAATGGTTTGTTAATGTTTGTTTTTATGATACTTTCTTTTGTTGGCTTTTTTTATTTGATGCTAAAATATGGATGGACAGGAAGAGGATCCGCAGCTTCTACTCAAGGTGTAGAAACAGATTGGTTGTTAAACCTAAATTTTATTATCATATTAATTGCTTACTTTATCACTAACTTTTTATTGTTTTATTTCTCTTATAAATACGTTAGAAAGCCAGGAGTGAAGGCTTATTTTTATCCGCACAATAATAAATTAGAGATGATTTGGACCATCGTTCCAGCAATAGTTCTAGCAGTTATCATAATTTTAGGTTTAAAATCTTGGACAAAAATTACATCTCCTGCAGAATCAGATGCTATAAGAATTGAATTATTTGCAAAACAATATGCTTGGACGGCAAGGTATGCAGGACTTGATAATGAATTAGGAAAGTACGATTATAAGTTAACTACAGATAACAACGAGCTTGCCTTAATAACTTCTAATACAATTGATTCTTCAATTGCAATAATGGGGAAGGAAATTTTATCTCTTACAAAATTATTAAATAATCGAGATACAATTCTTAACGATTCAGTAATTGTAGTAAGAAGAAATACTTTATCTGTTAAGGAAAGATTATTTCGATTGGTAACTCAGATAAAAGAAAATCATGATAAAAAAGCAGATGCAGCTGTCTGGGATGATATTATTCAAAATGACACTTTATATCTGTGTAAGGGAGAAAATTATGAGTTTAATTTGCGTGCTAGAGATGTTTTACATTCCGCGTATTTCCCTCATTTTCGTATTCAAATGAATGCAGTTCCTGGTATGACTACACGCATGAAGCTTACGCCAAATATGACTACCGAGCAAATGAGAGCTGAAAAGAACAATCCTAACTTTAATTTTGTTTTAATGTGTAATAAAATTTGCGGTGGCGCTCATTACAAAATGAAAATGATAGTCGTTGTTAAGGATAAAGCATCATATAAAAAATGGATGGCTCAGAAAAATAAAGAAACTTTTAAAATGAAGTACTTTCCAGCAGCAGAAGAAACTGCAACTCCAAAGGATTCATTAATTATCAAACCATTAATTTAAATTAAAAAAGATGGCTTCAACAGCACACGAAGAACACGGGCACGGTCATGATCATGGAGGGGATCACCACCACCACGAAGAACACTTTGTTTCAAAATATATATTCAGCCAAGATCATAAAATGATTGGAAAGCAGTTTTTAATGACTGCAGTTTTCATGGGTGTTGTAGCAATGTTGCTTTCAATTCTTTTTAGAATTCAATTGGCCTGGCCAGGAGAAAGCTCAGATTTTTTATCTTTTTTCCTTGGTGAGCAATGGGCTCCAAATGGTGTTTTAAAGGAAGACATGTACCTTGGATTGGTTACTATTCATGGAACGATTATGGTTTTCTTTCTCTTAACAGGAGGATTATCTGGAACCTTTTCAAATATATTAATACCACTGCAACTTGGTGCTCGTGATATGGCCTCAGGATTCCTAAACATGCTTTCATTTTGGTTCTTCTTTGCCTCTTCATTAATAATGCTTGGTTCCTTGTTTATTGAGACTGGACCTGCAATGGCAGGTTGGACAATTTACCCACCATTATCGGCCTTACCGCAATCAGTTTCAGGTTCAGGATTAGGAATGACTCTTTGGTTGATTTCTATGGTAATTTTTATTGCTGGATCTTTAATTGGAAGTTTAAATTATATCGTAACGGTATTAAACTTAAGAACAAAAGGTATGACAATGACACGCATGCCTCTTACGATTTGGGCGTTTTTTGTGACAGCAATTCTTGGTGTTTTATCTTTTCCAGTATTATTATCTGCAGCTTTATTACTTACAATGGACCGCTTGGCAGGAACAAGTTTTTATCTTTCTGATATAGTTGTTGGAAGTGAAATGCTCGCAAATCATGGAGGGTCTCCGATTTTGTACCAACATTTATTTTGGTTCTTAGGCCATCCAGAAGTATATATCGTATTATTACCTGCATTAGGTCTTTCCTCCGAAATAATTGCTACAAATTCTAGAAAACCTATCTTCGGTTATAAAGCAATGATTGGCTCAATATTAGCAATTGGCTTTCTATCGTTTATCGTTTGGGGACATCACATGTTCATAACTGGAATGAATCCTTTCTTAGGAAGTGTTTTTGTGTTTACGACTCTTCTAATTGCAATACCATCCGCCGTTAAAGTTTTTAATTATATTACTACGCTTTGGAGAGGATCCTTGGTCT
This sequence comes from Crocinitomicaceae bacterium, assembly GCA_044358575.1. Classification (GTDB taxonomy): domain Bacteria; phylum Bacteroidota; class Bacteroidia; order Flavobacteriales_D; family Crocinitomicaceae; genus UBA952. The sequence continues at coordinate 16,957 of JBIKNN010000002.1, forward strand.
TAACTCCTGCAATGTTATTTGCAATCGGATTAGTATCTACTTTTATATCTGGTGGTGTTACAGGAATAATTCTTGCAGATTCTGCTCTAGATATTGCGTTACATGATACGTATTTTGTGGTTGCACATTTTCATATTGTAATGGGAATGTCTGCAGTATTTGGAATGTTTGCCGGTGTTTATCATTGGTTCCCAAAAATGTTTGGAAGAATGATGAATACACGTTTAGGATATGTACATTTTTGGATAACAATTATTGGTGCCTACGGCGTATTTTTCCCAATGCATTTCGTTGGTTTAGCTGGAGCACCTCGACGATATTATGATTCTACCGTTTACAATGAATTTGATCAAGATACTTTTGCAATGATTATGGATTTAAATGTAATCATTACAATTTTTGCAATTTTTGCAGCTCTAGGACAGTTATTATTCTTATTTAACTTTTTCTATAGTATTTATCGTGGACCAAAAGCACCTCAAAATCCTTGGGATTCCAATACTTTAGAATGGACAACTCCTGTAGAACATCTTCATGGAAATTGGCCAGGAGCTTTACCTGAAGTTCATCGTTGGCCTTACGATTATTCAAAACCAGGGTCGGATGTTGATTTTATACCCCAAAATGTACCTTTAGCAAAAGGGGAAGAAGAACATTAATCTAATTAATCTTATGAAATCCCTCTTGCTTTGCTATAGGGATTTTTTAATTTTTAGTAATTAAGCTCGCTTTCTACAATTTGAAGTTCTTCGTAAAACCTTTCACCAAAAGCCCGAATTAAAGGTTCTTTTAAAAAATGGTAAACGGGAACATCTAATTTACTTCCGCAGGCGCATGCTGGCTCACAAATTTTCCATTCCTCAAAATTAAGCGCTTTATAATCGTCAAATTCCTTAACACGAATTGGATATAAATGACAAGATATTGGTTTATTGAATGGTATTACACCTTCCCGAAAGGCTTTCTCTATTGAGCATTTTGCAGTTTTTGAGGAATCAAAATAAACAAAAGCACATTCTTTATTATTTACCAAGTTTGTTGCTGGTTCTTTCTCGGCATCCAAATAATAAACCCCATTTTTTTCTACTGCTTCAATCCCTTTTTCAGCCATAAAAGGTTTTATTGCCTCGAAATGTGTTTCAATCTGTATTGCTTCTTCGAGCTTTAGTGGAGCACCTCCATCTCCCTCAATACAGCAAGCTCCTTTACATGCACTTAGGTCACAAACAAATTTTTTTGAGAATATTTCTGTTGATATAATTTTATCGTCAATTTCAATTAACATCTTGTAAAGTTAGCATTAGATTTACTAGAATTAATAAATATAACGAAAGGTTAAATTTATTCTTGGATCATTAATTTTTTTAGTCTTTGCAATTTGGTGTTTCCAATAGTGTTGAATAGCCCCTTTCATAACTAATAAACTACCATGAGTTAAATTATAATTTATTTTTTCATTTGTTAAGTTGTGCTTTAAATCAAAGCGCCGGGTTGCCCCTAAACTCAAAGATGCTATTATCGGATTTTTCCCTAATGCTAATTCATCGTCGGCATGCCACCCATTTGAATCTTGACCATTTCTGTAAAGATTTACAAGCACACAGTTAAATTTTTCTCCACAAATTTTTTCTATTTTTCCTTTTAATACAAGTAGTTCTTTTGTGAAATCATGGGTTTGCAGATCAACCCCTGAATAGGAATAAATACGTTTTTCACTTGCAAAAAAAGCTTCGAGTCTGGGAATAGTGTGGGTTTTACCGAAAAGTTTTATTGTTCCTTGCTGAAATGGCAAGCTTGTTATAAAATCTTCGAAAAGTATATCCGCCTGAAGTTTATCTAAAAAAAGATCAGCATACATAATTTCTCCGTTTTGCACTTTAGTCGTAGTCATAAATCTTTTTTGAATTCTATATAGATATTAACATTATTAATAGTGTAAAGTTTTGAAATAGCTAGTTTGCTTTCAATTAAATTTAGTGCTTAAAATTAGATATTTAAGCATTATTAGGATTATTCAAATAAAAAACTGTATATTTGTACCGCTATTGTGAATGGTTAAATGAGAGGGGACGAAAGTCCCCTCTTTTATTGAGAAATGATAAAGAAAGACCTTATAACGAAATTGATTGACGAGCGCATTGCAGAATTAAACAATGGCTTGTATGTTGTTGAGTTAACAATTTCTCCTTCAAATGTTATTCGAGTTGAACTTGATAAGGTTTCTGGAGGAGTAACTGTTACAGATTGTATGTCAGTTTCTAGAAATGTTGAGCACAATTTAGACCGAGAAGAGCAAGATTTTGAATTACATGTTTCTTCTGCGGGTTTAGATAAGTCACTTCGCCATATAAAGCAATACATAAAAAATATTGGTCGCGAATTGGATGTAGTACTGCAAAATGGAACTAAGTTTTGTGGTGAAATCGTTGAAGTAACTGAAAATACAGTTATTCTTTGCCATCGAGAAATGAAAAAATTAGAAGTTAAAAAAAAGAAAGAATTAGTTGAGGAGAAATATGACCTCGCTTTTTCAGATATAAAAGAAGCAAAAATTGTAATATCCTTTAAATGATTATTTATGAATAGTGTGGAACTAACAGACTCTTTCTTAGAGTTTAAGGAATTAAAAAACATTGATAAACAAACTATGCAACATGTCTTGGAAGACGTATTCCGTGCTATGTTGAAGAAAAAATTCAATACTGATGAACACATCGATATCATTGTAAATATTGATAAAGGTGATGTTCAGATTTTTTTGAACAAAGAAATTGTTGACGATGGTGAAGTAGAAGATATAAATACTGAAATTGCATACAGCGATGCCATTAAAATATCTCCTGACTTTGAAATAGGTGAAGAAGTAACAGAAGAATTTAAGTTCGGAGATTTTGGTCGAAGAAATGTTCTTTCACTGCGTCAAAATTTGATTTCTAGAATTCTAGAATTAGAAAAAGATCATTTATATAAAATTTACAAAGAGCGCATTGGTGAAATTGTAACTGGAGAAGTATACCAAGTGTGGAAAAAAGAAATTCTTGTTTTAGATGATGAGGATAACGAATTAATCTTACCTAAATCTGAGCAGATTCCAATGGACTTCTTCAAAAAAGGAGAATCAGTTCGTGCTGTAGTTTCTAAAGTAGATATGAGAAATAGCACTCCTGTAATTATTCTCTCTCGAACAGCTCCTGAATTTTTAGAGCGCTTGTTTGAATTGGAAGTTCCTGAGGTTTTTGATGGACTTATTACAATCAAGAAAATTGTTCGTGAACCGGGGGAAAGAGCGAAAGTTGCTGTAGAATCTTATGACGACCGAGTTGATCCAGTAGGAGCATGTGTTGGAATGAAAGGTTCTCGAATTCATGGAATTGTCCGTGAATTACGAAATGAAAACATTGATGTAATCAATTATACTACAAATAACCAACTGCTCATTCAAAGAGCACTTTCTCCTGCTAAAGTAACTTCAATGGATATCTTGGAGGAGGAAAAACGAGTTAAAGTTTACCTTCGACCAGACCAAGTTTCTTTGGCGATTGGTAAAGGTGGAAATAACATTAAACTTGCAGGTCGACTTTGTGGCTATGAAATTGATGTATACCGAGATGGTGAAGTAGATGTTGAAGATGTTGACTTAGAAGAATTTGTTGATGAAATTGACAACTGGATAATAGACGAATTAAAAGCTATTGGTTGTGATACTGCAAAATCTGTGTTGGAAATGACTGTCGAAGATTTAACAAATAGAACAGATTTAGAAAAAGAAACGATTGAAGAGGTATTCCGTATTTTACGTTCGGAATTTGAATAAGATAATCCTCTAAAATAAAGGATAGATATGGCGGGAAAACCGATAAGATTAGGAAAAGCAGCAGGAGAGCTAAACGTTGGATTACCAACAATAGTTGAGTTCCTTGTCACAAAAGGAATTAAAATTGACTCAAATCCAAACACGCGTTTGGAGCCCGAGCATTTTGATCTATTGCTGAAAGAATTTGCAGCGGACCAAAGTATGATGGAGAAGGCTAAAGGAACATCTAATCGCAGAGAGCGAAGAGAAACTGTTACCATGAGCGATATCGCCCCGGAGGAGAAAAAAGTAATTAAGGACGATGAAGAAGAAGGCGATTCAATTAATCTTGAAGAAATAAAACGTAAAGTATTTGAAGGATCTCAAAGTGATACTACTAAAATAATACCTCCAAAAGAATCTGAAATATATGAAAACGAGGATTCCTCTGCTATAAAAGAGACAAATAAAGTTCAGATCGTTGGAAAAATAGATTTAGATGCTTTGAATTTGCGCTCTCGACCGGAGAAAAAACCTCTTGAAGATCCAAAAATAGAAAAAGTAACTGTACAATTAGAACAAGATAAACCAGTTGAAGTTTCATCACCAGTTGAAGTTTCATCACCAGAAGTAATAAAAGCTCCGGAAATTGAAACAATACGTTTCCAAAGACAAGTTCTTACAGGAACAACTGTAATTGGAAAAATTGAATTACCAGTTGAAAAACCGAAGACCACTCCTGCTGCTGCTGACGATTCAAAAAGAAAAAGAAAAAGAATTAAAAAGGTTGAAGTTCAACCGGCAAAAAGTACACCAGGAGGCACTACAAATCAAACATCTGGCCCATTAAAAACTGAAAAGAAAGAAGTCTCAGAGCGTGACATCCAAAAAGAAATTAAGGACACTTTAGCACGACTTTCAAATCAAGGAAGTAAATCTAAGGCTTCCAAAAATAGAAGACAGAAAAGAGATACCGTTGCCCAACGCCGTCAAGATGAAATGGATATGGCAGAATTGGATGATAAAATCCTAAAACTTACAGAGTTTGTAACTGTTTCTGAACTTGCATCAATGATGAGTGTTCAACCAACTCAAGTAATTTCTGTTTGTATGTCCTTGGGAATTTTTGCTTCTATAAATCAACGTTTAGATGCAGAAACAATTCATATTGTAGCGGATGAATTTGGCTTCGAAACTGAATTTGTAAGTGCTGAAGTACAAGAAGCAATTCAAACTGTTGAAGACCGTGAAGAGGACTTAATTGATCGTCCGCCAATTATTACTGTAATGGGACACGTGGATCATGGAAAAACTTCTTTGCTTGATAAAATTAGAAATGCGAATGTTACCGAAGGTGAAGCTGGAGGAATTACCCAACACATCGGTGCATATTCTGTTACCTTGAAAGACAAGCGAAAAATGACTTTCTTGGATACTCCTGGTCACGAGGCTTTTACAGCTATGCGTGCTCGTGGTGCTCAAGTTACAGACGTTGCAATTATTATTGTAGCTGCAGATGATGACGTGATGCCTCAAACAAAAGAAGCAATTTCTCACGCTCAAGCGGCAAATGTCCCAATGATTTTTGCAATTAATAAAATAGATAAGCCTGGAGCAAATCCAGATCGTATTCGTGAACAACTTTCTACAATGAATATTCTTGTAGAAGATTGGGGAGGGAAATACCAGTGTCAAGAAATATCCGCAAAACAAAATCTGAATATTGAACTTTTATTGGACAAAGTTCTTTTAGAAGCCGAAATGTTAGCTTTAAAAGCAAACCCAAATAAAAATGCCGTTGGAACAGTAATTGAATCCTCACTTGATAAAGGGAAAGGATATGTTACTAACATGTTGGTTGAAGCAGGGACAATGCGAGTTGGTGATGTTATTCTTGTTGGTCGTTATTACGGTAAAGTAAGGGCGATGCAAGATGAAGTTGGAAATAACATTATTGAGGCTGGACCAGCACAACCTGTATCCGTTTTAGGAATTGGCGGTGCTCCAAACGCTGGAGATAAATTTAATGTTTTGGATGATGAAAAAGAAGCCAAAACAATTGCCCAAAAAAGAGAGCAATTATACCGTGAACAAGGTCTTCGTACAACAAAACATATTACGCTTGATGAAATAGGCCGTCGTTTAGCGATTGGAGATTTCAAAGAATTAAATGTAATTGTTAAAGGTGATGTGGATGGTTCTATCGAAGCGCTTTCAGATGCATTGATGAATTTAAGTACGGAAGAAATTCAAGTAAATATTATACACAAGGGTGTAGGTGCAATTTCTGAGGCAGATGTGAATTTAGCTTCTGCTTCTGATGCAATTATTATTGGCTTCCAAGTTAGACCTTCCATAGCTGCTCGTAAATTATCAGAGGCTGAACAAATAGATATTCGTCTGTATTCTGTAATTTATAAGGCTATTGAAGAAATTAAAGCGGCAATGGAGGGAATGTTATCTCCTGATATTGAAGAAAAAATAACAGGATCTGCCGAGATTCGTGAAACATTTGACATTACAAAAGTTGGAACTATTGCAGGTTGTTATGTCTTAGATGGCTCAATAAAACGCAGTTCTAAAGTACGTGTCATTCGTGATGGAATTGTTGTTCATACTGGTCTTCTTGGCTCATTAAAACGATTCAAAGATGACGTGAAGGAAGTAAAAAATAATTACGAATGTGGTTTAAATATTGATAAATTTGATGATATACAAGTTAACGATATTATTGAGGCTTTTGAATCATTTGAAGTAGCAAGAAAACTTTAAAAAACCGAACCATCTTAATTTATTGCTTATGTTTTGTCAGTTTGAATAGCCTAATAGACAAAATATAGATTATTATTCTTAATTTTATAACTTAATTAATTTTTATTATTATGGGTGTTAAAGAAATACTTTTAATTTTAGCAGTGGTTCTACTTTTATTTGGAGGTAAAAAAATACCCGAACTAATGAGAGGAATGGGTAAAGGTATTAGAGAATTTAAAGACGCATCAAAAGGAGAAGACGCAAATCCTGAGAGTGAAGATAAGCCAGAGAATAAATAATTACAATGTACCGTACGATAACAGAAGTTAAGGAGGGTTTGCTTTCCGGAGATACTGTTTTATCTCTTACGAAATTTTACATTGAAAAAATCAGTCAGAATTTACATTTAAATGCTTTCTTAGAAGTCTTTGAAGACTCTGCAATTGCAGCAGCTATAAGTGTTGACGAGAAAATAAAAAATGGCACTGCAGGGAAACTTGCTGGAGTAATTGTTGGAATCAAAGACAATATTTGTTACAAAAATCATAAGGTTTCAGCAGCATCAAAAATATTAGAAGGCTTCGAATCAATTTATACTGCAACTGCCCTACAGCGCTTATTAGATGAAGATGCTATTGTAATTGGACGATTAAATTGTGATGAATTTGCCATGGGAAGTTCAAATGAAAATTCTGCCTTTGGTCCAGTTGAAAATAATCTTAAAAAGAATTATGTCCCTGGTGGATCTTCTGGTGGCTCAGCTGTTGCAGTTTCTGCAGGTTTATGTACTGTTTCGCTAGGAAGTGATACGGGTGGTTCTGTACGACAACCAGCGTCTTGGACAGGAACCTACGGATTGAAGCCGACTTATGGTCGTATTAGTCGCTACGGATTAATCGCATACGCTTCCTCTTTTGATCAGATTGGAACATTTACAAATTGTGTTGAAGATGCGCAATTACTTCTTTCAATTATGGCTGGAAGTGATGAATTTGATGCAACAAGTTCAACAAAAGAATTAAAATTTGAGGATACTGATTCTTCAAAGAAATATCGAATTGGTATTATCAAAGAATGCTTTGATCATTCTGGCTTGGATGAAGAGATTCGCTCACATCTTCAGAAAATCATTCAGGATTTAAAGCTTAAAGGGCATGAAATTATTGACTTGAGCTTCCCATTTATAGAATATTTAGTTCCTACTTATTATGTCCTAACAACCGCTGAAGCCTCTTCAAATTTATCGCGTTTTGATGGTGTTCATTTTGGTTATCGCAGCTCAGAAGCAAAAGGTGTAGATGAAACCTATATCAAATCAAGGTCAGAGGGATTTGGAATGGAAGTGAAGCGTCGTATTATGGCGGGTACTTTTGTGCTTTCGCATGGTTATTATGATGCTTATTATTCACAAGCTCAAAAAGTTCGGCGTGTACTTAAAAATCAAACGGATAAGATGTTTGAAAAAACAGATATTCTTCTTATGCCTTCCACGCCTGGCACTGCATTTGAAAAAAATTCAATAAAAGACCCCATTCAAATGTATCTTCAAGATATATTTACTGTGCATGCAAATCTTACAGGAAATCCAGCTTTAAGTCTCCCATTAGGCAATCATTCTAATGGTTTACCGTTTGGATTACAAATAATGTCTACTACTTTTGATGAATCAGCACTATTTCAGTTTGCTAAAATTTTGGAGAATCTATAAATGAAAACAATACTCTTATTATTTTTTACACTTAATCTTTTTTTATTTAAGGCTCAAAAAAAGCCTCATCTTATTACTTCTTCTGATTCTTTAGATAAAGAGGCTTTTGTAAATACTGTTCAACAAAGTTTGAATTTATTCTATGCTGATTATGCAAAGAATAATTTAAAATACGATTCAATTATTAAAATTTTGAATTATGAGCCCAAAGAAACACCAACCTTTTCCGATGAGGTATATTGTGAAAGACTAGAAAAAATGAGTAGTATGACACCTTTTCATATGGATTGTAATGCTGCAACACTTTCAACGCTTAAATTTTTTGTTGATAAAAGAAGAGGCTTTATTCAGATAGCATTGGGGCGATCAGCATTATATTTTGATATGTTTAAAGAAAAACTTGTTGAATATGGTTTACCAATAGAACTCCGTTTCCTCTCTGTTATAGAAAGTGGGTTGCGACCGCAAGTAAAATCAAAAGCAGGCGCACTTGGCTTATGGCAATTTATGTATAAAACAGGATTATATTTTGGTCTTGCTGAAAATTCATATATTGATGAGAGAATGGATCCAGATAAGGCAACGGATGCCGCTTGCCGTTATTTAAAGCAATTATATGGAATTTATGGTGACTGGAATTTAGCCCTTGCTTCATACAATGCTGGCCCTGGAAATGTTAATAAGGCAATAAAGCGTTCCGGTAATAAAAAAACGTATTGGGAAGTACGCCCTTTTCTTCCTACTGAAACGCAAGGATACGTTCCTAATTTTATAGCCGCCGCTTATCTTATGACTTATCATGCAGAACACAATATTATTCCTATTGAAGCAAAGCTTCATAATGCTCAATTGGATACAATTTGCTTTAATAAAGCAATACACATGAATACAATATCAAAATTAGTTTCTTGGGATTTAGAGGAAATAAAAGTATTAAATCCAATTTATAAAACCACTTATATACCAAAAACATCACCTCCACAATGTATTACAGGTCCGATGGAGAAAATTTATGCCTTAGCTGGTTTGGAGGACTCTTTATATAGTTTAGAAAAATCAATCTATTTTCCTGTTAAAGTTATACCAGTTGTCCCCAAGCCTACTCTTGACACCCTTCAATTAAAAGATAGCATAATTGTTGCCGATACTTTACCAACTCAGGAGAAAATAGACTACTATATTGTAAGTACTGGAGATAATTTAAAAAATATAGCTTTAAAATATAATGTAACAGTTGAGCAATTAATGGAATGGAATAAATTACAGACAACAAATATCTATGTCGGACAAAAGTTAAAATTAAATGGCGAGAATACGCTTGTAAAACCAACTCCAAAACCTCAGGTCAAGCCAACTCCAAAGCCTCAGGTCAAGCCGACTCCAAAAACTCCTGAAAAGCCAGCTAAAAAGTACTATGAAGTTAAGAGTGGGGATTCTGCAAGCCGTGTGGCAAAAAAATTCGATCTTACACTAGCAGAATTAGAACGTCTTAATTCAGGAGTGAGCCTTAAAGTATTAAAAACAGGTCAGAAATTAAGGATTAAATAATTAGTTTTATGAAATCTAAATTTGCCGCTTTCTCACTCGTACTTGTAGTATTTATAATTTCCTCATGTCATACAAAATATAAGAATACAGGCCTTCATGTAACTGGAAAAGTTGGAGAAATATTAGTGGTCTGTGATCAGGCAATTTGGAATTCTGAGATTAAAGCGCATTTAGACTCTCAGCTTACGCAATTTATTATGCCCTACTTTCCTGATGTTACAACTTTTGAATTGATTCACAGGAAAACTGAAAATTTTGACGGAGCAATTCGTAGACATCGTAATATCCTTTTTTTAGAAATCGATTCTAAGCGAAAAGAAAAGTTCGGGCTTATTCAATCTAGAAAAGATGTTTGGGCAAATCGACAATTAGTTATTGATCTTAAGGCAAAGGATTATAATCAGTTGCTTGAACTTTGTAAGGAAGGAATGCAAGCTGTTCACACTCAATTTGATTTTTCAGAATGGAAGCGAATTCTACTTAATTTTCAGGCACAAAATAATAGACCTATTCAAGTTAAAATAAATAAGAATTTCGGTATTAATTTAGCTTTGCCAGATGCATCAACTATTGTGTCCTCACGCCCAAATTTTTATCGTATTGTATTGCCCACTGCATCTCGACCAATTGAGTTCGTTGGTTCAGGAACGCAAGATATTGGCTCAGTTTTAACAGGTATTATGATTTACCAATATGATTTTGTTGATTCTTCTCAATTTTTGTTAGATAATTTACTGAAAGCTCGTGATACAATGCTTCGGTATAATGTACCTCATGAAACCGAAGGTTTATATATGGGAACACAGTACAATAAATTTGTTTTTCCAGAATCAACGGCTGCATTTAATTATAATAAAAGCGTTAAGGGAATAGAAGTTAGAGGAATGTTTCAATTTACTGGTAAGGATGTTCATTCAACTGGTGGTGCATTTTGGGCCTTTCATTTCCTTCATCCTAAGTCAAAAAAACTGATTTGTATTAGCGGTTATGTTGACGCACCTTCTACAACTAGTTGGACGCATTCCTTGCGCGAAATCCAAGCGATTTGGAAAAGTGTTGAAATTTTATAAATCCAATGAATTCTAAACTTAGTGCAGTAATTATTACCTTCAACGAAGAAAGAAACATTCAACGCTGCATAGAATCGTTACTTCCGGTTGCAGATGAAATTATTATTGTAGATTCTTTTTCAACTGATCGAACGGAGGAAATCTGTAAGTTATATGGGATAAAATTTTTTCAAAATGTTTTTGAAGGCCATATAGAACAAAAAAATATCGCCTTGTTGAAAGCAAATCATGAATGGATTTTATCGGTAGATGCTGATGAAGCACTCTCTGAAACTTTACAAAAAGCCATTAAAAAAAGTCTTGAAGCACCCCAATTTGATGCATATTCGATGAATAGATTAACTAATTATTGTGGAAAATGGGTAAAATATTGCGGTTGGTATCCAGATACAAAAGTTCGCTTGGTAAAAAAAAATAAAGCTCATTGGACAGGAACAAATCCACATGATAAATTAGAGTTAAATGATAAGTCGCAAGTGGGCAGCTTACAAGGGGATTTATTGCATTACTCTTATTATACAAAAGAAGATCATTTTAAACAAATTGAGTATTTCGGCATTATTTCTGCAAAGGAGCTATTTCTAAAAGGAAAAAAAATCTCTGTGATTTTACTTTATTTAAAAGTTATTACTCAGTTTTTTAAAAGTTATTTTGTAAAAATGGGATTTCTTGATGGAAAAACGGGGTGGCTCATATCGTCTCGAAGTGCTTACGCAACTTTAAGAAAATATCAGATTTTAAGAAAAATGCACCAATAAAATCATGGATAAAATTATAATCTCACGTACAGATAGTATTGGCGATGTCATTTTAACCTTGCCACTTTGTGTATGGTTGAAAAAGCAATTTCCTCAAACAGAATTGGTTTTTTTAGGTCGAACATATACTAAAGATATCATTGCCTGTTTTGATGTAGTTGATACATTTTTGAATTTTGATGATTTTTCAAGTCTTCCGACAAGCGAACGAATAGCGAGATTAAAAGCGGATTGTATAATTCATGTTTTTCCTAATAGAGAAATAGCGGCACTTTCCAAAAAAGCAAAAATTCCAATGAGAATTGGAACTGCACACCGTATTTTTCATTTGTTAACGTGTAATTATCGTTTAAATTTTAGCAGAAAACAATCGTTATTACATGAGTCACAATTAAATTTTGAACTTCTGAAACCATTAGGATTGAATGAAACACCAATTTTTGATTCCATGTTTCAATCTTTGAATCATTTTAATATTCCACTTGTTTCTCTACCAACTGAATTTTCTGGTATTGATTTCTCAAATACAATTATTTTACACCCAAAATCTCAGGGGAGCGCTTTGGAATGGTCACTCGAAAAATATATTGAATTGGCACAAGTATTAGTTCAACAAAAAAAAACAGTGATTTTTACAGGAACAGAAAACGAGGGGAAAGAATTTAGCGCAATTCTCCCAGTTCATCCGCAAATAATTGATAGCTCAGGTAAATTAAATCTTAAGCAGCTGATTCTCTTAATTTCAAGTTGTGATGCACTAGTTGCTTGTTCAACGGGCCCGTATCATATTGCTGGCATTAGCGGAATAAAAGCTATTGGCTTATTTTCTCCTCGCAAGCCAATTCATCCAGGACGGTGGAGAGCTTTAGGGGATAAATCAGTAGCACTGGTTTTTGATTCCTCTTGTAGTAACTGCAAGAAAGGGAAAGCCTGTTCTTGTATTGAAAATATTAGCGTTCAAAGTGTTCTTTCAGCTATTAATGAAGCGCACTAAAACATTCTTGTTTTTCTTTCATTCCTATGGTTTTCTGGCTTTTTGCGCATTTATTTTCTCTTTGGGAATTCTACCGCAATCTCTTTTTTCTTTGGAATTTTCTTCTGCTATAGCACTTGCTGTTTTTGGAGTTTACAATGGCCACCGTTTATTGAAATTTCATCAATCAAAATTAACTAGAGAAATGAACGAGTGGCTGAGCAAGAATCTTCTAGCTATTCGCATTTTTGTAGTTTTTGGATTAGTTTTAAGTTGCGTTTTATTCATTCATTTATTTTCTCTTTTTTCTTCAGCTATTTTTTTATTGGGAATAACTCTTCTGCTTTCAGCTTTTTATAGCGGCTTATTTTCCTATTTTATTCTTAGAGAAATCCCTTTTTTAAAGGCATTATTGGTTACTATCTCATGGTTTATAGTTTTAGTTTATATTCCTAAATCTTTTGGACATAATTTCCAATACATTGATTTTTCGTTCCTCATTTTATTTTATGCCTTGACGCTACCAAGTGATTTAAAAGATATAAAGTTTGACCCTGCTTCTTTTAAAACAATCCCCCAACTTATTGGCAGTAAAAAAAGTTTACTTCTTTTTAATGTACTCATGGCATTATTCTTACTATTAAATTGCATAAATGGTCGTTTAAACCTTTTCTATTCAATAAATATTCTACTTTTCTTGATTCTATTAACGCGGTATTATCTACTAAAATCTAGTTCTTTTCGCCTTGAGTTATTTGATTTTAGTTTAGTTTTAGTAGGACTAGGATTTTTGTTTAGCGCTAAGTTTTAATTTCACTAGGTAACTTTTGGAATTACTTTAGCAATATATCTCTTTGGAGTTTGTTGAACTTTATATCTTTGTAAAATAATTTACCAAAATGGAATACAATTTTCGGGACATAGAACATAAATGGAGAACTTTTTGGGCTAAGAACCAAACGTATAAAGTCACCGAAGATAATTCGAAAGAAAAGTTTTATGTTTTAGATATGTTTCCTTATCCATCTGGTGCTGGCTTGCATGTCGGACATCCCTTAGGTTACATTGCTTCAGATATTTATGCGCGTTACAAACGCCTAAAAGGCTTTAATGTCTTACATCCGATGGGTTACGATTCTTTTGGTTTACCAGCTGAACAATATGCAATTCAAACAGGTCAGCATCCCGCAAAAACTACCGAGGAGAATATTGCTAGATACAGAGATCAATTGGATAAAATAGGATTCTCATTTGATTGGTCGAGGGAACTTAGAACGTCTGATCCAAGTTATTACAAGTGGACACAATGGATTTTTAAATTGCTATTTAATTCTTATTATGACTTAGCAAAAGATAAAGCAATTTCAATTGATACATTAATTCAAGAATTTGAGAAATCAGGGAATTGTAATATTCTTGCTGTTGCAGACGATTGTGCTCTTTTTTCTGAAATTGAGTGGCAAAAATTTAGCGACCATCAAAAAGAAACTACTCTTCAAAAATACCGGATAGCCTATTTGGCTGATACTTGGGTAAATTGGTGTCCTAAATTAGGGACTGTTTTAGCAAACGATGAAATTGTGAATGGTTCGTCTGTTCGAGGAGGTTTTCCAGTTGAACAAAAACTCATGCGTCAGTGGTCCATGCGAATTAAAGCGTATGCTGAACGCTTATTGGTTGGTCTTGATACAATTGATTGGTCTGATTCTATAAAAGAACAGCAACGAAATTGGATTGGAAAATCAAAAGGAGCATCTCTTACTTTTAATGTGGAAAATTCAGATTTAAAAATAGAAGTTTTTACAACACGTCCAGATACTGTTTTTGGTGTAACGTTCATGGTACTTGCACCTGAGCACGAATTTGTAAAAGAAATTACAACAGCATCCCAAAAAAAGCAAGTAGAGGAGTATATTAAGTCTGCAGCTTTAAAAACGGAGAGAGATCGCCAATCAGATGTGAAGAATATTTCAGGAGCTTTTACTGGAGCCTATGCTCTTCATCCATTTACAGGCGAAAAAATTCAAATTTGGATTGGAGATTATGTTTTAGCAACATATGGAACTGGTGCTGTTATGGCAGTTCCATGTGGAGATCAGCGCGATCATGATTTTGCTTCTCATTTTAAATTGGAGATTCGTTGTATTTTTGAGGGAATTGATGTTTCCAAAAATGCGTATGCAGAAAAAGAGGCGCTTATTGCGAATTCTGAGTTCTTAAATGGACTAGAGGTAAAAGCTGCAATGGAGAAATGCATTGAAATTATTGAAGAACGTAATTTAGGAAAAGGAAAAATAAATTTCCGCTTAAGAGATGCTGTTTTTTCAAGACAACGCTATTGGGGAGAACCTTTTCCAATTTTTTATAAGGATGAAATCCCTCAATTAGTGGCGGATAAAAATCTACCGATTGAATTACCTCTCGTTGATAAATATTTACCAACTGAAGATGGTGAGCCGCCTTTAGCTCGTTCAAATCCCAAAGATTGGAATTATTTTGAGGGCGATAGAATGGAATACAATACTATGCCGGGGTGGGCTGGAAGCTCTTGGTATTTTTTGCGCTACATGGATCCGACAAATGATAATGAATTTGTTGCACGCGAAAAAATTGACTATTGGAAGAATGTTGATTTGTATATCGGCGGATCAGAACATGCTACAGGTCATCTTTTGTATGCAAGGTTTTGGACAAAGTTTTTATTTGATTTGGGTTTTTTACCTTTTGATGAACCCTTCCAAAAATTAATAAATCAGGGTATGATTCTCGGTAGAAGTAGTTTTGTTTACCGCATTCAAGGAACAAATACGTATGTCTCAAAAGGAAAAATAGGGAATTCAAATGTCCTTCCAATTCATGTAGATATTAGCTTAGTAGACAATGATATTTTGAATATTGTCCAATTTAAAAATTGGCTGCCAGAATTCAAAAATGCAGAATTTATCATGGAAGATGATGGCTGCTATTTGTGTGGTTCTGAAGTTGAAAAAATGTCTAAGTCAAAGTTTAATGTTCAAACTCCTGACGAATTAGTGGATAAATTTGGTGCTGATACACTTCGTATGTATGAGATGTTTCTTGGTCCTTTAGAACAAAGCAAACCTTGGGATACAAAAGGAATTACAGGTGTTCACGGATTCTTGAAAAAATATTGGCGTTTGTTTCATGCAAACATTGGTTTTTCTGTTTCTGATGAAGGACCAAGTAAGGAATCACTTAAGACAATTCACCACACAATTAAACGTATTCAAGAAGATTTAGATCGTTATTCTTTCAATACTTGTATTTCTACATTGATGATTTGCGTGAATGAACTTACAGATCAAAAGTGTAATAAGCGAGAGATTTTAGAGCCACTTACAATTCTTTTATCTCCTTTTGCTCCTCATATTGCTGAAGAAGTTTGGAGTTTATTAGGACATCCATCTGGCTCTATTTCTTATATGCAATTTCCAGTTTTTGAACAAAAATATTTAGAGGTTTCAGAATACGATTATCCTGTTTCATTCAATGGTAAGTTTCGCTTAAAAGTTACCTTACCTTTAAATATGACTGCTGCAGAAATTGAATCTCATGTTCTAGGACTCGAGCAAGTAAGCAAATGGTTAGAGGGAAAACAACCTAAGAAAGCGATTATCGTTCCGGGAAAAGTCATAAATTTCGTTTTGGGATAGTATCTAAATTATTTTTCTTCATAGTTTTTCTTATCCTCATCTATTTAAGTCATTTATCGTAAATTTGCCATCTTACAAGGAAAATTCGCATGAACGATAAATATAATGAGTACAAAGGCTTAAACCTTCCAAATGTTGCAAAAGAAATTTTAGAGAAATGGCAAAATGAGTCCATTTTTGAAAAGTCGATTGCGCTGCGTGAAGGGAATCCTTCTTTTGTTTTCTTTGAAGGACCTCCGTCTGCAAACGGTTTACCGGGGATTCACCATGCAATGTCCCGCTCTATTAAAGATATATTTTGTCGCTATAAAACACTAAAAGGATTTCAAGTAAAAAGAAAAGCTGGTTGGGATACACATGGACTTCCAGTGGAATTAGGTGTTGAGAAGGAACTGGGTATTACAAAAGAAGATATTGGAACAAAAATTTCTGTAGATGAATACAACAATGCCTGCAAAAAGGCAGTAATGCGCTACACTGATATTTGGAATGACTTAACAGAGAAAATGGGATATTGGGTCGATATGGAGAATCCGTATGTCACTTTTGAGCCAAAATACATGGAATCTGTTTGGTGGTTATTAGCGCAATTGTATAACAAAGGATTAATTTACAAGGGATATACAATTCAACCGTATTCTCCAAAAGCAGGAACAGGACTTTCATCGCATGAATTAAACCAACCAGGTTGCTATAAAGATGTAAAAGATACGACGGTTGTTGCACAATTTAAACTCCTTTCAAATCAAACTCTTCCTACAGAATATGGGATTGTAGCATCAAAAACTGCTTGTTTTTTCCTTGCTTGGACGACAACTCCATGGACTTTACCCTCAAATACTGCTTTGGCTGTTGGTCCGTCAATTCAATATGTTTTAGTTGCCACATTTAATCAATATACATTTGAAGCAATTCATGTTATTTTAGCCGAAAAATTAGTTTCTTATCAATTCAGCAAAGGATTTCACGCTGTAGATGCTATTTCAGAATTAGCAAGCTACAAACCAGCTGATAAATCAATACCATTTTATGTTATAGGAACGTGTCAAGGCAAAGATTTAGTAGGATTAAAATACGAGCAGTTGCTGCCTTATTGTCTTCCGGCTGAAAATCCTGAACGTGCTTTCTGTGTTATTCCTGGAGATTTTGTAACTACAGAAGATGGAACAGGAATTGTTCATACGGCGCCAACATTTGGAGCTGACGATGCTAAAGTTGCTGCAGAAGCTGGTGTTCCGGCACTTCTTATTCAAGATGAAAAAGGGAATCTTGTTCCGCTTGTAGATTTACAAGGGCGATTTAGACCAGAAGTTACAGACTTCGCTGGAATGTATGTGAAGAATGAGTACTACGATGATGGAACAGCTCCAGAACGCTCAGCAGATGTTCAAATTGCCATAAAACTTAAAGAAGAAAATCGTGCTTTTAAAGTCGAAAAATACGAGCACAACTATCCTCATTGTTGGAGAACTGACAAGCCCGTTTTGTATTATCCAATGGATTCATGGTTTATTCGTGTTACGGATAAAAAAGACAGAATGGTTGCTTTAAACAATACTATTAATTGGAAACCAGAAGCAACGGGAACTGGTCGTTTTGGTAAATGGTTAGAAAATGCAAACGATTGGAATTTGTCGCGCTCGCGCTATTGGGGGATTCCAATTCCAATATGGTCAACAGAAGAGGGAGATGAACGAATTTGCTTTGGCTCTATTGAAGAATTAAAAACTGCCTGCGACAAATCAGTAAAAGCAGGATTTATATCTAGCAATCCATTTGAAAATTTTGAGCTTGGAAACATGTCGAAAGAAAATTACAGTAAAATTGATTTACACAAACACTTAGTTGATCAGATTATTTTAGTTTCTCCAAGTGGCAAGCCAATGAAAAGAGAAGCAGATTTAATTGATGTTTGGTTTGATTCAGGCGCGATGCCTTATGCACAATGGCATTACCCTTTTGAAAATAAAGATTTAATTGATAATGGAACTGCTTTTCCAGCAGATTTTATTGCAGAAGGAGTGGACCAAACAAGAGGATGGTTTTATACATTACATGCTATTTCAACAATGGTTTTTGATTCTGTAGCGTATAAAAATGTAGTTTCTAATGGACTTGTTTTAGATAAAAACGGACAGAAAATGTCAAAAAGATTAGG
This sequence comes from Crocinitomicaceae bacterium, assembly GCA_044358575.1. GTDB lineage: Bacteria > Bacteroidota > Bacteroidia > Flavobacteriales_D > Crocinitomicaceae > UBA952. The sequence continues at coordinate 35,393 of JBIKNN010000002.1, forward strand.
GAATGCAGCTGATCCTTTTACAACACTTGAAAAATATGGCCCCGATGCAACGCGTTGGTATATGATAACGAATGCGCAACCTTGGGATAACCTCAAGTTTGATTTAGATGGAATTACGGAGGTTCAACGCAAGTTTTTTGGTACGCTTTACAATACTTATTCTTTCTTTGCGTTGTATGCAAATGTCGATAAATTCGATTTTTCTGCTGCCGAGGTCCCATTGGCAGAACGACCTGAAATTGACCGTTGGGTCTTATCAAAATTAAATTCTTTAATCCAAGATGTCGACGATGCCTATGGTTCTTATGAGCCAACAAAAGCCGGGAGATTAGTTCAGGACTTTGTAACAGATCAACTTTCTAATTGGTATGTTCGACTTTGTCGCAGAAGATTTTGGAAAAATGACGACCCAAAAGATAAAGTATGTGCTTATCAGACGCTTTATTCCTGTTTGGAAACAGTTGCTCTTCTTGCTGCCCCAATTGCGCCATTTTACATGGATCGTTTGTTTTTAGATCTTAATCTTGTTTCCAAAAGAATAATTTGTGCCTCTGTTCATTTGGCGGACTTTCCAAGTTTGAACAAGTCATCTATTGACAAGAAATTAGAGATTCAAATGGAATTAGCACAGCAAGCATGTTCCTTGGTCTTAGGATTGAGAAAGAAGCATTCTTTACGCGTTCGGCAACCTTTACAAAAAATACTGATTCCAGTTCTTCAAAAAGAAATGGCTGAGGATTTTCAACATATGAAAGAATTGATTTTATCCGAAGTCAATGTCAAAGAATTGGAATTACTTACAGAAGGAACAGCTTTACTTGTAAAAAATATAAAACCCAATTTCAAGACAATCGGTCCGAAATATGGAAAACAAATGAAAGATATTGCATCTTTGGTTGCACAATTTTCGCAACAAGACATTACAGAAATTGAGAAAACAGGAAAGTGGAATACTGTTATTGATGCATGTGAAATAAATTTGGACATGGAAGATTTTGAGATTTCAGCACAAGACATTCCTGGTTGGTTGGTTGCTTCTGAAGGTGGAATAACTGTTGCGCTAGATACAACACTAAGTCCAGAATTAAAAAATGAAGGAATTGCAAGGGAAATAGTAAACAGAATCCAAAATTTACGCAAAGATTCAGCCTTTGATGTAACGGATAGAATTCGATTAAAAATAAATACCAGCGAGGCAATACAGACTGCCATTTCAGCTAATATCAGCTATATCTGTGATGAGGTTTTAGCGAATGAGATTTCTTTTGAAGCGCTACCAAATTCTGCTTTTTGCACGGATATTGAGGCTGAAAAAGACACTTATATTGCTATTCAAAAACAATAATTTACTATATTTGAATCTATGCAAAAAAGTGGAAATTGGTTATTTGACGGAAAAGAAATCCAAACTAAAGAGGGAACTTTTGTAAAATGGTACGACCATCAATTTTTTCTTTTGATGCACAATGGAAAAAAATACCATGGCGAAATAATCAAAAATGATTCCGAGAACAATCACTTAACAATAAAAATAAATCAACGAATTTTTGAGGTTAAAAGAAAGGGAGAATTAGATGAATTAATTACTTCCCTGGGTTTAGACAAGCAGAAAGTCAAAAAATTAAAAGAATTACAAGCTCCAATGCCAGGTAGAGTTTTAAAAATTTTCGTTAAAAAAGGGGATGAAATTCAAATTGGAGAAAATGTACTATCGCTTGAAGCTATGAAAATGGAAAATGTACTTAAAGCTGAAGGAGTTGGTGTTGTAGGTGCTATTTTAATCAGTGAAGGAGATGTCGTTGATAAAGGGACAGTACTAATTGAATTTATTTAATTTTAAAGCAGGCAAGATTTGCTGCAATAAAGTCCCAGAATTTGTTATCTCAGTCAAATTATCTGCTAATTCCTTTCCGTTTAAATTGATTTGAATTCCTCCAGCGAAGATTGGTATTCCATCTGTATCTTCTTTTAATTTTCGGAAATAGTTTTTCAAAAAACTAAGGTCAACTGCGGTTAACCAAGCTGTTAAAATTGCCTTGGGTTTAATTGTTTTAATGCAATCTACCAATGAGTCATAAGGTAAACTTTGTCCCAAATATACAGTATGCAATCCTTTACTTCTGAGTAAATAATGGTAGAAAAGCAAGCTTATTTCGTGCCATTCGTGTTCTGGAAGATAAAGCATTATTGGAGCATCAGTTGTCTCAGGAACAATTTGCTTGTCAATTTCTGAAATAATTTTTTGGCGAATTAGATTCGAAATAAAATGCTCTTGAGCGGGACTTATCGAACCAGTCAACCACATCACGCCGATCCGATCAAGAAAAGGAATTATGTGTGCTGAAAAGGTTAATGCTAATCCAAGTTCGTTAATTAAATTATTTAAAGTGTCGCGAAATAACTTCTCGTCTAATTCAATTAGCGCTAAAATTAATTTTTTGCCACTGTCACAATTTTTTTTGCCAATGCGAATATCCCAAACTAATTTATTGATTTCGGCTTCTGGTAAACCTGCAATTTTAGAAATTTTATGCCCATTACTGTTTAGCAAACTGATATTTAGAAGACTTGCAATTTGTGCATCTGAATAAGTGCGGATTTGTGTTTCAGTTCTACTTGGTTCTAAAATACCATAGCGTTTTTCCCAAATGCGAATTGTGTGCGCCTTTATTCCAGTAAGAACTTCTACATCTTTAATCTTGTAAACAGCCATAAATAGCAAACATTTTAATTTAGCTAATGTTCATTAAATCCTAAATTAAACTATTAATTCCATTAATTTTGCGCTACTATGAAAATAAAAGATGCAGTTTTTGTAATTTCAAATTCGGAACTTAGTAAATGCCCTACAGACGCTAAACCTGAATTCGCTTTTATCGGCCGCTCAAATGTCGGAAAATCCTCTTTGATTAATATGTTGACAGGAAAAAAATCCTTGGCAAAAACTTCTGGAACTCCAGGAAAAACACAGTTAATCAATCATTTTTTAATTGATGAAAAATGGTATTTGGTAGATTTACCTGGATTTGGTTATGCGAAAGCTTCAAAATCTAAGCGCTTCCAATGGGAAAAATTTATTGCCGAATATTTAACAAAAAGAGAAACCTTATTGAATATTTTTGTTCTTTTAGATGCGCGACTTGAACCGCAGCAAATTGATTTAGAATTTATGAACTGGTGTGGTGAAAAAGGCCTTCCTTTTTCCATGGTTTTTACAAAAATTGATAAATTATCAAGTACAGCCCTTCAAAAAAACTTGTCGAAATACAAAAAAGAAATGTTGAAATATTGGGATGAACTTCCTCCACTTTTTACGAGTTCTGCTACCTCTAATTTTGGAAAAGAACCCTTGTTAAATTACATTGAGCTAATTTTAGAGGGAGTACAGAAGAAATGATGCTTGAAAAATCGGCGTAATTTCCCTATTTTTGTTAAAAATTAGTATCATGGGAAGAGCTTTTGAATACCGAAGAGCAGCAAAGGAAAAGCGTTGGGACAAAATGTCTAAAATATTTCCGAAATTAGGAAAAGCCATTACAATGGCTGCAAAAGAAGGAGGTATAGATCCATCAACAAATGCTAAACTCCGAACAGCTATCCAAAATGCTAAGTCGGAAAACATGCCCAAGGATAATATTGAAGCTGCAATTAAGCGATCCGCTCAAAAAGATATTGCTTCATTTACAGAGGTAAATTATGAAGGAAAAGGTCCTCATGGTGTATTGGTTTTTGTTGAATGTGCTTCCGATAATCCAACAAGAACTGTGGCTAATGTAAAATCATACTTCAATAAAGCCGGAGGAGCAGTTGTTCCAAATGGCTCAATGGAATTTATGTTTGCCCGTAAAAGTGTATTTGAAATCAACAAAACAGAGGATTTAGATCCCGAGATGTTAGAATTGGAATTAATTGATGCTGGCTGTGAAGAAATAGATATCGAAGAAAATTCGATTGTTGTCTATGGTGATTATACCGCTTTTGGAACTTTATCTAAAGCATTGGAAGATAAAAATTTGGAAGTCCAAAAATCTAGTTTAAAACGAATCCCTACAAGTCCAGTTGATTTCTCTGAAGAACAGCTGATAGATATTGAAAAAATGTTGGATAAAATTGAAGACGATGATGATATTCAACAAGTATTTACAAATATTGCGTAATAAAAGAGTAGGTTTTATACTAAAACCCTTCATTTTCAGTTAATAATAGACGAATTAAAAAAGAATGACAAGCTGTCTAATAAAGAAATTATGGCTCCTCTTAGCATTGCTGAGTGTTTTCTCATGCTCTACTGAAAAAAATAATTTTTTTAACCGTAATTACCATTCCACAACTGCAAGGTATAACGGTCTATTTAATGCCAACGAATTACTGCGATTATCATTAATAACGTATGATGGTTCTCACAAAGATGATTTTTATACTTTTCTTCCAGTAAATCCTTTACCAAACGAGAAAGAAGTAATTGGAATGTACCCAGCCATTGATACAGCAATTGCAAAATGCACAAAAGTTATTGAAGATCATAGCATGCCGAATGCTGTAGATATGTATTACAAGGAAGCAGAATATAACAATTGGATTGATGAAAATTGGCTTACGATTGGCAAGGCTTTTTATTATCGTAGAGATTATGAAAAAGCGCTAAATAATTTTGAGTTTGTTAAACGATTTTTTATAAAGGACCCTTCCACTTACATTGCAGAATTATGGATTGCAAAAATATATATTGAGCTTAATAAATTTTCTGAAGCAAAATTAATATTAGATGGTTTAACTGAAATTGCGCAAAAACAAAAGAAAAAGAAATTTAAAGACTTCATCCCTTTTTTAAATAATAAAAAAGGAGAATCTTACCAACCCATCATGAATACAAGCCTTCAATTAGAAATTTATAAAGCATATGGCGACTTAGCTATGAAAAGAAAAGATTACGAAGCTGCAATAGAGGGATTGAAACTTGCGGTTCCTAAATCTAAGAGCAAAAGAGAAAAAGCTAGATTAAATTTTATTTTAGGGCAATTATATCAAAAAACAAATAATTCGAACAGTGCAAGTTATCATTTTAAGAAAGCTGTAAGTATTTCTGCTTCTTTTGAATTGGCCTTTAACGCTCGCTTAAATCTTGCAGTTTCTGATGGAAGAGAATCATTCAAAAAAGATTTAAGTAGGATGATTAGAGATTCAAAAAATGCTGCTTTTAAAGATCAAATTTATTATGCTATGGGTTTGATAGAATTAAATAATAACCACAAACAAGAAGCCAAAGAATGTTTAACAAAATCTGCATTTTTTTCTCTTTCAAATAAAAGACAGAAAGCAATGTCTTATGAAAAACTTGGAGATATTTCATTTTTTGACAAGGAGTTTGTGCCAGCTCAAAAATACTATGATTCCTGCGCTCGTTTTATGCCAGAAGATTATCCAAATGCTGAAATTGTAAAAAATAAATCAGAAAAATTATTTGATTTAGTAAAAGCATTAGAGACTGCTGCTTTTGAAGATAGCGTTGAAAGAATCGCAATGTTGAGTGCTAAGGATAGAGAAATTTTTCTTAAAGAAACATTAAAGCAAATGCGCAGAGATATACAAGTCGCAAAAGAAAAAGAAGCCGCTAAATTACTTGCATTACAGAGTAATAGTGCTCCAAATAATAACACAAACGCAAATAAATTTATCTTCAATAATCCAAAATTACGAGAAACAGGATTCAATGAATTTAAAAAATTATGGGGCGCACGAGACAATGAAGATGATTGGCGAAGAAGTGATAAATTAGCAGTGGCAAATAACACTTCTAATTTAGATTCAACAGAAAATTTAGTTGGGCAAGAATCTAAAGATTCATTAAGTATACAAGTTTTATTAAAGAATATTCCTCTTAGTGATAGTGCATTTTCTCAATCTCAATTACGTTTAATTGAGGCGCTTTATACCTCAGGCATTCTATATAAAGAAGTTCTCTCAGAAAATGAATTAGCAGAAAAACAATTTCGAGCTGCACTCGCTTTAAAACTTTCCAATATTACAGACTTATCCTCTGCATTTCAATTATTTAAATTGAATGAACAAAATAAAAAAAGTGAAAAGTATAAATCTTATATTCTAGATAAATATCCTAATTCTGATGCCGCAAAATATTTTCTTGATCCTGATTTTTACATAAAACAAAAGAAAAATGCTGAAGAATCACAAAAAGATTATGTGAAATTGTTAGAACAATATAAATTCAAAGCTTATCAAAATGTCTACGATTTGAGTCAAGCTATTCTTGAAAAAGATCTTACAAACGCATACAGAAGTGAATATATGCTTTTAAATGTTTTAGCAATGGGTCAATTAACAGAAGATAAAGCAACTCTAATTCCTAAATTAAATCTAATTATTGAAGAAAAACCACAAACTGAACAGGCAACTAGAGCAAAAGAAATGCTTGAGATTATACAATTAGGCTATTCAAAAAACGAAGAAATCAATTTTAATAAAAAATATATTTTTAATTTTCAATCTGATGTTCCGCAATACATTATTATTTTACCAGACGAAGACGAGGATGTGGACGATATAAAAGGAGTAATCGCAGATTTTGTTACTAAAAAATTTAAGTCTAGTAAATTACGAGTGAGCTCTAAAATTACGCTTTCTGAAAAATCATTTATACTAGTTCAAGAATTCTCTTCAATTACCATTGCAAACAATTTTATAAATTCCTACAAGGCAGGTTTTGAGTACCTTGACGACCTCCAAGACAATAAAATTTACATTATTTCGCAAGAAAATTTGAAAAAGTTAATTGAAACAGCGAAATTTGATGAATATATTTCATTTTACAACGATAATTATTAATAACTATGTTAAAACGAAAAGAGTTTTTTGGTGAAAGTTCGTCAAGTGACAACAATTCAGATCAACCAAACAAAATAATATCTGGAACAGAAATTACTGGAGATATTATTTCTAGTACTGGTATTTTAATTGACGGAGAGATCATGGGCAATGTTTCTTGCTCAGGTTATGTTAAAATAGGTTCATCTGGCAAAATAAAGGGAAATCTAGTTTGTGTAAATGCTGACATAGAAGGTTCTGTAGATGGAGAATTAACTATTGAAGGCTTATTGATTTTACGAAGTACAGCACGTATTAAAGGAGATATAGAAACTTTAAAACTTTCAATTGAGGAAGGTGCATTTTTTGAAGGTGCATGCGTGATGAGGTCGCCTGTATCAACAGCAAGTTTTAATAATGATATTGAATTCGATTCAGAAGAAGACTAAGAAAATCGAAAAGAAAAAAAATCTTTTCCTGCGCTTCTCAAGCATGGGAATTCAAATGGCTGGAATTATTGTCTTTTTCGCTTGGTTAGGGACGTATTGCGATAAAAAATTTGAAACCCTGACTCCATGGTGGACGCTTTCTCTTTCACTTTTTGGTGTTATTTCTTCAATGTTTCTCATTATCAGAGAGATTTTAAAATTAAATAATCCAGATGACTAAAATCAACTATTTTCATTTGGTTATACCTCAATTTTTTCTAGCATCCTTATTTTTTCTAATTATTGAACTCAATCTAACACCTCTTTCTAGTTATGATGGATTATTAATTAGTTTATTGGTCTTAATTATCTACTTAATAAGTTCTTTGTCTTTTTTTATATTGCCAAGTAATGCTCCAGAGTTTTTTGCTTCTCGGTTTTTGTTGATGTTTAGTTTGCAGATTATTGCTTTCCTAACTTCAGTAGCTATTTTTGTCTTCGTAGAAAACGAAACAAGATTATTGCTTTATTTCTTATTTTTATTTTTATCAGCAATGCTTATTCAAACAGCTATTCTTTTAAGAGCACTCAATAAATAATTAGCTTCACTTCCGCTTTTCGTAAAAGAAATCTTTCATTAGCTGGGCACAATCTTCCTCCAAAACACCATTAATAATCAAGGAACTCGGATGGTATAATTTATTCCCGTGATTTCCGGCCCCACGTTTCAAATCTCTTGCACCGTAAACAATTTTATCAATTTGCGACCAATAAAGAGCTCCGGCACACATGCAACAAGGTTCTAATGTAACGTAGAGTGTGCAACCTTTCAAATACTTTGCTCCTAAATAATTTGCGGCAGCTGTTATTGCCTGTATTTCTGCATGCGCAGTAACATCACATAATGTTTCTGTTAAATTATGACCTCTAGCAATAATTTGATTTTGGCAAACGATCACAGCCCCTACAGGAACTTCATCAAGTAAATATGCTTTTTTTGCTTCATCTAATGCTTGTTTCATAAAATAAGCATCATTGTAGGGGGAAATCATAGCAACAAGATTAAGGACTTATTCAAAAACAAACAAGTATTTGTTTAGAAGATTTTTGTTTTAGACTTATTTTTTTGATTTCTTGCCTTAACTTTCCAAAGTGAACATATTGGATATTATATTAATTATACCACTGCTATACGGAACTTGGAGAGCTTTTAATAAGGGATTTATCATGGCACTTTTCACAATTTTAGCATTATTGATAGGTCTTTATGCTGCATTTCACTTTTCAGATAAATTTTCCCACTTTATTTCTACTCAAACTGATTCAATGCCAGAATATCTTCCGGCCTTTTCTTTTCTAATTCTTTTTTTACTTGTAGGCGCTTGTATTTATTTTGGGGGAAAGGCCCTAGAACAGGTCATAAAAATCGCTCAATTGTCTTTAGTAAATAAATTATTGGGTGCAGCACTTGGTTTAATAAAATGGGCATATATTATTGGTGGAGTATTAGTTTTTATTGATTCCGTTGATTTGAAAGAACAAATCTTAACGAAAGAACTCAAAACAAAATCAATTATTTATCCGCTCGTAAATGGCCTTATTCGGCATTCAATTCCAGATGTTACAAATATGGAATTATTCAAGCGCAGCAAATCAAAACAAAAAAAATAGCAGCTATATGATCTTGAAAAATATGGTGTATTCCATTTTCAAACTCCTTTTATTTTGGATATTATTTTTCGATGCTGGCAGGATTTTATTCTCTATTCACAATGCCGGAAAATTTACAGATGTTTCTTTTGGAGAATGGCTTTTAGCATTTGTTTATTCTTTTCGAATTGATTTAGCTAGTGCTGCTGCTTTGAGCGCAATCCCTCTTTTGATTTTAGTATTAACTTATATATGGCCAGGAAAATGGTCGAAACCTATTTTTTATACTTTTTTGAGTATTGAAATCTTATTCGTAGCTCTTATTCATTGCGGTGAAATTAATGCCTATACAGAATGGAATCATAAGTTAACAACGCGAGTTTTTCTGCATTTATCAAATCCTGATGAGGTTTTCCGAACAGCGGGCTTCTCTATGTTTTTATGGTTTTTATTTTACTTGCTATTAGAAATCATCGTAGCATTTTTTCTTATTCGCTTCTTATTTTTAGAATTAAAACTGAATGCTTATTTAGGATGGCAAAGACGAATATTATCGGGAGTTCTCGTGCTTTTTGGCTTTTTGGCTCAATTCTTTTTATTAATACGTGGAGGAATTCAGCAAATACCTTTAAATATTGCCTCTGCATATTATTCAAATAATCATGTTTTAAATGACTTATCTGTTAATTCAATCTACTTTTTTGGACACAGTTATTTATTACATAACAGAACTCAAATTGATGATTTTATGCCTTCTATTGCTCCAAATGAATCTGAAAAAAGGGTTAAAAAATTATTCACTTATCCTAAAAAACATGATCAATATATTTTTAAGTCTTCAAAGCCGAATATAGTTATTATTGTTTTTGAAGGCTGGTCATCAAACGCTATAAGCTGTTTAAGTGAGACTCAAAAAAGCACACCTAATTTTGACAAACTTGCCTCTGAAGGGTTATTATTTAATAATATTTTTGCGTGTGGGCTAACATCTGAAATTGGTAATTCAAGTATTTTTAGTGGTTACCCTGCGCTCCCTGAAATTTCAATTTCTATGCATCCTGAAAAGCATAGAAAAATACGCACTATCAATGAGGAACTAAAAAGTTATTCTACAAATTATCTTTTTGGTGGAGATTTAAAATATGAAAATATTGGGAGTTATTTTATGGACCATAATTTTCAGCATGTAGAAGATGAAAAGGTTTTTCCTTCCAATCTTAGTCGAGGAAAACTTAATTATTTTGACTCTGATCTTTATGCCCTTTTACTTAAAAAAATGAATGCTACAAAAGAACCATTTTTACATTGTGCCTTTACAGGCAGCACTCATTCCCCATATGATCACCCGAAAAGTAAAAACCCTAGATTTAAAGGTGAAGAATCAGATTATATGAATTCTATGGTTTATGCTGACAAATGCTTGGGTGATTTTATTGCAAATTGTAAAACTAAACCATGGTTTAAGAATACTATTTTTGTTTTTGTATCAGATCATGGCCATCCTTCTCCTGGTCTAACAAATCCTAATTCTAAAGTTTTTTTTCGCATCCCATTTTTGATTTGGGGTGAAGAATTAAAAGAAACTTACCGAGGAAAAATAAATGATAAAATCGGATCACAAGCAGATATTGCAGCAACTTTACTTTATCAAGTTGGAGGAAATTTAAAAAAATTCCCATGGAGTAAAGATTTATTGAATCCTAGTTGCCCTGAATTTGCCTTACTTGCAATTAATCGTGGTTATGGATGGGTTTCTAAGAAGGGGCATTATGTTTACCAAATGGATTCAAAAACAGAGTTGGAAAATAGTTTTTTGAAGGAAGACCAAAAAGAAGAAATAAAAAACTGTAATGCTTTTTTAACACGATTTTATAAGGATTTCAAAGATCTTTAAATAAATACTGAGAATTCATTAATAACATAGTTCTCAAATCAAAAGTGTAGCACTTTTCTTATGGTAATTATTTTTGTTTGCAGAGTTGTTTTAACTTTGTACCCAAATAATAAATATGAACTCTTACGATGTAATTATAATTGGTTCTGGTCCTGGTGGATATGTTGCTGCCATTCGTTGTGCGCAACTTGGAATGAAAACTGCAATCATTGAAAAGTACGCTACCTTGGGTGGTACTTGCTTGAATGTTGGGTGTATTCCTTCAAAAGCTTTATTGGATTCATCAGAGCACTTTAATAATGCAAAACATACTTTTGGCGAACATGGAATAGAACTAAAAGACCTTAAAGCAAATTTAAAGCAAATGATTCAACGCAAAAATGATGTGGTGAGTCAGACGTGCGCAGGTGTTAAGTTTCTAATGGATAAAAATAAAATTGATGTGCATTTAGGGCTTGGGTCCTTCATCAATAAAAATAACGTGAAAGTTACAGCATCAGATGGGAAAGAAACTAAAATTCAAGGTAAAAATATCATAATTGCCACAGGTTCTAAGCCAAATTATTTTCCAGGAATGGAACCGGATAAAAAACGTATCATTACCTCAACAGAAGCTTTAGATTTAAAAGAAATTCCGAAGAAAATGCTCATTATTGGAGGTGGAGTTATCGGTCTAGAATTGGGTTCTGTCTACGGTAGATTAGGATCAGAAATAGAAGTAATTGAAAATTCACCTTCTATATTATCCGCAATGGATGGCGCTATTGGTAAAGAATTTATTAAAATATTAAAAAAGGACGGCTTTAAATTTCAGTTAGAACACAAAGTTCAAAAGGTTGTGAATAAGGGGAAGTCAGTTGTCCTGACGGCAATCAATAAGAAAGGTGAATCTGTGGATTTTGAAGCAGATTATTGCTTAGTTGCTGTCGGAAGAAAAGCTTTCACTAGTGGACTAAACATAGAAAATGCTGGACTAGCACTTAATGCTCGCGGACAAGTTGAGGTAAACAACAATTTACAAACAGCTGTCCCTCATATTTATGCAATTGGCGATGTTGTTCGTGGAATGATGCTAGCTCATAAAGCGGAGGATGAAGGAGTTTATGTCGCTGAGTTGTTAGCCGGTCAAAAACCACATATCAATTATAATTTAATTCCAGGAGTTGTTTACACTTGGCCTGAAATTGCTGCAGTAGGAAAAACAGAAGAAGAATTAAAAGAAGCTGGAATATCCTACAAAGTTGGAAGTTTTCCAATTAAAGCCTTAGGTCGTGCAAGGGCAAGTATGGATACAGCAGGATTTATTAAAATTATTGCAGATACAAAAACCGATGAGGTTTTAGGGGTTCACATGATTGCCGCTCGTGCAGCAGATTTAATTATGGAAGCCGTTACTGCAATGGAATTTCATGCATCAGCTGAAGACATGGCTCGTATTTGTCACCCGCATCCAACATACTCAGAAGGTATTAAAGAGGCAGCACTAGCAGCTACTGAAAACCGAGCTTTACACGTTTAAGAAAATCTTATTTTCTGCTTATTGCTTTTAAAGCAGCAGCTACAACATTCTGCGTGTCAATACCATATTTTGTCATTAATTCCATTGGTGAGCCGCTTTCACCAAATGTATCATTTACTGCAACAAATTCATGTGGTCTAGGTAAATGTTCTCCAAGCACTTGTGCTACAGCTTCTCCGAGGCCACCGTTACGCATGTGTTCTTCTGCAGTAACTACGCAAGAAGTTTTAGCCACTGATTTTAGAATAGCTGCAGCATCCAAAGGTTTTATGGTATGCATGTTAATTAATTCAACTGAAATTCCTTGTTCACTTAAAATTTTAGCTGCTTCTATCGATTTCCAAACTAAGTGTCCACAAGCAATGATAGTAACATCTGTTCCTTCTTGAAGGACATCTGCTTTCCCAATAATAAATTCTGCGTCTGGTTTCACAAAAATTGGCATTACAGGTCTACCAAATCTCAAATAAACTGGTCCATAGTGCTTAGCAATAGCAATTGTCGCTTGTTTTGTTTGATTGAAGTCTGCAGGCACGATAACAGTCATATTTGGTAGCATTCTCATCATTCCAATATCTTCCAATATTTGATGTGTAGCGCCATCTTCTCCCAATGTCAAGCCAGCATGTGAAGCACATATTTTCACATTTTTTTGAGAATAAGCAATTGACTGCCGAATTTGGTCATAGACCCTCCCAGTTGAAAAATTAGCGAAAGTTCCTGTGTATGGAATTTTACCTCCGATAGTCATTCCTGCGGCCATTCCAATCATATTGGCTTCTGCAATTCCCACTTGAAAAAAGCGCTCTGGATGATCTTTTTGAAAAGCGTCCATTTTTAGAGAACCTGTTAAATCAGCACAAAGTGCAACAACATCTATATTTGTTTTCCCCAATTCTGATAGACCTTCTCCAAAACCTGAGCGGGTATCTTTGTTCCCTAAAATTTCAAATGACATACTTATAAATTTAATGTAATTGTTTTATTTGATTCTATTTTAAAATTCTTTTCTTTAGTATATGCTGTAGATTTTTTATCTTTTTCGCGATAAATAACTTTGTATGATCCGGGTTGCAGATTCCATACACCCACATTAGTTCCGTCTTTTAAATCACAAACCCACTCAAATGTTTGATCACCCTTATCAGTAAAAATCTGCCCTATTAAACCTTTTTCAGCAATGTAATTTAAAGTTCCACTCGCAATAACATTAATTGTTGTTGTTTTACTTTGTGTGATTTCAATGGTCTTATATGTTATGGGAAGCGTAAAAATTTCAACGTCATACGATCCAACAAGGTATTTTTGAGTTGAATTTAATGCTTGTTCATTCAAAGTATTAGTTTGACCTTTCAACATAACACGCATGTTTAGATTAGAAAGATTATCAGAAATTGCACTACTTAATTTTAAGAATCCCTGTCCAGCATCTACTTCTATTATATTGTGTTTAAATTTTGTAATTATTATGTTCTTTTTTTCAATTTTAGGAAGCGTATTAACCACCAAGTCGTATTTCAATAAAGCATCTATAATCAGTGTGTCAGGATTCCCATATCGATTTAAAGTATGTATAAAGCTATATTTTATCTTTTTTGTTCCTGCTTCATAAAGAAACATGCTTACATTAGTTTCAGTTGGGTTTTTTAAAGTTGTATTTAAATTTATTTGAACACTTGTGCTAATTAAGGCCTTTTGTATTATGCTGGTTAGAACAGTTTTAAAGGAATCTTTGCTTTCAGCGTCTATAAATGTGCCAATACAATTAAATTTTTCCAAATAAGAAAGATCCATTCCAAGGCCAATGACAAACGGTGTAACTTTTACTCCTTTTTCTCTTAATTTTTTTGCAACTACACAAGGGTCATTGTCACAGGATTCTAAGCCGTCTGTTATTAAAATTATAAAATTGCGTGCAAGAGTATCTGGAAAATCACCTGCTGCAGCTTCTAAGGAACGTGCAATTGGGGTCGCTCCTCTTCCAGTTAAACCTTTTACTTTTAGTTTAATAGCATCAATTCTATCTTTTCCAAAAGGGACTTCTAATTTTGTGTCATTACAATCTTGTATTTCATTATTTATCATGGACTGATGACCGTAAACCCTTAAAGCTATTTCTAAATCTTCAACGCCCCTTAATTTCTCAATGGCTTGGGACAATATCTCTTTAGCGGCAGCCATCCGTGTTTGCTTATCCCAATCTAGGTTCATACTATTAGAAGCATCCAAAATAAAGAGAATACGCGTTGTTTTCTGACTATATAAAATACCAGATAGGCAAAAGAAAAATATGAATAGTGCTTTTTTCACTAATAATCACCGAGGGTTTCTTCAAGTTGCTTTAATGCATCTTCAAGTTGTTCTGCATTTGGGGCAATGCCATGCCATTTATGTGAACCTACCATAAAGTCAACACCTTGTCCCATTTCTGTTTTCATAATAATTACAATGGGTTTCCCCTTTGCTAATTTACTTTTTGCAAGAGTCATAATTTCTCTAATATTTTTAAAATCATGTCCATTCATTGAAAGCACTTCCCAGCCAAAAGCTTCCCATTTTGCTTCAAGATTTCCCAAAGACAAAACATTTTCTACATCCCCATCAATTTGCCTGCCATTAAAATCGATAGTAGCAATTATATTATCTACTTTATTTGCCGCTGCGTACATTGCCGCTTCCCAAATCTGACCTTCTTGCAATTCTCCATCACCATGAAGTGTAAATATCGTAGAAGGATCATTATTTAATTTTTTTGTTTGCGCTGCACCAAGGGCATTTGATAATCCTTGTCCCAGAGAACCAGAAGCCATTCGGATTCCAGGCAACTTTTTATCTGTAGATGGGTGCCCCTGCAAGCGTGAAGATAATTTTCTAAATGTACCTAATTCTGCAACAGGGAAATACCCTGAACGCGCTAAAATACTATACCAAACTGGAGAAATATGTCCGTTGGAAAGAAAAAAAAGATCCTCATTTTTTCCATCCATCGAAAATGGCGTAGCTGAATGGTTCATCGCCTCAAAATACAAAAATGTCAAAAAATCTGTACAGCCTAAAGAACCCCCAGGATGACCTGAATTAACAGCCGATACCATGCGCACAATATCTCTTCTAACTTGAGAAGCAATCCTCTCTAATTTTACTATTTCCATGCTTTTAAATATATCTTAATTCTACCATACAAAACTAACTAAATAATTAACTTTGGAGGATGAATTTGTTGTTCATTTCTATTTAAAAGCAACTTTTTTATAATAATTTGCGTCCTAATTATCAAATTAATTAAATCATGAAAAAACTTATTTTACTATTTCTTTTTTTTACTTTTTTTAGTGCTATTTCATTTTCTCAGATGGTGGATCAACGACTAGAAAAGAAATACTCCAAAAAAGAAATTAATCAAATGATTAAAGATGATCCAGGTCAATATCAGTTTTTAGTATACGCTCTAGATAATGCTTGTTATACAATTGATCAACCAAAAGGTAAAGATTTATCTGAATTCACAGAAATCTCTCTAGATATTAAAAGCCCGTTAAATTTTTTAGATCTTGGACTTGAAATAAAAGATCAAAACCAATATTTTATTATTAAAGGAACAAATAAACTTTTAGTTGTAAAATCAAATTGGGTATTAAATCATGAATTAAAAACAAAAAAATAATTTAAAATGCAAAAAATTCTTCTTTTCTTAGTCTTGTTTATTTCATCATACCTCAATATTAAGGCTCAGGTCATTACGATGGGGGACCCAGGATTTCCACCTTCTAATCCAATTGATTGTGCAACTTTTGGTATTAGCGGAAATAATTTTCAGAGCCCAGGCGGGGGAAGCTATCCTGCTAATTTTAACGATACAACAGTCTTTTGCCCTAATTTAAGCCTTGGCACTAAAGTAACTTTAACATTTGCAATAAATGCTGGATTTACCTTTAATGTAGATGGTTCTGATTCAATTTATGTCTACGACGGCCCTAACACTTCCTCACCATTATTAGGCGTACATAACTCTGTCACTGACCCAAACGGCTTTGCATATCAAGCATCTTGGAGTAATCCATCTGGTTGTTTGACAGTAGTTTTTATCTCAAACAATTCAAATCAAGGTTCAGGTTGGCTTGCAAATGTTCAGTGTGGTAATCAGTTTCAACCTTTTATACCGCATTTAGAAGCATATATAAATGGCCAAGGAACAAACGCTTTAAATCCGCTAGATAGTGGATTTGTGGATATTTGTTTTGGAGATAGCATCTTGTTTATTGCCAGACCCCTATTTCCATATTCTTTTGAATCTACCGGCTTTGGTTATTCTCAAAACGTTAATTCCTCTATAGATTTTTTCTGGGACATCACGGATGGTGTTACTTATCCTGACAATGATTCAATATGGTTTACTCCTCCAGCACGAGCCGGATATTTGATTGATTTGTTACTTACAGATGCTTTTCCGCAGATTGAAAGATTAAGATGTAAAGTTCGGGTTTCTCAAATTCCAAGTTTTGCTGAAACGATGGCTTTCGATGATCTTATTTGTTTGGGTGATACTACTATTTTATTTGGAGGAGTTACGCCAACAGATACTGTAGGCGTAACTATTCCTCCAGGGACATTTAATTTAGGGGGTAATTTTGCTGGTTTAACGTATCTTCCCGATGGATCTGGACAGCAATATCAGGCGCCAATTCAAATTGGAGGTTTCCCTTTTGGATCAACAATTCAAAATGCACAATCTTTGAATCAAGTGTGTATCACAATGGAGCACTCCTATTTAGGTGACTTAGAAATTTGGTTGCAATGCCCTTCAGGAGTTATTGTTCCTTTGGTAAATTCATATGGTGCTGGGGCTATTCCCGGTGGTAATAGCGGTGGCGGTACTTTTTTGGGCCATGCGATTGATGACGTTGGAGGTGGAGGACCAGGAATTGGATGGGAATATTGTTTTAGTTCCGTATTTAATACTACTGGCACAATGATGGGAACATATCCAGGCAATACAATTCCTGTAACAGCTCAAGCTCCACTTTCGGCAGGAAATTCTATAAACCCCAACAATACGTATTCTCCCGAAACTACCTTCGCAAATTTTACTGGTTGTCCAGTTAATGGAACTTGGACAATTTTTGTACAAGATAATTTAGGTATTGATGATGGCTATATTTTTGAATGGGGCCTCTATTTTGATGCTTCCTATTTTCCTGGAATTGGAAACTATCAAAATACCGTTCAATCAAGTTTTTGGAGTCCTGATCCAACTATTATTTCTTCGCAAAATGATACATTAATTACTGTTCAGCCTTCAACTGCAGGTGTTTCCGGCTACACCTTTAATATTGTTGATAATTTTGGGTGTCCTTATGATACCACTATTAATATAACAGTTCTTGCCCCTATTGCAAGTATTAATTACACAGGCTCTCCATGGTGTACAACAATTACTTCACCTCAGTCTGTTGTTCAAACTGGCACAAGTGGTGGGAGCTATAGTGCAAGTCCTGCAGGATTGAGTATCAATACAAGTTCCGGGGCAATTACTCCAAGTTCAAGTGCAGCTGGAACTTATTCAGTAACTTATACAACAGGAGCCTCTGGTTGCGGAGCAATATCAACAGCAATTGTAACAATCACAGCACCACCAACAGCAACTATTATTTATGCAAATTCTCCATATTGTAAAACAGTAACAATAGCTCAGTCTGTTACACAAACAGGGATAACAGGAGGAGCATATACTGCAAGCCCAATTGGTTTAAGTATGAATGCGAGTTCAGGTGTAATAACTCCAAGCTCAAGTAGTGTAGGGGCTTATACAGTTAGCTACACATTAGCTGCCTCAGGGGGTTGTGCAGCAGTAACTACAACAGCAAGTGTAACGATTTTAGCCGCACCAACTATTTTTTCTGATACTCTTTCTTGCGATTATGTATACCAAGTAGCTGGAACAACCTCATCTATTGGTGGAGTGTGGAGTTCTACAGATACTTTAATTTATTTTTCAGATTCATTCGCAAATAATCCTCAAATTTCTACAGAATATGCAGGAATTTACCCTGTTACATTTACGGATAATGCTTGTGATGTTACACTAACAGCGAATATTGAATTCCCTCCTTATATTTATACTCAGCTTCTAGATACAAATATTTGCCCAGGTTCTAGTTTTGAATTGGCACCATTAATACTTAATACTCCAATCGACACATTACATAGCGAATGGACCTTACAAGCTAATTATACTCCAAGTACAACCTGGTTTTGGGAAAATGGATCTACTGATATTCCAAGAGTAATTTCTGGTGCAGGATCGTATATATTTCAACTTCAAAATGCCTGTTATGAGGTAATAGATACTGCAACTATCGGTATTAAACCGTGTGACATTTCCGCTCCAAATATTATTGTTCTATCCTCTACTGAAGGCAATGAATTTTTCTCTATAAATACAACTGGAATTGTAGATTTTAATTGTGTTATACTAAACAGGTGGGGGAATGTTATATATGAATACAACGATCCTGAAGGTGGATGGAACGGGAAGACTTCGGATGGAAATCTAGTAGAAGAAGGAACTTATTTCTACAGAATAAAAGCTACCTATGAAGGTGGTGAAGATGTAATAAAACATGGGTTTGTTGTTTTGAAATATTAAAATCCTCCAATTTTTTTTGAATTCTTTAAATAATTTCGACTCAAAATTTCAGGATTAATACTGCTTGTTAATTCATCTACAAAATATAGGATAGAATTATTAAAACGATTATATTTGCACTCTAAAAGTTTCAAATAACACTATAAATTTTAGGATCATGATAAAAACAACTACTAGATTTTTCTCTTTATTCAACTATTCTTTTTTTAAGTTTCTTGTACCTGCAATTTTCGTTTTAGCAATTAGCCCCTTAAGTTCTCAAACTGTTAGCGCAGTCCAAATGGATATGGAGTGGTTGAGTTCAACAACAAACACTGCAGATTTTCAGATACGCTTAACAAATACTGGAACTTCTGCTGTTACATTTAACGCATTGATTATTCGTGGAGTTCATTCGCCAAGTATAACAACGGGATTAATAACATGGAAAGCATTGAATGATAATACACTACCAGGTTGGTTAAACTGGCCAAATACTGGAACAACTAACTTGCCGTACATTACATCACAAAGAAAATTAAATTTCTCATCAAGTAACGGAATATTTACTTCAGCTACAGCTCAGGCTATCCCATCAGGAGCAGGTGTAGTTATGGGTACATTTAGAATGTCCACAACAACATCATGGTCACCAAACAGCGACTTTGGTTTTGTATGGGAAATGACATCAGGGGGAGTTGTGGGTTATGTAAATGGCGCAACATCTGTTACTAATATCCAACCTTTTGGCACAGTGAGCAGTGCAACGACTTGTGCCTCATGTTTAACGTTAACAGCATCAAGTGCTCAGCCTTTAAATGTAGGAGGTGTAGTTCCTCCGATAACAGCTTCAGTTTTAAGTGTAAGTAGTGCTAATGACACTATTTGCTCAGGAGCTTCTACAAATTTAAGTGTAGCTGTAACAGGAGGTGCGCCTCCATACACTGTACAAGTAACAGATGGGACAAACAATTACTCAGCAACAGGTGCAAGCCCAGTAAGTATTTCTGTAAATCCAACAACAACTTCCACATTTACTATTGTATCTGTATCATCAGGAAGTGTTACAGGAACCGGTAACAGTGGGTCGCCAATAGTAACAGTAACTGCGCCTGCATTGCCTACATTTACTCAAGTAGCTGCAGTCTGTTCAGGAGCTACGATAAATTCTTTACCAACAAGCTCTACAAATAACATTACAGGAACCTGGAGTCCTGTAATTAATAATACTTCAACAACAACTTACACATTTACTCCACAAGTTGGACAGTGTGCAAGTACTGCAACAATGACAATTTCAATAAATTCTCCTAGCGTACCAACATTCAACACGCCAGTTATTCCAATTTGTTCTGGATCAACGTTATCAAACATTTCAACTAATGGAATTTCAGGAACCTGGTTTCCAGCAAGTATTAATGCCTCAACCACAACGTACACTTTTACTCCTACAACCGGACAGTGTGCAACTTCGGCTTCTACAACATTAACGGGAATTCAAAGCACTTCAAATACAACTCCAATAAGTGTTTGTGGAACATATACTTGGGCGAATAACGGACAAACCTATTCAGCAAGTGGAACTTATACTGGCACTACAACAAACTGTGTTACCGAAACTTTGAATTTGACAATTATTCCAACTAGTACAACTACAACTCCAATAAGCGCTTGTGAAACATATACTTGGGCGAATAACGGACAAACCTATACAGCAAGTGGAATGTATACTGGCACAACAGCAAACTGCGTTACAGAAATTTTAAATCTAACAATTACTACAAATACTACAAATAACATTTCAATTATTGCCTGTGATTCTTCCTATTTTTGGGGTTTAACTGGTCAAACTTACACAGCATCTGGAAGCTATACTGGACCAACTGTAAATTGTATTACCAAAGTTCTAAATTTAACACTTATTCCTAGCTCCATAAATACAACTCCAATTAGTACTTGTGGGACATATACTTGGGCGAATAATGGTTTAACGTATAATTCCAGTGGTACTTATTATGGCACAACAACAAATTGTGTAACGGAAGCACTTAATTTAACAATCTTAGCGCCAATTTCTATAAATACAACTCCCGTAAGTGCCTGCGGAGCGTCGTACACTTGGGCAAATAATGGTCAAACATATACAGCAAGCGGTATTTATACTGGCATAACAGGTTCAGATTGTATTGGAAATACTTTGAACTTAACACTCAGTCCATCATTAAGTAGCTCAGTAAGTCAAGCTGCTTGTGGAAGTTATACTTGGGCAAATACAGGGCAAACTTACACAACAAGTGGAATTTACACAGGCGCTGTAGTTAATTGTATAACTCCAACTCTTAATTTAACAATTAGCCCTAGTTCAACAAATACTACAAATATTACATCATGTGGATCTTACACGTGGCCAAATAATGGACAAACCTTTACCTCATCAGGAGTTTATACAGGTTCAACAACAAATTGTGTAACCCAAGTTTTAAATCTCACAATTTCTACAGCAGCAGCAACAACTACTCCTCCTCCAGCTTGTGGTTCTTATACATGGAATGGTCAGACTTATTCTTCATCAGGTACATACACATACATAAATTCTTGCGGTAGTTCAGATACTTTAAATCTTACAGTAATACCAAGTAATAATAATCAAACAGATATAACAATATGTGGAACAAGTTATTTTTGGAATGAAACTGGGACAACTTATACCTCATCTGGAATTTATGAAGGTCCAACAAATCAAATAAATGGTGAATGCTACACTGAAATATTAAATTTGACGATCGTACCGCCAAATACAATAAATACAATAAATATTATAGCTTGTGATTCATATACATGGGCAAATACTGGGCAAACTTATACTACGATAGGCACAAATGTTTATCCTGGCTCAATATTAAACTGTGTTACCGAAATTTTAAATCTAAGTATAATACCAAGTTCAACTAATACAACTACTGTTTCTGTTTGTGATTCATATACTTGGGGAGTGAATGGTATAACTTATACTTCAAGTGGCTTTTATACAGAAAGCGGAGCAGATTGTATAACAGAGGCGTTAAACCTAACAATTATTCCTACTTCAATAAATACAACCACAGTAAGTGGTGTCTGCGCATCTTTTACATGGGCAAATACTGGTCAAACTTATTTAGCTAGCGGGACTTATACAGGAACTTCAACAAATTGTGTGACTGAAGTCTTAAATTTAAGCATCACCCCAAATACTACTTCCACTACTAATGCAAATGCCTGTGGAAGTTATTTATGGGCAAATAATAATCAAATTTATACTGTTTCCGGAACTTATACAGGGCCAACAGTAAATTGTGTAACCCCTACACTCATTTTAACGATTACCCCTAATTCTACTAATACTACAACGGTTTCGGCTGCTTGTGGATCTTACACCTGGTCAAATAATGGGATAACCTACACAAGTTCTGGTGTTTATACTGGTAACACCCTTGCTTGTATAACACAATCTTTAAACTTAACGATTATTCCAAGTACGTCTCAAACTACAACAATAACTGCAACCGATACATACACATGGGCAGTTAATGGTTTAACCTATACTTTATCAGGAGTGTATACTGGACCAACAGTAAATTGTGTAACACAATACTTGGATTTAACAATTAATTCATCAGGGATTTCAGAGGAGGAAATGGTTTTATTTTCTTTATATCCAAATCCTGTTTCAGAGGCCCTTACTATTGATTTCAATGGAGTATCGAATGAAGAATATCTAATTATAGATAATTTCGGTTCTGTTGTTAAAAAAGGTATTTTAGAAAATATGTCAACTGAAATTTCAGTTTCGGAACTGAGTGCAGGACTTTACTATTTTAAAATAGAGGGGACTAAACCTCGAAAATTTAGTAAAATAAATTAGTAAAGCTCTTTAAAAACAGTATAATTAAATTTATTTATTTTAATTTTTTAGTGATTCTTTCAATTATTTTATAAATTTAGGAGAAAGTAATTCTATTCTTAAGTGTTTTTTCTGCTTTTTAATACCATTTAATTCTTCACTATATGATTTTTAATCTGTCAATAAAAAGAGAAAATACCTTAGGTTTAAGACTAGCTATTTTTTTAACATTTTCTTTTTTAATCACTTCCATTAGATGCCGTGCACAGCAACTTGAAATGTCCCTTGAATGGATTTGTTCAACTACAAACACAGCAGACTTTCAGATTCGTTTAACAAATACTGATACGGTTCCTATTACATTCAACGCTTTGATTATCCGTGGTATTCATGCGTCTAATTTAACAATGGGAACAATAACATGGATCGCATTGAACGACAATACGATCCCAGAATGGTTAAACTGGCCAAATACTGGAACCATCAACTTGCCTTATATTTCCTCTCAAAGTAAGCTAAACTTCTCATCAAGTACGGGAATCTTTACTTCAGCGACTGCTCAGGCAATCCCATCAGGTGCAGGAATAGTTGTGGGTACATTTAGAATGTCCACAACAACAACATGGGTACCAAACAGCAACTTTGGTTTTGTATGGGAAGCAACATCAGGCGGAGTTGTGGCTTATGTAAATGGCGCATCTACAGTTACTAATATTCTGCAATATATTGGAAGTTCAGGTCAATACTGTAGTCAATGTTTAACAGTAACAGCATCAAGTGCTCAACCCTTAAATTTAAGTGCACCTTCTATTCAAGTTAACCAAAGTTTATGTAGTGGCTCAACTGTATCTGATTTGAGTGCAATCCCACTATATATTAGTCCACAAATCGCTTCCATTTTATGGTACGATAATCCAACAGGGGGAACTGCACTAAATCCAACTACATTACTTAGCAACGGGACGTATTATGCATCTCAATTGGTGAATGGTTGTGAATCAGCAACTCGGGAGGCTACGATTGTGAGTATTACACCAAGTACAACAAATACAACTCAAATAAGCGCCTGCGGAACATATACTTGGGCGAATAACGGACAAACTTATACAGCAAGTGGAACGTATAGTGGCACAACTTCAAACTGCGTATCAGAAACATTAAACTTAACAATTACACAAAGTACGACAAATACAACTCCAATAAGCGCTTGTGGAACATATACTTGGGCGAATAACGGACAAACCTATACAGCAAGTGGAACGTATAGTGGCACAACTTCAAACTGCGTATCAGAAACATTAGACTTAACAATTACACCAAGTACGACAAATACAACTCCAATAAGCGCTTGTGGAACATATACTTGGGCGAATAATGGACAAACTTATACAGCAAGTGGAACGTATAGTGGTACAACTTCAAACTGCGTATCAGAAACATTAAACTTAACAATTACACCAAGTACGACAAATACAACTCCAATAAGTACTTGTGAAACATATACTTGGGCGAATAATGGACAAACCTATACCACCAGTGGTATTTACTCTGGAACAACTGTAAACTGCGTAACACAGGTTATTAATTTGACAATTACTCCTAATTCAGAAAGCACAATTAGCGTTTCAGCTTGTGGAGTTTATGCTTGGTACGGACAAACGTATACTACTAGTGGAATTTATTCTAATACTAATTCAAATTGCTTTACAGAAATATTGGACTTAACAATAACTCCAAGTTCCACAAATACTACAACTATCGTTTCTCCATCAAGTTTTACTTGGGGTAACACGGGAATAACCTATACATCTTCTGGATTTTATATGGGTTCAACAGTGAATTGTGTAACGCAATACTTGGATTTAACAATTAATTCATCAGGGATTTCAGAGGAGGAAATGGTTTTATTTTCTTTATATCCAAATCCAGTGTCAGAGGCCCTTACTATTGATTTCAATGGAGTGTCGAATGAAGAATATCTAATTGTAGATAATTTTGGCTCAGTTGTTAAAATAGGAGTTTTAGAAAATATGTCAACTGAAATTTCTGTTTCTGAACTGAGTGCAGGACTTTACTATTTTAAAATAGAAGGCACTAAACCTAGAAAATTTAGTAAAATAAATTAAAAAAGCACTTCAAAAGCAGTGTTTATAATTTTCTAATAAAGGCTGTAAGTAATTTTGACAGTGGTTCGAAAGCATCAAAACTAAGTTCTTCAAAAGTATCAAAGACATCATGGTAATGTTTGTTTGGCCCCATTGTATATATAAAGAAGGAGGGAACGCCTTTTTGTGTAAAATAATAATGATCTGAATTTGCTGCGGGTCCTCTTGGCTTTATTTGTTTTAATGCTTTCTTTTTATTGTTTAATTTACACAGAAGTTGATATTCTTTATCAAATAGTGTTGAATTTACAACTGTAACACCTTCTTCTCCACTTCCCATAATATCTAAATTTAGTAGAAAACGGATATCTTTTAGTGGTAAAATTGGGTTTTCAACCATAAATTCGGAGCCTATAAGTCCAGCTTCTTCAGCTGCGAATGCAATAAAAATCACATTGTACTTTTTTAGTGGTTTAAGAAGAAGTTTTTCTGCTAAAGAAAGAAGCATTCCATTTCCACTTGCGTTGTCATTTGCTCCAGGGAAGTAGGTATTTCTTCCCATTCTACCAAGATGATCATAATGGGCGCTTATAATAATTGTCTTATCCGTTTCTTTTCTTGCTTTAATTACTCCAAAGACATTACGAGCCTGGAAATTTTTTAAAAATTTATTTTCAATATTTAGAAAAATTGCGCCTTTTGAAGTAGAAAAAGCAGCTTCTTTCAATTGAATATAAGGGTACAAAAATGCTGTTTGACTAACAGACCATGTAAATTTTTCATTTGTGATTTCGACAATTGGTCGGGAGTTTGCAAGTTGCATTAAAGCTGCCCGAATTTCTTTTATTTCAGTGTCTTTACAGCCAATAAGACTTACAATTAGTACAGAATCTTTATCATAATCAAAAACTTCATTGGAATTTAAAAAAAGTAATTTTTTTGCTAAAAAATCAGCGCCTTGAAGATATTGAATTGGAAAAAATCTACCAGCAGGACAAGCGGGGGAGTTGCACGTAGAACCTGAGGCAGGGTGAACTAAAAAATCTATTCCAGGTTGCAGAAGGTGGGTATCTAATTTTACAATGCAATTTGCTGGAAAGGTATTAACATCAAAAGTAAATTTTTGAAAATAAGTTCCATTTATAGGGGCTAATCCGATCTCTTGAAATGTTTTTCCAATGAAATCTGCTGCGATATTACTTCCATTTTCAACATATCCTCTTCCATGGAATTCTGAAGAACATAATGTTTTTGTAAATTCTTTTACCTGCCTACTTTGGCTGTAAAGTTGAAAGCTGAGAAGAAAACTAATTCCCCAGATTAGCTGCATAGCGACTACAAATTTTTAGCATAAAATCTTCAACAACTTCACCATCTAAATCCCAGTTGTTTTCTGCAGCATATTCTGCAATAACAGAACGCGCTGAATCTCTATTATCTAAAGCATCTAATCGTTTTATGGCGCTTGAAAATAAATCACTAGAACCGTCAAATAATTCATTAATAAACTGAAGTCGTTCATTTAAGGTAAATGATCCAATTAATGTCTCTAGTATCATTACTTGGTAATTCTGCGCTATGGATTTTTCTATTTTCATTAATTTTGGAAATAAACTTGAAGCATCTTCAGCTATTTCTTTAGAAGTTTCAGCACTGTCATTTGCTGTATTTTCAATTTCTTGCTCAGAATCTAGGTTTTCTTCAACAAGTTCTTCCTCTTTAATTTCTATTTCTGGTAAAACTTCTTCTTCTATAGATTGCTCGATTTCTTTTTCTACTTCTGGTAAAACTTCATCTTCCTCAACCTCAGATTCAATTTCAGGAGTAGCAAATAAATCAAATCGAATGATTGAATCTTCTGCTATGTCGTTAGTTTCCTCTTCAAAAATAATTTCAATATCTTTATTTTCATCGGGATTAGTTTCTTCCTCTTTTTTTACCTCTGTTTCTTTGTCTACAATTTCAAGTTCTTCACTTTCTTCATTCGCTAAAATAGAATTTTCATAAACCTTGTAACGCACAATCAGAAGACGTTCATATAATTCTCTTGAAGAGGCAAGGGTTTCCTCCAATTCTATTAGTGTTATATTGCCTTTTGAGATTTTTTTGAGTCCATTTTCAATGGCTGAAACAAGTTCTTTCATAGTTTAATTCTACTTTTTATCAACATTTAGTGTAAGTTGCTAACGACTATTTTGTAATATTACGCAATCTAACGACTTTTAGAAATCAAATTTAAAAAACAACTTTGAGATTGCTCACAAAAGACGTGAATTTTCTCTTAAAAAACGTTAAAAACTTAAAAGAATATGTTTTTAGAACAATTTCCAGCTAAAGAAAGGCAAAATGGATGGATAGAAGTAATTTGTGGCTCCATGTTTTCTGGAAAAACTGAGGAACTAATTCGAAGATTACGCCGTGCAGAGTTTGCGAATCAAGAAATATGTCTTTTCAAGCCAGAAATTGACCTGCGATTTAGCAAGGATAAAGTTGTAAGTCATCAAGGGAATTCTCTTGAGGCAAGGATCATAAATAATTCAAGAGAAATTACTGCTTTGTGGAACAAAGAAAAAATCGTTGCAATTGATGAAGCGCAGTTTTTCGATGCTGAGTTACCAAAAGTTTGTAATGAATTAGCAAACAAAGGTGTTCGTGTAATTATTGCAGGTTTAGACATGGATTATCAAGGAATTCCATTTGGACCAATGCCGCACTTACTTTCTATTGCAGAATATGTAACAAAAGTGCATGCAATTTGTGTATCATGTGGTAACTTAGCTCAGTTTTCACAGCGAACTGCAAACGAAGAAGGTCAAGTACTTGTTGGAGCACTTGAGAAGTATCGACCACTTTGTCGTTCGTGTTATTTTAAAGGATAAACTTGAAATTAAACCTTTCATATTCAGAATTTTGTTCCATTGTTGATGGTAGCATTCTCAGTGGACCAAGGAATGGGATCGTCCAGCAAATTAGCTATGATTCGAGAAAATCTTATAGTAAAAAGGAAACTGTCTTTTTTGCTCTTCAAGGAAATTTTCGAGATGGACATAATTTTATTTCAGCGGCACATGAAAATGGAATCTCCTGTTTTATAATTTCAAAAAGTCAAGATCATTTTTATGACGATGCCACTTATATTTTAGTTGATGATACGCTCAGAGCACTACAAAAACTCGCTCAAAGTCACAGACAAAAATTTTCTTATCCGATTATTGCCATAGCCGGCAGTATTGGAAAGACAACTATTAAAGAATGGGTCTATCATTTTTTTAGTTCAAAATTTAGGGTCAGTAGAAGTCCAAAGAGTTATAATTCACAAATTGGAGTTGCAATTTCTTTATTGAATCTTCATGAAGAGTGTGACTTTGCACTCATTGAAGCAGGGATTTCAAAACCGGGAGAAATGGACAATTTAGCACAAATGATACAGCCAGATTATGGTATTTTGACTTCTCTTAAGCTGTCTCACAAAGATCACTTTGGTTCGTTAGATGAAATGATTCAGGAGCAAATTAAGCTTTTTAAGCATGTAAAACAAACCATTATATCTTCAACTATTCAACTTTCTTCTTCTGATCTATCGGCTATTAATGCTTCAAAAATAGTGGACAGCGATTTTTCAAAAGAAATGCTTCAATTTCCCTTTTCAGATAAAGGAAGTATTCAATCGGGTATTATCGCTATGGCTACAGCAAGATTTTTTTCTTGTTTGGATCTCGAAGCTATCAAAAGTCTTCCTCGTCTTGCTTTGCGTTTGGAAACTTTCGAAGGAATTGACAACTCACTTATTATTAATGACACATATAACTTAGATTTAGAGGCCTTAGTTTATTCTTTAGAACATCAATTAGCGCTGGCTGAAAAAAAGAAAAGAATTGTAATCGTTGGCCTAGATAAAGAGCACCTTCATTTGGAAGAACTTATTATCAAGCAGATTAATGCATTTACACCAGATGAAATTCACATTGTGCATCCTGAAGAAACGCCAGTAATATCTGTAAAAGATGCTATTGTATTAATTAAAGGCACCCGCGCTTCTGAAATGGAAAAATTTGCAAATAAATTGAAGTTAAAGCACCATAAAACCATTTTGGAAATTAACCTAAGCGCTTTAAGACACAACATATCGATTTTTAAAAGTTTCCTTCTTCCAAAAACAAAATTATTGGCAATGGTTAAGGCGCAATCCTATGGAGCAGGGCTAGAAAAAATAGCATTATTTTTAGAGAAATTAGGCCTTGATAAATTAGGAGTAGCGTATTCTGACGAAGGGCTTGAATTACGAAAAGCGGGTGTAAAAATTCCGATTTTAGTAATGAATCCTGAAGAAGATGGTTTTGAAACGTGCATTCGCTATCAGCTAGAACCTGCAATTTATTCCTTCGAACAATTAAATGATTTAACACATGAGCTAATTGCTTCAAATATCCAAGATTTTCCAATTCATTTAAAATTCGATACTGGGATGAATCGTTTGGGCTTTGAAACTTCAGATGTCCCAAAATTAGTAGAATATATTCAAGCGCAACCCGAAGTAAAAATTGAAAGTGTTTATTCACATCTTGCAGATGCTGATAACCAAAAAGATCCTCACTTTACACAATTTCAAATAAGTCAATTTAATTTAGTTTGTGAAGAACTCAAGCATTATTTTCCAAAGTTTTGTAGGCACCTTCTCAATTCAGAGGGAATTATAAATTATTCAAGCGCACAATTAGATATGGTTCGGGTAGGAATTGGAATGTATGGCATTTCTAAATCCCCTGAAATTGCAAAAAAAATAGTTCCTGTTCTAAAGTTGAAAAGTGTAGTTTCACAATTAAAAACTATTGAAAAGGGAGAAAGTGTAGGGTATTCTCGCAGCTTTATTTCTGACAAATCCTATACTATTGCCATTATTCCACTGGGATATGCTGACGGCTTTAAAAGAAGTCTAAGCAATGGAAATGGGGGTGTTTATATTCGAGGAAATTATTGTCCAACAATTGGGAGAGTTTGCATGGATATGATTATGGTAGACGTAACAGGTATTTCTGCTAAAGTAAAAGTAGGAGAAGAGGTTGAAATTATTGGTGAAAATCAAACGCTAGAAAAGCTTGCGATAAAGTTAGAGACAATTCCGTATGAAATAATGACATCTATTTCTAACCGCGTTCACCGGGTTTACATCGAAGATAATTTTTAGACTAAATTTTTAATTTTTTTATGAGCACAACACAAGAAGAATTATTTAAGCTAATTAAACTAAAATTAATTGGAAAAGAATCCTTAGCTAATGCCTTGTCTGATATTTTGCATATTAGTCCAGATGCCGTTTACCGTCGTTACCGCGGAGAAACGAGTTTAACAATAGACGAGATTAAACGCCTGTGCATTCATTTCGATATTTCTTTTGATTTCCTTATTCAAGCAAATAGTGGCCAAGCAATTTTTAATTATCAACCACTTGATTCATTTGATTTCCGATTGGAATCTTATTTGGAAGGTATTTTAAATTCTTTGCGAAATTTAAAAAGTTTATCAGAACCACATTTTATACTGTCTATAAGTAATAACCATATTTTTCAATTGGTAAACTTTCCTCAATTAATGCGTTTTCGTTTGTTTTTTTGGGCAAAAACACATCTTCTTGTTCCTGAATACCAAAAAATCAAATATTTCCATCAGAAAACAAGTGAAACGGCATTTGCTATTGGAGAAGAAATACTTCAGTTGTATACATCAATTCCTTCTACAGAAATTTTTGACCCAGAATTAATGCGGGGTTTTATGCGGCAAATTTTATATTACTATAAATCTCATTTATTCGAAGACCCTAGTTATGCGCTTTTTTTATGCGACAGAATGTTACTGTTTTCCAAGCACCTCCAAATTCAAGCTGAAATTGGTAAAAAATTCATTTATGGACAAGAATTACCAAGCGAAGGAAATAAATTTGAAATGTATTTGAATGAAACTATAAATACTGACTCAACCATTTATTACTCGGGTAAAGAAACAAGCGGGATTTTTCTGACTCATAATATCATGAATTATTTGCAAACAGTTGATAAAAAATATGTTTTAGATTCTAAGCAGATACTTGATAAGCAATTAGCAAATTCTAGTTTAATAAGTGAAGTCAATGAGAAGGAACGAAATAATTATTTTTTTGAATTTGAAAAAATGATTCTATCCTTTCGAAAAAAAATAGAAGCAGACCTAGAGTTTTAAGATAAACTCTTGTAAATTTGTAAAAAAAATCCAATGAACAATCGAGTAGAAAAAGCATTAAACGAGCAAATTCACAAAGAAGCATCTTCTTCTCAGTATTATTTAGCTATGGCATCTTGGTCAGAAAATAATGGTCTAAATGGAACTGCTAAATTTATGTACACTCATTCTGATGAAGAGCGATTTCACATGTTGAAATTGGTGAAATTCGTAAACGAGCGAGGAGGAAAAGCAGTAATTCCCTCCGTTGAAAAACCACCATTGGAATTTTCTACTTTAAAAAATGTATTTGAATCTCTGCTGAAACATGAGATTGGCGTTACGGAAAGCATCAATAATCTAGTAGATGTTTGCTTGCAAGAGAAAGATTATACTACTCATAATTTTGTGCAGTGGTATGTTGCAGAACAATTGGAAGAAGAGGCCTTAGCAAGATCCATGTTGGATAAGTTAAAATTGATTGGAGCTGACAGCGGTGGAATGTATATGTTCGATCGTGACCTTGAAAATGCTGTAAATCCTGAGCCTAATAAAACTGCTTAAGATAAAACCAAGACTTATTTACGAATGCACTTTTTTCTTAGATTTTAGCTTGTAATTGTAAGAAATCGATAAAATGTGTTTTTGAAGAGGATCAGGTAGATTTATTTGTTGATCTAAAATATAAGCAAATGTTAACTCATGGGACCCTTTGAGCTCTAAATCAAATCCTAAAATGTAACGTGCTTTTGTAAATCGATTTCCCAATGCAGAATTTTCTGGGTTATAGAAATATTCGACACTCATAGTTGGACTAATAATACTGTTATTGATATCATATGATATGCTTGGTCGAAAACGGTATGCTAAATCAAATTCTGAATCGTTTTGCTGCGATACTAATTTGGAAAAAGAATATTGATGGCGTAAACGCAAGCCAAAATCAAAACGTTTTAGTTCCTTAGAAAAATGAATATTTGAATTTAATCGGTTGCTAAATTGATAAGCACCATTTTCTTGTCGATTACTAACCAAACGATAATCAATAGATGGTTTAATCCAATCTGATAATTTATATTTTACTGAAAACTGCGAGAAATTTGTTTGAATGCCCAAATCGCCAATTCTATTCGTCATCCCCAAAGAAACATCAAGTTTTTTAGAAAATTTCTTGCTAATACTCAAATCTACCCAAGCTAGAGATAATCTTCTTTGAGAGCTAATAGTATGGCTTAAAAAGACTATAAAAAATAAGAAAAACCAAGATTTATGCATTATATTTTTCTAATATCAATTGTGTCTAGATCAACAGTCTGCTTTTTTTTAGTTATTTCAATTGTACGCAATATTTCTTTTTTCCCACTCAGACATGTAGCACAATCCTCATAAACAAAAACAGTGTATTTCCCTTTTTGAAGATATGGAAATTCAAAAGAGCCATCGTAGCTTGTTTGAATATTATCATCGTAAAATGTATTATCATCGCCATAGATAATATAAATATCCTGATCTGCTGCTGCATAACGAGAAATAGTGTCTCCTAATATGTTTAGTTTATACTCATAAACAAAACCTTTTATTGAACCGGAACCGCCTTCGCCTTCTTCTTTTGTGCAAGAAGTTATTACTAATCCAATAATTACAAGTAAAAATATATTTTTCATTTTTTCATTTTTTTTTGTCACAAACATACAACTTTTACCTGCTTTTGATTGTCTTATGATAAGATTGTGATAATAATTTCATAATATTGCTAAACTAAATTTAATCAAATTAAATGAAATACTTTCTATTTCTTGCGTTTTTTAGTTCTCTTTTTAATCTAAGTGCTCAGGTTAAAATAAATGAATATTCTTGCTCAAATATTGCAGGTCCAACGGATGCTTATGGTGAAAATGAAGATTGGATTGAGTTATATAATCCAAGCGCTGCAGTAGTTGATTTAAGCGGCTGGTATCTTTCAGATAAAGCTACTAATCTTACAAAATGGTTAATTCCCAGCGGAACTATTGCCGCAAGCGGTTTTAAAATGGTTTATTGCTCAGGCAGGAATACAGTTAATGGAACGCAGTACCACCCAAATTTTAAATTGACTCAAACAGATGGAGAATGGATAATTTTGACTAATCCTGCGGGGATTGTAGTAGATTCTCTTAAGATAATCCACATGACTAAAAGCAACCATTCTGTTGGTAGATCGACAAATGGAGCGACTGATTGGAAACTTTTTACTACTCCAACACCCAATGCAAATAATAACGGGGCTCTTAATTTTTATGTTGCAACTCCCGTTATGAGTTTGGCTTCAGGATTTTACCCCTCAGCACAAACTGTTACAATAACATGTCCTAATGCCGCCGCAACAATACGGTATACATTAGATGGTTCTGTACCAACAGCAACTTCTACAGTATTTCCCGGATCAATATTAATTAATGCAACAACAGTCCTTCGAGCTAGAGCATATATCACAGGTGAACAAACCAGCTTTACAGCTTCCTCGACCTATTTTATAAATGTAACGCATACTGTCCCTGTTATATCAATTGCGGGAGCTGGAAATCAAAGTCTAGCCTCTTTATTAGGTGGACAGCAGATAACGCCGCAAGGATTTTTCGAGATTTTTGAGGAAAATGGAACTTTCATTGATAAAGGCGAGGGTGAATTTAATGAACACGGAAATGATTCTTGGGCTTACCCTCAAAGAGGGCTTGATTTTATAATGAAAGATCAGTTTGGGTACAATGGAGATATCGATCATGAAATTTTCCCTATGACTTCAAGAGATGAATTTCAGAGAATAATATTGAAGCCTGGAGCAAGCGACAATTATCCTTTTGAAAATGGTGGGGCGCATATTCGTGATGCTTTTGTACATACTTTATCTCAGCAGGCAGATCTAAAATTAGATGAAAGAACTTGGAGACCATGTGTTTTATATTTAAATGGCCAATATTGGGGCGTATATGAGATTCGGGAAAAAGTAGATGACTCTGATTTTACAAAACACTATGCTAATCAGGACGAATATAACGTACAGTATCTAAAAACATGGGGTGGCACTTGGACAGAATATGGAGCGCCAAATG
The DNA here is from genome assembly GCA_044358575.1 of Crocinitomicaceae bacterium. Lineage (GTDB taxonomy): Bacteria > Bacteroidota > Bacteroidia > Flavobacteriales_D > Crocinitomicaceae > UBA952. Next base: position 69,597 of record JBIKNN010000002.1, read on the forward strand.
CACTTCCAGCATGGAATGCATTACGAACTTACATTGCAAACAATAATATGGGAAATGCAGCTAGCTTCACCTATGTTGATAGTCAATTGAATTGGGAATCATTGGTAGATTATTTCGTTCTTAATTCTTATGTAGTAAACCAAGATTGGTTAAATTGGAATACTTCCTGGTGGAGAGGAATGGACCCGCTTGGAGATAAAAAGAAATGGCGCTATACTCTTTGGGATATGGATGCAACCTTCGGTCATTACACCAATTATACCGGTATTCCAGACCCAAGCGCAAATGCAGACCCATGTAATGCTGAAAACTTACCAAATCCCGGAGGCCAAGGACACACTGATATTTTGGAAAAACTTATTTTAGAAAATCCTATAGTTGAACAATACTACATTACACGCTATGTAGACCTTGTTAACACGCATTTTTCTTGTGCTTACATGATAAATTTATTAGATAGTATGGTAAATGAAATTTCTCCAGAAATGACGGCACATTGCACAAGATGGGGAGGGTCATTTGCAGGCTGGAATGCCAATGTACAAGATTTAAGAGATTTCATCAATTTAAGATGTACAGCTCTAGAACAGGGCTTGATAGATTGTTACAGTTTATCAGGGCCATTCAACGTAACTTTTAATGTTTCTCCTCCTTTAGCTGGAGAAATTAAAGTAAACTCTTTATGGGCACCAACTTATCCGTGGTCCACTGAGTACTATGGTGGCATTAGCACCAATGTTATTGCAAAAGCTAATCCAGGTTTCCTCTTTGATCATTGGGAATATACTACTGGCCCAATGAGCTTGCCTATAACATCTGATACAAATAGCTTAAATATAAATGGGATAGAAAATATTACTGCATTTTTTATTGTGGATAATCCTGATTTAGACGCAGATGGTTGCACAAATGCCGATGAAATAACTGCAGGAACAAATCCAAACAATCCTGATTCAGATTTAGATGGAGAAAACGATTGCGCTGAAATCGGGCCAGATCCTTTCAACCCATTAGATACTGACGGTGATGGGATAATTGATGCTTTAGAATCTTCAACTACTGATTCGGATGGGGATGGTGTAAATAATGAGGCTGATCCTGCAAATACAGATCCATGTATCCCAAATATTACAGCGCCAAATTGCGACTCAGATGGAGATGGGCTAACGTATAGTCAAGAGACTGCAAATGGCACAAGTCCTACAAATCCTGATACTGATGGTGATGGACTAAGTGATGGAAATGAGGTAGCTAATAATACTGATCCTCTAGATCCATGTGATCCAGATGATTCGAGTATTGATTGCCAAATCGATACGGATGGTGATGGTTTGACAGATTCTCAGGAAGCTATTTTGTGTTCAGATTACCAGGTTTTTGATACAGATGGTGATGGTCTATCAGATGGTGTTGAGATTTCTCAGGGCTCAGATCCATGTGATGCCTGTAACCCTGACGATAGCTCTATAGATTGCTCCTTAGGTATTCATATTCCAACTGCTTTTTCTCCAAATGGCGTTGGGAACAATCTAAATAATGTGTATCAAATAATTGTTGGAAAAGACATCCTTTCTATTGACTTTAAGATTTCGGATCGTTGGGGAGCAACAATTTTTGAGTCAGATGACAAAAAGTTTCAGTGGAACGGAAAGTATAAGGGCCTTGATTGTAATATGGGGGTTTACCCTTATTTTGTTGCTGTGATTTATGTAGATGGCACGAAAAAAACCTTAAGTGGTAATATTACCTTAATTCGTTAACAATGCTGAAGTCCTATTTTTTAATTCTTTATTTCTTTATTTCTGTGCAATTTATAGTTGCACAAGATTTTCATTTATCTCAAATAGATAAAACAATTGCCATGATAAATCCTGCATTAACTGCAAATTATGACGGATGGGAAAAGCTTAGCTTCCAACATCGAAGTCAATGGCTTGGATCTGGAACACAATTTACTACTTCATACGGAATGGCAGAATTTTCAATTGGAAGAAACAAGCTTATGACAAAACCATTTGTAGGTTTAGGCATCTATTTTACTGATGATGTAGGCGGTGATTCTAAAATGAGTTTAAAGTCCAGCGGTTTAACGCTAAGTGGTAATTTACCCTTAACAAAAAACAATTGGTTTTCTGCGGGTATTCAAGCAAGTTATACTAATCGCTCTGCAGATTTTTCAAACTTACTTTTTTATTCTCAATGGAATGGAACACAATTAGATCCTTCTGTTAATTCTGGAGAGCTAAATAACTCTGCTGCATACTCTTATCTGGATGCTGGAGCAGGGTTTTCTTATAATTACAAAAGTCGACCAAATATTCCAGCTGCTGGTGAAATATTTGATTTCCAAATAGGCGTTTCTTTCATGCATTTGAATCGGCCAAATATTCGCTTTACTTCTTTTACAGATGATAATCTTTATATTAAATCTTGCTTTCATAGTAATTTAAAATATGCGCTTACCGATCGGGCACTGCTTGAATTTAGTGCTGCACAATTTTTTCAAGGGCCCCACCGTGAAACAAATGTTGGGCTCTTTTACAAAACTGTCTTGAGAGAATCTTCTCGTTATACAAACTTAAAGAATGTAAAATATCTTACCATAGGTTCATATGCTAGATTAACTGGGGTTTTAACGCCTTACTTTGCGATAGATATTGCTTCTTTTAAATTAGGTTTTTCTTATGATGTAGAACTCGGAAAAATTTCTCGGGCATACAAGCAATCTGCTGAGGTTTCTCTAAGTTATCTTTTTTCCAAAAAATCTGTATTTTCAAGCAATAGAAGAAGATAATATTGAAATATTAGGTTATTTCTCTATCGAATTAATCCCTGTTTTTTTTGATTTTGTATCTTTAAAAAATGTTTTCTAAATCACCATATGTTGTCACAAGTATATCTACTTCAATCTCAACAATGGTTTTTGAGTATAAAGCATTGTATAATTCCACAGCGTTTCAATACATTATCTTTTATATAATTAAAGACGATCAAACAATAAATCCAAGAACAAAAGGCCTATGCAAAATTTAAGAGTTACTATCTTTCAAGTTGATCAAGTTTGGGAAGATAAAGCTGCAAATTATAGTTTGTATAAAGCACTTTTTGAAAAAATGACGGATGCTGATCTTGTGCTATTACCAGAACTTTTTAACACAGGGTTTAGCATGAATACCAAAGATAATGCAGAGGAATGGACTTCTTCAGAAGGGATTGACTTCTTAAAATTCTGGGCAAAAAAGCGAGATACAGCTATTTACACTTCGCTTATGATTAGAGAGAGTGACAAAAACTATAATCGCGGAGTTTTTGTTTTCCCAAATGGTCTGATTGAATATTATGATAAAAGAAAGCTATTTACTCTTTCAGGAGAGCAGCAGCATTTTGCTTCAGGAAAAAAAGAAACAATTATTTCCTATTTAGGGTGGAACATCAATCTTCAAATTTGCTACGATTTACGTTTCCCTGAGCTCTGCCGTAATCGCTTTATTAATGATCAAGCGGCATACGATTTACTACTTTATATTGCTAATTGGCCTGAGAAAAGAATTGAGCATTGGACCACACTTTTAAAAGCAAGAGCGATAGAGAATCAAGCGTATGTTATTGGAGCAAATAGAACTGGTTTAGATGGGAATGGCTTATTTTATTCTGGTGCATCAGTTGGAATTGATCCGGGAGGAAAAGTTTTGTTGCCCTCGAATAATAATCAAGTGGTACATTCTTATGAGTTATTTCTTGAAACACTTGAAGAAAACAGGTTATTTTTCCCTTTTGTAAAAGATAGTTAAAAACAAATAGCGTATATTTGAAAAAAATTAAAACCAAACAAAATGAAAAAACTTTTACTTTTAGAAACATTTTTATTACTTACAATTCTTGTTTTTGGGCAAAAAGCGCCTAGATTAATAACCTTCCAAGATCTCATTACAACTGAGTTAAAAGCTCCAAAAGTTACTGATAGTCAAAAAACAGTAGGTGTAACACTTTGGGAAGATAATTTTAATACACCATCAACTTGGGTTATTCAAAATTCAGGACAAACAGCAGCTAATTTTGGGTGGAATATCAACAGTACTTCTCAAGGTTGGTGGTCAACTGCAGGAATTAGTGCTACGGGCGGTTCTGGAGGAAATAATGCGGAATTATCAAATGGTGATGCTTCAATTGGCGACCAAGCATTAGATGTAACTTATACGATGACAACAGCACAACCAATTGATATTGTTTCTTTAGGCGGTTCAAATCAAGTTTCTTTAACCTTTAGACAATATGGAGCTCGATTTAATGATTTACAAGAGATTCAAATGTCTACAGATGGAACAACATGGATTACAATTGGTGATAATTTAGACAAACCAGTACTTTCTGCAAGTGGAGGTTCTGCATACCCAAATGCTGATACAAAAACTATAAATTTAGGAAATATTTTGTCTGCAAATCCTGCACCAATTTATATTCGTTTTAGTTGGACAACTAACTATCCTGCATCAGCAACAAACGCAAATGTTTGGATTACTTATGGTTGGTACATTGACGATGTTAAACTTGTAACTAACTCTACAAATGATTTATCTGTTACAAGTTCAACTTGGGGTTCTGTTGGTTTAAATTACGCTCAAATTCCACTTACTCAAATTGCACCAATTGATTTTTCTGCAAAAGTATTCAATGGTGGTGTAAACAGCCAAGCAAATGTTGTCTACACAGTTACTTCTGGAACATATTCTGGAACAAGTACTCCAGCAAACATCGCTTCATTAGATACTGCAACTTTAGAAATAGCAACTCCATTTACACCTGCTTCAACACTAGGAAATGTTGTTGTGACAAGTGCAATTACCTCAGATTCTCTTGACGATTTGCCATCTAACAATGCAATTAGTAATATCTCTTTTGCTATTACAAATAGTATTTATGCACGTGACAAAGGGACAACTGCAGCAAATTCTTACTCTGGCTCACAAAGTAATGGAGACGATGGATTTGAAGCTGGAAATTTATTTGATATTTTTCAAAATCAATCGTGCAAAGCTATTAATGTGCGCCTCTTAGGTGGAACAACCGGAACTGTAGTTGGAACTGAAATATATGCCAAACTATATGAAATTGATGCTGCAGGAGATTTTGCATATATAACTGAATCAGCTGTACTCGTTGTTGCTGCTACTGACTTAAATACAAACTTGGTGATGGAATTAAATGACCTTGTAAATCTTGAAGCAGGAAAAACTTACTTAGCAGTAGTTGGAGCATTTGGTACAGGATTAAAAATTTCAAATTCTGGTACAACTGACCCTCAAACATCTTTCTTTTTAGATTTATTAGATGGTACTTGGTATTATACAACATCTATTCCTGTAGTTCGTTTAAATTTTGATCCTACAATTGGCATCAATGAAACTACAACTGAAATTTCTGGGGTTTCAATTTATCCAAATCCAAGTTCATCAAGTGTAAACCTTGAAATGAATATTGCAAATCCTTCAGAGGTAAGTATTCAAGTTACGGATTTATCAGGTAAGGTTGTAGCAACTCAGAATTTAGGTTTCTTACCACTTGGAAAGAATCAAACAACAATTCAGTCTGCTTCTTTTAATAATGGTTTATATTATGTTACTATTTCGTCAAACGGAACTTCAGTAACTAAGAAGTTTATTAAAAATTAATCCACATTATTATTTTTTAAAGGCCGGTTTATCCGGCCTTTTTTGTTTCTACTATGACAGCATTTGAACTAGGATATTTAGGTTTATTTATAACGTGTTTTCTAGCCGCTACAATTCTTCCAATTGCTTCGGAAGTTTTTTTAATAACGATGCTTGCGGCAAAGTATGATCCACTAAGCTCTTTATTTATTGCTTCCGCTGGAAACACATTGGGTTCTTATTTAAACTTTGGAATCGGTTATATCGGAAATCCTGAATGGTTAAAAAAATTGCGTGTAAAACAAAAAACAATTGAAAGCTGGAAAGCAAGTATTCAGAAATACGGGGTTTGGCTTGCTTTACTTTCTTGGCTCCCGATAGTTGGAGATATAATTGGAATTGCCCTTGGATTTTTTAGAGCAAATATCTTTTGGTCGTTTTTCTTTATGGCTATTGGAAAGTTTATTCGCTACCTCGTTGTTGTTTTGGTATATCTTTATTGGTATTAGTGATGTTTATCTTTCTTGAATGTATGCGTTTAATTCATCAATACTTGAACTAAAGCTAAATACATTATTAACTTTAAAATAGTTCTTCTTTTCACTGCAATGATCATAAGCAAATTTTGCAAATTCAAGTTTTGATTCTTCAAATCCAAATTCTTTACAGATACTTGATATTTGATTAGTATTTAAGCAGTTACTTCCAGCAATTTGCTTGGCAGTTGACAATCTTGTATCATCAAAACCTTGTTTTTTAATCGTCGCTAATGCACTTGTAAAATCACCTGCCATCATTTCAGTACATCCAACATTTGTGGAAGTTGGCGTATTATTGATTTGACTATTTGAAGAAGAGGAGGAAGATGTTGTGGTTGTCGTTGTTTGTGTTGTCCCATTTACAATAATTGGGTCATTAATATTAATACTCATATTAATTCCTCCTGCATTAACATTAATTCCTGTATTGTTTGGATTATTAGTTCCAACGCCATTAGAAGTAGTAGTTGTAGTTGTCTGCGTTACAGTAGTTCCACTTGTCGATGTTGGAGAACTTGTAATTACTTGAACAGGCACACCGTAATGTTGAACATATACATTTGATGGCGGAGTATAGTTTTGTTGTACAGGCACCATTGAAAAAAACTTTAAAGACATTTTATCATTGTTTTTATCTCTCTTTATTTTGTATGTTACATCCTGCATTACGCCATCTGCATCAGTCAAAGCAAGATAATTCTTTTCAATTGCAGCTGTAACTTCATCATCGAAAACAATTTTCGCACTATAGTATGCCTGAGGCAAGTCTTCAACTCTTAAATTTGTTTGCGCCACATTATTTTGTTTTTCCCCGTTTAGGTACAGGAAAAATTTATCTCCACTATCAGAGAAAATAGTAAGATTAGCAACTGGTTGTTGAGCCATGGCTATCAGACTGCAAAAAGTAAGAGAAAGTAAAATTATTAATTTCATAAGAAGTAGTTTATGTACAATTATTAATAGTGATAAGTGATATACAATATTGATGCAAAAATAAAAATAATATTATTATTACAAACTAATAACAAAAGTGATTTTTAAAGAAAAATGTAAAAATTCTTAATTTTAAGTACCTTTAAACGCTCAATTTTAATTTTTTTTTATGAATTATTTACATCTCTTAAGTTTATCGCTTATTCTCTTTTCATGTTCTCAAAAAGATGAAAAATTTTGTGCCTGCATAAAAGAGAGTGAATCTTTAAATACATTGAATCAAAAGATTTTACGTGGCGACAGTATAAATGCTGAGAGTATTAAAGAAGTAAAGGATCAGATTAATCGAAAAAAAGATGCCTGTAAAGACTATGAATATATGACAGGTCCCGAAATGTTAAAACTTAAAAAATCTTGTGAATAGATAATGGATAACAAAAAAGTCTTAATTGCAGGGGGAAGTGGTTTTATTGGTCAAAAATTAGCAAGTCTACTAATTGATAAAGGCTTCGATGTATCTACTTTAACTCGTAAACCTAAGCATAGCAAAGATATTTTTTGGAATCCTATAACGCGGGAAATTAATCTAAGCCAACTTTCAGAAATTGATGTTCTTGTAAATTTAGTAGGAGAAAACATTGGCCTTGGCAGATGGACAAAAAAGCGAAAGAAAGAACTTGTAGATTCAAGGGTTGACAGTACTACTTTCTTGTGTGAAATCGCTGAAAAAATGCCAAAATTATCCTATTTTATCTGTGCTTCAGCAATTAATTGTTATGGAAAAGAAAGCGATAAAATACACATAGAATCAGATGATTTTGGAAATAATTTTTTGTCTCAATTAATAAAATCATGGGAAAACGCGAGTGACACATTGGCTTCCAAAATTCCTGTAGCGAAACTGCGCATTCCAATTGTACTTTCTGAAAATGATGGCGCTTTAGTTCGAATAAAAAAGATTACAAATTTTGGTTTAGGAGCTCCCTTAGGTTCTGGAAAACAGACAATGCCATGGATCCACATAGCTGATTTATGTCGCTTATTTACCTTTGCTATTGACAAAAAATTAGTTGGTTCTTACAATGCAAACGCAGGATTAGATTCGAATAAAGACTTTATGAAATCGGTTGCACTTAGTATGAAACGACCATTTTTTTTGCCACCTGTACCCTCATTTCTGCTAAAATTATTTTTGGGAGAGCAAGCCTGTATTGTACTAGAAGGAATAAAAGTTTCAAATGAAAAAATTCGTGCTGCTGGATTTACATTTCAAGACACAACATTAAGTTCTGCCCTGAAAAAAACGTAGAAACGGCCATTTATCCGATACGCAAAAGATTTCCGAAATACATGAACTTATCTGTTTTTGTTTCCATATACAGTTCACTAATTTCCTTTTTCATGCCCTCAAAATACATTTCAGATAGTTCGGTAATAAAAGTAACATCAACCATTGGAGAGTATGTATTCATAACCAAAAACCCTTCTTTTTCAAGTACTTCAGATGCTGCACTCATCAGCTCATCAATTTTATCTTCAAGCTTCCATTTCTCACCTTTCGCACCAATTCCCCAAGCTGGAGGATCCATAACAATTCCATTAAATTTATTTCCACGTTTTGCTTCTCGTTGAATAAATTTCAAGGCATCTTCGTGCACCCAGCGGATGTTTAACAATTTACTTTCATCCATATTAGATTTTGCCCAAGCTAGCGCATTTTTTGAAGAATCTACGTGAAAAGTATCCGCACCAGTGTTCCGAGCAATGCAAGATGCTGCGCCAGTGTATGCAAATAAATTTAAAAATCGATCTCCTTCATTCAAGCGAGAACTTATAAAATCCCAGTTATTCTGTTGTTCTGGAAATAAACCAACATGTTTGAAATTTGTCAATTCTAAGTTAAACTTTAGACGTTTATAGCCAATGCTCCATTTTTTAGGAGAATCTTTTTGAAGATTTTTCCATTTTCCTGTCTGACCTTTCTCTTCAACAAATTCCCAATGTGCCAAAGTCCGCCACTCTGTATAAGGAATTCCGCTGTGAAAATAGGCTTGCATTTCTGGACGGATGGTTATGATGTTTCCCCAGCGCTCTAATTTTTTTCCACCACCTGCATCCAACAATTCATAGTCTTCCCATGATTTTGAATAGGTACGAAGATTTTCAGACATTTTATAGAATTAAGGCAACGATTAATTAACGCATTTTTGGTGTTTTTTTTCTTCCGCCCATCATTTGAGCCATGCGCATTTGATTCTTAGATGGCGTAACTTGTAATTGTGACTGCATCATTTTTATTTGATCACGCATCATGCCATTTTTATCTAATTTTTTTGCTTCAGCCAAAAGAGCTACAGCCTCTGATTTTCTTCCTGTTTGCGCACAAATTCCTGACAGATGCATTCTAGCTACAGCATTATCTTCTGCCGTTCTTAAACCCAATTCCAGAGCTTTTCTCAGTAAACTTTCACTTTTCACGAAGCCCAATTCTTGCGCACCCATAACTGCTTTCAAAAATAAAATATAGGCATGTTGCTTACGCGGTAGAAATTCTGGGTGTGATATACGATCAACATATTTTTTTGCTTTATCTGTATTTCCAACACGCATTTGATTTAAAGCTAAAATCATATTTTCATTTCTAAAAAATGAAGCAATTATTAAGGCGGTAATAAAAATAAATGAAATTCCCCAGCCCCAATGTCCTGAAGCGAATAAATAAATATTAAATCCTAATGAACTCAACGCTAATGCAATTCTTACTATAAAACCAATCATATTTTTAAGTTATCTTATTTAAAAAAAGTTATTATTCAATCGTTGCAATGCATTTAAGTTCAATTGCTATTGGAGTTGGAAGTGAACTAATTTCAACAGTAGTCCTACAAGGCAGATTATCTTTAAAATAGTCTGCATAAATGCGATTATACGTTTGGAAATCCCGTTTCATGTTTACTAAAAAGACCGTAACATCTACTAATTGTTCCCAACTTGAACCAGATTCTTCCAAAATAATCCGAACATTGTCAAATACACTTTTGCACTGAGCTTCAAAGTCAAAACTTATGAAATTTCCATTTTTATCTAATTCCAAGCCTGGCACTGCTGAATCCGTAGCATCTGATCCCGCAATTCTTGGTCCAACTCCTGAAAGAAACAGCAGATTTCCAACTCTTCGTGCATGAGGATAGTGCCCAACTGGTTTTGGCGCTTTATTTGTCGATATGCGTTCGTTTTCTGACATTTTTACTATTTCTGCAAATATAATAGAAACTAAGCGATTTTTTTTGTTTCTCGTTTCTTGACAAGCTATTATTCTTTATCTTCGTTTAAAAAAAGATATGAAAAATAAAATTATTCTTGTTGCTAGCGCCTTTTTTTTAGGCTTCTCTGCATTGTCGCAAACTTATACTTTTTCTGTTGGTACAAACACCTACATTGAATTGGATAATCCAACTTACTTGACTCCTGTAGGTGAAACCTGGGACGATCCTGAGTTTGGATTCGATTTCCCCTTTGTTTTCGAGTACTTCGGCGTGAATCTACCAGCGCTAACAGCATCTTATGGAGTTGGCGCGGAATTGTTTGGAACCAATTCCAATTTGCAAGTTCCTATTTTTGTTCCTGTATTTTGCGACCCTATTGATTTGGGATATATGTCTGATAATCCTTTATCTTCAATTTCTTATAAAGTTGAAGGTATTATTGGGAACAGAATTCTTAAGGTGCAATGGAAGAATATTGGATTTTATAATCAGGTAGATCAAGGAGTAACCCCATTAGATTATATGAATTATCAGGCTTGGTTTTATGAAGGAACTAACAGAATTGAAATTCGTTTTGGCTCAAGTGTAATCACCAATCCTAATGATCATTTCGGATCTCAATTAGGGGGACCTGCAGTTTTTCTGATTTCCACCTTTGATTTAAAAACAGAACAAATGGGAAATACATATTACTTAACAGGTAACCCCATTAATCCTACCATGAATTTTACAACTGATTTTGATGTTCTTATTTCTTCATCTTTAAGCGGCATCCCAGCAAATGGTCAGACTTACATTTTTATGCCTGATGCTCAAAGTGGGTTGGAATCAGAAACAAATAACATCAGCTTCAGTATATTTCCGAATCCAAGTTCATCAATATTGAATATAATAGGAACCAATGGTATAGATATCGAAGAAATCCAAATTTATGATATTTCTGGACGAGTGATGCAAACGTTTTACAATCAAAGTCATCAATTAAATATCGAAGATTTGAATAATGGTAATTACATCATCAAGATTTCTTCTTCATCAGGACATTACATTGAAAAATTTATCAAACAATAGATTCTAACTTTTGAAAATGTAGCTTTCAGTATACCTGAGCGCTATTTCATTTATCAGTTAATTATAAAAGGTATTTTTTTATGTTTTGAACTAAAATTTTGGAAGTGTATTTAAAAAAAAGATAAGGTATTTTAATTGTTTCCTCATAAAATAATTAATTAAACTAAGTAAAAAATTTACATAACTCAGTTACTGAACTACAATTTTAGATAGTTTATTCTTGAATGACAGTTATTTGTAATTATCTTCGTACGGATGAATGATGTTTTAACAAATCCAATAATTTCTTTTGTTATTCCAACTTATAATGAGGAAGGAAATATCTATAAATTATACGAGCAAATAGTAGAAAATCTAATTGCTAGTTCAATTAAAGAATATGAAATAATTTATGTTGATGACGGAAGTAGCGATGCTTCTTTAAAACATATAAAAGAATTAAATGCCACGAATCCTAAGGTTAAATTCATAACGTTTAGTAAAAATTTTGGTCATCAAAATGCTTTGCGCGCGGGACTTGACTATGCCAAAGGAAATGCAGTAATATGCATGGACGCTGATTTACAGCATCCACCCGAGTTAATTCCAATATTGATTAAATACTGGGAAGCCGGAAATAAAGTCGTTTACACAAAGCGAAAAGACACAAATGATTTATCATTTTTCAAAAAGTTAAGCTCTAAAATGTTCTATAAATTGGTTTCTTATCTTTCTGAAACAAAATTAGAAGAAGGGACAGCAGATTTCAGACTTCTAGATCGTTCAGTAGTTGAAGTCTTAAAAAAATTCAACGAAAACAATTTGTTTTACCGCGGAATAATCCCAGGAATAGGATTTAAACAACTTGGCATAGAGTATTCTCCAAACGAACGATTTTCAGGTAAAACAAAATACACATTTTCAAAAATGGTTCGTTTTGCTTTGACAGGAATCACCTCCTCCAGTGCCAAGCCACTTTATTTTTCAATTTATTTAGGAGCTTTTCTTGCTGTATGCTCTTTTTTCTATGGTCTTTATGCCATTTATGTCTCACTTTACACAACTGAAGCTGTTGCAGGTTGGACATCTACTATTGCCTCTATACTATTTATTGGCGGAATTCAACTAATGATGATCGGAATTGTGGGAATTTACCTTGGGAAACTATTTTCTGAAAGTAAGAAAAGGCCAAATTATATTGTTTCTGAAACAAATATTGAAGCTAATACTAAATGATTTTTGCTAATTTATTTACTAAAAAACACTCGGGAATTATTCTTGTTTTCTCGTTATTTAGTTTAATCTTCGCTTCTATCACTTTTGTAAATCATTACAACTTTCGAACGTATGGTTGGGATCTAGGAATTAATCACAATGCTATTTACGATTATGCACATTTTCGTTGGAACGATTGCATGGTAATGCAACCATCTTTTACAAATGTTTTATCTGACCACTTTTCACTTTATCCTATTTTAGTTTCTCCTTTTTATTGGATTTTTGGAACTTGGACCATGTTGTTATTCCAATTTCTAGCAATACTTTTTGGTGGCTTTGGCATCTACCGTTATGTTCAAGAGCTCACTAAAAACAATACAATTTCAATCATTGCTGTGGCTCATTTCTTTTCCTTTTATGGAATTTATTCAGCATTAAGTTTTGATTATCACGACAATGTTGTAGCCACCATGTTTGTACCGTGGTTTCTTCTTTATTTTGGCAAGAAAAAATGGAAAAAAACTATTTTATTTTTCGTTTTAATTCTAATTGCAAAAGAAAATATGGCTTTGTGGGCGGTGTTTTTAGGTTTTGGTTTAGCTTTTAAATCTCTTGTTCAAAAAGATAGAAAAACAGCATTAATTGGCAGCTATTTCGCCACAGCCGCTTTGATTTATTTTTTACTCGTTATAAAAGTTATAATTCCAAGTTTGGCAACTCCCGGCAGAGAATATTTACATAATTCTTTTAATGCTCTAGGTGGAAATTTTGGTGAGGTACTTATCAATATATTTAAGCATCCACTTAAAACAGTTGAGTTACTTTTTACAAACCATTCTGGAGATCCAATGTATGATGGAATAAAAGCAGAAACGTATTTTGCTATTTTACTTGCAGGTGGTATAGCATTGTTTCTTGCTCCAGAATACTTAATTATGCTCATTCCGATTGTTGCTCAAAAAGTATTCAATGATATTCCTATCCGCTGGGGAATTAGCGACCATTATTCAATTGAATTTGCTCCTGTCGTTATTATAGCGCTCTATACTGTTATTCATCGCATGAAAAAGTGGAAAGTAGAGCTTGCTTATGCTTCACTTGCGGTTTGTGTATTTAGCACTATTAGCTTTATGGATCACAGAGTTTCTGAGTATTACAAACGAGATAATACCCGCTTTTATAGTTTGGCGCATTGGAAGCGTGATTTTTCGGTAAAAGAAGTCCATCTCTTATTAAATAAAATACCTTCAAATGCAAAAGTTAGCGCACAATCTGCTTTAATTCCGCATCTTTCTTTCCGAGATATTATATACCATTATCCACATGTAGACAATTCTGAATACATTGCACTACTTTTAAAGGATACTAATAAATACCCACAAGATGAAACTTCTTATAATAAAGCAATTTCAGATTTTTTAGCCTCAGGAGATTGGAAGATTTATGTTAAAACAGATGCGCTATTAATTTTAAAGAAAAGCGATAACAAAAATCCTACTTCAATAAAAATAAAATAGTAACGTTATCAAGGCATGCGGATTTTTCTTATCTTATTTCTGGGTTTTGCATCTAATCTCATCTCTGCTCAAATAGGAACTGGAACTTGGCGTTTTCATTCTGCAACAAGCAAAGCAATAGCAATTGCAGCATCAGAATCTACAGTTTTTACAGCTTTTGAAAACGGGTTGTTTGAATATGATATTTCATCTAATGAAAAGAAATTATGGACAGCTGTTAATGGTCTTTCAGATATTGAAATTTCGACTCTTTATTTTTACGCTGAAACAAATCAATTGTATATCGGATATAAAAATGGAAATATTGATGTTCTAAAAGAAGGAGAGATTTATAACATTCCTGCTTTAAAATTAGCTTCGATTCCCTATTCTAAAAAAATTAATTCCTTCAGAAGAAATGGTGATTTTATTTTAGCAGCGACTGATTTTTCTATTGTAAAAATTAATGATGTAAAAAAAGAAATTAAAGACACATACTACCCAACTGATGGTTTAGAAAAAATAGTGGATGTAGCTCTAAAAGCAGATACACTATTTGCTCTTACTCCTTCAAAATTACTATATGCAAATTATACTAATCCCGCCTTGCCGGATCCTGCTCAATGGACTACTGACATGCGATTACCGCAAATTTCTACAAATTTTTATGCAGGATTAGAGAATTTTAATACTATTTTCTTTGTCCTTTTTAAAACTCCAACGTATGGTTCTGATACCATTTTTCGTTTAACAAGCAATGGTAAAGAAGTCTTTGCACCTTCGCCGTTTTCACTTGAAATTAATTCTATTTCTGCAAGTGACTCTTATTTGCATATAAATACAGAAGGTGGAATTGCACTTTTCAATGCCAATTTGCTCCAAACAGCAGGATACAGCGCCTCAAATTTCAACCAATGGTTTTCAGTTTCTAACTCCGTTTTAAATTCTACAGGTTTGTGGTCAGCAGATAAAAATGTTGGACTTATGTACTTTTCAGATGAAGTTAACGTTCAAATTATACCAATAAATGGCACGAAAAATCAAGCTTTTTACTCCATGGATTCAGAAGCTGGAAAAGTAGCTATCGCCACAGGTGGATTATCCGGAAATGGCCCGTCATTTTATAAAAATGGAATACATTTTTTTGAGGATGAGGAGTGGAGTAATATTAACATAGAGCAAGTACCAAGTTGGGATAATCAAAATATTTGGGATTTCTTAGATGTTTCGATTAATCCAAAAAATTCAGATGAAGTTGCAGTTTGTACCTATTCTGAATTTCCTTTGTCGGTGCTTGATAATGGAACTGCACAAAATTATAATGCCTCAAATTCTACTTTAGAAGTTACAACATTAGGCAATAATTGGTCGCTTGTTTCTGATGTTTGTTACGATGCCATCGGAAATTTATGGGCCTTAAATGGCTACACGCTAAAACCTCTTAATGTAATGGATAACAATGGCGTCTGGTATAACTATGATGTCGGTGCTACAGCTCGAAATAAGTTTACAAAAAAAATGATTGTAGATTTTGATGATAATATGTGGTTTGCAACAAGTAGTGACGGCATGTTTGGTTATTCTACAAACAATTCCCTTGCAGATCCTTCAGATGATGCATACATTAATTTAAGGACTGGTGTTTTTTCAGGTGATCTTCCTTCACAAAATGTCACTGCTTTGGCCGCAGATTTTGATGGGGAAATTTGGATTGGCACAGATGCAGGTTTTGCCATACTTTACAACGCAAATTCAGCATTTACAGCCGCCGCAGGAGAATATGACGCACAGCGCATAAAAGTAGATTTTGAGGGAAATGTTGAATATCTTCTTGGAAATACCCACATTACAGATATTGAAGTCGATGGTGGTAATCGGAAGTGGATGGCTACAGCTTCTGCTGGTATTTTATTACTTTCCCAAGACGGATCTGAAATTTTGGAGCAGCATACCACAAAAAATTCACCCTTGATCTCAGATAATATTCTTGATTTAAAATTGGATCAAACTACAGGAGAATTATTTATTATTACAGACAAGGGCTTGGTTTCTTATCGGACAAATGCAACATATGAAGACCCCGAATACGCTACAACAAAGGTTTTTCCTAATCCAGTGCGACCAAATTATTCCGGAGTAGTTACAATTCAAGGTATCCGTTATAATTCAGATGTGAAAGTTACAGATGTTGCAGGAAATTTAGTTTACAAAACTACCTCAAATGGAGGCACAGCAACTTGGGATGTTAAAACCTTAGGAGGAGATGCAGTTGCAAGCGGCGTTTACATTATTTGGACTGCCACAAATGAAGGAAAAGACGAAAAAGTTGCTAAAGTATTGGTTATCCGTTAAGCTTCCTCAGAATAATAATCGTTGGCGATAAAATAGTCGAGCATTGACTGCTTCATGAGGTGCTGCTGTTCTCGGTGTTCCAAAGGTGGAAGTGTTTTTAAGAGTTTAAAGTGTGGCCACGATTCTTCATCTCTTCCCTCAAATTTATAGTAACCATAAGGTTCTAAAAGTGTACAAATTGCAATGTGAAATAAGTCTGTTTTCTCTTGTTTAGAAAAATTTTTATAGCCCAAGCCTAATTCATTTACGCCAATAAGAAAGAGCATAGCTTGCAGGTCCATTCCCTCACCAAAGGTAAGTTCAAGATGGGCTTTTAATTTTTGGAAACGCAATTCTATGTCATGATCCATGGTGCAAAGGTACATCAAATGTCTTGAAAGGACTTTGTTATTTTACTTGAAATCTAAGTTCCTTGTTCATTTGCAATCGGTACTTAGTTTCTTTAACTTTGTCAAATGTTTCAAACTGATGATACTATTTGTGCTCTAGCTTCTCCAAATGGTATTGGAGCGATTGCTCTCATTCGTATTTCTGGACCAAAATCACTTGTGTTAGCGGAACAATTTTTTAGCAAGCCGCTAAAAGATAAAGCATCTCATACAAGTCACTTTGGACTTTTCTCAGCACCCGATAAAACTTTAATTGATGAGGTTTTAGTCTCTGTCTTTCGCGAAGGTAAAAGTTTCACAGGCGAAGAAAGTGTAGAAATCTCTTGCCACGCATCTCCCTATATTCAGCAACAAATTTTACAAGCACTTTGTGCAGCAGGCTGTCGTTTAGCAGAACCAGGTGAATTTACAAGACGTGCTTTTTTAAACGGAAAGCTCGATTTATCTCAAGCGGAAGCCATTGCAGACCTCATTGCTTCACAATCACGGCAAGCACATTTAGTTGCTTTACGGCAATTACGCGGCAATTTCTCCACCGAATTAAAAGACCTGCGCGAAAAACTTATCCATTTTGCTTCTCTCATTGAATTGGAACTCGATTTCTCAGAGGAAGATGTAGAATTTGCCGATCGCAGTGCACTCAAAACATTGATTTCAGAAGTTTTGGGAATTATTAAGCGCTTAGCAAAATCCTTTGACTTAGGAAATGCCCTTAAAAATGGTGTTCCTGTAGCCTTGGTTGGCGCTCCAAATACCGGAAAAAGTACACTTTTGAATCAATTATTGGGCGAAGAACGGGCTATTGTGAGCAACATTCCCGGAACAACAAGAGATGTAATTGAGGAAACACTGAATATCGATGGAATTCTTTTTCGCTTGATTGACACAGCTGGAATTCGCGAAACTGAAGAAACCATTGAAGCTATGGGAATTGCTCGGTCTCAGCAAAAGATTGAACAAGCAAGCATTGTGCTATGTTTAGCTGATGCCAATGATATCGGTTCACTTTCTGCCACAACCATTTGGGTAGCGAATTTAAAAACACAATTTCCCGAAAAACATATTCTTCTTTTAGTTAACAAAGCTGATTTGAATCCTAATTTGAATCCTGAAGGACTTTATATAAGCGCCAAAACAGGAACTGGAATAGAAGAATTAAAAAATAGTTTGGTTGCACTTGTTGTAAGTAATTTTGATTTGCAAAATGAAACCATTGTTTCTTCTGCGCGCCACTATGAGGCCCTAATAAAAACTAATGAGACGCTAGAAAAAGCTAAGAATGGATTAGAAGATGCAACAAGCGCAGATTTTATTGCGATGGACATTCGCCAAGCAATGTATCACTTAGGAACAATTACAGGAGATATTTCAACAGATGATCTTTTGGGTAATATTTTTAGCAAGTTTTGTATCGGGAAGTGAATTCACGAACATATGAAGTTAGTTTCCCATAGTAGGCTTTCTTCAACTTGGTTTTATTAGCCATTTATTCTATATTTGGGTTAAAGGCAAGTAAAATGCTAATAATAGTAGTTAATTAGAAAAAAACCATTTATACAAGAAATGAACACAGAGGAAAATTACATTGAAATAAATCGTCAATCATGGAACAATAGAACTGACACACATTTAAAGTCAGAATTTTACGACCTTGATGGATTTATGAATGGAAATTCATCGCTTAATGATATTGAATTAAGCTTACTTGGCGACATAAAGGGAAAGTCTATTTTACATTTGCAATGTCATTTCGGACAAGATACTATCTCATTGAGTAGACTTGGAGCAGAGGTCACAGGTGTTGATTTTTCGGACAAAGCAATTGAAAGTGCACTACAAATTGCAAAAGAAACTCAATCCAATACAAAGTTTATTTGTTGTGACATTTACGATCTACCTAAGCATTTAGATAAAAAATTTGATGTTGTTTTTACAAGTTATGGAACTATTGGTTGGTTACCGGACTTAAGCAAGTGGGCAAAAATTGTAGCTGATTTTCTCAAGCCAAATGGGCAGTTTGTATTCGTGGAGTTTCATCCTGTTGTGTGGATGTTTGATGATAATTTTGATAAAATTGCTTACAGATATTTTAATTCTGGAGCAATATTAGAGACAGAAGTCGGTACTTACGCAGACAAAAATGCAGCCATAAAACAATCTTATGTAATGTGGAATCACAGTGTAAGTGAAGTTCTCTCTAACTTGATTAAACATGGACTAGAAATAAAATCGTTTGATGAGTTTGACTACTCGCCTTATAATTGTTTCAACAAGACCATTGAATTTGAACCAAAAAGATTTAGAATTGAACACTTAGGCGACAAAATTCCAATGGTTTATTCAATAAGCGCAACAAGAAAAAAAGCCAGATAGCTCATAATTATGAATTTAATTTTAACTTAAATGCACGAAATTTGTAGCTGGTTTTAATTCCTATATTTATGAACGAAATACCTAGGGTTTTTCACAGACAGAAGTTAGGTGCAAGGAGATTAAACTAAGAAATCATGTTAAAATTTAAATTTATATTTCAATTAGCAATTTTAATGCTAATACCTTCAATGACAATCGGTCAAAATATAAATATTCAAGTTTTCAATAAAACAGGTTACGATCTAGATTCAGTATCGTTTGACCATTTTTATTTGGGAAAGATAAGTAAGGATTCTACTGTTTTTATTTCTGGTATTAGTGAAATTACTATGCAAGGAGATGTTCCGCTATACCGACCATTTGGAATTATTAAAGAAAAAAAAAGACCGTTCAATTTAACAAAATGTGGTACAAAATCAAAGAAAAAGAAAGCTGGTAGTTTTGCGTTCGATTTATTTATATACGAGACAGGAAATGAATACCGGCTCTATTGGAAGAAGCATGAATAGAATGATAACTGAATTACCAAACCCAAATGAGACGCAATAATTAGCTAAAATCTTAATAAAAATTTTGACAATAAAAATAAACCTTTTCCTATCAGAGTTTACAATTTTTAGTATGGGCTTTTTTTATAAAATACTGTAAATCAGAAAGCATACGAATACTAAAAATAAAACTATATTTGCATTAGTATTTATTAATTTTGTAAAAACACTTAACTCATGAAACAAAACTTACTTAAATCAATGTTCTTGGGACTAAGCTTCTTATTCTTAGCTCAATTTTCCTTTGCGCAATTAACGATCACTCCAGCTAGTGGACCAAACGTGTGCGATGGAACTGCAGCAATCTCCAATACTTCTGGTGTTATTCAGTCTTCCATTACGTGGTATGGGAACGGAGCGATTATCGCCTCGAATACTTATCAAATTGGTAACTTATGTCCGGGTATTTACGGTGTTTATTACAGTCAAAGTAATCTAGGTGATACCATGAATGCAACTTTCATCATTTTAGGCGGTGGACCGAATCCATGTGCTAATTTCAATGTGACCTTGAATACAACGCCTTGTTCTGCCCTTAGTTCAAATGATGGTTCTATTTTATCATATGTTACCGGTGGTACTCCTCCTTACTCATTTACGTGGAATCAAGGTTCGATAACTCAGGATCTTTCTAACCTAATGCCCGGATTCTACTGTGTGAATGTGATGGATGTGACTGGATGTCAAATGAATATTTGTGATTCCATGACCATCACAGGAGCAAATACAGGCGATACCTTAGTGGTTAACAATCCTAATTGCGGTCCAGCAGCTGTTGGGACTTTAGTTCAACAATTCGAAGATTGTAAATTCAACTTCAATGCATGTGCAAGCGCTTCGATGACATCATCCAATATGATTGGAAACGATACTTTACAAACGGTTTGGACATTTATAGATACGATGAACGTGACGATGGAAACGTTCACCATGTATAACTACATTCCAAACGGCATGGCAAATGGTTGTTTGAACTTGCAGTTCATCCTTTATTGTCCCATCAAAACAGGTAATGTGAATACAATCGTTGTCAACGATATAGTTGAATTAAGCGGTTTAAGCGATTTAAATGATCTTGTAAAAAATCCTTTTACGGTGTTGAATCCAATCAGCAATGAATTGAACGTTCAATTTGATGAATTGACTTCCGGAACGATGAAGTTATTTAACATAAATGGACAAGTAGTGAAAATGCAAACGTTGAATTTAGTTCAACAAGCATCAATCGCTACAACGAATTTATCGGCAGGAACATATTTCTTACAATTGGAAATCGGTTCAAGAGTTTACACTCAGAAATTAATCAAATAGGATTTAATCCAACTGATTTGAAAAGCTCTGACGATACTGTCAGGGCTTTTTTTATGCGAAGTCGATTCCGAAGGCTGTGAAAAAACGCATATTTTCATAATTCACCAGTAAACTAACTTTGTTTTTCAAGTTCCAATTGCTTCATAAAAGCATCCATAAATCGTTTAAAGTATGCCACTTCTAAAAAAAGAACAGCTAAATAAATTTTAATGCTCTTCCACGTAAGGTTGGATAGGTTTTTCGGGAATTGTAAAATGTCCTCGTTGGTAACAAAAAGTAGTATTAAACCAATCAATTTTTTCATTAGACCAAGTAGACATTTCTAGTGCATATTCCTCAACAAATTTATTAAGATCATAACCAAGAGAATCAACTATATTAATTTCAACTCTTGGTTCAAGAGTACTTGTGATTGTTTGTGAAAACAAATTACATGAAGTAAAAAATGAAAGAACAATTAAAAGGCTTATTGTTTTCATAGTTTTAAATTTGTATAGTTAGACATATTATTTTTGGTTATTACTCATCAATTTTTTTTAGTGACAACCGAATACTATCAATTCTCTAAAAGTTCATAGTATTATTCCCAATAGCTTGCTGCTTGTAACACTGTATTTTCAAAAAGTTACAAGATTGTTTATATGGAAAAAATTGACCTATCTTTATTATTTACCCAAGATTACGACAGAACTTCTCGAAAAATTAGATTGCTTTATAAAAATCATAAATTTGATTAATTTTACTAACCAAGCCTAATAGGAAAAATCATGAAAAGAATTTGGTTCCAAAAGCAAATAATAATAGAAATATTAACTTTAATGTTCACACTGATGCAAATTGTGGCGACCCTAGATAGTAAAAGACCAACACTTCGCACTTACCTAAAATTATTATGAAAATCAAAAAATTATCTTTATTAGTAACATCTTTATTCTTATTAATAAAGTTAACACTATCTTGTTCTGAACCAAAGGAAAAAATAGTAATAGATGAGGTAGTTAAAGAAAAAATATTCTCTTTTTTTAATGAGTCCGACTCCATTGTTAAAACTCGATTCAATCCTCCTATTGGTTATACTCGTGTTGAGGCAACAGAAGGTTCTTTTGATTCGTATTTACAAAACTTGCCTTTAAAGGAGCACGGTTCAAAAGTTTATCATTTTGATGGCACTTTAAAGGCAAACACATCTGCTTATTGTGCGGTGGTTGATCTTCCATTTAGAGGAAATAAGAATTACCAATGTGCTGATGCGGTTATGAGATTACGAGCTGACTATCTATTTTCTCAAAAACGTTTTGATGAAATTGAGTTTCTTTATGTAAGTGGTAAAAAATTAAATTACTTATCTTACTTAGAAGGTAAAACTCCAAACGCTGATAATCTTTGGTCATACCTGTGTGTTGTTTTTAGCTATGCAAACACTTACTCTCTTAATAAACAACTTAAGTCTAAAAGCACTAATGATTTAGAAATTGGTAATGTTTTTATAATTGGTGGTTTTCCTGGTCACGTAGTAATTGTTGTGGACAAATGTAGAAATGCAAAAGGTGAGGTTAAATTTATGTTGGCTCAAAGTTATATGCCGGCACAAGATATTCAAATTCTTGTTGGCGATCATAAAGAAAGTCCTTGGTATGATCTAAATTTTGGTGAAATATTAAATACTCCTGAGTTTCAATTTTCTAAAAAAGATTTTAAATCGTTTTAAGATAAGACAGCCCTAGCGAAAGATGGTTTTTTTCATTTAAAAGAAGTTCCATCAGAGAGCAATAATTTTAGAATTAATTTTTTTGTTTTTTAGTTATTTTTTAAGTTTAACGTATCACTTATATGCTTTAATGTATCAATAAATTCTTTCATTTCATTCTTTGAAAACGTAAAATCATCTCTAACTTGTAGAGGTTGCATTAATAACCAATATCCTAACCATCTTGTTCTGATATATAATTTGTGTCTTCAACTACTTTAGTTTGCGTTATAGCTTGGTCAAAAGCCATATTTTTTCTCTGGCAACTAACGATTATAGATAAAACAAATAATGAGAGTATAATTTTCATTGTTTTTAATTTATAAATTTACAAATAGCTGATGATTAATACTTTGTAATCTCAAAAAAGTTACAAAAATATAGTGAGTTTCATTTTTATTGAAAAGCAAGAAATAATTTCTAAATTATTTACTCAGCAAATAGTGTATTTTTTGTGTGTGTATCGATTTAATGGTGCAGGTAAATAAAAACCGAAGATATAATGTATCTTTACCATACATAAATTAATAGTAGTATGCTAAAAAAAGCTTTTAACAATAATTAATCAATGTCGGAAGATTTAACAAAAACAGTTACTGAAAAAGAATATAAAAAGGTCCTTTATTACTTTTTTGTCGAACCTTTTCTTAATCTGAAAAAATTCTTCTGTAATTTGTTGTATTATTTCAGAACAGTATATTACGCCATTACAAATCCAAAAATCCTTTTTTTAGAAGACGAATTAAATGTCTCTAAAATACTTAGTCCCTCTAAGGGATTTATATTTGTTTTAAAATTGAACATTTTAATTTTAATTATTTATTTTTTTGTAACTAAACAAGATAATAATAACGAAATAGCTGAATTTACTTTCTTTTTAATTTACCTATTATTAGTTTTATTGATAATGGTCTATTGTGTCATTTTTGATTATTTTGAAAATTACAAAATGGATAAATTTGATTTTGTTTTTAAATGCTTGGCATATACTTTTTTAACAATTTATCCATTTGGTATTCTATGCAGCTTTAACAATTTTGATGACAAATGGAAATTTATTATATGTTTGAATCTTTTATTTCAGATTGTCTTTTATTATCGAATTAGAGCCGAAATTAGTTTCAACGGCGCTTACAAATTCAGTTTTATAGTGATTTCCATCTTGTTTATAACATTACTCTTAATCATTGCAGGTGGGGGATTTAATTCATTGCTTCACCTAAACAAAAAACCATGAATACTTACGAATGTAAAAAATGTGGAATGTCAGTAAATGCACAGTGTGGCAAATGTGATCTTCCTCTAGAAAATGCCCATTTAACCTTGGAAAATGGAGTTGTAGTTCAAATTTCACAATGCCCAAGCTGTATGGGAAAGATAAAATCACCACAATGTTGTGGTGCAGATATGAACTGCGAATTAAATTAGTACATTAAATATATTTCAGTTTTTTCTCATTTGTTTGCGTTTTTTTTATTTTCTTTGATTTTTAATTTAAAGTTTCTAATAATTCAAAAATGAAAAAAGTATCAGCTATCCTATTTATTTCTTTGTTTTTCCAACATGTAAATGCGCAACAGGCGTTTGAATTTAAAAAGAAAAACCTGGAAAATAATTTTATCCAAATTGGATATGGACCAGGTATTCTTTATGATAAAGTTTTGGCCACTTATGATAACAATAGAGCATACAAATTTTCTGGTTTTGGTCCAGCATATTTGGGTTATGAAACAGCACTAAGTAAGCATTTTGGTTTAGGTTTAGCGGTATCATTTTCACAATATGGAGCAGATTGGGATAGTACTGGGGTTTATACTGAATTACCTGTTACTAATCCGCCAACAACTGAAAGTGTTGAAACAAAATATTCTATCGGAGTTAGCTCACTATCTGTAATGCTCAGAGGTGCTTATCATATTGCTATGTGCAATGATCAATTAGACCCCTATTTCGGTCTTGGTTTGGGTTTTACATCCAATATTTTATCTTGGGACTCAAAACCGATTGATACATATGACAGCGATACTTCTTTTAATGAAATAAGCGCCCCTGTTGCTGATGCAGGCACCTCATTTAGTTACCAAGTTTTTGTCGGCGCGCGGTATATGTTCTCGAGAAGTAAAACCCCATTTATTAAAAACTGCGGCTTAATAGCAGAAATAGGATATTTTGGAATTTTTGGAGGTGTTCCTTACGGGAATGTTGGTATAACTTATAAATTTAAAAAGTAAAACTTTACTTCTTCAAAAAACTCATCGCTTTTTCTACCATTAATTTAGAGCCAACATAATAAGGAACTCTTTGGTGAAGTTCTTCGGGCTTTATTTCTAAAACTCTTTCCCGCCCTGTACTAGCTAATCCTCCTGCTTGTTCTGCTATAAATGCCAAGGGATTGCATTCATACAATAAGCGCAATTTTCCTTTAGGTGCACTTAAGACATCTGGGTAAATATAAATCCCTCCCTTAATTAGATTTCTATGAAAGTCGGCCACTAAAGAGCCAATATAGCGACCGGAGTAGGGCATTCCAGTTTGATTTTCTCTACTTTGACAGTAAGAAATATAGTTACTCAAGCCTTCTTCACATTCATTAATGTTGCCTTCATTCATGGCGTATAAACGGCCAATTTCAGGCATTCTCATATTCGGATGAGACAAGCAAAAATTTTCACTTTCAGGATCTAATGTAAATCCATTTACGCCATTACCTGTGCTGTAAACCAACATTGTAGAAGAGCCATACAAGACATAACCTGCTATAACTTGTTTTGTACCTTCTTGTAACATGTCTTCTAGTTTTGCTTCGGATCCAAGTGGTGAAATTCTTTTGTAAACGGAAAAAATAGTCCCAATGGAAACATTTACATCAATATTACTAGAGCCATCTAAAGGGTCAAAAAGAACAACATAAGTTGCATTTTTTGCTTCCTTATTTTGAAAGGCAACAAAATTCTCATTTTCTTCAGATGCAAAACCACATATTTGACCGCTTTCCTCAAATGCCTCTATAAACGCTAAGTCTGCTACTACATCTAATTTTTGTTGTTCTTCACCTTGAATATTTTGTGAGCCTTTTGAACCCAATATATGATCTACTAAACCTGCTTTTCGAATATCCTTACTTATATTTTTTCCTGCTTTTTCAATAGCCTTAAGTATGGAAGAAAGTTCAGCAGATGGAAATGGAAAATCGCAGTGATTTTCTGAAATAAAATCATGAAGGGGAATCAATTTAGACATTATGTTTTATTTTTTTGGATTTAGTAACTAACTATTTACCTATATTTAGGAATCTGCTAATACAAATTTAAATAAAGAAAAGAATGTAAATCCTTTCTATAGTTTATTTTTGTAGTGTTTAGTATAAAACTTACCTTTTTAATGTTTTCATGGCAATAATTGGAAAGCTCATAAAGAAAAGTACGGCAATTGGCTTCAAGCGAAATGCTAAGAAAAATAGTGAGTATAAAAATCAGCTATCAAGTTTATCTTCTCTATTGGAAATAGCAAAAATTACAAAATTTGGAATGGTTCATTCATTTCATGACATTCTAAAACACACAGATGTTGTTTCTAAATTCCAAAAAAATGTACCGATTACCGATTACGAAGAATTTTATGGCAAATGGTTAAAACAAACTCTTCTAGGTGCTAAAAATCATACATGGAAAGGGAAAATAAAGTATTTTGCTCTCTCATCTGGCACAACAGGATCTCCAAGTAAGAGGATACCAATTAGTATCGAAATGATCCGTTCTTTTCAAAAGACGAGCATAAATCAGCTTACACTTTTACATGAATTAAATTTAGCAGAATCTTTTTTTAGTGCAAGTGTATTGACAGTTGGTGGCTCAATTGAGTTAAGTAAAAAAGACAAGCATATTGAAGGTGATTTGAGTGGAATTCTAAAAAAACATACATCCTTACTCGCTACACCATTTACAAAACCTGGAAATAGGATTAGTAGGATAAAGAATTGGGATGAAAAAATAAAAGCAATTATTGAAAATGCGCCAAAATGGAACATTGGAATCATAGCAGGAATTCCAAGTTGGTGTATTTTACTGATGGAGGAAATCGTTGAGCACTATCAGCTGAATTCTATTCATGATATTTGGCCAAATTTATCGATTTATGTGCACGGTGGTGTTTTTATGGACCCTTATGTTTCTCGTTTGAATAAGCTAACAAAAACAGAAATTATTTTGATGGACACTTATTTGGCGAGTGAGGGTTATTTTGCTTACCAAGCAAATCCGAAAAGTCAAGGAATGAAGTTACTCTTAAACAATGGTATCTTTTATGAATTTATCCCCTTTAATTCAGATTTTTTCGATGAAAATGGCGAATTATTAGATAAACAGAATGCTTATACAATTAATGAGGTTAAAAAAGATATTGATTATGCTTTGGTTATTTCTACAAATGCAGGTCTATGGCGCTACTTAATTGGAGACTTAGTGCGCTTTGAAAATATTATAAAAAGAGAAATTAAAATTACCGGTAGAATTAAGCAATTTTTAAGTTTATGTGGCGAACATCTTTCTTTAGATAATATCTACCAGGCACTTTTACTCGTATCAACACACTTTAAAATCTCCATCTCTGAATTCACCATTTATGCTGATATCGAAAATCAGTGTCATCATTGGTTTTTAGGAATTGATGAAGTAGTCAATCAAGATGAAATACTTAAGACCTTAGATAAAAACATAAGTACTTTAAACGACGATTATGCCTATGTAAGAAAATATAATTTAAATCCCCCAATTATTACAATAATCAAAACATCAAAATTTCATGAATTTTTAGCTTTTCAAGGCAAAAAAGGATCTCAAAATAAAATGCCTCGTGTTTTAAATGATACGCAAAAAGTTGATTGGATAACGTTTATTAACGGATAAGAGTAATATTCCCGCTTAATTTTTCTGTTTTCCCGTTTGAATAGCTTACATCTACAAAATAGGCGTAAACTCCATTATTACATTTTTGCCCTTTATAGCTACCATCCCATTGAAACTCTTTGTCTTCACTTTCAAAGAGTATATTTCCCCATCGATCAATGATTTTAAATGCAATTCCCGCTATATCCTGCCCAGCAATGATTTGATATACACTATTCTCGCTAAAGCCTGATTCATTTGGTGAAAAAGCTGTAGGAATATGAATGCCAATTATACAATTAACTGAGTTAATGTTTGGACTACATGGGTCGCACGGATCTGACCCAAGATCTACTTCATCGCCATCAGATATACCATCACCATCAGTATCAAATAAAGAAGGTGCGGTACATAAGAAACTCTCTTCGTAATCTGTTAAACCGTCATTATCTGAATCAGTTTGACAATCAATAATAACTAAACTTAACACTTGTAAAACACAATTTAGTGTCGTTCCGTTGAAGATTCCACTCGCTGTATAAGTTTGCCCATTATTTAACCAAGTATAAGAATCGCATTCACTTACTGAGGAAGTAAAAGAAGAATTTGGAGTTATACTTAAATTTAAGACTTGAGTTATACAGTTGCTTGTTGTTCCGTTGAAGACACCGCTTGTTGTATAGGTTTGCCCGTTATTAGCCCAAGTATATGTTCCACAAGCACTTATTGGAGTTGTATTTGTCGTACTTGGTGTAATTGTTAAGTTTAAGGTCTCTGTTATGCAGTTTGTCGTTGTACCACTATACGTTCCACTTGCTGTATAGGTTTGCCCGTTATTTGGCCAAGTATATGTTCCACAGGCGCCAATTGGTGTAGTATTTATAGTACTTGGTATAATCGTTAAATCTATGGTCTGTGTTACACAGTTTGTCGTTGTTCCAGTATAAGTACCACTTGCTGTATAGGTTTGTCCGTTATTTAGCCAAGTATATGTTCCACAAGCAGAAATTAGGGTTGTATTTGTTGTATTAGGTATAATCGTTAAGTTCAAGGTTTCTGTTACACAGTTTGTTGTTGTCCCAGAATAAATACCACTTACTGTATAAGTTTGGCTGTTATTTAACCAAGTATATGTTCCACAGGCAGAAATTAGAGTTGTATTGGAAGTACTTGGTGTAATCGTTAAGTTTAAGATTTCTGTTATGCAGTTTGTAGTTGTTCCCGAATAAATACCGCTTGCTGTATAAGTTTGTCCATTATTTGCCCATGTATAGGTTCCACAAGCGCTTGTTGGAGTTGTATTTGTGGTACTTGGTGTAATCGTTAAATCTAAGATTTCTGTTACGCAATTTGTAGTTGTTCCATTATATGTTCCGCTTGCTGTATAGGTTTGTCCGTTATTCGCCCAAGTATAAGTTCCGCAGGCTGAAATTGGAGTTGTATTTGTATTTGTAGTACTTGGTATAATACTTACAGTCATAGCTGCCCGAGTTGCTGATTCACAACCATTCACCATTTGAGAGGCATAATACGTTCCACTGGTAATTAATGTTGTTGGATTTAATGCTGTTCCTCCAGTTTGAGTATCATACCATAAAATAGAAGCGATTTGAGGACTAATATAAAGAGGACTTGCACTCAAATCAGACACAGTTGCGGCACTACAAAAACTTTGGTTTGCAGGAATTGTAGGTGCACTTAAATTTAGTGGCTGGGCAATTGATGCGTTAACAGTTAAACATTGACCACAAATAATATTGCTGGAGAAACCAGTTTGTTGAAAGCTAGTTACAGTAGTCATGCTAGGTAAATAGCAATTTACGGCTCCTGTTGGAGACCATACGAAATTAAAGTTACTGTTTGGAACCCAGGTTGTAGATGTAAACATTCTAAAAGTACCAACAATTACATTAGATCCTGGAGCAATAAGTGGCGCCGTTCCAGAGGTAAAGATAGTCACGTTTGACGAGAAATTTAATTGTCTAGTAATTGCATTATACGCTAAATTAGTTGTGAATTGTGGCCAAGCTAACCATTCTGGAATAGTATTATCATTCAATGCCTGCCATGATATTGCCCCCGTTGTTAATGTTGGAGCATGAACACCACGAACAATTAGAGCATTGAATGTCAATGGAACTGAACCAGTATTTGTTAGCCGCACTTGAAAATCTGCAGTATTTGTTGTTGAACAAATCCATTCAAGGGACATTACAAGTTGCTGCGAACGTCCATATTGCATTGAAAATAAAAGAAACAATAATGAAAAAAATAAAAATTTCATCTAGTAATATTTTAAAATCAAAGGTTAAAAATTTAAATTTCAACAAAGTTAGTTGATTTTTTACATTTATAATTCTTAATAAATATGCACCTTCTCCTTGAAATAATATTTTCGCTTATCTTTAAGCCAAAAAAGTCGCTATGTACCAAAACCTTCTTGTCCAAACAACTGAAAAAGTTACAACAATTACGATTAATCGCCCAAGCCAATTAAATGCCTTGAATAAGGAAACGATTTTAGAGTTGCACACTGCTTTAGATAGTGCAGAAAAAGACAGTGAAGTAGGTGTAGTAATAATTACAGGAAGTGGAGAAAAGGCTTTTGTAGCAGGAGCAGACATTAAGGAATTTGCTGATTTCACAATTTCACAAGGTGGGGAATTAGCAATGATAGGTCAGCAGACACTTTTTAGCTTTATTGAAAATATGGGAACCCCAGTGATAGCTGCAATAAATGGCTTTGCTTTAGGT
The DNA here is from genome assembly GCA_044358575.1 of Crocinitomicaceae bacterium. GTDB lineage: Bacteria > Bacteroidota > Bacteroidia > Flavobacteriales_D > Crocinitomicaceae > UBA952. The sequence goes on from JBIKNN010000002.1 coordinate 100,104, forward strand.
GGAGGTTTAGAATTAGCGATGGCAGCACATTTTCGGCTTGCATCGAATAATGCTAAAATGGGACTTCCTGAAGTATCTCTTGGACTAATTCCTGGTTATGGCGGCACACAACGCTTGGCGCAATTAGTTGGAAAAGGAAAGGCAAACGAAATGATTTTTACCGCGGGCATGGTAAAAGCAGAGGAAGCTTTGTATTTGGGCTTGGTAAATTATGTTGTTGAGCTAAGCGAATTATTACCAAAATGCCAAGAAATTGCCCAAAAAATACTTCAAAATTCCCCATTGGCAATAAGTGCAGCAATAAAAGCTGTAAATGCCGGTTTTACAGATGGAGAGAATGGTTATCAAACCGAAATAGAGCAGTTTAGCCTTTGTTTTGGCACAACTGATTTCAAAGAAGGAACCAGTGCATTTTTAGAAAAACGCAAAGCTAATTTTAGGAGCTAATGTCAAATCCTATTAGGAATTTAATGAAGCAAACTGCTGTTTACGGGCTATCAAGCATTGTGGGGCGTTTGTTAAATTATCTTTTAGTTCCTCTTTACACAAGTGTATTTATAAATCCCTCAGATTATGGAGTTGTTTCAGACTTATATGCCTGGGTAGCTTTTCTTCTTGTATTCCTAACTTTTGGAATGGAAACTGCTTATTTTCGTTTTATTCAGGATGCAGAGAATAAGGAAAAACTTTTTCAAAATGCACTTTTCACAGTTTTAGGATTTAATGTTATATTCTTCTCAATAATTCTATATTTTAATAATCCTATTGCATCATTTATGCTGTATGATGATCATAATGAGTATATCATCTTATTAATGGCAATTGTTTGCATAGATTCGATATCCGCTCTTCCTCTTGCAAAATTGCGCTATGAGGAAAAAGCGAAAAATTTTGTGCTTATCCAGTTCACTTCCATTCTAATTAACATAGGCCTAAATCTATTTTTTATGCTCTATCTTTTCAATCCCGATCAGCCGGAGGAAGGGATATTGTTTATCCTACTTGCAAATCTTTGTTCTTCCTTAATAAAGCCTTTGCTTTTGTATACTTCATTCTTAAAATTACGCCTAACTTTTGATTGGAGATTGGCTAAAACAATGGTTCTTTATGCTTTACCACTTGTAATAGCTGGTTTTGCAGGAATTGTTAATGAGACTTTAGATCGAATTTTACTCAAGCAAATTTTATATGATCCTGGTATTCCAGGTTCTTTGGATGCTGCAGAAGCTCAAGTGGGAATTTACAGTGCTTGCTATAAATTAGCGATGCTAGTTACTATATTATTACAGGCGTACCGCTATGCAGCAGAGCCCTTTTTCTTTAGTCAAATGAAAAATGAAGACCGTAACAAAGTTTACGTGAAGGTTATGAATATTTTTATTGCTCTCGTGTGTTCTGTTTTTCTTTTAGTTTCTCTTAATATTGATATTTTTAAACATTTTATCAGAAATGAAATCTATTGGCAGGGACTAAAAGTTGTTCCAATTTTACTTTTAGCAAATGTTTTTCTTGGAATTTATTACAACCAAAGTATTTGGTATAAACTTAGCGGAAAAACAAAATTTGGCGCCTATATTACCATTGGAGGAGCATTAATTACAGTGGCGGTAAATCTAATTTTTATTCCTACTTATGGATATATGGCAAGCGCATGGGCAACACTTCTAGTTTATTTTTTACAAATGGTCTTTTCCTATTTATTAGGCCAAAGACATTTTCCAATTCCCTACAACCTAAAAAAATTCTTTGTTTATGTTGGTATAGCTCTTGTTTTGTATTTTATGGGAAGTAAAATTGAAACTGCTTCATTTGCCTTACAATTTGTTCTTCAAAACAGCTTGTTATTATTTTATTTGACTTTCATTTTTTTTCTAGAAAGAAAAACACTGAGAATCTAAACCTTTTAACTTTTTCTGTGTTTTTTCTCAGATATGGAAGCATTTAATTAAATTTGTATCAACTAGTAACTTATGTCTATTTATAAAGCGGGTCCTTTTTTAGAGCAGATAAATATTCCCTCCGATTTACGAGAAAAATTTAAAATTGATGATTTAGACAAAATCTCAAATGAATTGCGTCAATACATTGTTGATGTTATTTCAGAAATTGGAAATAGTCATTTTGGTGCAAGTCTTGGTGTTGTTGAATTAACTGTCGCTTTGCATTATGTTTTTAATACACCTGAAGATCAATTGGTTTGGGATGTAGGTCATCAAGCATATGGACATAAAATATTAACTGGTCGCAGAGAACAGTTTCATACAAATAGGTTAAAAGACGGTATTTCTGGCTTCCCTAAAAGATCTGAAAGTGAATACGACACCTTTGGTGTTGGACATTCCTCAACTTCTATTTCGGCAGCTTTGGGAATGGCAGTTGCAAGTCGATACAAAGGAGAAAAAAATAAACAACACATTGCAGTAATTGGAGATGGCGCAATGACAGCGGGTTTGGCGTTTGAAGGCATGAATAATGCTGGATTTGAAAAAGACGCAAATTTGTTAGTTATTCTAAATGACAATTGCATGTCGATTGATCCAAATGTTGGAGCCTTAAAAGAATATTTGACGGATATTACAACTTCTCATACCTATAATAAAGTAAAAGATGAGGTTTGGAACTTATTAGGTAAAATATCAAAGTTTGGCCCTGATGCTCAAACAATTGCCTCTAAGGTTTCAACAGCCCTAAAGGGAAGTTTGCTCAAGCAAAGTAATTTATTTGAATCTTTAAATTTTCGCTATTTTGGACCTGTTGATGGCCATGATGCGATTGGTTTAGCAAGAGTTCTTGAAGATTTAAAAGATATTCCAGGTCCAAAAATTTTACATTGCCTAACAAAAAAAGGTGCTGGCTACAAATTTTCTGAAGAAGGTGATCCAACAAAATGGCATGCTCCAGGTGTTTTTAATAAGGAAACGGGGGAAATAGTAAAAATTATTCCTAAATCACCTCAAGCTCCAAAATACCAAGATGTTTTTGGTTATACAATTGTTGAATTAGCTGAAAAAAATTCAAAAGTAATGGGTGTAACTCCCGCAATGCCTTCTGGTTCGTCTCTAAATATAATGATGAAAGCGATGCCAAATCGTGCATTTGATGTCGGAATTGCTGAGCAACATGCGGTAACTTTTAGTGCTGGTTTAGCAACTCAGGGCTTGGTTCCATTTTGTAATATTTATTCTTCTTTCATGCAACGTGCCTACGATCAAGTTCTGCACGATGTAGCCCTTCAAAATCTAAATGTTGTCTTTTGCCTAGATCGTGGAGGTTTAGTTGGTGCTGATGGCGCAACGCATCACGGCGCTTACGATTTAGCCTATATGCGTTGTATTCCAAACATGGTTGTTTCTGCACCAATGAACGAGGAAGAATTGCGCAACTTGATGTATACAGCACAATTGGAGAATAAAGGTCCTTTCTCGATTCGCTATCCTCGGGGAAATGGCGTAATGACAGATTGGAAAACTCCTTTTAAAGAGATCAAAGTCGGAACAGGAAGAAAAGTATGTAGCGGCGAAGACATTGCAATTTTAAGTATTGGTCACCCTGGAAATTTCGCTCAACAAGCAATTACTTTAATGAAAGAATCAGGTATTTCTATTGCACATTATGACTTACGTTTTGTAAAACCATTAGATGCAGTTCTTTTGCACGAAGTATTCACAAAATTTAAAAAAGTTATTACGATAGAAGATGGCTGTTTGATGGGAGGATTTGGTTCTGCCATTATTGAATTTATGATCGATCAAAAATATAATTCCGAGATTGTTCGTTTGGGAATTCCAGATGAATATATCCATCATGGCACACAAGAAGAACTTTGGAAAGATTGTGGCTTTGATGCAAAAGCCATTGTAAAAGCAGTAGAAAAGATCCTTTCGATTAAAGTTGTTGAAAAAAAATCTACGAAGGAGGCAGTTTAAGTTTTTTAATTATTGTATTTTGTACTCTAATTTAAAAATTTAACTGTGAAAAAAACAAATATTGGCGCGTTCGCCACACTCATATCTATCTTTTTCTTTTGGGGTTTTGTTGCTGCTAGTAATGACATTTTAATACCTGTTTTTAAGAAAGCATTGACCTTAAGTCAATTTGAATCGCAATTGATTTCTTTAGCTTTCTATATTGCTTATACTATTGGATCCTTAATGTATTTTGGTATTTCTTCTTTATTGAAAAGAGATATTTTAAATGTTATTGGATATAGAAATGGTTTATCTTTGGGATTAATTATATCAGCTTTAGGGACTTTACTCTTTATTCCGGCCTCAAATAATGCCTCTTTCCCTTTATTAATTTCAGGACTATTTACAGTAGGCTTAGGATTTTCTTTACAACAAATTGCAGCCAATCCTCTAGCAATTCAAATGGGTGATCCATCAAAAGGAAACGTGCGTTTAAGTTTAGCTGGTGGCATTAATAATGTTGGAACAACCATCGGACCTGTAATCGTTTCGTTTGCCATTTTTGGCGGTTTGTCCTCTGGTGCAACGACGACTTTAAATTTACAAGCAGTACAAACTCCTTATCTTTTTCTTGGAGCTGCATTTGTAATTGCTGCAATATTTTTTAAATTTTCTTCTGTTCCAGATAGACTTACTGAAGAAACCGAAAATAGTGGTGGAAATATTATGGCAACATTGAAGTACCCGCAAGTCCTTTTAGGAATGATAGCAATATTTGTTTACGTTGGCGTCGAGGTCTCTACAGCAAGTAATCTCCCTGAATTTATGAAGCAAAAATTGGGGACTGAAGAAAGTGCCGTTGCCCCTTTTGTTTCTTTATTTTGGGCAAGTTTAATGATTGGTCGTTGGACTTCTGCTGCTGGGGCATTTAATCTTACTGAAAAATTAAAATCCTTATTAGGTTTTATTTTACCTTTTGCAGCTTTTGGTATTTTCTTAGGTGTTAACTGGATAGCAGGAAATTCTATGGCGCAATTCTACCCATATCTTGGAATTGTTGTTTTGTTAATTATTGCTGATAAATTAAGTAAAGGTAATCCAGTGAATCAAATTATGATTTATTCTGCGCTAGGAATTTTAGCCTTGATTATTGGTATTTATTCTTCCGGAATGACAAGTGTATTTGCCTTTATTTCTGTAGGTTTATTTTGCAGTACGCTTTGGCCTTGTATATTCACGCTTGGTATTGCAGGTTTAGGAGAAAAAACAAATACAGCATCAAGTTTATTAATTATGATGATTATGGGTGGTGGATTTATTTCAACTGCACAAGGTGCACTTGCTAGTAACGATTTATTGGGGATTCAACATTCTTATTGGCTTGGAGTTCTTTGTTTTGCTTATTTATTATTCTTTGCTTGGAGTGTAAACAAAAAACTTAAAAAACAAGGAATCACCGATTTTTCTACATCTGGATCTGCACATTAAATAAAGAATCTCTTTAACTATGATGTATCGTATTGAATTTTCAGATTTTTTTACCTCCGCTTTTTCTGTAGATTGTATAATTTTTGGCTTTTCGGGGAGTAAAATAAAAGCTTTGTTAATAAAACGCGCCATAGAACCTTACGAAAATTTCTGGGCTGTCCCTGGAGATTTAGTTTATCCCGATGAGGATTTACCTCAGGCTGCACAAAGGGTATTGTTCGAATTGACAGGCATGAAAGAGGTCCAAATGCATCAATCTCAATCTTTTGGAAATCCGAATAGGCATCCGCAAGGTCGTGTTATCACAATTGCCTATTTTGCCTTGGTTCGAATAGATGATTTTGAAGTAAAAGCGTCTTCATGGGCTGAGGAAGTAAGTTGGGTTTCCTTAGATGAAATTCCAACTTTAGCTTTTGACCATAGTCATATTCTCTCTTCCACCTACGAGCTTTTAATTCAGAAATTAAAAACGGAACCTGTTTGTTTTGACATGTTGCCTGAGCGTTTTACCCTCAATGAAATGCAAAGTCTGTATGAATTTGCTTTTGAAGTTGATATGGATAAAGCAAATTTTAGAAAAAAAATAAAGTCTGTTCCAATGCTAGCGCATGATGAAAAACAAAAAAATGTAAAACATCGACCTGCGACATTATTTTCTTTTGATCGAAAGGATTATGAGACAATCAAGGTTAATAAAGATTACCAGTTTAAAATGTAATTACTTTTTTGAGTGTTCGCAATCGTACCAGTAAAATACTTGAATATTGAAAATCAAGAATTTAATCAAAGGAGGGTTATTTGGTGAATATTAACGAAACTAACTTCGGCCTTGAATTTCTTGGTTTTAGCTACTGAACTGAAACTGTTAATTTTTAAAATTTCTGCAAGAACATTTTTAAAAAATTTAAGTTTCAGAAAGGAATTAAAATTGTTCGCTACGAGTTATAAATAAATGTGTAACAATAATTTGCGAACAAAAAGAAATTCAGAGCCTTGATTTTTTGATTCTTTTTCATCAAGGAAAAAGAATGGCAAAATGAAAATATTAGCTCAATTTGGGATTTTCATTAGGATTATAATTTTAAATATTGGTGGTAAGAAAGCGAACACTCAATTACTTTTTATTGGTTATTTATTACCAGTGTACTTCCTGTCATTTCAATTGGTGCTGCTAAGCGTAAACGATCTAAAATAGTTGGTGCAATATCTGCCAAAATTCCATCTGAAAGCTTTAATTCTTTTTCTTTAGTCACTAAAATAATTGGCACAGGATTTAAACTATGAGCAGTGTTTGGGCTTCCATCTTCATTTAGTGCAAAATCTGCATTTCCGTGATCAGCGATAACTAAAAATTCATAACCAAGTTCAAGGCCTATTTCCACTACAGATTTTAAACATTGGTCTACTTTTTCTACTGCTTTTACAATAGCGTCGTACACTCCTGTATGACCAAGCATATCTGGATTTGCAAAATTTAGACAAATAAAATTGGGCTGTTTATCTTGCATATAGTGAATGATTTTATCACTCAGCTCAACAGCACTCATTTCAGGTTGTAAATCGTAGGTTGCAACTTTTGGTGAGTTCACCATAATTCGTTCTTCCAATCGAAATTTTTCTTCTCTACCGCCACTAAAAAAGTAGCTGACATGTGGATATTTTTCAGTTTCTGCAATACGAATTTGTGAGAGATCCATATTGGAAATAACTTCTCCTAAGGTATTTTTTAAATTATCTTTTTCGAAAGCTACGTGTATATTTTTAAAACTTGAATCGTAATTTGTCATACTACAGTAGTACAAATCCAAGGGTTGCATTTCAAATTCCGGAATAGCTCTTTGGCTTAAAGCAATGGTGATTTCTCTTGGCCTATCAGTTCTGAAATTAAAATTAATTACGACATCATTATCGCAAATTGTTCCCTCAGGATCTACAATAAAAGGTTCAATAAATTCATCACTGATATTCGAAATATAGGAGGCTATAATTCCCTCACTGGCGGTATTAAATCTCGCTCCTTTTCCATTAACTAAAAGGTCATATGTTTTCTTTATTCTTTCCCAGCGATTGTCTCTATCCATTGCAAAATATCTTCCACAGACGCTTGCAATTTTTCCAGTACTTAAGGTTAGTTGCTCTTCCAATTCTTGAAAAAAGTGTTCTGCACTATTGGGGTCACAATCTCTACCATCTGTAAAACCATGGATGTAAACATTTTCAACTTGCTGTATTTTCGCTAATTCACATAAGGCATATAAGTGTTCTTGCGAACTGTGAACGCCGCCTTTTGAGACTAATCCAATCAAGTGAAGTTTTGAATTTCTTTTTTTGACTTCCGCCATTGCTTCTAGCAGCACTTTATTGCTAAAAAAATCCCTTTCACGTATGGATTTATTGATTCGTGTTAATTCTTGGTATACAATTCTCCCTGCACCAATATTTAAATGGCCTACTTCAGAGTTTCCCATTTGCCCGTCTGGCAATCCAACATTTTCGCCGAATGTTTTTAATGTTGCATTTGGATATTTTAGAAGGAGTTCATCCATGAATGGCGTGTGAGCTTGTGCAATTGCATCTGAGATTGTACCATCTCCAAGACCCCAACCATCTAAAATTATAAGTCCAATGTGCTTTGTCATAAGGGTAAAGTTACTTCAAAAGCCGCCCCTTTCGGTAAATTTTCCTTGTATTGAATAGAACCGCCATTTAATCGTGCGAATTCAGAAACGATGAATAAGCCCAAGCCACTCCCTTTTGCACTTCTTGTTTCCTCATTGCCAATACGGTAAAATTTAGTAAAAATATTTTCTCTTTCAGTCAAGGGAATTCCTGGCCCCTCATCTTTTACTCCAAAAACAATTTCTTTTTCATTTTGAAAAGAATAAAGTGTTATACAGGGATTAGTACCGGAATATTTTACAGCATTTTCGATTAAGTTTTCGATAATTGTCTCTAGCATAAATACGTCACCTTTTACAATTGTATTTCCTTGGATTTGACTAGTTACACTTTTCAAGGACAAGCGCTTAATAATTTTTATGCTTAATTCTGCTAAGTTGATTTCAGTTTTTACAGCTTGAAGTGCATTATTTTCAACTCTTGAAGCATTGAGAATGTTATCAATCAAATTTTCTAAGCGTTCATTTTCATTTAAGGTTTTAGTGATTAATTCATTCCTTTTCTCTTGGATTAACTCCCGTTTTAAGAGTGTTTGTAAAAGTAGTTTACTAGAAGCAATAGGAGTTTTTAACTCGTGGGTAATTGAAAGTAAAAAATTCGACTGTCTTCCGGAAAGTTCAAACTCCTTTTTAATCGCACTTCGGATTTTATAAAGCCCAAGAAGTAAAATGAGTATAAAAACCGAACCCTCTCCCAAAATCATTAAAACCCTTCGATTTACTTGTTCATCTGTGTTAGCTGTATTTTGGCTAAGCTGAATGAGGTGAAAACCCCACCAAATAAATTGTAATAGGATATATGCACTGAGAAAATAAAAAATTACAGTTGTTTGTTTTTTCATAGAAAAAAATCACTTTGATTTTTTGGAACTTGATTTTTTAAATATATTTCCAACTTCTCTTCCAATTTTTTGAATGGTTTCTACTCCAGCATTAATTGCAGTAGAAGAAATATCATTGTAATTTTCATTCATCTTATCTAGCTCCATTCCCGGATAGATAAAAATAGTATCATTGTTTGGACACGCTTTTTCAATTTTGTCAGCAAAAGATTCAGTTCCTAAATCATAAGAAACAGAACCGACTCTTGCACCACAAAAAACAATTATTCCATGGTCTTTTTTGTCAAAGTATAAAAAGAAATCATCTACATTTTCTATTTCTTGAAAATGAATATTAAAATCTAATTTATTTGCTAATCCAACTTTTTCAAAGCGCTCATGTGTAGCATTACTTGCGTAAAGATCAATTGAAATAGTAAGTTCTTGCGCTAAGCGTATTACTCTTTCAACCCAAAGAGCAAAATTAGATTCTAATTCAGAAAGTGGCGGTGCAATTACTATTACTTTATCGTAGGAAACAGATGGATTGTCTAGTTGACAGAAAAAGATTGTTCTATCGCAAACATCTAACAAATGAGCGCGGTCATCTCCAATTATTCGCGACAAAAGATTTTTGTTCCTACTATCGTTCAGCACTACAATATCGGCTACTAATTCTTTTGCCACTCGTGACAAGCCAGAAGATACATTGTGATCGATTGTAGCAATTGTATTTAGTTTTGATTCATGTCCAGAAAAATGCTTTACAATATCCTCTAAAGATTTTCTCGATTTTCGAATCATCCTTTCAGCAGCAGCATCATTTGGGTAAACACTTACTACAGAAATAGGATTAATTACTTTTTGATCTGAAATAAGTAATGCAAAATCTAATAACTGTTCATTTCCATTTAATTCGTTAATAGAAACAATGATGTGCTGATTTCGAAGCCTTGTTTCATTTTCATCTAAATCACTTTCTTCCGAAATTTGAATGAGTAGCTTTTTCCCTGCAGCTTCTGTTACAAAAGAGGATGTCATACAGGTAAATAATATTAGTATTACAGTTCCATTCACAATGTTAATGTCAAGTATTCCATTTCCATTGTTATATCCGACCATAATTATAGCAAGTGTTGCTGCTGCATGTGAGGTACTCAAACCGAAGATTATTTGACGTTCATTATTTGACATTTTGAAAATCCATTGGGTAACAAGTGCCGCTAACCATTTACTGAATATTGCAAATGCAGTTAAAACACCAGCGATAATTAAGGGCCAAGTTCCATTAAAAAAAGCCCTATAATCTACAACCATTCCAACAAATATTAAGAAAAAGGGAATAAAAAGGGAATTGCCTATAAATTCAATTCGATTCATTAAGATTGAACTAGTAGGAATCAACCGATTCAACACCAATCCAGCCACAAATGCTCCTATGATGCCTTCTACACCTGCAACTTCTGCAAGAAATGCCGAAAAAAACAAAACTGACAATACAAAAATATACTGTGAGGTTTTCTCACTATCTAACTTACTAAAAAACCATTTTGCAATTCGTGGAATCAAGAGAAACATGATTGCAGAAAAAATCGAAAGTGAGGTAATTAAAGTCAGCCAAAATCCAAAATCTAAATTCCCTTTTTCAGCACTCGTTATAATCGCCAGAATAATTAATACTGCAGTATCTGTTAATATTGTTCCACCAACAGTGATCGCAACTGAAGAGTGTTTTGCTAAGCCATATTTACTTATAATAGGATAGGAAACTAGGGTGTGAGTTGCAAACATACTTGCTGTCAACAAACTTGCCAAAGGAGAAAGATGTAAAATTTCAGAACAAATAGGGTAACCTAATCCTAAGGGAATAATAAATGTTAATCCTCCAAAAATTAAACTTTTATTTATTTGTTTTCGAAAGCGATTGAGATCAAGTTCAAGTCCCGCGATAAACATTATGTAAAGCAATCCGATAGTAGAGAAAAGTTTTATAGATCCCTCCTGCGCCATTGCATTTTCTCCAATTATCCCTAATCCTTTAGGTCCGATTATAACTCCAGAAATAATTAAGCCAATTATATTTGGGATACGAGCTTTCCGCAATAGAATCGGAGATAGTAAAATAATAAAGAGCAACAAGGAGAATAACAAAACTGGATTTTTCAGCGGCAATTGAAATGCATTTATGAGGTGCTCGAAGAAATAATTCATTTTTATAATTTAAAGTAGTCTGTTCTTCAATATAATTTCACTCCGCTTATTCCCTAGTTAAACTATTTCACTGTTTTAGAATACCATTCAAATCAATTTCATTTGGAGTAGTAACTGGATTTGGTGCACTTGTTTTACTAAATCCATAATGTTCAGCCATTCCACCTAAATTAATTTTCAGATTTATTAGTTGCATATTTCCTTCAGTAGATGAATTTTCTAAATCAGCATAAATTCGAGGTATGATTTTCTTATAAACGCGGTTAATACTTTTATAAATAGTTGTTGCTAATTTACCTTTTGAATCTCCACCTAATTTTTTGTCTGAAGCAACAAAATACATTTTAAAGCAAGCATCAAGAGCCGCTATCAAATCTTCATTATTTTCTGGATTTGCAGCAAATGACGCACTACTATTTTCAAAATACGAAAAAATAGATTCGTAGTTAGCCATTAATTTTAATCCCAAATCCGTAGCTTTCTTTTTATTTCCTGCCAAGAAATAAAGTTGTACATATTCGTGCAAGCTTCCACTACATTTTGCGTTAGCTTCCTCTCCTTGATATGAATAGTTGAGATGTGACGAATTTATTTTTAAGGAGGTAAATGGGTCACATTGGTTTACTTCTCCAAAATCTAAAACATTTTCCAATGGCATTAGTTCAAGTGATTTATCTAAAAGAAAGATTGCTTTTTTAAAGTCTTTTTTAGCAATAAATTGTTCTGCTAGGAGAAGAAAATTTGAACGGTATTGTTGTGTATGTCTTCGGGCATAATAATCTGTCAAAACCTTTGGATCATTCATTTTTCCATATTCATATGTTTGGGTAATATTTTTGTACATTTTTGAAAGATTGTAGAACATTGGTTCTCCTCCCATTGGACTTAACTCATAAGCTACACCAACTTGTTTAATATAGCCAGCGCTTAATAATGCAATGGAGAAGGAGGATCCTCGGTTACTTGAGAAATAAATTCCGCGTTTCCAATCATTATTTGCAACAATGTCCATCATCATTACTTCATCTCTTGTTAAATAGCTATCTCGTTCTGTATTAAATTCAAAGAGTATACTACTATCGCATTTTGCTACTTGACTTTCAGTGATTGTTCCGGCTGCGAGTGCATTTTTTTTATTTACTTTCAAAGTAAAACGAGAAGATGGGAAAAAACTTAATTTTCCACCACCATTTAATAAAAAGTTTTTATCATCACGAACAAAGGCCATTGCATCTTTAAAATCTACAGATGACCATGGAGTTTCAAATTCTTGAAGGAGACTTTGAAGATCTTGCCCAGCATTTCCTATAAATTCAACTTCTTGACTTTGAATTCCTTGAAATAATTTTATGGCACCAAAGTATTTTTTGAGTATTGTGCCATTAAGATCACTGATATCGTTGTTTGTCAAATATCCTTTTGCTACCTCAAAATCAGTATTTTTACAGGATATATTTGGTAAAATTGCCGCTACTTTAACATTAAAATCCTGAATTGCTTGTAGGGCGTTTTGTTTGTTATTTTTCAATCGAAGATCTACAATTTTACGAAGCATATCCTCATTACTATTTCTACTTACTAACTCCAATAAATTAATAAAATAGATTTGATCGGTATTACCAGCATACATTAATATTTGGTCTTCTCTAAAATTAATTGGTAATGGATCAGAGTCGTATGCTTTCATTTTCATTTGATTCGTATACCAATCTGTTCCCATTAATGATAGATTGCAAACACGAACATCAGTTCGCTGGCCTTCTACTTCTTGCAAATACCAGAGAGGGAAGGTGTCATTATCTCCATTCGTGAAAATAATTCCATTTTTTCCACAAGATTCTAAGTAATTATGAGATAAATCATGCGCTGAAGTTTTTCCACTTCTGTCGTGGTCATCCCAACCTTGATAAGCCATTAATACAGGGATTACAAGTCCAATACTTCCAGCAATTACAGCTCTTTGAAAATCTTGAGCAAGTATTTTCTTCCGCTGAATAAAGTCATAAATTGCATAAACTCCAATTCCTATCCACATAGCAAAGAAGTAGAATGATCCAGCATAAGCATAATCTCGTTCTCTCGGTTCAAATGGTTTTTGATTTAAGTAAACTAAAATTGCCACTCCTGTGAATAGGAAGGCCAAGAGAATAACAAATGCATCTTTTGGTGCTCGTGAAAAATGGAAAAACAAGCCTATTAGTGCTAGAATTAGAGGCAATAAAAAGAATTTATTGTGTGATGCATTATCTATTGTGTAATGAGGGGCAAATTCTTGGCTCCCCAAGCGCCATTCATCGAGAAAATTAATCCCAGAAAGCCAATTTCCACGCATGTCATCTCCGTGTCCTTGAATGTCATTTTGTCGACCTGCAAAATTCCACATAAAATAACGGATGTACATCCAATTTACTTGATATGAAAAGAAATAACTCAAGTTTTCTATAAACGAAGGCAAGCGCTTTCCATCCCTTCCGATTTCAGAGTCTGTTCCATCTGAAGGATCGTAGCCCGACCATTTTTGGTAACCTTGAACATGATTTTGGTTATCTCCGCTATACATTCTTGGAAAAACTGTTCCTTGTTCATATGTTGCTACAGCGTCTTTTCGCACTGAAGAATTACTCTCATAATATTTCTCCTCCATTGAGTACACACCATCGTTTTCTTTCATCCAAACAGCAGCATCTTTTTCCTCAGTAAACGCTTTTACCTCTTCATCATTTTCAGAAATTACAAAGCGCCGCAAAAAATATGGAGACAAATCTTTCCAATCATCTCTATTGGTTAATTCTGGCCCTTCCTCCGTCATAATCTCTCCTTTTTTCAAGGAATTCCAATAGTTGCCATAAAGAATAGGTGCTGAGCCATATTGCTCACGCTTTAAATAAGAGTGAAGCGTTACCAAGTTTTCAGGGTCATTTTCATCCAAGGGAGTATTGGCATTTGAGCGGATAACAATTACTGCAAAAGAACCATAACCAATAAGCAAGAAAATTAATCCCATGAAAGAATTATATAAAATCGTTTTACCTTTTTTACGAGCATATCTTACGAAAAATAAGCAAGCAGCAATTAACAGTATGAAAAAGAAAATTGTACCTGAATAAAAAGGCAAACCTAAAGAATTTACGAAAGCCACCTCAAAAGAACTTGCTAAAGAAACAGAACCTGCTATGATTCCTTCTTGTATGAAACCAAGTAAAAATATTGAAAGAACTCCAGTTAATATAAGACCTTTTACAGAACTTTCTTTGTAGACGCGGAAATAAATTACGAAGCAGATTGCAGGAATAACAAGAATTCCTAAAAGGTGAACACCAATTGCTAAACCGAGTAAAAAGAGAATTAAAATCAACCATCGATTTGGACTTTGATCCAAAGACAAAGTGCCATTTTGAATTAAGGCCATTTCCTCATCCCATTTTAGAATTGCCCAAAAAACTATAGCTGTGAACAAAGAAGCCATTGCATATACCTCACCTTCCACTGCAGAAAACCAAAAAGAATCTGAGAATGTATAAGCTAAAGCGCCAACACCAGCAGACAGGAAAATTGCCATTTGATCACCTGAAGATAATTCACTTTTTTTGCTAAGGATCATTTTTTTAACGAACAAGGTTAAGGACCAAAACATAAATAAAATGGTAAAAGAGCTAGAGAAAGCGGATAAGCGATTTATCCATACTGCTACATTTTCTGGAGCAGCAAAAAAGGAAAAAAGTCTTCCTAAAACCATAAATAATGGAGCGCCAGGAGGGTGACCAACTTCTAATTTATATGCTGCAGTGATATATTCTCCGCAATCCCATAAGCTTACCGTAGATTCTAGGGTCAATAGATAAACCATTGAAGCAACTAAAAAAACTCCCCAACCTAAAATTGTATTCCAACGTGCGTAATTTGTCATTTTATTTAATTTTCTAATAGTTATTCAACAGCGAAATTAAGAATATTAATTCTCAAAATAGTCATTTTTAGTAAGGATAACAATTCATGACATCAATTATTTTTCCGGAAAGTTTCAAAAATTTAAAATTTGTTCTTAAATTTACCACCGCAATTGGAGTTTTCTCCAAATTTGATTGACCCATGGTGTAACTGGCAACACGTCTGTTTTTGGTACAGAAGAGTCTAGGTTCGAGCCCTAGTGGGTCAACACCTTAAAAACAACAAAACCCTTGATGACATTATGTTTCAAGGGTTTTTTGTTTCTTGTTGTTACAACTATGTTACAATTTTTTTAGTTTTTTCTATGTCAATTTGGAATTTTAAATGAATCTAACAGATTCTTAGGTCGATAACAAGCTCTTTCTAAAACTGTTTATTTCTTCGTCTGAAGTCTTATTTAACCATCATCATCCTAATTAAAATGCTGTATGAAAAAGAAAAAACGCGCCTTACCGAATAAGCAAATCTTACATAAAATTCGTCTTAGCGCCGTTCGTAAAGAGCAAGTCCGCCAGGGAATTTTTGATGGTCGATATCGAACCAAGGTTGTTCCGTGCGCTAAAGTTTACAAAAGGGTTAGGCTCAAGATAATTAGTTAAATTATTACTCACGTATAAGGAGCCATTGATTTGTTTCTTTTCCTAACTCATCAAACATTGTAAGATCAATAAGGAGGATATTGCCTCCCAATACAATTTTTATTGTTTCGCCTAAAAAGTTACCCTCAAGGATTGTGTTATAATTTTTATAACCAAACATAGATTCTTTAATATACTTAGACTTAAATTTTAATTCTATTTTGTTTACACCATAACTATCTCTCCATTTGAATAGATAAGAATTTGAACCGGTTTTCTCCAAAATTGCTTTTGTAGAAGGGTTATCAACCCATTTTGTACCTATGGCTTCTTTCTCAAAATATGCATCATAGGGAGGTTTTGCTCTATTTTCCTCAATATTAAAATCCGTCGATAACTTTTGTGCTAGTCGATATTCCGTGCTATTTATTGATGCATTATTAGCACCATCAACTATGTTTTTGCATTCATTGTAAAAACCTTTACCCATCGGAAAATCATCCTTTGTGAACTCATTTACAACCATTTTATGCAATTTAATATCAATATAACTTTCTCCCAATTTTTGTCTCACGAAAATTGACCAATATAGAAAATAACCTCTCATGTTTTTATCTGTATCATTTTTATAAGCGTCATCGCCTAAGTTGTTTAAAAAATTATTTAGACTTATCCATTCATCTTGAGATATTCGAGGGTCATTATATCTATTTGGAAGTATATAAAATAGTTTGTAATAAAATGAAGCTAAACACATTTTGAGATCCCAATCTGTTCTTTCATTAGTGGATTTATTTTTTACATAAGAAATCAAATCATTCAGATATGTGATTTTTTCCAAAGTATCGTTTCTTTGATCTAACGCCGATGAAATTTCCAAGACATTATTGGGAATAACGAATTGGCTAGTTCCTTGCTGTTTCCATTCATTCGTGATATTCTGGGATTTAGATTCTTTTTCCTTTTTTGTGGAAGCTAAATAATCTTCAAAGGAAGAATATGGATTGTCTTTTTCACCTTCATAAACCATCTTGTAATATTGTTCTGGAGAAAGCTTTGTCTGAGTCAATTGTTCAAATGAGTATAAACCTTTTATTTCACCCTCTGTTAACGCTCTGTTCCAAATTCCAATATCATCGATTGAACCTTTGAAAAATTGAGCAGTTCTATTGTAGATATACCTTGCTCCAAAACTAAGATTAGCAGAATTATTGATACTTGGAATCAAAGATGAAACATTCTTTTGTTCTAAAACACCATTAACGTAAATTGATATATTTGCACCTTTTCTTATAAGCACACAATTTTTCCATTCATTAAGCATCGAACCTTTTGGCGTTATTAAAACGTACGGACTACCTAATTCAAGCCCCGGTGAATTGCTCCAACAGAAATTCAACATATTTGCATCATCATTTCTCTTCCCAACAAGAGTTCCACCGTTCTGTGCATCTTCATCATAAACCCAAAGTGAAACAGAAAAATCGTTAGCACCGAAATTACCGACCTTAGAATTTATATTAATAATATCATCAATACCATCAAATTTATATGCTTGCTTTCCATTTCGATCTGTAATTAAGGTCGCTCCATTCACAGTTCCATTATTCCCATTACCACTTTCATCGTTGGCGTTACCATTAAATGGCCACCAACCAACTAGCCCGCTGGCAGGAACATAGTTTGGCACTTGCGAATAAGCGGTTATGCAAAAAGTTAGAATTGCAAGAATGGAAATAGTAAGTTTCATAATCTAATTTTATTAATTCCTATAATATACCTCTTATTTATAGCAGGGCTAATGTAAATATAGGTTATTTTTGGTAATAATAGGCTAAGCATCAAAAGTTCAGTCAACAGAACTTTCGAAACCGTTCTTAATCCTTGATTTGTTGGATGACGTTCTCGCTTTACAATCCAAGTCAAAACTGAAAACATACACGAAAAAATAGTTTGACAACTCAAGTCAACCGCTTGGCGGGTCATTCTTATTGTTCTAATTTGTAGGAAAATGATTTATTTAACTGAAAAACCATTCTTTGCCTTAATTAGAAAGTTCTAGCTTAACTAACCGATTTAAATAGTTAGCTTTGAACCATGAGTGTCTTTTATTTCAACTAATCAATATGACTCATCGTTCAATTATCAACATCTTCATTTCTTCGTCATAAAAATCTAAAATTTCCTTTTTAGAAAGACAAGGATAAACCATCCATTTCTTAGATAGTTCAATAATATTAAAGTGTATGAAATCTGGATGCATCTCATTTAACGTTTTCCCATCTAAAAAATATTGATTTTGAAGATAGAACTCCCTTAATAAATCAATTTGAAGTGGTATATTGAGCTACACATACCATTAACTGTATCAATTGATAAGGGTTTCATATATAATATTTTTTTATTCTATGTTTAAAGTTATGTTGTCTGAGAAAGTCGATTAGTTTTTAATTTTCTGATAATGTTTTAACACAATTATCATATTCAATATATAAATTAGGATTGTTATTTTTTTGTCTGGTGTAAAGAATATATGGTTGGATTTTTTTGTTAAACTTAATGAAAGAATTACCCATGAATTTTTTTATTACCTCATTGTTGTAAACACCAATATTAGAACCAATACTAATATTTTCAAAAATTATCAACTGTTGTTTAATTTCATTATTCAATGCGGTGTCAGACAGAATAAATTTAAGTAAGCTATCATTGTCATTGATAGCTTTTATTTTTTTATTAATAGTTGCTAAATGACTTCTATCCCTAGCTTCAAGCGTGTGAAGTGTCTCAACTTTTTTTTTCCATTCATCTTGATTTTTTTGAGTTTGGGTTTGAAATTTTTGTACTTCAATTGACCAAATGATACTGAACACAATACTTATTGCAGCCATTACTTCAAAAATAAATTTATAAGATATTTCTCGCTCATTCATAATTAGACATTCAAAAAAAGTTTAACTTAAAATTTAATTTACAGGTTTATAATTTACCGAGAATACATGTAATTACAGTTGTCTTAATAAGGCTCCACCTTCTACAATAAGCAGTCTACTTTGTTTGTTCCCTGCTCTATCGGATTGCCAAAGCGTGTTACCATCCAAGCCAGCGGTTAACTGATAATTTATTGTATCGAATGGTGTAGATGATGAACCTCCAAATCTATATTCTATATCACATTTAATTAATGGTTTTATGTAAAACCAATTGAAAAAAGTTCCATCAAATTCAAAAACTGGTTCATTTGAGGATAAAGTTCCGGGGTTAGTTCCATAGATGAATACACTTGAATCTCCACCAGCTGTACTAAATCCATTATAATCGTATTTTTTCATAGAAAGAAGCCTTTGTTGAGCTGAAACAGATGAAAAAGTAAAAAGTGTAAAAATAAACGATAGAGAACTATATAAAAGAGGTTTAACCAGTATGGACAAACAGATCAATTTGCTTTGTGAAATTTTCATATTTATTTTTTAGAAGATAATAATTTTGTAAAGGTAATTCTTTATCCTAAAAAACTTGCGTTAGCAATTGAATCTAGTACCTAGTAATCCTCTCCACATCCTCCCTCAAAAGGTTCGATACTTCAGGCTTTTGAGCCTCTTTTAATTCTGAAATGTTTTTGTCCGTCAAAGCCAACAATTAGATAGTTTCCTCTTTGCCAAAATCCTTTTGCCTTGTCCAACATAAAATATTTTTTTGTCACGCGGGACACGTAGGGTATAAATATATTTTCCCAAACGTGAAATTTGCAGAGGGTCAAAATTTCTTTGATTATTCATAATAGTAAAATGAAGGAGGATGAAATTCAGGATTTCATCCTCCTAATTTAATTACTCGTATCTCGAAGATATTTGATTAAACTTTTTGTCGTAAGTAGTAACCAAGCCACTTTTCGATTTGATGATGATATTATTTCCATTGACATTTTTTACTCTGTCACCATCGCTAATATATTTCGATGATATTTGGTTGAACTTTTGGTCATAAACCGTTACAAGATTACTTGAACTTTTTACAACAATTATGTTAGATGAAAATCCACTAAGTTCATCGCCACTTGAAATATATTTCGATGATATTTGGTTGTTTTTAACATCACGAACAGTAAGTAGTCCGCTGCTAGACTGGGAAACATCAGAGATGTCTTGAGCACAAGACAAAATTGTTGTTAATGCAAATGCTGAAACTAAAAGAAATTTTTTCATTTTTTTAAATTTTTAAATTTATCCCTACTCTTATCGATTTTCAGAATCCTCGCTGTTTTTTTGTGGTTTTCTTGTCTCCACTTTCTTGTCTCCACTTTTTTGTCTTTGATTTCTGTCATTGTGGGTGGTCAGCCCTTTGGCTTTCTCAGACCTCCTTGGATTTTCAACTTGTCCCACTAGTCTGTTGTGTCTTATTTTTGCCTGATAGTATTTTCATATAAAGTTATTGAATTTATTTATACATGATAGCATTCTCATGTATAAATTATTCATTTTTCTAGTTCCAACGCAATCCTCTCCAAATCCTCCTTCAAAAGGTTCGATAATTCAGACCTTTGGCCCAACTTGTAAAAACCTTTTAAAGTTTAGTTTCAAGGTTTTTTTCTTTAATTATGTATTTTACTTTGGCAGATATAATCAGTTATTGGAATACTTGTTTTAACAATTGCAGTGAAGCCACCATCAATTTCAGTGAAATTCCGAACCCCTCTGCTATGAAGAATACTTGCAGCGATCATACTTCTGTAACCACCTGCACAATGGAGAAAGAAATGCTCTTCTTTATTTAGATCTTTCATCCAATTATTTATAAAAGCCAAAGGTTTACTATAAGCTTCAGCAACGTGGTTCGCGGCATATTCTGTGTCTTTTCTTACGTCAATTACCACAGATTTTTCAGGGATAAATTTTTCTGAAAATTCACTGCTATTAATTCTATGAATTTGATCAATTTCTTTCCCTGCATTTCTCCATGTTTCAAAACCTCCATCAAGAAAACCTAAAATAGTATCAAAACCAACTCTACTTAAGCGAGTAATAACTTCTTCTTCTGTTCCAGGCGTTGCAACCACCAAAATTGCTTGTTTTACATCTCCAATTATTGCGCCAACCCAAGGTGCAAATTCACCGTTTAAGCCAATGTTAATCGATTGAGGAATGAATCCTTTGTGAAAATCACTACTGTCCCGTGTATCAAGAATAAGTGCCCCAGTGCTATCTGCTAATACTTGAAAATCAACGCAAGAAAAGGTCTTCAACCCTTTTTCTTTTACCACTTCAAAACTTTCGTAGCCCTTTTTATTCATCGCTACATTAGCACCAAAATAAGCAGGAGGAGGCAGCAACCCATCAGTTACTGCTGCAACAAAGGATTCTTTATTCACTTGATTTAGGGCATAATTCATCTTCTTTTGATTTCCTAAGGTATCAAGCGTTTCCTTCATCATATTTTTTCCGCATGCAGATCCCGCACCATGAGCAGGATAAACAATAATATCATCCTCAAGGGGCATTATTTTCTCCATTAAACTATCATAGAGAATGCCCGCTAATTGATCTTGCGTAATATCTGCTGCTTTTTGAGCTAAATCTGGTCGACCAACATCTCCCAAAAACAAGGTGTCGCCTGAAAAAAGCGCTGTATTTTTCCCATTTTCATCGATAAGTAAATAACAAGTACTTTCCATCGTATGCCCTGGCGTATGAAGCACCTTAAGCTGTATTTTTCCAATTTCAAAAATCTGCTGATCTTCAGCAATTGTGCATTCAAATTCGGGCGCAGCATTAGGTCCAAAAATTATGGGAGCATTTGTTTTTCGGCTCAAATCCAAATGTCCTGAAACAAAATCAGCATGAAAATGTGTTTCAAAAATATATTTTAGTTTTACCTTATCTTGCTCCAATCGCTCAATATAAGGAGCGGTTTCTCTCAAGGGGTCAATGATAAAAGCTTCGCCATCACTACTTACATAATAAGCTCCCTGAGCCAAGCACCGCGTATAAATCTGTTCAATTTTCATATGATTAAAATGCTTAATTCTAGATGCAAAGGTAATTTATTCGCGGTGAATAATTGCTGTAAATATGTAAATCCTCTTTCATCCCTCATAAAAAGTTAATAGTAATTTCAAGTATCAGTTTGATTGCTCTAAAAATATTAAAATCTATAAAGCGCTAAAGTTCAATTTTTCTCGTTCTAATTCTCATTCAAAGTTGTATTCAATTCATTGTTGATTAATCAAGCAAACTGAAGTGACACATAGCTAAGTTTTTTATACTTTTGAAACTAAAATAAATTATGTTTGTTAAAATAACGAATAAATCTAAGCACCCACTCCCAAAGTATGAAACTTTAGGAGCCTCAGGCATGGATATTCGTGCAGATATAGAGACAACGATTGACATTGAACCATTGGGTCGTGTTTTGATAAAAACAGGGCTATATTTAGAAATGGAAAATGGTTTGGAATGCCAAGTCAGACCAAGAAGTGGTTTAGCATTGAAGAAGGGAATAAGTGTATTAAATACTCCTGGAACAATTGATGCAGATTACCGGGGAGAAATTGGTGTTATTTTAGTGAATTTATCAAACGAAGCGGTAAGTATCGAAGATGGAGAAAGAATTGCGCAATTAATTTTTTGTCGTGTTGAGCAGGTTTCATTAACAGAGGTTGCTGTTTTAAATGATTCCGAACGTGGAGCAGGAGGATTTGGAAGTACTGGTTTAAACTAAATGAAATGAATATAATTGTACCAATGGCAGGAAGAGGAAGTCGATTGCGGCCGCATACCTTGACTATGCCAAAACCATTAGTTCCTGTTGGCGGAAAGCCAATTGTATATCGATTGGTTGAGGATATTGCTGCAGTTTGCGCAGATAAAATTGATGAAATTGCATTTGTAATTGGCGATTTTGGCGATCAAGTTGAGAAAGAATTACTTCAAGTAGCAGAGCAATTAGGTGCAAAGGGATCTATTTATTACCAAAAAGAACCTTTAGGAACAGCACATGCAGTTCTCTGCGCATCAGAAAAACTAGTTGGCCCTGTTGTCGTTGCATTTGCAGACACCTTATTTCGTGCAGATTTCAAGATTTCGCCTTCAGATGAAGGGATTTTATGGGTGAAGCAAATTAAAGACCCAAGTTCATTTGGTGTTGTCAAATTAAATGCTGCAGGTGAAATAGTTGATTTTATTGAAAAACCTCAAGAATTTGTCTCAGATTTAGCCATGATTGGTGTTTATTATTTTAAGGATGGCGCAAGATTAAAAAAAGAATTAGATTATTTGATTGACAATAAGGTCATGAAAAGTGGAGAATATCAACTTCCTGATGCTTTAAGAAGAATGACACTTTCTGGTTGTGTTTTTAAACCCGGTGAAGTCACAGAATGGCTAGATTGTGGAAATAAAGAAGTAACAGTGCATACAAATAAACGTGTTCTAGATTTTGATTTTGAGAAAAATATACCACTTGTTCATGCCTCAGCTAAAATTACTAATAGTCAGATTATTCCACCCTGTTTTATTGGAGAAAATACTTGTATTGAGAATTCAATTATCGGGCCTCATGTATCTATAGGAGCTAATACAAAAATCAATAGTTCTGTTTTAAAAAACTCAAATATTCAAGAGAATACGAGTATTACAAATGCGGTAATTTTTAATTCTATGATAGGTTCGCAGGTTATTTATAATGGAAAAGCAAACGACCTCAGTCTTGGGGATTTTTCAATAGTAAATGAATAATTCTTTTCATTCACTTATTTTAGTCCTAGTTTTTTTCGCTTGCGAAACAGATAGAGTAGTATCACAAGTAGCTCATTCTCCCACTTACATTTCTAGTTTTCATGAAGGAGTAAGACATAAATTAAATGGCGAAATAACACAAGCAATCTCAAAATTTACCACTTGTTTAAATGATGATCAAAATGACGATGCAGTGCATTTTGCTTTATACCAAATTTATTCAGAAAAGATACAATTACAACTAGCATTGATACATATAAAGTCTGCATTAAAAATAGATCCATCTAATAAACATTATAAAATTGAATTAGCTAATAATTACAGCGCAATGGGTGAGTATGAAAAATCGGCTCTTTTATTTGAAGAATTAATAAATAATGACCTTAAAAATTTAGCAATTTATGAGCAAGCTGTTGATAATTGGAGAAAAGCTAATAAAATTAAAAAAGCAATTGCAGTATTAAATAAATTAGAATATAATATAGGTATAGACCCCCAAATTTTACTGCAAAAAGCGGCTCTTTTTGAAATGATGGAAGACAATAATTCAGCTCTTACTCAACTTTTATTAGCGAACAAACAATTTCCAGGGGATACTTATGTTTTAAACACACTCTTAGATTTTTATATGTCCCGTGGAAATGATTCTGACGGTATTTTAGTCTTAAAAGAATTACTAGATGCTGATCCATCAGATGGATATGCCCTTATTTTACTAGCAGAAATACAATATAGTAATGGAGAAATTAATGAAGCACTTGCAAATTTTAAAAAAGCAATAAAAGAAGAGGGCTTAACTATTGACCAACGAATGGAGATTTTAATTCGTTTACAAAAAGAGAAGGACATAAACTTGATTGAACTTTCAGAATTAATAGATTTTATGGTGAATGCTTATCCAAAAGAAGCAAAAGCACATGCTATTAAAGGCGATCATTATTTTAAACTCAATCAACCACTTATTGCAATCGAATCTTATAAAGATGCTGTTAATTGTGACCCAAACTTATACCAAATTTGGACTCAAATAATTAGTTTAGAATATGAAAATGAGCAATGGGATTCATTATTCGTAGACAGTGAAAAATCACTTACCTATTTTCCAACTCAACCTCTGGTATATTTTTTATGTGGAGTAGCAGCAAACAAACTTTTATTATTTGATAAGGCTAAGGAGTGCTTAAGTGCAGGTCTAGATTTCTTAGTAAATGATGTTAGTTTAGAAGCCGAAATCAACAGTCAATTAGGCATTTCCTATTTTGGATTAAAACAGAATGAGCTTGGTTTTCAAAAATTTGAAAAGTCACTACAATTAGCTCCAAGAAATAATATAATGATTCAAACTTTTGCAATACAGTTAGCCCGAAATCAGATAGATTTTCCAAAAGCCAATAAGTTAGTAGATAACTTACTTCTTTTGGATAGTGGAGATGCCAAATCTCTGAGCTTTAAAGGCAGGGTACTTTTTTATGAAAAAAAATATTCCGAAGCATTAGATACTTTATTACGCGCATTGAAACTATTAGAAAATGATTCCGTAATAAATGACTATTTGGGTGATACTTATTATTTTCTTGGCCAAATTTCTAAAGCCAGCGATTTTTGGTTAAAAGCAAAATTACTGGGGTCAAAAAATAATTATTTAGAACGAAAAATAAATACTAAAACATATCATGAAGCTCTTTATTAAGCTATTTCTTTTTCTTTGCCTTATATTTTTGGCAAGCTCTTGTGCCAAAAATTTAAAAATTAAACCTGTTATAGAATATAAAATAAAAGATAGGGTCTTAGCTAAAATATTGGATAGTCTTTCAACTTTAAAACCAAGATATTTTTATACTAAAATAAAAATAGATTATAAAGATAATACTACCGATGTGAGTTTTAAAACTTCTTTAAAAATTGTAAGTGATAGCGCACTAAATGCAATTGTAACAAAAATTGGTATCCCAATTGCAAATGGATTAATCACAACAGACTCAGCAAAAATATTAAATATCCAGCAAAAATGTCTGTACAATAGTTCTTGGGATAATTTTAGAAAATTATTAAATATAGAAATTGATTATCCTAATTTAGAAAATATTCTTTTAGGTCGCCCGCTTACAGATCAATTCAATCAAAAATATTTTGTTGATAGAGAAGAATATGACGCTATCGTTGAAAATAGCAAAAAAGTTAGTGATACAACTCTTTCTGTTGCGACTATTCCAAAAAGTAAGTTGCTGTTAAATTATATTTTACAAGATAATTTAAGAGATCTAGCAGAAACGAGAATATTTAGTACAAATGATTCCACAGATATCAGAATTCAATATCTTTCAAGAGAAATTGTTTCTGGTTTTAACCTTCCAAGTAACCTTGTGATTTCACTTTTTAAACAGGACTATAAAATCTTAATTAAATTAGATTATGACAAGATTGCAGTAAATGAAAAGATAGAAATAATTTTTGTAATACCTGAGAGATATGAAGTTTGTAATTAGTATTTCCATTGTTTTTTTTGTTTCCAGCTTCTTTAGTCAAACTAGTAGTGCTGCATTAAAAAAAGAACAAAAGAAAATTGAAAATAAAATCTCTAACACTAAAACATTATTAAATACAGTTAAAAATAATGCTAATATATCTTTGAATGAATTACGTATTGTCGATAATCAAATAAAAAACAGAGAGGCTCTTGTTGCAGTTTATGATAATCAAGTTCAGGCAGCTGAAATTAAAATGCTTGAAAAAAGTAATGAAATCAACACATTAAAAAAGAAATCTATAAAATTAAAAAGTCAATATCGCGCCATGCTTTTATATGCATATAAGCATCGTAATAATTCTGATAAAATAATGTATATACTTTCAGCATCGTCTTATCACGAAGCTTTTAAACGGAATAAATACATAAAAAAAATTGCTTCAGCACAGAAAAGACAGGTTGCAATTATTAAGCAGCACAGACAATTAATTTCTCAAGAAATCAAAAATGTTGCTATTGAAAAATCTCAAAAGTTAGTATCTCTTGAACAGAAAAAACAGGAAAAAGCGAATATAGAACTAGATAAAAATTTACTGGCCACTAATTTAAATAAATTGAAGAATGAGGAACAAAAATTAAATTCCCAATTATTAACTGAAGAGCAAAAAAAGCAAGATTTAAAGCTAAAAATTACGAATGCAATTAGGGTTGAAATTTCTATTGCAGAGAATAAACGCAAGAAAAAAGCAGCACAAGAAGCTAAAGAAAAGGCCGCAAAAAAAGAGAAAATAGTAGTAAAAGAAAAGCCAAATAATGATATAAAACCAACTAAAGTAAAGACTCCAACAAATGTAATTGTGCCTGAAAAAGTAACTCCAAAACCAAAGGTGGAGAAAGAAGTTGTATTTGTTGAATCAGATGAAAATATAGCTTTAGGAACCTCATTTGCCACCAACAAGGGAAAACTCCCATGGCCTGTAAGTAGTGGAAGTATTACGGAGAAATATGGAAGAAATGCCCATCCTACACTTAGTGGTGTGTTTACAAATAATAACGGAATTGATATATCTTGCCCAATAGGACAAAGTGTTCGTGCAATATTTGAAGGTGAAGTAACAAGTGTTTTTACAATTACTGGGGCAGGGAAGGTTGTAATAGTAACCCATGGTAATTATAAAACTGTATATAGTAACCTACAATCAACAGATGTCAAAATAGGATCTAAAGTTCAAACAAAACAAAAAATCGGAACACTATTAAGCAAAGGAAATATTTCAATATGTCATTTTGAAATTCAATTGGTGGCAAATGGAGCAATCCAAAGCTTGAATCCTTCTCTTTGGATTTCCAAGTAATTATTGTATTCTTTTTCTTCTTTCTAAATCCAATACAATAATAATAGAGCACATTGCCCAAATAGGTACTGCAGCTTTGTCTGTATCTAAAAAATTATTCAAGAAAGCATGTGAAAAATAGGTAATAAGTGATAATATCATTCCAAAAATTATAATTCTTGTCTTGTGATCCTCAGCTGGCCAATTGTAAAAAAGTTGAATCGCAGAGTAAAAAATAGCTGCAACCATGGCTATAAATAGTAATAAACCAATCAAGCCCATTTCTGCTAAAGCACCTAAATATTCACTGTGTGCATTTCCCATATCCCCAAAATTTGTGGATATAATTGTTAGATTTTTCGCCTCTTGAAATGGTGCATATTCGAAAGCATATGTTCCAGGACCGTAGCCAAAAACAGGGCGTTGTTGAAACATAGACAAGGCACAATTCCACCTATTAATTCGCTCTAGATTTGATGCATCTGTAGTAACATTTGCTGCACTTTGAATTCTTTCATCAAATGCTTCTGTTGTATGTTCATGCGTGTTTCTCGCAAGTTCCATTTGAATGGTGTCCCATTGAAAAAATAGAAATACACATGCTGCTGAAGCAAGAAAAAGTAGTATTTTAAAATTTACTTTAAAATGTATTATAAGTCCTACAATTATAGCAATAGCAATACTTAACCATGCTGCTCGTGTATAGGAAAAGTATATTCCCAAAAATACAATAATAATTATTCCAATCAATGAAATCTGAATTAAGGGCGCATGTTTCTCGGAAAAATACCAGGCTAAAAGTAAAGGGATAATCATGGCTATTATTGCTCCATAAATCGTATGGTCCTTAAAAAAGGGAGACATTACCCAGTGGCCTGCTTTTTCTCCAAAATCATAAGTGGCATGGTGAATCAATGTGTAAATAATCGTACAACTCGTAGCAATAATAAATAGCCGTATAAACCAGTTTCTATTTGCTTCTTTTTTAAAAAAATGGCTACCAAAAAATAGAATGGGAATAATAAACCACAACTTTGATAGAATAAATTTAAACGAAACAAGAACATGAGAACTTGTTATTGCAGTAACAAACATCCAGCTAATAAAAACAAGCACGGAAATTATTATCGGATGTTTCCATATCTGTTTATCTACAAATGGTGTTTTAAATTGAAAGAATAATAAAATTAACATTAGTCCAAAAAGGAGTGGCTCACTAGGAATAAAGAGTCCGAAACTTTTTGTAAACTCCTCGATATTTATAGAAAATGGTGTAAAGAAAGCAAGAGAAAGAAATAGTTTTTCTGTTTGAAAAATAGCAAAATATATCAGTAATAAAGCTATTGGAAATAAGCTTAGTTCTGCAAGATCATGCCATATAAAATAGGAAAACAGAATAGCTAGTAAAAGTGCTAATGTAACTAGTAATACAATTTTCTTATGCATCAGCACTAAGCCTGCAATTTAAGTTCTTGAATACGTTGGCGGATTAAAAGGAATAAAACACCAAAGATAAATCCACCAAGACTAGCTACTAGGACAATAATCATTCTTTTTGGTTTTTCCTTCTTGTCTGCTTTCACTGCTTTTTCAACTACAAATTTATGATTGAAATTTGCATTTGCATCTGATTCTGCTTGTTCGTAAGAAACTCTGAAATCTTCAATTTTTATAATCATTTCATTCCTCATATGTTCTAATGCATCGTATTGTGAGCCATATTTAGTATTCAAGGCCAAATTTTCTTTAATTGTAATTTTTTCCTGAGAATTTTTTGAATCCACCAAAGCCTGAAATAAATTTGATCTGACTGCTAAAGAAACAACTCCAATTCCTGAAAGGCTATCCAATAAATTCAAAACTGAATCTCGATCGTGAAGCATTTGAAGCATTTTTCGTTTATTGATATCAAATGCGGGCTTCGTTCGCTCTCTTATCATATCATTTTTAACTGTATCGATTAAATCAACAATTGAATTAGCCATTTTTGCAGCTAGTTCAGCATTTCTATCTAAAACATCAATTTGAATTGAACCATAGCGCGTTCTTGTAAATTCAAAGTGACTAGTATATTCATTGTTTAATTTATAGTATTTATTTTCATCATTAGGATCTATTTCATAGTGAGCTAATAGATTAAACTTTGCAACTACTTTATCACGGATACGAGAGGATTGAAGGATTTGAACAAGTTGTTCAGCCTGCTCTTCTTCCCCAAAATCCATAGCTGCGGCTTTTACATTTCTCTGGTCAGAAAATGACACGTTGCTAGAAGCAGCTGGAAAAACAATAGCAGTAGAAAGAAAAAGTGGTGTAATTAACAGCGAGACGATAGTTGAAATAACAAATACAATGCCTGTTATTATAAGTAATGACTTTCTCTGCGCCCAGATAAATTGAATTAGGTTATTTCTTTCTTTGTTTAAATTTAGATTTTCCATGTTTTATATAATCTGCGCGAAGTTATAACTTTTAATTAAGCTATTTTATAAACTACTTTTTTTGGGATTTATTTTATTAATCTTGGCTTTTCACAAGTTGTTTTAAGTCATTTACTCGAAAAAATGATAATAGAAGAAGAAGCGCTATTCCAAGAGTTAGTTGTTTAAAAAGAAAATAACCGCTATTAAAAAAACTAGCTGAAAAAACATATAAGCCTCCAATTAAGAAAAGATAATAGAGTACACGTTGCTTATTTATTTTAATGGAAAATAATTTCATACAATACCCAAATTGAATAACTGCAGTAAAACTTTGAGTAATAAATGTTGCAAATGCAGCGCCTTCTGCCCCTCTTGTCGGAATAAGGTAAAGATTTAATGCAACATTTATAATAATCCCAATAAATGAGGAGTAATTTAATATTTTTAGACTTCCATTAGCCGTTAATAAAGTACCAAAAATGAAATTCATGCAAATAGCAAGAAAACTAAGCATTAACCAATTAAATGCAGGAATTGCAACAAGATAATCTGTATAAATTAGCGATAAGAGATAAGAACTATTGTAAATAGTTACGAATACAATTACGATAGCTCCTCCCATTAATAAATTCGCTGAAGTAGTTAGTAAATCATTAACAGATTCTTTCGATTGCTTCAAGTTTCTTGAAAACATAGGATACAATAATCCGGCGAAGATCATTCCAAACATATACAAGGCATCGAGTAAGCGAAATCCTTGGGCGTATATCCCAGCTTGATATGGCCCATTAATTCGTTCAAGCATTACGCCGTCAATTCTTGTATAGATTACCATTAAGATAATTAATAATGCGTACGGATAACTTTTTCTTAGTAGTGAAAGACTAAACTTAATATTCCATTCAAAGTAGGGTTTTTCAATGTGCTTTAGTAAGAGTAAAAGTGCAATAACTAAAGTACTAGCATAGCAAATCAGTTGTATCCAAACAAATAATTCTATTGTCATAACAAATGTTGCTTTTGGAAACAAAAGAATTGTTCCTGCTAATATGATTAATAGAAAACGATCCATAACAGAAATAATCGCATCCAATTTAAAAAAGTGGAACCCTCCAAAATGACTACGACAATAAGCAATAGAAATAATTAAAAACTGATTTATTCCCAATAAGAAAAGAAGATACATTTGGTGAGACGAATAACCAATTAGTATTCCGATTAGTAAAAGAATAAGGTAATAAACAATGAAAAGAATTAGTCGAAACGAAAATACTTTCCCGAAGTATCTTTTTGCAAGCTCAGGATTTTGTGCTATTTGTTTTGTCGTGTAATTATTTAGCCCTAAATCAAGTAAGATATTTAGAATCATGGAAAGGTTAAGCAAGGAAAAGTACGTTCCATATTGAACGAATCCTACTTCATTTTGAACGGATGCATCTATTCCAAATATTGCTAATGGTTTAATCAATAAATTGAGAAAAATCATTAATAATAAATTTGATAAAAAGGATGAGGGCATTCGTTATTGTTAGGATTTTCTTTTATTCATGTTTTTATAGAATTACTAATAATCAAGATAGTAATTTCGTAAAAACGATAAAATATGGATTTTAGTTTACTTTATAGATTAAAATAATCCAACTAAAGTCTTTACTATTTTTTCTTATGATTTTTGACTTAGGAAAATTATTTCAGTAGGGTGACACTACCACATACTACTTTTCGCTCATCTACAAGTGGATTTTTGAAAATAATCGTATACAAATAAACCCCATCTTGACAAGTAT
Organism: Crocinitomicaceae bacterium; assembly: GCA_044358575.1. Lineage (GTDB taxonomy): Bacteria > Bacteroidota > Bacteroidia > Flavobacteriales_D > Crocinitomicaceae > UBA952. The sequence goes on from JBIKNN010000002.1 coordinate 131,480, forward strand.
AATTTGCTAGAGCATATGTTCCATCCCACCCATAGGTTACATCGTGTGTTTCAAATATAATTTCTCCCCAACGATTATATATCAGCATTTCATAATTATAAGGATCAAATCCAGAAGTAAAAACTGGCTTAAAAGTTTGATTGTGCCCATCTCCATCAGGGGTAAATGTATTTGGAATATAATAAATTAACACCTCATTAAAGTCAATACTTATTTGATATGTGCTAGTGCATCCCATAGTTGATGCTGCAACAAGTGTGATAGTATGACCATTTGAATTATCTGTAAAATTATGTTCTGGATTTATCTCTGTAGAAGATGCTCCGTCTCCAAAATCCCAAGTATAACTATTTGCACCTGAACTAGTATTCGTAAATTCTAATGATTGACTGAGCTCAGTAAATGCGATTGACGAAGGCACAAATGATGCTATTGGATAATTATCTACTGCAACATAATTATTCAACGTTGTAGTTGTGAAACAACCATTTAACCCCGCAGTCAGCGTAATATCATAAACGCCACCACTTGTGAACGTAAGGCTACTTTGTGCTCCTGTTCCTGTTAATCCATTACTTGCTGACCAAGAATAGGATGTATTTGAATTATCATCTGCAAGTAAGGTTACCTCTAAAGGAATACACCCTGTTAACGGAGAACCTGAGAATGTTGAAATTGGCAATGGATTTACTGTTATTGTCGCAGTTTCTATTGGGCTTGTACAACCATTTACACTGTAAGTTAACGTAAGAGTAGTGTCGCTTTGTGGGCTAAATGTTTGTGTTGCATTGCTAGATCCATTACCCCAATCATAAACTCCTCCTGCAATAGTTGTTTGTGCAGTCATTGTAATGTCTTCTCCAATACAAATAACTTCTGATGCCAAGTTAAGAATTGGAACTGGATTTACTGTTACAACGGTATTAACTACCGGACTTTCACAGCCTAATCTAGAATATACAACAGAATAATTCGCTGTTGAACTTGGTGAAACATTTATACTCGCAGTTGTTTGTCCTGAGGGAGACCATAAATATGTTCCACCTGTAGGCAATCCAGTAGCTACTATTGTTGCAATTTCACCATCACAAATAAGGGCGCTTGTAGCTGTTGCTGTTGGAATTGGATTAACTGCTAGAAGTCGCGTGGCTGTGGCAAAACAATTGTTTAAAGAGGTGTAAAATACTGAGTAGCTAGTTGAAAAAGTTGGGGAAACTGTGATTGAAGATGTCGGGTTGGCATTCGACCAAAAGAAATCCCCACCTGCTGGACTTGCAGTAGCAATTAGTATTGCTGTACCACCCGTACAAATGGAAGTATCTGTAATTGTAACTAGCACCTGAGGATATACGATAATCGTCATTGTTGTAGTATAACCACATTGATCAATTCCTGGAGTAAAGGTGTAAGTCGTTGTATCAGTATTGTTTATTGCAGGGCTCCAAGTTCCTGTAATTCCATTTAAAGAAGTAGTTGGTAGAGGGGGAATTACATCTCCGAAACAAACAGGAGGAACTTGAGAAAATATCGGTGTAACAATTTGATTTGTAAGTACATAAGGAATATCTGAAAAGTTACTCCAATTTGTTTTTTGAGCTTTAAAAAAGGGCATTCCTGAACTTGTAAAACTACCGGTGATTTTTTCCCAAAGCGGACTACTCAAGTTCCATCTTGATAATGAAGACCAAGAACCATCCGACACAGGATCATAGTTAATTACTACATCAGCTGCTGCTATTCCAGCAGTTCGAGCAATTTGGTGGTAAAAGAGTGTATTAGCTTCACAAATATCAATCTCATGCATTGACAAATCATAGCCTTCAAGTGTTGCATCTGTATTAGCAAACCTAACCATATATTGATTGGGAGTAGCATTTTCCGGCGTTAATTCTACAGGACGATAACATATTACACTTTCACTTGAACCAACGGGGTAGAGATAGAGGCCATTGGAATTTGTCTGCCTTCCTAAAAACCCACCATTTAAGCTAGATACGAATCCAGTGGTTCGGGTTATCGCATTTAAGGAAGTATTCTCCATAGAGAAGGAGAAGGTTTCAGTTTTAAGTTCGAGATGATTTAAGCTCAAAACTCCTGTAGCAAACTTGTTTACTTGCTGAATTTTAAATTCCGATCCATTAAGTGTTAAATTATGAAAAATAGTCTCAGAACTTCCACCTAAGAATTGAGTGGCGCCATCCATAAATACAGTGCCTAATGTCGATTCAAAACTCCCATTATCAAACCAATTTCCAGAGAGATGAATGTGGCCATCTGCAAAAATCGTTGAGTTATTGGTGACATCCTGTGAAACATACATTTTGGCTGGCGTTCCGGCATTTTGGTTAATATCAATTGTACCCGCTTCATTTAGTACACTTCCGTTTACAGTAATAACAGATCCAGATTTGGCAGAAATAACCGAGCCGTAATTTTGTAAGACTTGGGCGGATAAATTATTGAAATAGAAAAAGCAGAAAAAGGCAAACCCATTTAAGATTAAATTTCTTGTTCTTATATGTATAGGGCTTATCATCTTTTATTTGCTTGTGATAACTTATTTTATTCTTTTTTTAAAAAAATAGGTTAATGTAATACAATTTTTTAGGTCAAACGTTGGTTATTCAAAAAACAGATTAAAAATGAATCTTTTAAAATCTGGAACTTATAGAATAAAAGGTATATATCATCAATAATATACCTGAAGAATCAAGCTTCCATGGTTTTGAAACGCAGCTGGTGCTGTTGTATTTCCTCCTGCATAAAAACTATCAAAGGCGTATTTTGCTGCTCTTAAACTAAAAGTATACGTTCCAGCTGTTGTTATATTTATATATCCCGCAATCGACCATATTCCAATAGTCCCTGTAACGCCAGCCGCATCATTAATATCGACAACTTGAAACATTTGAGTAATTCCTGTTCCATTTTGGAAAACTTGAACGACACATCCAGAACCGCCATACAACGTAGAAAATGTTTCAAGATTTCCGGTAGTAGAGATAAAGATTTTTGCGGGCACAGTTGTAATGTTTACAGCTTGTGTTAAACCAGTTACCTGCGTAAAAGTAGGCTGAGTTGTAGTTATGCTCGTTCTCGTCGCATAAACACCATAAAAATTAGCAGTAACTGGCGGACCTTGTGATCCTATTGGTCCTGTTAAACCAGTTGCGCCTGTTAATCCTATTGGGCCTTGAGCTCCGGTTGCTCCAGTTAAACCTATTGGTCCTTGAGCTCCTGTTGCCCCTGTTAAACCAGTTGATCCAGTTAATCCTATTGGTCCTTGAGCTCCGGTTGCTCCAGTTAAACCAGTTGCACCAGTTAATCCTATTGGTCCTTGAGCTCCGGTTGCTCCTGTTAAACCAGTTGCACCAGTTGAGCCTGTTAATCCTATTGGTCCTTGAGCTCCGGTTGCTCCAGTTAAACCAGTTGCACCAGTTAAACCTATTGGTCCTTGAGCTCCTGTTGCCCCTGTTAAACCAGTTGATCCAGTTAATCCTATCGGTCCTTGAGCTCCGGTTGCTCCAGTTAAACCAGTTGCACCAGTTAAACCTATTGGTCCAATTGCTCCGGTTGCTCCTGTTAAACCAGTTGCTCCAGTTAATCCTATTGGTCCTTGAGCTCCTGTTGCTCCTGTTAAACCAGTTGCTCCAGTTAATCCTATCGGTCCTTGAGTTCCGGTTGCACCCGTCAAACCAGTTGGACCAGTTAATCCTATTGGGCCTTGTGCTCCGGTTGCTCCAGTTAAACCAGTTGCACCAGTTAAACCTATTGGTCCTTGAGCTCCGGTTGCTCCTGTTAAACCAGTTGCTCCAGTTAATCCTATTGGGCCTTGTGCTCCGATTGCTCCAGTTAAACCTTGAATACCTTGTGGACCTAATGCTCCAGTTACTCCTGTTAAACCTTGAATACCTTGAGCTCCGGTTGCTCCAGTTAAACCTTGAATTCCTTGATCGCCCTGCAGTCCAGTTGCACCCGTTAAACCTTGAATACCTTGAGGTCCAGTTGCTCCTGTTAAACCTTGAATTCCTTGATCTCCTTGCGGACCAGTTGCTCCCGTTAAACCTTGAATACCTTGATCTCCCTGCAGTCCAGTTGCTCCTGTTAAACCTTGAATACCTTGAATTCCTTGAGCTCCGGTTGCTCCTGTTAACCCGATTGGCCCAGTTGCTCCCGTTAAACCTTGAATTCCTTGATCGCCTTGCTGACCAGTTGCTCCCGTTAAACCTTGAATACCTTGATCGCCTTGCGGACCAGTTGCTCCCGTTAAACCTTGAATACCTTGATCGCCCTGCAGTCCAGTTGCTCCCGTTAAACCTTGAATTCCTTGATCGCCTGTTACGCCAGTTAATCCAATTGGCCCAATTGCTCCGGTTGCACCTGTTAACCCTTGAATACCTTGAGGTCCAGTTGCACCTGTTAATCCTTGAATACCTTGATCTCCCTGCAGTCCAGTTGCACCCGTTAAACCTTGAATACCTTGAATACCTTGAATTCCTTGCAGTCCAGTTGCTCCCGTTAAACCTTGAAAACCTTGATCTCCTTGCGGACCAGTTGCTCCCGTTAAACCTTGAATACCTTGGTCTCCCTGCAGTCCAGTTGCTCCTGTTAAACCTATAGAACCTTGTAAACCATTACATACAAATGTATTTAAGGCAGGATCAATTTCACTTATATCTAAAGAATTGTTGTTGTTTAAATCAAATCCAAATGAAAATTGTATTCCTCCGTTTGGACATAAAGTCCCAGATGAGAGAGTATTAGAAGAAATCAAATAACTATTAGCAGTAGGAGCACTATTACATAAAGATTGCCATGCTGATGAAAATGAAGAATAAAACATAAAACAATCCTCTTCAGTATCAAAAACCAACAATCCATTAGCTGGTGATACGATAGAATTTCTTTGTATTGAGGTTAGCCGAGGTATTAATATTCCCTTTGAAGTGGAATAAATTTCTAGGATACTAGTAACATCTGGGATAATTGGGGTTTCAGATATTCCTACATTCTGTTGAGCAAAAATGTTGTTCAATCCTAAAATAGAGATTAAAAAACCAAAGCTAATATTTAGAATGATTGACTTCATAATAGATCAAACGATTTAATAATCAAAAGGTTGTTTAAATTTAGTTCTTATAAATTTAAAAAAAATCTAATGAATTTGGGACAACTAAAAAAATGCAAATGGAACTACATTATTTGATAATTAATTCACTATTATTTTAAAATGAATTAATTTCTTTAAAATCCGAATTTTTGGTCTTTGATTTTTTATTTTAGTAGTATAAGATTACCGCAAACTACTTTTCGCTCGTCTAAAACTGGGTTTTTAAATGTGATCTTGTATGTATAAACTCCGTCTTGACAAGTAGAATTTGTGAAAGAATATGTTCCATCCCAGCCATAAGTAACATCATGTGTTTCAAATATAATTTCTCCCCAACGATTAAAAATTAACATTTCATAATTATATGGATCAAAGCCCGAAGTGAAAATTGGTCTAAAAGTTTGATTATGCTCATCTTGGTCTGGAGTAAATGTATTTGGAATATAAAAAATTAATCCTTCCTCAAATTCAATCGATACTTGATAAGTCCCAATACAGCCCTCACTTGATACTGCTACAAGCGTGATTGTTTGACCATTTGAATTCTCAGCATAAAGATGCTCGGGATTATCCTCTGAAGAGAATGCACCGTCTCCAAAATCCCAACTATAAGTCGCAGCACCCACGCTAGTATTTGTAAAAGCTACTAATTGAGGAGATTCTGTAAATAAGCTTATAGAAGGTATAAAAGAAGTTAAAGGAATTGGGCTGATTGATAGGTTTAAAATCGCAGTAGAATCACACCCTCCTGCTGTCACAGTATAATAAGAATATATTCCTGCCCCATTATAAGAGATTCCGTTCCAAAGGAATGGAAGTTCTGATACACATACTACTTCAGATCTAGTGCTAGTTATGATTGGCGAAATTATTATACTCATAGTTTGCGTTGAAGCGCATTCTCCTGTAATTAAAGTTGGTGAAAAAGTATACGTTGAAGTTGCTACGTTATTTATTGCAGGCGACCATGTTCCAGAAATTCCATTTGTTGAACTTGTTGGAAGTGGCGATATCGTAGCTCCTGAACAGAATGGACCAACTTGTGTAAATAAAGGGACTGAATTTGGAGTAATTGTGATGCTCATTGTCTGAGTTGTTGCACAAAGTCCTGCAGTTGGAGTATAAGTGTAAGTCGTTGTTGCGGTATTATTTATTGCAGGTGACCAAGTTCCTGCAACACCATTTATCGAATTAGTTGGTAGTGGTGGTATAGTTACTCCTGAGCAGAAAGGACCGACTTGTGAAAAAGTAGGAGTAGTATTTTGACTAATTACAATATTCATTGTTTGTGTTGTTGCACAAAGCCCTGCAGTTGGAGTAAAAGTGTAAGTCGTTGTTACTGTGTTATTAATTGCAGGGGCCCAAGTTCCAGAAATACCATTAGTTGAACTTGTTGGTAATGCACTTATCGTATTTCCTATACAAAACGGACCAACTTGTGTAAATGATGGAAGAGTGGGCAGATTAATTGAAATACTCATCGTTTGTGTTGTCGCACAAATCCCTGCAGTTGGAGTAAAAGTATAAGTCGTCGTTGCTGTGTTATTAATTGCAGGCGACCAAGTTCCTGAAATACCATTAGATGAACTTGTTGGTAGTGGCGGAATTGTCGTTCCTAAACAAAACGGACCAACTTGTGTAAACGTTGGAATAATATTTGGAGTAATTGTGATACTCATAGTCTGGGTAGTTGCACAAAGAACTGTAGTTGGAGTAAAAGTATAAGTCGTTGTTGCTGTATTATTTATTGCAGGTGTCCAAGTTCCAGAAATTCCATTTATTGAACTTGTTGGTAGTGGAGATATCGTTGCTCCTGAACAGAATGGCCCTACCTGAGTAAAAGTTGGAAGAATGGATAAAGTAATCGCAATACTCATTGTCTGCGTTGTTGCACAAAGCCCTGCAGTTGGAGTAAAGGTGTAAGTTGTTGTTGCCGTATTGTTGATTGCAGGCGACCAAGTTCCAGAAATTCCATTTGTTGAACTTATTGGTAGTGGAGAAATCGTAGCTGCAGAGCAGAAAGGACCAACTTGCGTAAAAGTTGGTGTTGTACTTTGATTAATTACAATACTCATTGTTTGTGTTGTTGCACAAAGTCCTGCTGTTGGAGTAAAAGTGTAAGTCGTTGTTACTGTGTTATTAATTGCAGGGCCCCAAGTTCCAGAAATTCCATTTGTCGAACTTGTTGGTAATGCACTTATCGTATTTCCTATACAAAACGGACCAACTTGCGTAAAGGATGGAAGAACAGGAAGACTAATTGAAATACTCATTGTTTGTGTTGTTGCGCAAAGTCCTGCAGTTGGAGTAAAAGTATAAGTCGTTGTTACTGTGTTATTAATTGCAGGCGACCAAGTTCCTGAAATACCATTAGTTGAACTTGTTGGTAGTGGCGGAATTGTTGTTCCTGGACAATATGGGCCAACTTGTGAAAAGGATGGAAGAATATTTGGAGAAATTATGATACTCATTGTCTGCGTTGTTGCACAAATCCCAGCAGTTGGAGTAAAAGTATAAGTTGTTGTTCCCAGATTATTTAGTGCAGGCGCCCAAGTTCCAGAAATACCATTTATTGAACTTGTTGGTAGTGGAGAAATTGTTGCTCCTGAGCAGAACGTACCGAATTGCGTAAAATTTGGAAGGATGGGTTGGTTAATCGCAATAATCATTGACTGTGTTGTTGCACAAATCCCAGCAGTTGGAGTAAAGGTGTAAGTTGTTGTTGCTGTATTGTTGATTGCTGGTGACCAAGTTCCTGAAATTCCATTTGTTGAACTTATCGGTAGTTGAGATATTGTTGCTCCTGAACAGAAAGGACCGACTTGCGTAAAAGTTGGAGTTGTACTTTGATTAATTGCAATATTCATTGTTTGTGTTGTTGCACAAAGCCCTGCAGTTGGAGTAAAAGTATAATTTGTTGTTGCTGTATTATTTATTGCAGGCGACCAGGCACCAGAAATACCATTTATTGAACTTGTTGGTAATACACTTATTGTAGTCCCTGAGCAGAAAGGGCCTAATTGTGTAAATAATGGAATTGTGTTTGGTGTGATTGTTACAGTTCTAGTTTGTGTTAAAGCGCATTGCCCAGCTGAAGGTGTAAAGGTGTAAGTTGTTGTTGCCATATTATTTATTGCTGGCGCCCAAGTTCCAGAAATTCCATTAGTTGAACTTGTAGAAAAAGCTGGAATTGTTGCTCCACTACAATAAGGACCTATCTGTGTAAAAGTGGGAGTGATTATTGGAGAAACTGTAACTGTTGCATTAGCTGTTATAACAGAACAAGAACTAAAAGTATAAGAACAAGTATAAGTTGTAGTAGTTGAAGGATTGACTGTTATACTCTGAGTTGTTGCACCACCTGGAGACCATAGATATGTTCCCCCAGAAGCAGCTGTTGAAGCTGTTAATGTTGTACTTGACCCTGCACAAATTATTGGCGGCGAAGAAGTAATGGCTAATGCAGGCGTACTGCATGAAAAACTCCCAGTGCCTAAAAATATTCCTGAATCATAAACTTCATCTCCTGCATCTGCAATAATAATTTTTATATGATAAGTAGAACAAGGAATAACGGAAAGTTGAGCTGTTAAGCCATCAGTATAACCATCATATTGAATTACACTAGTATTATTCGTATTAAAATATACACTGTTCATGTTGCTATTTACATTGTCAATACTCACTAACTGCCCGTTTGGTAAACGAGCCATATTGTAATTAGTATAATTTCCTCCCAATGGATTAGGACCAGAAACAAATATCCCAAAACCATCATTGTAAGCTCCAGTAACCCACTCGGGATATTCTTCAGAACCAAAGACAAAGGAAATATTAAAACTACTGCATATAGGAGTCATATCAAACTCAAGCCGACAATTATCAAATGAAGGTGGTGGCGTGCCTGCTCCAGGTTGAGTAGTAAGTTGCGGATCTGCATAATCATACCCGACAACAGCTATTCCAGATGAAGGAGAGTTATTTGGCCCATCTGCTCCAGCTGCTGAGCCAGTAGTTAGCATGATTCCACCATTCGATAGTCCAATACCGCCAGCCTGAAGATTCCCTGTATAAGATCCATATGCGGCAGCACCACAATTTATAATTGGATTCGTAACTACTATTCCATTTGATACTAATGTATTTATAATTGAAGTTGCTGTGCCGCCAGGAGTAATAGTTATTTGGGCATTGATAGAAATCGAAAGCAATGATGTTAGAAATAATAAATAAAAAAATCTCATAATGATTAATTATTGATGCTAAAGATAAGATAATTAACATTTTAAATCAAACAATTTTTTAGCGCACTAAATTTATATGCCCAAAAAATTCTTTTCTCTCATCAGTTTCCGTAAACTTGACAATAATCTTGTAGTTATATGTTCCCTGAGGAACTGGGATGCCATCTTCTCCAAATAATCCATCCCATCCTCTTTCTATATCATGTGTTTCAAAAATAACATGCCCCCAACGATTATAAATATAAAAAGAGTAATTATAAGGATCAATACTATTTGAAAAAATAGGTTTAAATGTTTGATTAAACTCGTCACCATTTGGAGTAAATGTATTTGGAATATAATAAACTAAGCCATTATTAAATAAAATCTCAATGGTCGCAGTACTTTCACATAAAAATTGAGAATATGCTGTTAGTGTGATAACATGTCCATTCAAATTAGCTGTAAAATTATGTTCTGGATTTTCATCTGTTGAGGCCCCACCATCTCCAAAATCCCAACTGTAACTATTTGCACCCGAACTAGTATTCGTAAATTCTAATAATTGACTGAGCTCAGTAAATGAGTTTGAAGAAGGCACGAATGAAGCTATTGGATAATTATCTACTTCAATATAATTATTCAACGTTGTAGTTGTGAAACAACCATTTAACCCCGCAGTCAGCGTAATGTTATAAACGCCACCACTTGTGAACGTAAGGCTACTTTGTGCTCCTGTTCCTGTTAATCCATTACTTGCTGACCATGAATAGGATGTATTTGAATTATCATCTGCTAGTAAGGTTACCTCCAAAGGAATACACCCTGTTAACGGAGAACCTGAGAATGTTGAAATTGGCAATGGATTTACTGTTATTGTCGAAGTTTCTATTGGGCTTGTACAACCATTTACGCTGTATGATAACGTAAGAGTAGTGTCGCTTTGTGGGCTAAATGTTTGTGTTGCATTGCTATTTCCATTACCCCAATCATAAACTCCTCCTGCAATAGTTGTTTGTGCAGTCATTGTAATGTCTTCTCCAATACAAATAACTTCTGATGCCAAGTTAAGAATTGGAACTGGATTTACTGTTACAACGGTATTAACTACCGGACTTTCACAGCCTAATCTAGAATATACAACAGAATAATTCGCTGTTGAACTTGGTGAAACATTTATACTCGCAGTTGTTTGTCCTGAGGGAGACCATAAATATGTTCCACCTGTAGGCAATCCAGTAGCTACTATTGTTGCAATTTCACCATCACAAATAAGGGCGCTTGTAGCTGTTGCTGTTGGAATTGGATTAACTGCTAGAAGTCGCGTGGCTGTGGCAAAACAATTGTTTAAAGAGGTGTAAAATACTGAGTAGCTAGTTGAAAAAGTTGGGGAAACTGTGATTGAAGATGTCGGGTTGGCATTCGACCAAAAGAAATCCCCACCTGCTGGACTTGCAGTAGCAATTAGTATTGCTGTACCACCCGTACAAATGGAAGTATCTGTAATTGTAACTAGCACCTGAGGATATACGATAATCGTCATTGTTGCAGTATAACCACATTGACCAATCCCTGGAGTAAAAGTGTAAGTCGTTGTATCAGTATTGTTTATTGCAGGGCTCCAAGTTCCTGAAAAACCATTTAATGAACTTGTTGGAAGAGCCAAGGGGTCTCCAAAACAAATAGGCGATATTTGAGAGAAGTTTGAATTATCATTCGCAATAACTGTCAAATTTATGGTTACTAAACTATCACATCCGTTTGCCGCGATTAAATTTGCTACTTGCGTTCCAGCTGCACTAAAGGTTAAAGAGTTCATTGAAAATGGTAAGTTACTTGAGCAGATAGTAGTGTCAACTATAACATTAAAATTCCCAAGTAGTGGCTGAACTGTTAAGGGCACTAATGCTGATATACAAAACCCATTAGTGCTTATTATGGTGAAAGACGTTCCAGAAGTAATATTGCTGATAAGTCCAATTGCATCTATTGTTGGTCCGCTTGGATTGAATGTATAAATTAGCGTGTTGTCGTAATTACTTATCGTTGCTATTTCGTCTGACAAACAAGTTTCTGCTAATGTTGCAAAAGTAGGGTCTGCTGGTGTAATTAATTGAATATCTATTGTAAACGGAGCGGAATCTATTGAACAGAAACCATTATTACTAGTTATTGTGTAAGGTGAACCAGTAGTCATATTAGTAATAACACCAGTTGTTACATCTAAGGTTGGACCGCTTGGTGTAAAGGTGTAGTTAAGTGTGTTGTCGTAATTACTTAAGGTTGCTGTACCATCTAATAGACAAGTTGCTGCTGTTGTATCTATAAGCGGAGCTGCTGAAGTTATTAATTGTATGTCAATTATAAATGGCGCGGAATCTAAAGAGCTACAAGATGCATTGGCGCTTTTTAAGGTGAAAGAGGTGCTAGCAGTTAAATTACTGATAACACCAGTTGTTACATCTACTGTTGGACCGCTTGGTGTGAATGTGTAATTTAATGTGTTATCGTAATTACTTACTGTTGCCGTTCCGTCTGACAAACAAGTTGCAGCTGTTGTATCTATAATTGGAGTTGCTGGTGTACTTAATTGAATATCTATTGTAAATGGCGCGGAATCTAAAGAAGTACAAAATCCATTGTAGCTTGTTACTGTATATGTTGTGCCAGCAGTTATATTACTAATAACACCAGTTGTTATATCTTCTGTTGGGCCGCTTGGCGTGAAGGTATAAATTAGCGTGTTATCATAATTACTTATCGTTGCTGTACCCTCTGATAAACAAGTTGCTGCTGTTGTATCTACAAGTGGTGAAGTTGGAGTAATTAATTGAAAATCTAATGTAAATGGTGCGGAATCTAAAGAGGTACAAGATCCATTAAAACTTGTTACTGTGTATGCTATACCTGCAGTAATGTTGATAATAGCACCGCTTGCATCTACTGTTGGACCGCTTGGTGTAAAAGTATAGTTTAATGTATTATCATAATTACTTATAGTTGCTGTTCCGTCTGACAAACAAGTTGTAGCTGTTGTATCCACAAGTGGAGCTACTGGTGTACTCAATTGAATATCTATTGTAAATGGCGCTGAATCTAAAGAGGTACAAGATCCATTGTTACTTGTTACTGTATAGGGTGATCCAGTAATCATATTACTAATAACGCCAGTTATTATATCTACAGTTGGACCGCTTGGTGTGAAGTTATACGTATTCCCTGCAACAAAATTGCTAATAGTTGCAGTTCCGTTTGCTAAACAAGTAGGAGCGACAATTATAATAGTAGGAGCAGGTGGCGTAATTAATTGAAAATCTATAGAAAATGCTGCAGAATTTAAAGAGGTACAAGATCCATTATTACTTGTCACTGTATAACTTATCCCTGCAATCATGTTGCTAATAAGGCCACTTGAATTTACTGATGGGCCACTTGGTGAAAAGACATAAGTTTGCCCAACAACATAATTACTAATTGTTGCTAGTCCGACTGACAAACAAGTTGCGGCCTCAGTTATAATAACTGGAACTTCTGGAGTAATTAATTGGGCAGATATAATAAATGAAGTGCCCGCAGAAATACAAAATCCATTAGAACTTGTAACTGTATAAATGGTACCTACAGCCAAACTATTGATTTCACCTAATGTTCCAACTGTTGGTCCAATTGGCGTGAAGTCATATATTTGACCAACAACATAATTACTAATAGTTGCAGTTCCGTTTGAAAAACATGTTGCGGCTGTAGTTGCAATAATAGGAGCAGGTGGCGTAATTAATTGGAATTCTATAGAAAATGCTAATGAATTTAAAGAGGTACAAAATCCATTAGAGCTTGTTACTGTGTAACTTGTTCCTGCAGTCATACCGCTGATTCCACCGCCTGCACCAACTGTTGGGCCTATAGGTGTAAAGACATACGTTTGCCCAGATACATAATTGCTAATCACTGCTGTTCCAACTGAAGAACATGTTGCCGCTGCAGTTGAAATAGTAGGATCTGGTGGGGTAATTAATTGCGGATCTACAATAAAGGCTATTGAACTTGAAGATGCACAAGCTCCAATATTACTTGTAACAGTATAACTTATACCTGCAGTCATACCACTAATAAGACCTAAAGCATCAATTGTTGGGCCAGGAGGTGTAAAAAGATACGTTTGTGTTACATCATAATTACTAATGCTTGCTGTTCCGTTTGAAGAGCACGTTGCAGGACTTACAACTACAGTTGGCAGAGCTGGTAAAGTTATAGCTGAAACAACTAAGCCAGTTAAAGGAGGTGAAGCACAACCTCCTGCAGTACTAATAACCTGATAGATGCCAGAAGCCAAATTAGGAAAAATTCCTGTGGTATTTGTTATCGCTGCAACTACTGGGTTAGTGCCAGTTAAAGTATAGCTTGTTCCTGAGGCTGCAACAGGGCTTGTAACTGTAATAGTACCAGTTGGAGTAGAACATGTTGGTTGTGCACTTACACTTGCTATAGGTGTGCCAGGTGCCGGAGGTGGGTTAATTATTAGGGCTAGAATTGTCTTAACGCAACCATTTGCATCTGTTAAAGTTAAAGTATAAGTTCCGGCAAGTAAATTTGGAATTGTATAACTGCCTCCACTGGCAGAAATCTCATTTCCAGCCGGACTTGTTACTATTGTGGAGCTTGCTTGATTAAACCACGAAATATTGTAAGGAGCAGTACCTCCATTTGCTGATAAAGCAATTGATCCTGAACCACAAGAATAAGTTGTTGTGCCCGATTGATTAAATAGAAGGTTTGGTGGGGCAGTTATTGTGGGGTAAAAATAGTATGGACCACAACCTAAATTATATGCAGCTAAGTTAGATATACTTCCACTTGGTATCACAGCAATCAATTGATTAGAACCATTATTGCCAGCAATAGTTGCAGGAGAAGTATACGTACCAATTCCCGTTTGTGTTTGAGTATTTGTTGGAGTAAAGGTATTTGTACCCGCGGTTGCTATAGGAGTTACTGAAATATATGTATATCCTGGGTATGGAGGTGGAAGTGGAGCTGCTTCTGTCCATGTTGCTGTTCCATTTGTAATGAGCCCTGGACAATTTGGACAAATTTCGGGATTTGAAGCTGTTGAAGCATTGCCATTTACAGAGGTGCCATTAAGTTTAATATCATAACTTCTAGGAGCGAATGTTCCAATTGTTCCAGCGGCAGGAACAGCCGCAGAAGTAAATGCATTTAATGGAGAAATTAGACTCGTATAATTCCAACCATGGTTAGGCCCAACGGTAACTGTATATTGCCCTGTTCCAGGATTACCAGAACAAAGTGAATTAATTACCGATAATTTTGCTTGAAAAGGTGCCATGATTACTTCTCGAGATCTTAAAATGCTGGCTGTTGGGCATCCTGCAGAAGTATGAGTATAAAAACGGATAACCCCAGTTAAGGTAGCTGTCCAGTAGATACCACTAGTTCCATTTAAGCCAGAGAATAGTGGTGTAGTTCCATTTGCAATTGTTATAAAATCTGTTTGTACAGCAGAGCCTACTGATAAACTCCTAAAATTATATTGATAACCTGCTATTACATAAATATTGGAGTATTGATATGTTTTCAATTGTTGCGCAACAGTAGTATTAGTAGGCGGGATATTTTTTGATTGATTACATTGAGGAGTAAATGTTGCCGTTGGGAACGGTCCGGCGACAGATGTTGTACACTGCCCAAAAACCATACTATTAGCTCCGGCTAAAAACAGAATTAAAAAAATAAGCCTTAGGTAATATATCATTGATATTAAACACTAAAAATTTAGCATAAATTTAACGATATATTAACGAATATGAAAAAGTTTAGTTGCTTTTTTTGATAAGAATATCAAAAAAATTTAGAATTCAAAGGTCTCCATAAACTTGGTGGTAAAATTTCCCTTGCAGAAATCTTCGTTTTGCATCAGTTTTTGATGAAAAGGAATCGTTGTTTTTATACCTTCAATAATGTATTCATCGAGTGCTCTTTTCATTTTTAAAATTGCTTCATCGCGGGTTTGCGCAACTACAATTAACTTAGAAATCATTGAGTCGTAATTCGAAGGTATCGTATATCCCGCATAAACATGCGCATCAATACGAACCCCATGTCCGCCGGGGCAATGGTATTCTGTTATTTTTCCCGGGCAAGGACGAAAATCCATAGCAGGATCTTCAGCATTTATTCTGCATTGTATTGCATGCATCAGGGGATAATAATTTTTACCAGAAATCTTTTCTCCTGCAGCAATTTTAATTTGCTCTTTTATGAGATCAAAATTAATTACCTCTTCAGTGATCGTATGTTCTACTTGAATTCGCGTATTCATTTCCATAAAATAGAAATCACGATTTTTATCCACAAGAAATTCTACCGTTCCAACACCTTCATACTTTACAGCTTTTGCTGCTTTTATAGCCGCAACTCCCATTCTTTCGCGCAGTTCATCTGTCATAAATGGAGATGGAGTTTCTTCCACTAATTTTTGATGGCGACGCTGAATCGAGCAGTCTCTTTCTGATAAATGGCAGGCATTTCCATATTGATCTCCCGCAATTTGAATTTCAATGTGTCGTGGTTCAAGAATGTATTTTTCCATGTACATTCCATCATTTCCAAAAGCTGCTGCAGATTCTTGTCTTGCAGAATCCCAAGCTGATTCTAATTCAGATTCTTCCCACACAATTCGCATGCCCTTTCCGCCACCTCCAGCTGTTGCTTTGAGAATAACGGGGTATTTGATTTCTTTTGCTATTTTTTTTGCTTCAGGAATTGAAGTCAATAAACCCTTTGAGCCAGGAATACAAGGAACTCCGGCTTTTATCATAGTTGCTTTAGCAGATGCTTTATCGCCCATTCCTGCGATTTGCTCTGGTAAAGCGCCAATAAATTTGATGCCGTGTTCTTGACAGGCCTTTGAGAACTTTTCATTTTCAGAAAGGAAACCATATCCTGGATGAATTGCATCTGCATTGGTAATTTCTGCCGCTGCCAAAATATTAGGAATCGACAAATACGATTTTGCACTCATTGGTGGACCAATACAAACAGCTTCGTCAGCAAAGCGAACAGGCAAACTATCTTTATCTGCTGTAGAATAAACAGCAACCGTTTTAATTCCCATTTCTTTACACGTTCGAATAATTCTTAAAGCTATTTCCCCGCGATTTGCTATTAATATTTTATTAAACATCCCTGATTTTTTGGTTATATGCTTTTAAGATGGGTCAACCAAAAATAAAGGTTGATCATAATCCACAGGATTTGAATTGTCGACAAGTACTTTTATTATTTTACCAGAAATTTCCGCTTCAATTTCATTAAAGGTTTTCATGGCTTCGATGATACACAGTTTATCTCCTTTTTTGATATCTGTACCGACTTCTACAAATGCTGGTTTATCTGGACCTGCAGTTCGGTAAAAAGTTCCAATCATTGGAGATTTTATCATGATGTACTTCGAGTCATTTTCTACTTCAACAGTATTTGTGGGAGCACTTGGTGCTACAGACATCGAAACTGGCGCTGCAGCTGGAAGTATTTGTTGACTTGGCGCAGCTTGCTGCATGTAAATAGGTTGCTCAGCTTGCGTGTTCATGCCCCCTTTGATAATTACTTTAAATCCTTCGCGTTCGATTTCAACTCTCCCAATACCTGTTTTAGATACAAGTTTAATTAGGTCTTTAATTTCTTCTAAATTCATTGCTATGATTTTTTACAAAGTTAAACTTTTATGAATTGTAAGCCCATTTTAAATAAATCGAGCCCCAAGTAAATCCTCCACCAAAGGCAGAGAGTATAATGTTATCGCCTTTTTTTAACTGTTTTTCATAATCCCACAAACACAAAGGCAAAGTGCCCGCAGTTGTATTTCCATATTTTTGAATATTTATCATGACTTTATCATTTGAAACACCCATTCTATTTGCTGTTGCATCTATAATTCTAAGATTTGCCTGATGTGGCACCAGCCAAGCAACATCCTCACTGCTAAGATTATTTCTTTCCATAATTTCTACAGAAACATCAGCCATTTTAGTAACTGCAAATTTAAAAACTTGAAGTCCTTCTTGCTTGACAAAATGCATCTTTTTTTCAACAGTATCAATAGTTGCAGGATTTACTGATCCACCGCCCTGCTGAATAAGAAATTCTCTTCCTGAGCCATCTGTTCTTAGAATATGATCTTGGATTCCTAAACCTTCTTCGTTTGGCTCTAATAAAACTACACCCGCACCATCACCAAAAATAATACAAGTTGTACGATCTGTATAATCAACTATGGATGACATTTTATCAACTCCAACAACAAGTACTTTTTTATACCTGCCATTTTCAATAAATTGCGAAGCAGTTGTTAGCGCAAATAAAAACCCTGAGCAAGCAGCCAAGAGATCAAAGCCCCAAGCATTTGTCATTCCAACTTTGTCACATAAAATATTTGCAGTACTTGGAAATAAGTGATCTGGAGTAACACTTGCTAAAACAACTAACTCAATTTCGAGTGGATCAATATTTTTTTTCTTTAGCAAGCTTTTTACAGCTTCAGCTGCCATATCAGAAGAAGCGCCATTTTTCATGATTCTTCGTTCCTTAATTCCTGTTCGTGTTGTTATCCACTCATCAGAAGTGTCAACAATTTTAGTAAGGTCTTCATTGCTTAAAACATGTTCAGGAACATATCCTTGAACACCAGTAATAGCAGCAGTTATTTTATTCATAAATTAATTAAAAGCATCGTTAACTTTCATTGCTAAACCAGAGCTTGCAACCTCATGAGCATGCAAAATCATATTTTTAACAGCAATGTCATTGGAAATTCCGTGGCCAATAATAACATTTCCCTTTACACCTAAAATTGGAGTCCCACCATAATTCTCGTAATTAAAACGATCAAAATACTCATCGTTTATCCCTCGTTTTTTCATAAGAGAATAAATACCTTCGGCTTGTTTTAAAACTATATTTCCAGTAAATCCATCACAGACAATTACATCAGCTTTTCCAGAAAAAATATGTCGGCCTTCTATGTTTCCAATGAAATTAATCTCATCTGATTCGGCAAGTAATTTGTAGGTTGCGATTGTCAATAAATTTCCCTTTGATTCTTCCTCTCCAATGTTTAAGAGTGCCACTCGGGGTTTTTCAATGTTATGAACATGCTGCGAATAAAGAGATCCTAAAACAGCAAATTGGTACAAGACATCAGCTTTGCAATCTGCATTTGAACCGACATCTAATAAAATAGTTTTGGAACCATCGATAGCTGGAAGTGTTGAAGTTATGCAAGGCCTAATAACTCCGGCAATTGTATTTAATTTGTACATTGATCCCACCAACATTGCTCCAGTATTTCCAGTACTTGCAAATGCATGTAATTCTCCTTTTGCAAGTTGATTAAATCCAACAGCAATTGAACTATTTGGTTTTTTACTAAGTGCTCGGGTTGGATGATCGTGAAAAGTGATTACTTCTGGGGCATGAATTATTTCAAATAAACCATCAGCAATATTTCTTTCTAATAAACCTGAAATTATTTGTTCTTCATCGCCAATCAATACAATAATGGCGTCACTTTTTAATTCTTTTTGTGCTAAAATAGCGCCATCAAGATTTGCAGCAGGAGCGAAGTCGCCACCAGAAATATCTATTCCGATTTTCATTTAAGAAATTTTTGTTGATTACTCAACAACTTCTTTTTCGGCTAAAACTTTTCCTTTGTAGTATAATTTGCCTTCATGCCAATGAGCATGGTGAAATAGGTGCGGCTGTCCAGTTGTAGGGCAAGTAGCAACATTGCTTGCAACAGCATTTATGTGTGTTCTTCGTTTATCTCTACGTGTTTTGGAAATTTTTCGTTTCGGATGTGCCATAACTTTATTATATAATTATCAATTTAAATTTTTCAATGCTGCCCATCGTGGGTCAACCTCATCATCTTTGTCTTTTTTTGGTTCAGGTGTTGAATATTTCTTAATCAGTTGAACCATTTCTTTTTCGCATTCGCCTTCTTCATGTATTGGTCTAGATGGAATAGAAACTACAATCAATTCATAAATTGCTTGTTGTACGTTTATTTCATAACTGTCAAAAGGAATAACTATAAGATTTTCATCCTCTTCATTCTCGTTTCCAAATTTGTAATAAACAGTCATTTCGCCTTCTACTTCGATGTCCATTTGTTCATTGCAGCGGGAACAAGTTCCTTTTACAGTGCCACAAACTTCGAGATCCGCAACAAGCATTGACTCCTTTTTTTCTAAATCCAACCAAACTTTTAAATCACCTTTTTCAATTATAGAAAATGGCAAAGACTCAAAGAACGTATCGTCAATGTCTAATTCAAAATCGTGGTATCCAATTTTTAATCCAACAAAGGGTATTTCAAATTGACTTTTCACGAGCTGATTTTAAATTATACCAAAACGAAGGGCAAAGATACTATTTTTCTTTAAAAAGAAAAAAACATTTTACTCATCTCGGCTACTATTCTTTTTGCTTTTGTCTTCAGGAGTAAAAGGAAGTGGATTTGCATGAATTAATTTTTGGAATTTCCGCGTCCTAAAAATATCAAGCGCCATATAGATCGCACTTCTAAAAGACTGCTCTAAAGCACAATTTTTTCCTGCAATATCAAAGGCAGTTCCGTGATCAGGAGAAGTTCGAACAATTGGCAAACCTGCAGTAAAATTAACTCCATCATCAAAAGAAAGGGCTTTGAAAGCTGCTAGACCTTGATCGTGATACATCGCTAAAACACCATCGTATTGATTTCTCGCTGGAGAACCAAAATAACCATCAGCAGCAAAAGGTCCAAAGGCTAAAATTCCTTCAGCTTTACAAAATTGAATCGCAGGTTGAATAGTTTCAGATTCTTCAGAGCCAAGTTTTCCATTTTCGCCAGCATGGGGATTTAAGCCAAAGACAGCAATTTTAGGTTTAGTGAGATTAAAATCTTTTTTCAAACTTTGCTCAAATGCTTTTATTTTTTCAACTATTAAGTCTTTGGATAAATTCTTGCTGATTTCTTTAATTGGAATGTGACTTGTTACAAGTGCAACCTTAAGTGTTGGAGAAACTAAAATCATTAGAGCCTCTTTGACAGCAGATAAATCTGCTAAATACTCCGTATGACCTGGGAATTTAAATCCTGCTTTTATCATTCCGTCTTTAGAAAATGGCGCAGTTACCAGAACATCAATTTTTCCTTCAGAAATATCTTGTGTAGCAGCTTCCAATGCTTTAAATGCATATAGACCGCCTTTTTCCGTTCCTTGCCCCACTGATAATTCTACTTCCTCTGTCCAAACATTTACAACATTCACATTATTTTCAAGTGCTTGACTCGCATTTTTACAGATTTGAATGCTAAAATCATCCATTTCCAATAACGCTTGATAATGCGACAAAACTTTTTCAGAACCATAAATTATCGGCGTAAAATCCTTAAGAATTCTGGCGTCACGCAATGCTTTTAGAATAATTTCAGGCCCAATTCCATTGATATCTCCAATGGTTATCCCAACTTTAATTAAAGCTTGGTTTTCCGTATCTATTTCCATTAAGACGAGTGATTTTTTAAAAATTGATACAATAAACGCACACCTGAACCAGTGCCACCTTGACCTTTATAATCTTCTCGACTATCAAGCCAAGTTGGGCCTGCAACATCCATATGAATATAAGGCGCTTTTAAAAAATGCTCTAAAAATTTTCCGGCGGAAATCATACCTGCATTTGGTCCGCCAATATTCTTTAAGTCTGCAATTTTAGATTCCATGTGTTTTGCATAATCATCCCAAAATGGAAAGCGAACAACGCGCTCATGCACTTCATTTCCTGCCTTCTCCAATTCTTCAAAATAGTGATTTTTAGCATTTCCCATAATTATGCTAGCTTCCGTTCCTATTGCGCGCAATGCAGAGCCAGTTAAGGTTGCTGCGTCTATTACAATTTCTGGGTCGTACTTCATGGAATAAGAAAGGGCATCCGCCAAAATCATTCTTCCTTCAGCATCCGTATTTAAAACCTCAACACTTGAGCCATTATACATTGTGATTATATCTCCCGGAGTGTATGCGTTTCCTCCCGGTCGATTATCTGTAGCTGGAATTAAAACAATGATGTGCAACTTTAATTTTTGCAAAGCTGCTAAATACAATGCTCCAGCAACTGCAGCAGCCCCAGCCATATCACATTTCATGCAATCCATAGAACCTGGAGTTGGCTTTAAACTTAAGCCGCCTGTATCATAAACAACGCCTTTTCCAACTAAGACAATTGGTTTTTTATTAAGCGCTTTTTTGTGTTTGTACTCTGCTATTGTAAATGTTGGAGGATCAACAGATCCTTTATTAACTGCCAATAAACCTCCCATTTTTAACGATTCTATCTGGGTTTTTTCTAATACTTGGACTTGAAAATTTGCTTCTTCACCTAATTTAACAACAGCTTCAGCTAATTGCAAGGCATTTAAATCAGAAACCGGAGTATTTACAGCATCTCTCGCCCAGAAAACTGCTTTAATGGTATCATTTAATTCGTCAATTTTTTCTTTTTCTACCTCATCAGATAAAATAATCTCAGTTAAAGTATGCTTCTTCGGTTTACTTAAGTATTTCAAAAATTGATAATTTGTTAAGGCGATACCTTCGGCAAGGAAACACGAATTTTTTGATTTGCCGCTAATTGAAATTACTTCACAATCAGCACAAATCATATCGTGAATTCGAGAACCTATCACACGCAATTCTTCAGGTTTTTGATCGTCAAAAACAAAAAATACAAAACTATTTGAAAGCCTTAAATAATCAAATTTCTTTGTGCCAGCAATAATTCCGGCAATACTATGAGAAAATTGCGGATCGAAATCTTTGCTTTTACTTTTCTTATCGATTAAATAAATGCAACTGCTATTTTCATTATTTGTGGCTTCTTGTTTTACTAAAATCATGGTGGTGTTTTTTGTACAAAGTTAATGAAGTTAAACTTTCAATTAAGAAAAAAGTTGGGCGCCTTCTTCTTCGAGGAATTTTTCAATCAATCGAGGGATTGGAAAGTCATCAATTTGTGAGGGAAATAATTTTTGCTCCCCCTGCTGAAGATTTATTTTTTTTACGCGCTGAAATACAAAAGTTGCAAATATATGCTGATGCGATAAGATGTGTTTGTACTCTTTTGAAACAAAGTCAAAGTTATGAGTTTGCAGAAAAGTCGCCTTTTTATCCTGAGAAGTAAATTCAAAAAGTGGGAATTGAAATAAGTTTTGCCAAATATCCTTCTCAGTTCTTTTTATCATGGAGATTTTTCCTTCAGCGTCTTGAGCTATTTTAAAAACAAAATAACGGGGACTTATCTTCACTTTTTTATTTTTTACTGGGCGAATTTTAATTGTACCAGCAGCAAAAGAAAGACAAGAAAATTGAAGGGGACAACTTTCACACAGCGGATTTGCGGGTAAACAGTGAAGCGCTCCAAATTCCATGATTGCTTGATTGTAGATATTTGGAACTTCAGAAGAAATTAATTCATCCGCCAAATTTTGGAATTCTCTTTTCCCAATTCCTGAATCAATTGGAGTTTCAATATTAAAAACCCGACTTAAAACTCTGTAAACATTGCCGTCAACTACAGCTTTAGATTCATTGTAGGCAAAAGATGCAATTGCAGAAGCTGTATAAATTCCAACGCCTTTTAAGAGAATCAGCGCTGCAAAATTTTTCGGGAATTCACCTTTTAAATCAAAATAAATGTATTTTGCAGTTGTGTGCAGATTTCTTGCTCTGCTGTAATACCCAAGTCCCTGCCATAAATTCAACACTTCTTGTTCATTCGCTTGCGCCAAATCTTTAATTGTTGGAAAGCGATTTATAAACTTTAAATAATAGGATGTCCCCTGTTCAATTCTTGTCTGTTGTAAAATTATTTCACTCAACCAAATAAAATAAGGATTGGTGGTATCTCTCCAAGGTAGATTTCTTTTATTTTGATGGTACCATGAAATTATAGTTGCTTGAAATTCAGGCATTTGATAAATAGTTGATAAATATTTTGTGAAAATTAAAAATATATTCTTTTTGAACTATACTTTTGTGCTCTTTTAAAATATGCTTGCTGAAGTAATTGCAAACATTTTTTAAAACGAGATGTTTATAATTAAATAACTTTTAAATAAATTACAAATGACCAAAGCAGACATCGTTGCAGACATTGCATTAGAAACAGGATTAGAAAAAACAGAAGCCCTTCGTGCAGTAGAGGCTTTTATGAATTCCATTAAATCATCTTTAAGTAAAGGAACAAATGTTTATTTAAGAGGTTTTGGAAGTTTTATTGTGAAAGAACGCGCAGAAAAAACAGGGCGAAATATTTCCAAAAAAACAACAATTATTATTCCAGCTCACAATATCCCTTCTTTTAAACCTTCAAAAACGTTTGTTGCTGAAGTAAAAAGCAAGGTGAAAATTAAATAATATAGCCGCGTTTATTAATTTCCAAAAAAAAGCTTAACTTTGTTCTCCTTTTTAAGGGATGAATTTTTAATTGGAATTTAAGAACACTAAAATATAGCATTATGCCAAGCGGTAAAAAAAGAAAAAGACATAAAATGGCTACGCACAAGCGTAAGAAACGACTTCGAAAAAATCGTCACAAAAAGAAGAAATAATCTTCTAATGATTTCATAATGAAGCTCAGTGTTAATAACGCTGAGCTTTCATTGTATAAACCTATAAAAATCATATTGTGAATTTAGAATTAGTCGTTGACGCTCGTAACACTGGTATTTGGCTTGCTCTTTTGCGTGATGGGAAACTCATAGAGTTACACGAAGAAAGAGGAAATACAGATTTCGCCGTTGGCGATGTTTACTTAGGTCGTATAAGAAGAGTGGTACCAAGTTTAAACGCTGCTTTCGTAGATGTTGGCCACGAAAAAGATGCTTTCCTCCATTACTTAGATTTAGGATTACAATACAACTCTTTTGCAAAATTTGTAAAGGATTCAATTCATGGAAAACAAAATGTTCCAGATTTGATGTATTTCAAAATGGACAAAGATTTGCAGAAAGATGGGAAAATGACCGAGACTGTATCCTCTTCTCAGCAAGTTTTAGTGCAAGTCGCTAAAGAACCAATTTCAACTAAAGGTCCACGATTATCTGCTGAGGTTACACTTGCAGGTAGATATCTTGTTTTAGTACCATTTTCTGAAAAAATTTCTGTCAGTCAAAAAATCAAGGATAACGCTGAAAGAGCTCGACTTAAAGAATTAATGGATCGTATTAAGCCAAAAAACTTTGGTGTTATCATTCGAACTGTAGCAGAACACAAGGCAACAATTGATCTTGAGAATGACTTACAGAATTTATTAGATAAATGGAAAACTATTCACGAAAACCTTAAGGGAGGGAATGCTCCAAAAAGGATTTTAGGAGAATTAAATACCACAACATCAATTTTAAGAGATTTATTAAATGCTGATTTTACAAATATTCATGTAAACGACGAGAAGTTACTTGCAGAAATGAAGGAGTATATTTCAGCGAATGTTCCAGGGAAAGAGAAAATCCTAAAGCATTACGATGGAAAATTGGCGATTTTTGAAAAATTTGAAATCAGCAAACAAATAAAAACATTGTTTGGTAAGAAAGTTCAAATGCCAAGTGGCGCATATTTAATTATTGAGCATACTGAAGCAATGCACGTCATCGATGTGAACAGTGGAAATCGAAAAGGCGCTACAGGTCAAGAAGCAAATGCCTTAGCAACAAATTTAGAGGCAGCAGAAGAAATTGCGCGCGTACTTCAACTAAGAGATATGGGCGGAATCATTTGTGTTGATTTTATTGATATGCATGATAAAGAAAACAATAAAATTCTTTTTGAAAAAATGAAGAGTTTTATGAAATCTGATCGCGCAAAACACAACCTTATTCCTCCTTCAAAATTTGGTGTTATTGAAATTACGCGACAGCGTGTTCGCCCTGAAACAGATATTAAAACTGCAGAAGTTTGTCCAACTTGTTCGGGAAGTGGTGAAATTACGGCGAGTATCCTTTTTGCAGAAGAAATAGAAAATAACCTAAATTACTTACTTTCTGATAGAGGAATGAAAGGTATTTCCTTACTTGTTCATCCTTATTTAGCAGCTTTTTTCAAAAAAGGATTGGTTTCTAAACAAATGAAATGGTTTTTGAAACACAAGAAGTGGATTCCAGTGAGAGGAATTACAGAACTTAATCTTTTAGAGTATTCATTTGTTGACAAACACAACGAAGAGATTATAGTTTAATGTTTCCAAAAAAGTATTCAAAAGAACAAATTATCTTAAAGTTGGAAGCGTATTGCGCATACCAAGAAAGGTCTTTATTTGAAATAGAAACAAAGTTAGCCACTCTCGATTCAAGCCCAACTGACTTTAAAAGTATAATAGCGCATTTATCGGAATGTAATTTCTTTAATCAAGAACGTTTTGCCCTTACTTATGCCATTGGAAAATTCCGAAACAATAAATGGGGCAAACAAAAAATAAAAGCTGGCTTATTTCAAAAGAAAATTAATACTGATTTAATTTCAAAAGCATTATCGTCAATTGATATAACAGAGTATAAATCAATGGCTCAAAATTTATATGAAAAAAAATGGGATTCGCTTAAATCAGAAAAAAATGATTTTGAGAGAAAACAAAAAACCCTTCGATATTTACAATCAAAGGGCTTTGAATACGATGAGATTTCAAATTTATGTTAACTATTCAGCTTGAATATAAGTGTTTGCTTCTGAAATCCAAGCAGCAGGGCCACCTGCGCGATAACCCGTATTTCCAAGACTTGTTAGGTTAGTTTTACCATCTATTTTATCAGGGCGAACAAAATGAATTGTAGGATATCCTTGAATTCCAAATTGTTGTTGTAATAAGTTATTTTGTTGTTGTAATTCGGTGCTTTGCTTACTTTTATTTCTTGGGAAATCAATATCTACTAATACAACATTATCGTTTGCCCATTCAATAAATTCTGCTTGATAAAAAACTTCTTTCTGTAATCTGATGCACCATCCACACCAATCACTTCCTGTGAAAAATAACATAAGGGGTTTTTTTTCTTTAGTGGAGATTTCTATTGCTTTTACAAGGTCTGTATGCCATGTTAATTTTTCAACCTGTGCAAAAAATGAGCTACTGATAAATAATAAAGTGCTAAAAAGTAAAGTTTTCATATGAAGTATTTTAATGTGAAATTAATAATTAAATTCTGTATTTCAAAAACCGTGCAATTTTTTATATTCTTATAAATAAAATTCCGCGATGTAAAAAGCAATATGCTAGGTTATTTGCGATTTATGCAAATTGGATCCTTAAAGTTACGAAAATTAATTATCTTTTTTGTTAAAATCAAGTTATCTTTGATTAATTATAACTTATAGAACTATGAAAATATTTACTTTATCCTTCTTTCTTTTTGGTGCAGCGACTTTATTTGCTCAAACGCAAACTGTTCGCGGAAAGGTCTTTGATAGTGAAACAAACTTTCCTTTAATTGGTGTTAAACTGAGCATCCAAGTTAATGAAACAGATTTACTTCGTGTTTTATCCAATGCTGATGGGGAATTTGAAATCAAAAATGTACCTGTCGGAAAATATAGTTTAGAGGCAACATATGCTTTGTATAATCCTAAATCTTCCACAATTGAAGTAGGTTCCGGAAGAGAAGTTATTGTCAATGTTCCAATGGCTGAAATGATTGTCTTACAAAAAGAAGTGACTGTAACGGCAAAAAGAAAAGGGGAAGTATTAAATAACATGGCGCTCCTTTCTACACAACAATTTAGTGTTTCAGAAACAAATCGTTATCCTGGTTCGAGGATGGATCCCGCTAGGATGGCTTCAAATTTTGCTGGTGTTGGAGGATCTGATGATTCCAGAAACGATATCGTGGTTCGTGGAAATTCTCCCCTTGGCGTTTTATGGCGCGTGGAAGGTGTTGATATTCCAAATCCAAATCATTTTTCAATTTCTGGAAGTTCAGGTGGGCCAGTTTCTATTATCAACAACAAAATACTTGGTAACTCAGATTTTCTCATGAGTGCATATCCTGCTGAATACGGAAATAGTACTGCTGGAGTATTTGACTTAAAATTGAGAAATGGAAACAATAAACAGCATGAATTTACTGGTCAATTTGGATTTCTGGGTACAGAGTTTTTAGCAGAGGGGCCAATTGGTAAAAAAGGTAAAGCTTCCTTTTTGGTAATGGGAAGATATTCTACTTTATCGCTCTTCGAGAAATTAGGTATAAAAATAGGAACGGATGCAGTTCCAGTTTATGGCGATGCTGCCTTTAAGTTTAATTGGGTTTTGAAAAATAATGCACAATTATCCTTTTTTGGAATTGGAGGGAAAAGCCAAATTGCAATTAAAATTTCTGATCAAAAAAAGTTTACCACTGACTTATATGGAGATGGCGACAGAGACCAGTATTTTGGAACAAGCATGTATTTTTCTGGATTTAATTACAAGAAAACACTTGGTGAAAAGACATTTTTTACAGCAACGATTGCTGCTGCAATGGAAGATCAACATACTAAGCACGACTATTTAAATGGAAGAAAGATTGTTGGTGAAACAATAGAAATAGATACAATCTACAACATGCTAGCTTATACTTTCAAAATAGCAAAGATTTCTGCCTATGCTGCTATCAATCACAAAATAAATACTCGGCATACGATTAAGGCAGGTGTTAATTTTGACCTTATGCAACTCGATCAAATAGATTCTGTTTTAGTTGATTTAGATACGCCTGATGTTTATAAAGTTCGTTGGAATTACAATGGTTCGGCATTACTTGCTCAGCCATTTGTGCAATGGAAATGGCGTGTGAATGAAAATATGGATATATCGGCTGGCTTGCATGCTCAGTATTTTTCATTGAGTAATAGCATAAGCCCTGCAGAACCTCGTGTTGGCATGAAATATCGAATGAAAGGATCTCAATCAATTTCTGCAGGTGCTGGCATGCACAGTCAAATACAACCTATTTATACCTACACATTTGATAAATATGGAACAGGCAATTATTACAATCAAAACATGGATTTTACACGAAGTTTACATACGGTTTTAGGGTATGAAAAATTCTTTGATAAAGGGTTCAGTATTAAAACAGAAGCGTATTACCAACACCTTTACAATGTTCCAGTAGAGATTAGTCCTTCCGCATTTTCAATGATTAATATGGGAAGTGGATTTTCAAGAATTTTTGCAGAGAAATTGCAGAATACAGGAACAGGCTATAATTATGGACTTGAGTTAACTGTTCAGAAATATTTTGACAAATCCTTTTTCTTTTTGTTTTCTGGAACTTTGTATGAATCAAAGTATACTGGCAGTGATGGTGTTCTGCGCAACACTTCTTTCAATGGAAATTATGTTGCTAATTTCTTAGTAGGTAAAGAATTTAAACTAAGTAAAAATCAAGTTTTTGGAATTGGTGGAAAATGTACAGTTGCTGGTGGAAAACGATATGGCTTAGTAGATGTGGATAAAACCAATGATGATAAAGAATTAATTTTTAAGGACTCTTTGTTTAATGATTTGCAATTTAAAGATTATTTTCGTGTCGATTTGAAAATAAGTTGGAGAATGAACACCAAGAAAATGACTCATGAAATTGGTTTAGATCTCGTAAATCTATTGGATACAAAAAACTTATTAAGTTTAGCTTATGCTCCTCGCCTAGATCCAAACGACATTTCTGAACCAACTGCAGAACGATTCCAGTTGGGCTTTTTGCCAATTTTTTATTATAAAATAGATTTTAAAGCAAAGGCAAGAGAATAGTGAAAAATACAGATCTTGGTATTTTAATAGCAAAAAAGAACTATTCTGAAAGCAGTTTAATTCTTACATTTTATACTGAGCTCAATGGACTTTCTAGTTTTATTTTTAAGGGAGCTAGAAAAAAGAAACTAGCTATTTTTCATCTAGGTATTTACGAGCTTACTTTTTTTAAGCGAGCTGAGAGTGAGTTGGGGATTATTAACGCAATGGATTTAGCACTTCCGCTTTCTGAAATTTATTCTAATCCACAAAAAACTATCCTCTGTTTTTTTATAGCTGATGTTTTAAAACAAACCTTAAAAGTTGAGGGTGGAGATGCATTAATCTTTAAATTTCTTCGAGAAAAGATTTGCTTATTAGAAGTCAAAACAGATTTATATACATTTCCTTTGGAATTTTTAACAGGCTTAATTGTTAATCTAGGTTATCTACCACACTTTGAAGAAGCTAATGCTTCTTATTTTGACTTGCAAAAAGGAGTTTTTACAGCTATAGAATCTCCCTATTCTTATTTTGTAGACGAGCAATCAGTCGAACAATTAAAAACATATTTTGAAGGGAACTACGAGCAAACTTTTGAGAAAGAAACAACTAAAAAATCTTTGCAGCTATTGATTGACTATTACCAAATTCATATTCCAAATTTCCGAATAGATGTTTCCTTAGGAATAATAAAAGACACCTTGTATTCTTATGCTTAATTAACTAGTTAACTAGTTTTTATTTTCATCATCATATAAGCCCTGAATTGCATATAATCCAAATTTAAAGAGACCACCAACAATTATTGGCATTAAAATAAATATAATAATTACACCAAAAACAAGATCGTCACTTCCTTTTGGATTAGTAATTTTAGGTAATCCAAAATAAACAACAGAAAAGTAAGCACTTACTAGTGCAAGTAAAATCCAGATAAATCCGAGTAATCTTTTGAGTTTATTCATCTAATTTTTGGTTTTTGAATTAATATACACTAGTCCAATTATAAAACAAATTGCAGATAGAATTATTGGATACCATAAACCCTCTAAATAAGGTTTGTCATAGGGGAGAATTTCACCCTGTGCAGCAGCAAATGTATTTGCATCGTTAGCTTTAGATGACATATATACAGCAACTGCAGGCAATAAGCCACCAAAAACACCATTCCCTATATGATAAGGTAAGGACATGGAGGTATATCTAATTTTCGTTGGGAAAAGCTCAACAAGAAATGCCGCAATCGGCCCATAAACCATTGCAACAAATAAAACCTGAATAAATACCAGCATAATTAATATCCATTTATCATAATTATTGATTTTAATAGAAATTTTACTTTCTTTTTTACTATTTATTAATTTTTCCCCCTTTGTATTTAGATGAATTGTAATAATCTCCGTCTTTTCTGTCCCATCAGTATAAAAAGAATTTATTGTCTGCACAGAATCAATTGTTTTTGTTTCTAAGGTTTTATTTAGGGAAGTACTTTTTATTTGTTTAGCTAAAACTTCAATTTTATTTTTCACTGAAATTGTCTGGTACATTTTTTCGTAAATCGGTCGATAACTTAAAGTAGCTAATAACATACCAAGCAGCATAATTTTTTTTCTGCCAATCTTATCTGATAAGGAACCAAAAACAATAAAAAATGGGGTGCCCATTAATAAAGCAATAGCGATCAACACATCAGATTGCATCTTATCTACAAAACAAATTTTTTCTATAAAATTCATTGCATAGAACTGTCCAGTATACCAAATAACACCTTGGCCCATTGTCGCTCCGAAAAGCGCCAATAGTACAAATTTAAAGTTGTCTTTATTTCCAAAACTTTCTTTTAACGGATTTTTTGATACACTTCCTTCTGCTTTTAAACTTTCAAATAGAGGAGACTCCCCCATTTTTTTTCGTATAAAATAAGAAACAGCAACTAATAGAATAGATATCCAAAATGGAACTCGCCATCCCCAATTATTAAAGTCTTCTTGAGAAAGCGCCAATCTTGTTAGCATAATAACAAGTAAGGAAATAAATAAACCAATCGTAGCAGTTGTTTGAATCCAGGAAGTCCAATAACCTCTTTTATTTGCTGGGGCATGTTCTGCAACATAAGTTGCGGCACCGCCATATTCGCCACCTAAAGCTAAGCCTTGAAGTAATCTCAACACTAAAACTAATACAGGCGCCCAAAATCCAATTGATTCATAAGAAGGAATACAACCCATTAAAAAAGTAGCACTTCCCATTAAAAGTAAGGTAATAGAAAAAGTATATTTCCGTCCAATTAAATCGCCCAATCGCCCAAAGAAAAGCGCTCCAAATGGACGAACTATGAATCCTGCAGCAAATGTTGCAAGGGTAGCAAGGAAAGCAGCACTTGGGTTATTTGCTGGGAAGAACTTTAAAGAAATAACGGTTGCTAAACTACCAAAAATATAAAAGTCATACCATTCAATTAGAGTTCCTAATGAAGACGCCCCAATAATTTTCCACAAGCCTTTTGATTGCATAGTAAACTTTCTTACAATTTATTGTTTCAAATCTAAATCATTTTTTTAATTTTTTCGTATTATAGTTGTCTTTTTAAAAAATAAGTTGTGCTGTAAGTAGATTTAGAAATTACACCCAATTACTATATTAAAGCTTTCTATAAATTTATATTTTAATAAACCCTATTTTTACATTAATGATTATTTATAATATTACAGTAAGTGTTGACTCTTTAAAGGCAGACGAATGGTTGAATTGGATGCGTTCAAAGCACATTCCAGATGTTATGGCAACTGCTTGTTTTACTGAGGGAAAAATCTCAAGAATTCAGGGTGAAGTGGAGGGAGAAATGACTTTTTCAATAATGTATCTCTGTGATTCAGACGAATTAATGAAAATTTATACCGAGCAACATGCTCCATTATTACAAAAAGAACATTCAGAAAAATTTATTGGCTATTTTGCTGCATTTAGAACTTTATTAACGGTAATTGAAGAATTTTAGTAACATGCATGTTCGACCAAAAAAACATCTTGGACAACATTTTTTGAATGATAAGGGAACATGTGAAAAAATAGCGCAGCAGTTAACAAATCACAGTAATTGCAAAAATGTAGTTGAGGTTGGTCCAGGAATGGGTGCTTTAACAGAATTTTTACTATCGAAAAATCCAACAAATCTATGGTTATTAGAGCTTGATTCTGAATCAATTGATTTTTTGAGAATTAAATATCCAGAGCAGCGAGATCGAATTATCTGGGGAGATTTTTTAAAAATGGACCTTCAAGAATTTATGGGGACTGAACCATTTTGTGTAGTCGGCAATTTTCCATACAATATTTCATCACAGATATTATTTCGCTGCTTAGAATACCGAAATCAAATTCCTGAAATAATGGGAATGTTCCAAAAAGAGGTCGCAATTAGAATTGCAGAAAAACCCGGCACTAAAGAATACGGTATAATTAGTGTATTTCTACAAGCCTTTTATGATATACATTATTGTTTTACTGTAGATCCGCATGTTTTTATTCCACCTCCAAAAGTAAAATCAGGCGTAATTCGTTGCACAAGAAATGAAAGAAAAGAATTGGATTGTGATGAAAAACTATTTTTTCAAGTTGTTAAAATGGCCTTTAATCAACGAAGAAAGACTCTCAGGAATTCTATAAAGCAATTATTAGGGGGGAATATACTTCCTGAAAAGTTTACAAATGAACGCCCAGAGCAATTATCAGTTGATGATTTCATTGAATTAACCTTATTTATTCAGTCTTTTCGTGCTCAAGGAGAAAAGTAATTTTCATTATTCTGTTTCATTTGTTCTCTGCCATTTTTAAACATTTTCCTTACTTTTTCTTTCCCGTTAGAATCATAAACAACAAACCAACCATCTTTTATGCCTTTTTTATAATTAATTTCGAACAAAGGTTCTCCACGTCTTCCTATTTGTTTAAATACGCCATGTAATTTACCATTTTTATAATTTGAAATTGACGTTGGAATTAGACCTCCAGGATAATAATCAAACCACGTTCCTTCTTTTAATCCATTTTTATATTTTCCTATAGTTTTTTGTTTAAAATCAATTTGAGAAAAGGTTTGGAATTCTCCATGATACTCACTTTGAATAGTTTTCATACCAACAATAGAAATATTATTAATATTGTTTTTTCGTCGAAATATTTTATAATTTGAAATTTCTTTTATTTCTCCATTATTAAAATAGTCAATCCAAGTACTAACTTTTAGTCCATTTTTATATTTGCCACTACAAACAAGAACTTTCTCTGGATTATATGAATACCATTTACCATTAAGCTGCCCTTTTTTAAATGTCGACTTATTTTTTAGAACATTATTTTCCCAAAAGTTTGACCATTCACCCTCTTCTTTGCCATTTTTATAATTTCCAGTCATTAGCTTTGCCCCAGTTTCATACCAAGTTTCCCACAGCCCATTTTTTTCATCATTAAAGTACGTTCCTTTTTTTTCTATTGCCCCATCCTTAGAATAATAAATCCATTCTCCATCTTTCTTACTTAGATTAAAATTGGCAGTATAGGAAGTTTGACCGTTGTTGAAATAATAGAACCATTTACCATGTTGCATACCATTTTTAAAACTTCCAATTATTTCGGGCTTCCCATTTGAAAAATTCCAGGTCCACTCCCCAGTTTTCTCTCCTTTTATATAATAACCTTTAGTATTAATAGATTGATCTTTATAATATACAAGATATTCCCCATCAAGAGTATCATTTTTATACGTTATCTTTTTCTCGAGATTTCCTAAAAAACTATAAAATTCCCAAATACTATCTTTTTTTCCATCATTAAAATAACCACTTATTGAAAGCATTCCGTTTGCTGTCCTTTCTTCAAATAAACCAGTTTTCAATCCATTTTTGAAGGTGTATAATTCTTTTGCTAAACCATTGGTATAAAGCGACTTAATAAATCCATCGCCATCTTTAATGGTTTGAGTGTGCAAAGAGTCGTTTTCAAAAAATGAGAGAAGATAAGTCGAATCTTTTATAACTTCTTCCACTGATTTTTTCTTTCCATTATCGTAGTAATATTCCCAAATACCATCTGGACTTCCAAGATCATAATTTCCTAAAATAATAAGTATTCCATTTTCATTCCACTCCTTAAAAGCACTATCTGGAACATTGAAGGTAAAATAAGTTTGCTGCTTTATTTTTTTGTTGGGATAATAAATAGTTTGCAAGCCATGAATTCTATTCCGGTAATAGTTTCGTTCTTCTTCTAAAATTCCATCGAAAGAATAAAAGAGCCATTTCCCGTGTTTTTCAGTAGTATTTCCACGCCGCTCATTTGTATAATAAGAGCCAGTTGCTTGTATTTTTTTATTTCCTTTATCCCAAAATAATTTTACTTTTTGTGTTAAATTTTCTTTCTCTACTTTCTGAGAAAAGGCTAAACTTAAGTTTATTGCAAATAAAAAAATACAGATTGTTTTATACATAAGTGAATTGAAATTTAAGTTTTTACCTAGTAAGTATAATTTGAAAATTTTTAATAATTTGAAAAATTCCAGTAAGCAAAAAGATTAGTCCAATAAGAATATTTAAGGCATTCAATAAGTTTTGATTTACAAGAGTTCTTAGTCTTTTGGCTGCAAAAACTTTCAAAATATCAAAACCAAAGTAGGTGCCTAATAGAATAGAAAGGAATAACAGAATCCATGTATTCGGGTTTTTTGTATTATCCGGAACAGATTGAGCTGCAAGGGATAAAATACTTAACCAATAAAAAATAACAGCGGGATTTGCTATGTTTAAAATAAAACCTTTTAAACCTAACAATAAAAAGTCTTTTGGTGCTGAAGCAACTTCTTTACTTGTATTTTCTGCTACCAATGTTAAATCAGCCATTTTTGATTTTTTAAAAAAATAAAAGATTCCATAAATAATGAAGATTGACCCTCCTATAAATCCAAATATTAATTTGTTTTCACCGGAATTAATAGATGTTATTTGATCAACAAAACTAAGAGCGAACATTATATATAATATATCACTAATAAAAACCCCAATATCCAAAGCTAATGCAGCACGGATGCCTTTAGTAATACTTGTTTCTAAGAGAACAAAAAATACTGGTCCAACCATTACGCTGAGCAAAAAACCAATACCTATAGCTTGTAAAAAAAATTGCATAGAACAAACTTAATGTTTCTTTTTCGGTTTATTTCTTTTAAAAAAGTGATTGTTCAATACTGAAGTGTTGATAATCCAAGTAAACTCACTAAATTTGCATGAAAATAATATTTTATGAAGACAATCTCTGCCAACGAAAAATTAGATGCAATTATTGCAAGCGTTGAAAAAAGTGGAATAAAGGCCGCAAAATTAATTGAGAATTTAAAAGATTTGCGCGAATTGGCTTTAAAAGAGCAGGATCCACTTGTTGTAAAAGTGCTTCGTTTAACGTATGAATTCATTGAAGAAAACAAGGTTTTTGACGTGCAAGCGCAATATGAAGAAGATGAAGAGGGAAATGAATACCCAATTGAAATCGAAGATAAAGACAACTTATTGTATTTATTGAATCTACTTAAAAACGCAGAGCATAAAATTAACCGTGAAGAAATAAAAGATTAT
The DNA here is from genome assembly GCA_044358575.1 of Crocinitomicaceae bacterium. Taxonomy (GTDB): domain Bacteria; phylum Bacteroidota; class Bacteroidia; order Flavobacteriales_D; family Crocinitomicaceae; genus UBA952. Next base: position 167,269 of record JBIKNN010000002.1, read on the forward strand.
AGAACTTCTTTGAAATTAGAATTATATTAAACTTTATTTGTCTTTAATTGCAAAAATTGCAATATTTTGAATTGCTGCTATGTTCAAACGGCACATCTAAGTCGTAGATTTCAGAAATAATCTCCTCCACAAGTTCTTTAAATAACTCTGGGAAATCTTCTAATCCATTCTTGTTTTTAAATTTTAATTCAAAAGGCTTCGTTAAATTTACCAATGAATAAATTGCTGCTATATCGGGAAGCACCTTATATTTTTCTTTGAAAAAAATAGAATACAGAGCAAGTTGCAGGCTGTGTTTCGAGGAAGCAAAAGAAGCTTTTATTCCATCTTCAGATACTTTAAATTCTACATCTTTGTCAGTAACTTTTCCTGTCTTGTAGTCTATTACGCGGTATTTACTCCCAATCTTGTCAATTCTGTCAATATATCCTTTAAAATTTATTATTCTTTTTTCGTCTTTTATTTGAATCTCCACTGCGCTTGTCATCTCAGCTTCTACTTGTTCTATAAATACAAGCTCTGTTTCTTTTTCGAGAAAACGTTTTTCTGCTAATAGCGTATTTTTGGTAATTTTCATTGCCATTTCGTAGCTTAAAAGATTTTTTCCTTTCAAGAAAAGCTGTTCATCTCCATTAAAGTAATTTAAAAATTCCTGATGTAAAATCCCTTTATAGTTTATAAGCATTTTTTCTACATCTTTTATTTCTAAATTTTTTGGTGCAGGAGTCACAGGTTCACCTTTTTTATCTCGCTGTGCTAAAGGTTGAAATAATAATTCTAAAGTTTTATGGATTAAAGAACCAAATGTGCTCGATTCAAGATCTTCTTCCACGGCCTTTTCTTCTCCAAATTCTACAATGTAGCGGTAATAAAAATCAAGTGGACAGGTTATGTATTTATTAAGCCCCGATGCAGAAATACTCCGATCAAAAAATGTATCAAGACGAATTATTATTTCTTCTTGTTTGGCTACAATTGTTGCGGGAAGAACTTGAAGTTCAGGAAAAGGCACCGAATAAAAATGCTTTTTAAGTTCTACCTTTTTAGTATAATTTGCCAACTCAAGTTCTAACTGTAGTAAATACCTACTTGCTTCATTGCTGCTAATTTGCTCAACTGCAGTGGTATAAGTTGCAGTAAAAGTTTTACACTTGTGTAATAAGCGATAAAAATGATGGGCAAATAAACCTTGTTTTTCTCGGAGCGAAGGTAAGCCAAGACCATATCTTAAATCCATTGGAATAACAGAATTTAAGACATTTGTATTTGGTAATTTTCCTTCGTTCAAACCGACAATAATCAGGTGTTCAAAATCTAAAAGTCTTGTTTCCAAAAGCCCCATAACTTGAAGTCCTTGAATTGGATTTCCGTGATAAGCAATGCTTTTTCCTCCCCAATGTTGAAAGAAAAGTAGCTTAAAACTTCTCAATGCAATTTTTGGGATTCCTTCTTTTAGAATCTGTTCAAATTCTAGAAGCGATTCATCAAAAACTTGTATAATATTCCGCTCAAATTCATTGGTTACAGGAAGTAATTCTAATAAAATCTTGTTAAGAGACCGAACAACTTCCATGGCTTTTTTCCAATCTTGATCCCAATCTTGTGTTATTAACTGAATGATTCTCTGAGTTTTAGTTCCTAAATCTAACTTTTCGCAGTTTTGAAAAACTTTATTTTTCCTTATGGTTTCTTGCTCAAGGGTAACTAAGATTCTTTTTTCCTCACGATTAATTGCTCCTAAAGTAAATACATGGTTTATAATTCGCTGTAAATCTTTGTAATAGATTGCATTTGATTTAAAGCGCGATTTATTTTCTTGAATATCAAAGATAAGTTCTACCCATGTCTTTATGGGTGTTTGACTTAAAGGAAGTCCCAGGGTAATATTTGCTTTTCCTACAGAAACAGGAATATTTTTAACCATTGAACTAATTAAGGTTTCATCTGCTAATAATACGAGGGTGGAATCCAATTCTGCAGGGCTTAATTTTGAGAGTTCAGTCGCAGCAACCTTTACTTGCCCCGTGTGTTGCGCGCACTCAACAACATTCAGAACAAGATTTTTATCACTTAAATGATCTCCGATTATTTCAGGTTTTCCAATTTCTAAAAAATCTAAATTTTTCCTTATAAAAGCTCCTGCTTCATGAATTTTATTTTCATAATAATAGATATCTGCATCCACCAAAAAACTAGCCTTCTTTTGTATTAATAAATTTTTTATTATCCTTAATTCTGATTTAGAAAGGGCATTAAATCCTGCAAAAATAAAATGTTGCTTATCATTTCCTGAAAGAACCATATTTGTATTTTCAGCAAGCTTACGATAAGCCAAGCCTGCTGTTATTGTATTTTTAGCCTGTAGTTTTTTATGGAGTTCTCCATAGTATTTTGGCAAGCGATCCCAAAACTCCATAAATTTTACCTGCGAAGCTGAAAAGTTTTCTTCATCAATTTGCCAACTCTCCAATTCTTTAATCGCTTTTAAATTTTTAAAGACCTGTTCATGATCCAACATATACCGATCAATATCATCAAAATCACTAAGAACAATTGTACCCCATGTTTGAAATTCCTCAAAAGTAGCATCCTTTCCCTCATCAGTTTCAAGGTACATTTCAAAGAGATAAAGTAGAAGTCGTGTTTTATCAATAATTGGTAACGAATGTTTTTTTACCCAACGATCAATTGTAATTATTTCCGGTGAGAAGATCGGCTTACCATAACAGGTAAATAGCGATTGCGCCAAATATTTAGTTGCCCTTTCTGAAGGAAGAACAACTGTAAGATTTCTTAATTCAAAATCATTTTCTTTAATAAAATGACTTATTTGGTCAATAAATTTCATTTAAATATCAGTAGTAAAATTAAAAGGAACTTTTATATTTTCCATTCAAACCAAACATCATTAAAGAATTTTTTTGGTCTATCAGAATGCATGAATTTATTTCCTCCATACGTTTTAAGCACAGCAAAATAATTCTCATTAAATATGATTCTAATCCAATTTAATCCTTCAGGATATGTATCTGAAATACCTTCACAAAGTATTGTCCCATCGTCAAGTATCTTTTTCTTAAAACTTGTTCCTGGTGGACTTGCGATATAGATTGTAGCAATTTGGTCAAAAGATAATGAAGTATCATTTGGGATTACATCAATAATATATGTATTTCCTTGACCGTATTCTCGGTAAGTAAGTCTATAGCTGCCATCTTTATTTATTTCTTTTAATGGTTTTCCATGAAAATTAGCAACAAGCCCACTTATAGAATCTTTAAAGAGATAACTATTATAACTTTCTATTTTTTTTCTTTCTTTAGTTTTGATTTCACTTTTCATCCAATAGATGGGCCTTAAGCTGTAACCTTTTGACCTCAGAAGATAAATCACACCTTCCTCTCCCGCTAGATGTCCTGCCCCAATTGCACAGAAAAAAGATTCTTTTTTCTTAAAAAGAGAATCTAATTTATCTGCCATTTTAATATTCCGATTAGTTATCAATTCTTCAAACTGCTTGTTATCAGCTGATAAATTAGACTTTATAAATCGCGAAATTGAAGTGATATCGCCTTTTAAATAAAGATCAAGTAATTTTTGATTTGAAAAATTATTCAGTTTATTATTCAGTAAAATCTGTTTTGTAAATGACTTTTGATTAATAGATGAAAGTTTACCATTGATTTCTTCTAATCCTAAGCATCTTTTATTTGAATTGCTACAATATTCTTCAAAATATGCATCAAGAAATTGAGGCATACCATCTTCATCACCGAAGACAGTTTTAGAGGCTTTATCTGAAGATGTATAGGGTTTCCCGTTTTTATCATAAAGCGTACTTGTTATTTTTTTTCGTGAATCTAGATCTTTGAAAAAGTTAAACATTGCAGATTCTAGTATAATTAATTTTGCTTTATCTAGAACTGTATATACTGAATCCGCTAATTCAAAAATCCGTTTATCATTTGATTGCAAGGTTCCAAATAAATATGATTTTTCTTTAGTTCCAACTTTAGAGATCTCCCAAAGCAACTGTTTATCTACATTTCTATTTTGAGCTTGAGAAAGCCCAAAAAATAAAAAAAATAGAATTGTTAAGCGGTATTTCATACAGAACCAAAGTTAGTAAAATATCCTTATCAAATAAAAACACGAGACACATTCCTTTCACCAAAAGAATAAGGCAAATAAGCCAATGATGGAATTGCTGTTGTTAAAATTATTGGTGCTTTACTGCCAAGGCATATTTTTCCGTGAGTTCCTTGCAAACCCATAGCGTAAGCGGAATTTATTGTTAATGCATTTAAGGCTTCTTCTGGTGTCATTTTCATTTTTATACATGCCAAAGACCAGATCGTAAATAAATTATAATTTGGAGCTGATCCCGGATTAAAATCACTTGCTAGCGCCAGGGGTAAATCTGCTGCAATTATTTTTCGTGCATCACCAAAAGGAAGACCGAGAAAGTGCGAACAGCCAGGAAGTAAAGTAGGCATACAATTACTATCTTGAAGAGCCAAAATATCTTCTTCGTCAATTTCCTCTAGATGGTCTACACTCAAAGCTCCCATTTCAACTGCTTTTTTAACTCCGCCAAGTATCGTAAATTGATTTACATGCACTTTTGGAATTAAACCATATTCTTTCCCAGCACTAATTATTTCAGCCATTTCATCAACTGAGAAGTAATTTTTCTCACAAAAAACATCTATGTATTCTGCTAATTCCTCTTTTGCAATTAGAGGAAGCAATTCCTTAATAATTAAGTCAATGTAGCCCCGATGATTTTCTTTATATGCAAGCGGGAATGCATGTGCACCTAAGAAAGTTGCTTTAATTTCAATTTTATTCGTTGCTTTTAGTTTTTTTATAACACGAAGCATTTTAAGTTCGGCCGCAACACTTAATCCATAACCTGATTTAATTTCGATGGCTCCCGTTCCGCAAGCAATCATTTTTTTAATTCTTTCTTGCGCTGAATTAAAAAGTTCCTCTTCCGACATTTCAGCTAATTTTGCTGCAGAATTTAAAATTCCTCCACCTTTTAGCGCGATTTCTTCGTAGCTCATTCCATGAATTCTGTCAACAAATTCTTCCTCTCTTGTTTTTGCAAAAACAGTATGCGTATGTGAATCACAAAATGCTGGTAAAACAAAACAGCCTTCAACATCAATTATTTCGATATCGCTTGAGCTTCCGATTTCTTTCCAATCATCCATTTTCCCGTAAGCAATAACTTCATTGTCTTCAAGGTAGAGAAAAGCATTTTTAACAATTGGTAATTCTTGCATATCTTTTCCTTTGCGGATAGGTGGTATATCTTCGCCCGCTTGTACTAAGCCTGTTATATTTTTAATGAGGATTTTCTGCATGCAAGAAATTTATTGGTAAAGATAGTATTCATAAAGTTTTAGTGGAAAAATTTAATTCTTTTTTGTATCTTCATGTAAATTGAATGATGAAGAAAGAAGAATTAGGTCCTTGGGGTGAAGAAAAAGCAAAAAATTACCTTTTGAAAAAAGGATATGTTCTCGTGGATAGAAATATTCGATACAAAAGATATGAAGTAGATATTGTCATGGAAAAAAATAATTTATTAGTTATTGTTGAAGTTAAAACACGAAATACTGCAGAAATTGGTGAACCTTGGAAGGCTGTAACTCGAGGAAAGCAAGTGCAAATAATTAAAGTTGCAGATCATTATGTTCAATCAAACCAGATAGACAAAGATGTTCGCTTTGATATTGTTTCCATTGTCCACAATTCTTACCGCACAAATATTGAACATCTAGAAGGTGCTTTTACTGTATAAACCGTTCTGCTTTTTAGCCCTTCATGCCGTTTGGCTGGCAGCATTTCGGTAGTTTTTCAACATCTTCTTTTTTTGCCTTGCTTTCATCAGCATCATAACCAAGTTGATTTAATATTTTTTTTATTTCAAGCAAGGTAATTTTTTTAGTGGAAAATTTAACTTCTACTTTATTTGTTTCTAAGTTCAATTCTGCAAACTTAATCCCTTTCGTATAGTTTAATTTTTCTTCAATACGTTCTTTACAGTCATCACATTGAGATGAGGTACTAATTACAACAGTTTGAATTTTTGGGGTTTTTTGACTGAATCCGTTTAAAGTTAAAAGGAAGAATAGAGTTGACAGCAGTATATTTTTCATGTTTAAAGATTTAAATGTTTATATGTTACTTTTTAGTTTTTGCAATGGCATATCGGATTCCGACATAAATATTTATTCCAGTTATAGGCATGAATATATTTGTTGCATCAAATTTACTGCCAAATGGATTAGCTGCATCAATTATCGGGTTTTTTTGTACGGAATTTGTTAAGTTCTCCCCACCAATGTAAAAATCAAATTTTTTATAAATATGCGTTATTTGTGCATTTATCATCGGATACATTCTACTTTTCATGTCAGAAATTAAGAGTGTGTCATTCGTCATATCTCTTTGAATTGGCAAACGAGAAGGACTAAATATAGAACAAGTAAAATCATATTCCCAGCGTTTATTGCGACTGCGGTATGCTAAGTTAAGAAATCCCCTGTGCCTTGGAATCATTACTTGTTGGCGCATTTCATTTCCATATTTTGACTCAACATCTAAAAATTTATAAGCCAAACGAATATCAAGATTTTTAATCGGTGAGAAACTAAATTCTGTTTGAAAGCTATTAGAAAAAGAGCTATTTTTTAGATTTGAAAAAACAACAGTATTAACGGTTTCATCACGGTCTATAATTAGTTGATTCTCAAAGCGCGTATGATAAAAATCAAGAGATATGGTTGCTTTACGCTCAAAAATTTTCATTTCGTGGACAAGAGAGCCGCCGATATTCCAAGAAATTTCAGGTTTTGTCTCACTTGGGGCGATCCATTGCTTTGAACTTGCAAGTAGTGAAACATTATCTATTATAAAGTTTGGAACTCGCCATCCTTTTCCTGCCGTAAAACGAAGATCCGTCATTTCTGATAAAAGATATTTTAAATGAACCCTAGGAGAAAATTGTCCTCCAAAAATACTGTGATAGTCATAACGACTTCCAAAAACGCCTGTTAACCTTCTGCCTGTATAAGTGTATTCTGCAAAGATTCCCGGAACAAGTTCCATGCGCTTTTGTGAAAGAGTATCTGCCTGCTGTGAAATATCTATGGCAACAAAGCTTGTTCCAATTTTAATAGTATGATCGCTTGTTCCAATAATATCATCATAAATCACGTTGATATATCCTCTTTTTTCTAAACCAGAAAAAGTCTTAAGTCCAAAAAACCCATCGATTTCTTGGTGTTTTATGTTGTAGACAATTCCAAGAGATTGCATAGGGCGTTTTCCAAAAAAACCTGTTTTACCGTAAATATCTATATGTTTAGAATTAATTAAAACCCCATAATTTATCGTGTCTACTTGATTTTCTTCATTGCGAAAAAAGGAAGTTTGTCCTCCCACTTTTCGATCCCTGTAAAAATTTATACCGAATTGCGCCTCCATTTTTTTTCCTTTGTATGCCCAACGATTCATAAATGCGGTATTATCGCCTGTTGGCAAATCGCGGAAAGCATCTTTATTGCGATCAATATTACCATAAGTACTTGAAACATGGCCTAAAAAGCCCGTACTCCATTTGGGATTTAGAATTATCCCTTTATTGAAATTAAATTCCGATCTACCGAAAATATTTTGATAAACATTTAAGTAGATTTTTTCCATTTCATCGGGTTTCTTTAACTCTAAATTCACAAGGCCGGCCATAGATTCATAACCGTTGACAACATTCCCGGTACCTTTTGTGATTTGTATAGATTCTATCCATGTTCCTGACAAAGACGAGAGACCAAACGCGCTTTCTAGCCCACGTAAATAAGGAATATTTTCCATTTGTATTTGTGTGTAAACACCATCTAAACCCATCATCTGGATTTTTTTTGCGCCAGAAACAGCATCGGTGATGTTTACATCTACACTTGCATTTGTCTCAAAGGATTCCGATAAATTACAACAGGCTGCTTTTCGCAATTCTATGGCAGTTAATTCTTCAACGTGCAAAGTTTTTAGACGTGAGATAGAATGCCCATTTTTTCGGTATTCTATAAGAATTTCAGGTAATAATTTGTCTGAATAAAGGAGAATATTTAGTGCCGTGAAACGATCTTTTTTGCTTACAATGAGTGTGTCTGGGTTGTACCCAAAGGCAGAAATAACCAAGGTGTCTGGTAATTCTTTTGGTAAAACAAGCTCAAAGGTTCCGTCTTCGCGACTTACAGTCCCTTTTTTAGCTTGTAAAAGCTTGATTTTTGCGCCGTAAAGTGGTTTTTTTTGACTTCCATCAGCTCCCTGAATGAGGCCCTTAATTTGTGCATTGACTATATTTGTAATACAACAAAAGGATAAAATAATTAGACAATAAGTTTTCATAAATTCGTAATTAAAAATTGAACAAAAAGAATCTTGTCCTAATTATTAAATACGGAAAACTTGGTTTTGAATTAGAATTGTTTTTCTAGATTTCGGTGGAGGGTCTTTCCAGTTATTAATAGATAAATGGATTTCAGCTAGTAAGACATTTTTAGAATGGTAAAAGATTGTAGGAATATCAAATTCTGAAATTAAAATTTTGCTAATCCCATGATTTTGGATGTATTTCTCGTCGAGCTTAACAATTTGAGTTTCATCACTGCAGCAAGTATTTTTATCTTCTTCTGCATCACAACAAGCGTCTTCTTCTTCTTCTTCTTCGCAACAAGCGTCAGAACTTAGATTGGAATTACAGTCGTTCGATGCTAAAAAAATAGATTTTGAAAGACCTTCTTCACGACAAGAATGGGTAAATATAGAAATACCAACATTTCCAAAAAAAAGTAAAACCGAAAAGAAAATAAGCAGTACTTGTTTCATTAAATCAAAGTTATAGCTTTTCGTTGATTATTCAAAGTTCTTAAAGTAGTTGAAATAAATCGCTCACTCCAAGAACCCGAGAAATTGTAAATCCTTCAGCATATTTTGCGCTAAAAGGTCTTCCCACCGTCATCATTCTGCCTTTTAGGAAGTCAAAGAATTCTTCCCCAGAAATAGGCGTATTTGGTTCTGATGATTGAGGATTAAAAAATTGAGATTTATAAGCTTGGATAACTTTGATTTTTTCGTCTGTAAATGCACTAACATCTACTGCAATATCTGGTTGAATATAGTAATCCTGAATATAATGCAATACCAATCTTGGACGATAAGCCTCTTGTGTTTTTCCATCACATTGCGTTTGTATTTTTTGAAGTCCCGCCAAAAAACACGCATCAGCAACTAGTTTTCCCGCATTTCCATGATCTGGATGCCTATCTATAATACTATTTGCGAAGACAATTTCCGGTTGATATTTTCGGATTTCACGAATAATTTTAAGTTTATTCTCTTCATTTAGCTCAAAGAAACCATCTTTCATATTCAGGTTATCACGAATCGAAAGGGACAATAATGCACTTGCTTTTTTAGCTTCTTCCGTTCGTAATTCTGCCGAACCTCTTGTTCCAAGTTCTCCTTTTGTTAAATCTACTATTCCTATCTTCTTGCCTTCAGAAATATATTTCAAGAGCGTTCCACCAGCTGAAATTTCAACATCATCTGGGTGAGCACCAAAAGCAAGAATATCTAATTTCATTCTTTTAGGTTTGCGTAACTTTCAATACTCGGGCAAGAGCAAATCAGATTTCTATCGCCAAAAGCATTGTCCACTCTACGAACAGGAACCCAATATTTATTTTCTTTTAAATACGGAACGGGATAAACAGCCTCCTGTGGAGAATAGGGATAAGTCCAATTTTTATTGATAATGCAATCTGCTGTATGCGGGGCATTTTTCAGAAGATTATTTTCTTTATCAGCGTGACCATTTTCAATTTCACGAATTTCTTCACGAATTTTAATCATTGCGATAATAAAACGATCCAATTCTTCTTTGTCCTCTGATTCTGTTGGCTCAATCATCAGCGTTCCAGCTACAGGAAAAGAAACAGTTGGCGCATGGAAATTAAAATCAATTAAGCGCTTGGCAATATCTGCAACTTCAACCTCAGCAGTTCGTTTAAAATCCCGGCAATCCAAAATCATTTCGTGGGCTACAGTTCCATTTTTTCCGGTGTAGAGAATATCATAATGCCCTTTTAATCCAGCGGCAATATAATTTGCATTTAAGATCGCATTTTCTGTTGCTTCTCTTAAACCAATAGCTCCAAGCATTTTTATGTAGCCATAAGAAATCAATAAGATGGAAGCGCTGCCATATGGTGCTGCAGAAATTGCATGAATTGCTTTCTCTCCACCAGCTTTAATTAGTGGATTACTTGGTAAGAAAGGCGCTAAATGTGCAGCTACACCAATTGGTCCCATACCAGGTCCACCACCACCATGGGGAATAGCAAAAGTTTTATGAAGATTTAGATGACAAACATCTGCTCCAATATTTCCGGGATTTGTTAGGCCAACTTGTGCATTCATATTTGCCCCATCCATGTAAACTTGACCTCCGTTTTCGTGAATTATTGCAGTTATTTCTCGAATTCCTTCTTCAAATACGCCATGAGTTGAAGGATAAGTCACCATTAATCCAGCAAGAATATCTGTGTTTTCAAGAGCAACAGTTCGCAACTCTTCGATATCAATATTTCCATTTTCATCGCAACTTGTTACGATTACTTCAAAACCTGCCATAACTGCTGAAGCCGGATTTGTTCCGTGAGCAGAAGATGGTATAATTATTTTTTTCCGTTGAAAATCACCATTTGCTTCATGGAAAGCTTTTATAACCATTAAACCTGCATATTCACCTTGAGCACCAGAATTTGGTTGAAGAGACATTGCCGCAAAGCCAGTGCAAGCGCATAGATCTTTTTCCAAGAGCCGAAACATTTCATGGTATCCGGCAGCTTGGTCAATTGGTGCAAATGGATGCATATTTGCAAACTGAGGATTTGAAATTGGAATTAATTCACTCGCAGCATTTAATTTCATAGTACAAGACCCAAGTGGAATCATGCTATGAACTAAAGATAAATCTTTGTTTTCTAATCTTTTTAAATAACGCATCATCCGAGATTCTGAATGATAACTGTTAAAAACAGAATGCGAAAAAACAGCATCTGAACGCAAGAATTCTGAGGCTAAACTTGAAGTAGAAAGTGTAGGGCAATGTGGAGCATTAAAAATAGATAGAATAGTATTGACATCATTCAATGTGTGCGGTTCACCAAAACTAATTGTCAATTCAGTGTCATTTAAATAATTAAAATTTAGTCCTGCTGACTCTGCTTTCACTCGAATTGCTTTAGTGTCAACACCTTGAATCCATATTGTGTCAAAGAAATTATCAGAGGCAATAGTAAGTCCTACTTTCTTTAAATCATCGGCAGTTGTTTTTGCTAAAGAATGAACATATTTAGCAATTTCTTTCATTCCTTCTGGACCGTGATAGATGGCATACATACTCGCCATTACGGACAATAATGCTTGGGCAGTGCAAATATTGGAAGTTGCTTTATCGCGTTTTATATGTTGCTCACGCGTTTGTAGCGCCATTCTCAAGGCTAAATTATCGTCTATGTCTTTTGAAACCCCGATTATTCGTCCGGGCATATTTCTTTTGTAATCATCTTTTGCAGCAAAAAATGCAGCGTGAGGTCCGCCATAACCCATTGGAACTCCGAAACGTTGAGAAGAACCTAAAACAACATCTGCTCCCATTGATCCGGGAGATTTTAATACTACTAAAGAAAGAATATCTGCAGCGACAGCAACTTGGATTTCGCACTCTTTCATTTTTTGAATAATGCCCGCAAGATTTGAAATCACTCCAAATTTATTTGGATATTGAAGCAAGGCACCAAAAAACAACTGATCAGGAGAAAATGTATTTACAGCACCAATATGTAATTCAATCCCTAAATTTTTTGCTCTACCAACAACAACATCTATTGTCTGAGGGAAAGCAGTTTCATCAATAAAGAATTTATTTTTTCCTTCTTTAACGTCGTTTCGACTTCGGGAATTAAAAAACATTAGCATAGCTTCAGCTGCAGCAGTTCCCTCGTCTAGAAGAGAAGCGTTAGCTATTTCCATTCCCGTTAACTCAATAACCATTGTCTGAAAATTTAATAAAGCTTCCAATCTTCCTTGGGAAATTTCAGCTTGATAAGGCGTATAAGCGGTGTACCATCCGGGGTTTTCTAAAACATTTCTCAGAATAACTGAAGGGACAATTGTTTCGTTGTATCCCATTCCAATGAATGATTTCATTACAACATTTTTCTTACCAAGCTCTGCTACATGTTGTAAATATTCTTGCTCTGTTAGCGCATCTTCAACATTTAATTCGCCTGTTAGACGAATAGGAGCAGGTATAGTTTTATCAATTAGTTCTGCTAGAGAATTTAGGCCAATTTTTGTAAGCATTTCCTTTTGCTCTAAAGCATTTGGACCTATGTGACGTTTAGAAAAAAGATTCATTAAAATAGAATAAAAAAGATGTTACAAATATACAATTCTAATAATGAACTGTCAATTAAAAACATATGATTTTAGAAAGTGTTTAGTGCGGAACAATTATTTTCATTGGTTCTCTTTTTAAAAAAAACAATTGAATCACTTTTTTTATTTTTCATAATGAGATAAATCACATTTTTGATTAACTTAATAAAGAAACCCATGTTGATTTGTTGAAACAAAAGATTATAAAACGCCTGGTTGATTTGTACTAATAACGGAAAATATTGAACTATTAATCATGAATCTAGCCTTAAGTCAGAAAAAGTAACCTGGAATTTATAGGAAAGAAAGTGATATCGGCACTCACTTACCTTAGCCAACTAAATAATAAAAAAAGTAGCAAGTATCTTGCAAAATAGTCGAACATAAAAAATAAAAATATGAAAACTGAACAACATTTACTAGCTTTCAAAAGTTACATGCATTATCGAAGGTATAGTCCGAATACAATTAAAACGTATACAGAGACACTTGAAATCTTTTTTAGGTTTTTCCAAAACAGAGCATTGGAAAGTTTAACAATTGAGGATATTATAGATTTCAATAACGATTATATTCTTAAAAAAAACTTATCGGCAAGTTATCAAAATCAAGTGATTAATGCTATTAAATTATTTTACAGAAATCGCTTTAAACGAGCAATGGAAGTGGATTTCATTCAACGCCCTCGAAGAGAGAAACGCCTACCCAACGTTTTGAGTAAAAAGGAGATAAAAGCGATTTTGGAAGCTCCAACAAACCTAAAACACCGCGCTATGATCAGTTTAATTTACGCTTGTGGTTTGCGGAGAAGCGAATTACTAAACCTAACATTAAAAGACATTCTTTCGGATCGAAATTTATTGTTCAAAAGGCAATCTAAAGGAAAAAAAGATCGGGTAGTTCCGATTAGTATGAAACTCATTGCAATGTTGAGAGACTATTACAAAGCTTTTAAACCTAAAACGTGGTTATTTGAAGGGCAACTAGCAGGAGAAAAATACAGTGAAAGAAGTATACAGCTTGTTTTGAATCAATCCGTATCAAAAGCAAAAATAAATAAACAAGTAAGTTTACATTGGTTGAGGCATAGTTATGCTACACATTTATTAGAATCAGGAACAGATTTACGTTATATTCAAGAATTATTAGGGCATTCCAGCTCCAAAACTACTGAAATATACACACACGTTAGCACAAGAAATTTACAACAAATTCGTTCTCCTTTTGATGATTTGTAAAAATAAAATGTATCTTCGTACATACGCAATAAACTTGCGCCAATACACCCAAATTGGAGTGCTTGAGGAAGGTTTATAGCGTGTATAAACTAGTTAGGTGATAATTTAAAAAAGAAAACAATGAGAATCAAAAGTTTTTATGACAAAATCGGTTTAAGCTCTTTGGGAGCAGGTTTAGATGGTCTATTCATTCATTCTGACTTAACTAACTGGATGGAGGAATTGGCGCCTTACATACTTTTAATAATTATAAAAATCTCACTAATAGTGATAGGTATTTATCTTTTGCATTTATATAATAAATCAAAATCATTAGAAGAAATATCGCTGAAAAAAGAAGATATTTTACAAAAAAAAACTCTTTTGGCAAGACGAGTATCTCAGTATCATTGGTATTTATTGATATTACTTTGTTTCCTATCCATTTCTATGAATTGGGGTGACGAACCAGGAAGTGGTGGCGGCATTGCATTTTTTATATTAATTCTATGGCTAATACTAGTATGGCCTATAATCTATTTTTGGAAAAAGAGCTATATAAATCCAGCCAATACGATAGACTTAAATGGTTTAACGAAACGAGATGAATTAATAAAGTATCTGTTTATTGAATCAAACAAACAGTATAACAAAACAATTAAATTCTTCTTGCTTTTATGTATTGTAGGTCCAATAGCCTGTGCTATTTCCCCCTCTTTAATTGGAGAGACTGATTCTGCTGCCGGCTTTGGTAGTTGTTTGTTCTTTATTTTATTTATTACCTTTTTAATTTGGCTAACTAGTCTCTTTAAGAAAAGGAAAAATAATAAAATCAGAAACTATTATTTATCTAACAGTGAGTGTAAAGTATCGGCATCAGAAGAAAGCGAAAATTCACTTCATATAAAGTTTGATAAAAAGGAAATTGAAATCGGTAAAATTTTTCTTCCTTTTTCAATAGAAGACTGTATACAAATTATTAATAATGACAATTATCAAAAACAAACGCAATTAGAAAATGAGAAAGAAGAAATCAACCCTGAAATTGCATCTAATTCAAAATATGATGATGTTAATGATTTAAACAACGTCAATGACGCCTCAATCATGAGTGAAATAAAAGATAAATATGTAAGCAGTAAAACATTCAACATTCCTCGATTAATATTATTAACTACACTGTTTTTGCCCTTAGGGTTTATCTTTACTTTTATTTATGCGTATGTCATGTGGTTTAACCCATTCCCTTACTTCAGTGTTATAGCTACAGCAGTTTTAGGTATTCTTATAGGTTTTGTTTTCCCGATTAAACTGGGTAAATGTACCAATTCTAAGGTTGCTATATTTTCAATTTTAATTTTCGCATTTATTTGTCACTATTTTGGGTGGCTTACTTGGATGGATTTATATATTAATCAAGGTAATCTAATTGAAATTAATCACCCACGTAGTCCAATCTCATCAATAGTTCCTAGTTCTTCTAATTTGGATCAAATTTTATACTTATTAACAAACCCATCAGTTTTTTTTAGTAACATTTCCATAATAGCTCAGACTGGATATTTTAGTATTTTTTCATATACACCTCAAGGTATAATGCTATATGTAATTTGGATTTTAGAATTATTGATTTTACTTTATTTTTCAACTTTCACTTCGTACGAAAGGTCAAATGAACCTTTTAATAAAGCAAAAAATAAATGGCTAGAATCATTTAAAATTCAACTTTCCTATATTTCAATTTTAGAATCTTTAAAAAATGCTTTAATAAATGCAGATGAAAAATTTTTTGAAAACATGACGCAAGCAGAAAAAGAAGACGGTTTTACTGAATTTGAGGTTTGGCATTTAGGAGAAGAACAAGCATACCTTACAGTAAAAAATCACAAAAAGAGAATTGATGAAAAAGGTAAAATAAAATATGACGAGCAAGAATTGATTAAGTATGCGGAAATTGATAGTAAAATTTTAAATGTGTTAAGAATCAAATCATCACCTAACAGCGTGCAAGCGCCATAACCCTGCCGCAGGCGCAACACAGGGTTACGAGCGCCTGCATGCAATACGTTAGCGGTCAGCTTAAAAACGACACTCATAAAATGAACACAATAAATTCTTTAAATTGCGAACTTTAAATCAAATAAAATGAAAAAGCTAATCTTTGCACTTCTCATTGTGCTGCCTTTCATTGGAAAAGCTCAGGCACATTTAGGCTCTTCACTTTCAGACTTAAAAGCAAGATACCCTGACAAGTATTTCAAAATTGAATACTCAAATGATGGGACTAAATACACAACTGCTGAACAAACATTTGGAACATTTTTGTATTATTTTGACAAAGAAACAGGCCTAACCAACCTTTGCATTCAAATTCCAGATAACCTGACCGCACTGAATGCTCAAGTAGAAGTTTACAATAAAAAGTATGTCATAGTTTCTGAAACTTCTTGGAAAGCCTATCTTGAAGGTGGTGCGATTATGAAAATAAATCTCACATATGATGAAGAGGATAAATTATATTATTTTTATTACACAAACTAAAAAAACAATAAACATGAAAAAAGTTATTTTATGCATTGCGATTATTATGACTGCTTTGGTCGTAAATGCACAGACAACACAAAAGTATAACAGTTTATACCAACGAACAGAGTTTTTTGACTCTCGTGGAAATATGATAGGTTATGCCAAGGAGAACACACTTTATAATCGTATAGAATATTTTGATGCTCAGGGAAATTTAGTAAAGTACGAGAAGCAAAATGACCTTTATCAACGTAAAGATATTTATGATGGAAACGGCAACCAACAAGGCTATGAAAAGAAAAATGACTTATATAACCGCACCGACAAATATAACTCAAACGGCAATCAGACAGGCTATAAAAAGTGGAATGAACTTTATAATCGTTATGACGTCTATGACGGCAATGGTAGAAAAGTTGGACATTATAAATACAACGACTTATATCAAAGATGGGATTACACCGAAAGTTCATATTAAACCACAATGACTACTACAAAAAGAAGATGAAAGCCGAACTGCTAACAGCACCTACCCAAAAGGCGGGGTTTCGTGTTCCAAAGACAGATTTGTGGTAACGAAACTTTTGTGCTTTTAATCAACATTTGTGGTAAATCGCCCGCCCTTCGGGTAGCTGCAAAACGTTATGGGCAAGTTTATGAAAAGACAACCAAACGAAAAACAACAGACAATAGAACCGCCAAAGAATAGTTTTAATAGTTCTTAAAAGATATTTTGCAAAATTGAAGAAATTAAGTTGAGACTAGAAACAACTTTAAAAACGGAGCGTAATCTGAAAAGCCAAATGAGTAGGAGACAAATAAAAAATAATTAAAATGAAAACAACAGTCTTTACATTTCTTTTTTTGTTAACTAATTCAGTGGCATTTTGTCAAAATCAAGTTGCTGTTACAGAATCAGGGAAAAAAGTAATTCTAAAATCTAATGGAACATGGGAGTATTCTACTTTAGAAGAATGCACAAATTTTAATGTATCAATTTACAATTCAGCCAAAAGTAAAATCGTTAAAGGTCAAGGCTATAATCATTATTTCAATAAGGCTTGGCAATATGTCAACAATTCTGGTGAAAAAAGCTACGAAGCAGTTGTTAATTTTGAGCAAGCAATTAAACTTTTTCCAACAAATGGAGGTGTCTATTCTGATCTTGGCAATTGTTATAGAGGGTTTAAATGTTACGAAAAGGCTAAATATTATTATTCAAAAGCCATAGAAAATGGTTTTTCAGAAGGGTTCGTTTATTATAACAGAGCTATATGTAATTATGAACTTGATAAATTAGATGAAATGAAGTCTGATCTCGAAATGTCTAGAGGACATGGTTGGACTAATGATTATTACAAACTTTCTGAAAAGTAAATCCTACCCATAACAGCGAGTAAGCAATATTGCCTTGCCTTGCCGCAGCACAAGGCAACATCGCCTACTCGCGGAACGTTATAGGCAAGCGTAGCGGACGAAAACACAACGACAAACGACAATGAAAAAAACAATATTCATACTTGGACTTTTAGGACTGACAATTTTCGGTGGACTCTATGCAAAACGTAAATTTTACGACCCAAAACACAGACTTGAAAATGCAAGAACAGAAGTAAAAAAACTTGCAGACAAAGACGAAATTAAAAATGGCGACCTTATTTTCCAGACTTCACTTTCAGGACAAAGCAAAGCCATTCAACTTGCGACTAAATCAAAATATTCACATTGCGGACTTATCTACAAAGACGGCAACGACTTTTATGTTTTTGAAGCTGTTCAACCTGTTAAGCGGACACCACTTGACAAATGGGATTGCTCGGGGACAAGATGGAAAATATGTAATCAAGCGACTTAAAAACGCTGACCAAGTTTTAACTCCTACGACATTAACAAAAATGAAACAAGTTGGCGACCAGTTTAAAGGCAAAAATTACGACTTGACTTTTGAGTGGTCAGACGACAAAATTTACTGCTCTGAACTTATTTGGAAAATATACCAACGTGCGACAGGAATAGAAATTGGTAAACTTGAAAAACTTAGCGACTTCGACTTGACAAATGAAGCGGTTAAGAAAAAAATGAAAGAACGTTATGGCGATAAAATTCCAACCGAAGAAATTGTAATTTCACCAGCATCTATATTTGACAGCGAACTTTTGACAACGGTAAAATCAAACTAATGAAAGCAACGCAAGACAGAACGCCAGCCTATAACAGCACCAATCGCATGACACAAGAGAATCAATGAATATCAACACAACATCTAGACGTATTTTATATCTCATTGTCTTAATCGGACTATCAATTTTGTTATTGCGTGAGTACACTTATATTCATCCTTACAATCCAGGGATGGGAATATTGGGCCCAAAATGGACTTATATCTCAACAAAAACCTTTACATGGTGGTTTCTTCTAATTTCTTCGCTGATTTTATCGATTCCACTTTTCAGAAAACAGAGTATCGGAAAACTTGGACTTTTGTTACTAATTGCCGTAGTTATAAGGCCGATGATACAAAATAAATTTCTAGAAGAAACTGTTAATGAATTTTACTCTAAAAGAAAGAAACAGCTTAATTTAATAGTCAGTAAAACTGAAATTAAGAATCAAACTGTAGTGAATAATGAAATTAAAAGTGCCGGATTTGAAAAACTAATAGTTAAGGACAGTATCTATTATTTCTTTTTCTTTGACGAGGACTTTATGTTCGGAATTTGTAAATCTCAAAAACAAAATTTACCAGAGAACATAGAGACGTTCGGACGAAATATAATATTTAATAAAATTGAAAAAGATTGGTATGAACTGGATTATTAACGACTTGATTAGACTGGTGCTAACAAGCGTTTGGCAAAAAAGGCGGGCTTGTGCTTTCAATAAAAAATTTGTGCTAATTTCGGGGTTTAAGCGGTACTTGGTAATTTGGTGGGTAAAGTCGCCTTCTTCGCCAAGCGCCAAAACGTTAGCTTGACACTATACAAGGGCTATTAAAGAAAATTATTTCTGGTTCAGGAATTCCAAAGCGCGCAATTTTGCATTTATTCGGATGTTATCCCAAAATAAATTAATATCTCCTGAGTGATAATCATCCATAGTAAAGGCTAGGGCACGAAATGGAAAATGAGGAAGAGAAATCCAAACAGCGCCATCAATCACATGGCTTGAAAAGGACTGTTTGTAAAGTTTATTGTTTGAATATAAAAACCCTTTGTGCTCTTTTCGTTCTCCATCACTAGTGGTCCATGTTACAGGATTTATGACAGCTTTGCCTTTGTGCCACTTATTGTAAACTTTTTTATTTATTTTCTTTCTATGTGTATTCCAAGTTGTAAATCCTCCAATTTCAGTTGGATTTGTTGCTAGTTTTATCGTATTAAATTCATCTTTTTTAATTCCAATTCCGGGTAAGTAGGCAGCAATGAGTTGTTTTTGCAGGTCTTTTCCATCAAAGAAATCTTTTAATAATAAATTTAAAATTGTAGATCCTTGGCTGTGTCCAGCGAGAATAATTGGTTTACCGTTATTGTAGTTTTCTAAATAAAATTCAAATGCAGCTTTTACGTCAGCATAGGCCAAGAGCAGAGCATCACGACCCAAACCGTCTAAATGATCATAAGCGCGAATGTGTGCTTGTCTATAGAAGGGAACAAACACTCTTCCTGCGTCAACCCAAGCAGATGCTTGAAAATTAACAGCTAAATCGATAATTTTTCGCTTTTGATCTATATCATCTATTGGGATATTCCAGCGTTTATCTTTTTTACTTAAAAAAACTGTAGGATAAACATAAAAAACATCAACTTTAGAAAAGAGCGATGAGTCTTTGTGGTATTCTCTTAATCCGCTGGGATATAAACCAGGCAACACAGCCCAATTTTCCGTTTTTTCATAATTTGGAACTTGAGAAAATCCAAAGGAAAATTGGATTAATAATAAGAAAGCTAGGATGTGTTTTATAAAAAATACCACTGTTTAGTGCTTAGAGAATCAATTAAACCAAACATTTTTTATCATTTCTTTCTCTGCAAATTGATTGATTCTTTCAATAATTATTTGCTTTCCGTTTAACAACTCTTCGCGCATTACAGAGGAATCAATTGAAAGGTATAAAACTTGATTTTTAATATAAATTTCCTTAGTTCGGTGTGCAACTGCAGGCCCCATTAATTCAGGCCAAGCAGCAATGACATCCATTTCCTTCATCTTTTCATCCAAAGAATGGGCCTTCAAAAACTTAGCAATGATTTCCTTAATTGGTTGTTCTTTTGATGATCTTAACGATTCTTCGCGCATAGTATAAATTTAGTCAATTATAACTTCTATTTCTCCATTTTCTAATTGAAATAATTTTTTTTCAATGGGAAGTGATTTAAATAGCTCAAGCATTCTCCTTGGATCAGTATCAGTCACTAAGACTTGACCGAAATAATCTGCAGTGACCAATTCGATTAATTTTCCTACTCGTTGATTGTCTAATTTATCAAAAATATCATCTAGTAGAAGAATTGGCTTAAGTTCCTTGTGTTGTTTTAACCAGTCATATTGTGCTAATCTAAGCGCTATTATAAATGATTTTTGTTGACCTTGTGAGCCAAATTTTTTAACGGGATATCCTTTAATTGTAAAAATGAGGTCGTCTTTATGAATTCCACAATTCGTATACTGTGTAATGGCATCTTTTTTTTCTGAGCCTGCAATTAACGAAGCAAAAGAAGCATCATTTAATTGGGAGCGATATTCTAGGCCAACAAGCTCTGATTCGCTTCCAATTTCTTTGTAAAATTTTTGGAAAACAGGAATAAATTCTTCGAGAAATATTTTTCTTCGTTGATGAATTCGCTCACCGACTTCAATTAATTGAACATCCCAAATATCAATAGAATCTCTATCAAATAAACGGTGTTCAAACATGTTTTTGAGCAAAGCATTCCGCTGCTCTAAAATTTTAGAATATCGAACGATGTCTTCAAGATAATTTTTATCCAATTGCACAAGAATACCATCCATCCATTTGCGGCGCATTTCACTTCCTTCGGCAATTAAATCTCCATCATATGGTGAAATGAAAACAAGGGGAAAACGTCCAATGTGCTCAGAGATTTTTTCGTATTCTTTTTTATTTAGCTTAATAACTTTCTTTGCACCAATTTTAAATGCACAATGCACATTTGTCAATTTTTGAGAAATATTCCAATTTCCAGAAATAGAAAAAAAAGATTGATCAAAGCGAATATTTTGCCGATCGTTTGAATTTAAATACGATTTACACATGCTGAGGTAATAGACAGCATCTAAAATATTGGTCTTGCCGCAACCGTTATTCCCTACAAACCCGTTTAATCCAGGAGATAATTCCAGGTTTAGGGATTCGTAGTTTTTAAAATTAGTTAGTTGAAGAGTTTGTAAATACATTGACGGACAAAGTTAGATTATTTTCTTCGTTTCTTTAGGCATTTTATTTGCCCGTCTTTTTTCTAATCTGGAATACCATAAAAAATAGTAGCGCTGAGAAGAATGTAAATAGCATTAATGAATTATTGTTTATTTCTTTTTTTTCAATGAAATTCCCTGAAATTAATTCGCCTCTCAGCTTGTCTCTTTCTTTTTTATTGTTGTTTTCAAGTTCTCTTATTTTAAGTTCTAGTTTAGCCTTTTCATCTGTGAACTCCATTAGTTTCAATTCATCAATTTTAAATTCTATGGCCTCTAACTCTAATCCGAGAAGACCTTGCTTTTTGGCAAGTTGAAGACAGGAGTCGCTGTATTTTTCGGATAGGTTTTTGTCAGACTCCACAAAATAACCAGCAAGATTAAAATACGCATCAAAAATTTTATAGGGGATATTTTCTGTCTTTCTGTCTCTTAGAATTTTTTGGAATAATTCTAATGCTAGCTTTTTCTCATTACTCAAAAAATAGACTAGTGCTTTGTTGGTAAGCGCATTTAAATAAAAATGACTTTTCATTGTTTTATTTGAAGCGGAAAAACTTTTTTCGCAATATAATTTTGCTAATTCATAATTATCTTGTGCTAAGGCTAAATCTGCAAATACAGCATAAGCATTTGCCACAGCTTCCCATTTCTCATTTTTTGTTGCTAAAAAAATATACTTTTCAAGTTTTTGCTTTGCTTCACTATATTTTTTTTGCAATATGTGAATTCTTGCTAGGTTAACTAAAGCTAAAAACGCATCTGTTTCAATTGGAGAATCCTCTCCAATATCTAATGAAGTTTTGTAATAGAATTCTGCTATTTTAAAATCTCCTTTCAAGAAATAGGCATTTCCTAATTCATTCATGTCGCTTGTTAAAAGCTCTAAATCTTGCATGGAAAGAGAATAATTTTTAGCAGATTTAAGTAAAAGAATACCATTTCTAAAATCGCCTTTTCTGACTTCATAAATCCCTAGAATACGACAACTAATAGCCCTTGTGAATGCGTTTTTATTACTGGATTTTTTCAATTCTTCCGCAAGGATTTTTAATGAATCTATATTGTAGCGAACATACTCCTGGCTTAATTCTAAAGCCATTTTAGCTTTCCTCAAGTGATTTTTTTCGTTTTTAAATGCCGGGAAATCATATTTATTTTGCCCAAAAGAAAGTGGATTACACAAAATAACAAAGCAGGATAAGGCCAAAACTACTTTTTTTACAAGGGAAGATCTCTTTATTAACATTGAAACCAATTGAATTCATTGCAAGGATAGTTAACAATCGTTACTTTTGCAACAAAACAATCTGTTATGTCAAATGCATTTTACAATGTTCCAGTTGCTATAAATGAACCCGTTAAGTCTTATGCACCCGGTTCACCAGAAAAAATAGCTTTAATTGAAAAGTACAAGGAAATGTACAACCAAGAACCAATCGATGTTCCGATGTATATTGGCTCAAAGGAAGTTCGAACTCAAACAAAAAAAGCATTGACAAGTCCTCAAGACCACAAAAAAGTCTTGGGATATTTTAATCTTGGAGAGGCAAAACATGTTGAAGATGCTATTAATGCTGCATTGGAGGCACGAATAAAATGGTCAAATATGCCTTGGGAGCAACGAGCGGCAATCTTTTTAAAAGCTGCAGATCTTTTGGCAGGACCTTTTCGCTATAAAATGAATGCTGCTACTATGCTGGGGCAATCTAAAAACGTTTTTCAAGCAGAAATAGATGCATCTTGTGAGCTAATAGATTTTTTGCGTTTCAACGTACAGTATATGACTCAAATTTACAAGGAACAACCTGAGTCATCTCCTGGAATATGGAATCGATTAGAATACCGTCCTTTAGAAGGATTTGTATTTGCAATAACGCCTTTTAACTTTACAGCAATTGCGGCAAATTTATGCGCTGCACCTGCAATGATGGGAAATGTGGTTGTTTGGAAACCCGCAGATTCCCAAATTTATTCTGCTCAAGTAATTATGGAACTTTTTAAAGCTGCAGGTCTTCCTGACGGAGTTGTGAACATGATAACTGTTGATGGTCCAGTTGCAGGGGATGTAATATTTAAACATCAAGCTTTTGCAGGCCTTCATTTCACTGGATCAACAGGTGTATTCCGTCATTTATGGAAAGAAATCGGATCGAATTTAGAAAAGTATAAATCGTATCCTCGAATTGTCGGTGAAACAGGAGGGAAAGACTTTATCATTGGACATAAATCTGCAAATCCTGCAGAACTTGCAACAGCAATGTCAAGAGGAGCTTTTGAATACCAAGGTCAAAAATGTTCGGCTGCTTCAAGAGCTTATATTCCTAGTAATTTATGGCCTGAGGTAAAAGCAATTTATGTTCAGCAAGTAAATTCCTTTAAAATGGGAACTCCTGCGGATACTGGAAATTTTATGAATGCAGTTATTGATGAAAGGTCATTTGACAAAATTGCAGGATACATTGATTATTGTAAGGAGCAAGCTGATGCTGAAATCATAACTGGTGGAACTTACGATAAATCCATAGGGTATTTTGTTTCTGCAACAACTGTTGTAACAACAAATCCAAAATTCAGAACCATGTGTGAAGAGATTTTTGGACCGGTTCTTACAATTTATGTCTACGACGCAGAAAAATTTGAGGAAACACTGTCGCTTATCGATGAAACTTCTGAATATGCATTGACAGGTTCGATTGTATCTCAAGATCGTTATGCAATTGCATTAGCAACAAAGAAATTGGAAAATGCGGCAGGAAACTTGTACATTAATGATAAGCCAACAGGAGCAGTTGTTGGACAGCAGCCTTTTGGTGGAGCAAGAGGATCAGGAACAAATGACAAAGCAGGTGCTAAGATGAATTTATTGCGCTGGGTTTCTGCCCGAACGATCAAAGAAACATTCGTTCCTCCAACAGATTATCGCTATCCATTTTTAGGATAAAGAAAAGCTTAAGATTATTTGCTCAACTTGCTTTAAAAGTGGTGTTTGTTCATCATTTAGAACTCGAAATTCAGTAAGCTGGTATTTCTCTTCATCTGAAAATTGTGAATTCATTCTTTTTAGCACTTCATTTTCAGAACAATTATCTCTTTTCATGATTCTTTTTATTCGTAATTCTGCAGGAGCATATACTAAGATAATTGCGTCAAAATTTTTAAAAGATCCTGTTTCAAATAGAATAGCCGATTCATTAAAAACAAGGGAGTAATTTTGCGCCAAGGCCCAGAGATTAAAATCTTCACGAACGATTGGATGAATTAAAGCATTCACTTTTTTACGCAGGGAATCATCTGAAAAAATAGCTTGAGCTAAAGCGAATTTATTTAGTTTATCATTTTGATAAATTTCTTCCCCAAATAAATGAATGAGTCCTGCTTTAATTTTTGGGTTGCTGTCCGTTAATTCTTTGGCGCGTTCATCAGAATTGTAAACCGGATAACCCATTGCTTTAATAATTTCTGCAACTAGACTTTTTCCAGCGCCGATTCCACCTGTTATGCCTATTCTTTTCATTTGAGAACGAATATAATCTTTTCTTGAAAACTATTGTAATTTTGTGGCATGCAGAAAGAATGGTTTGCTGAATGGTTTAACACAGAATATTACCATATTTTGTATCAAGATCGAGATGAAGACGAAGCAAAGCGCTTTATTTCAAATTTAATTTCTTTTTTAAGCATTCCAAAAAATTCTAAACTTCTTGATTTAGCTTGTGGAAAAGGGCGGCATTCAAAAATCTTAAACAGTTTTTCATACGATGTTTTAGGTGTTGATTTATCCGAAAACAGCATTTTAGAAGCTAAAAAAGAAACAACTGCAACACTTCGTTTTGACACGCATGATATGAGAAAAGTCATTCCAAAGCTAAAATTTGCTGCGGTATACAACCTTTTTACGAGTTTCGGTTATTTTGATTCCCCTGAGGAAAATCAGAAAGTGTGTTCTTCGGTTTCAGAAATGTTAAATTCAAATGGGAAATTTATAATTGATTTCATGAATGCAGAAAAAGTGATCCGGAATTTGGTTCATTCTGAAGAGAAAATAATTGATGGAATTACGTTTAAGTTAGCAAGACGATTTGATGGTAAGCATATCTTTAAAGAAATACATTTTTCAGATAAAGGTCAAAACTTTCATTTCACAGAACGCGTTCAAGCATTAAATTTACAAGACTTTCAAGCTTTATTATCTGCGAATTTTAGGATTCTAGAAACTTTCGGGTCTTTTGATTTAGCACCTTTTTCAGCTGCTAATTCAGATCGTTTGATTATTATTGCAGAATTAAAATCATGAACATAACACTCGTTTTTCTTGGATTATTTCTATCTGTAATAGCAGGTGGTTTGATTGTGAGTTATTTTAATGCAACGAATAAAAGTCACGTTATAAAATTGGCCCTTTCCTTCAGCGGAGGATTTCTTTTAGCAATTATTTTCCAGCATTTGCTGCCTGATTTGTATCATGAAGGTGCAGAAAAAATCGGGATTTGGATTTTACTTGGCTTTTTAGTTCAATTGGTATTAGAATATTTTTCTGGAGGTATTGAGCATGGGCACGTGCATGTTCATAAAGGACAGGCATTTCCTCTTATCTTATTCCTTGCTTTGTCTGTTCATTCTGTTATAGAAGGAATACCTCTTGGAAATCAATATGCAGGTATTATTTCTGAGCACCAGCATGGAAATGGTTCGCTCTTTTGGGGAATTATCTTCCACCAAATACCGGTGTCTATTGCCTTAATGACCTTGTTAATTAGCACGAAATTATCTAATCTTTATTCGTGGCTTGTGCTTTTGGCTTTCGCAGCCATGACACCAATCGGAGTTTTATTCGGATTTTATATAAGTCCTTCACAAATTGGGCTTGATGTTCCAATTATTTTGGCTGTAGTTGTAGGAATGTTTTTACATATTTCAACAACCATTATTTTTGAAACAAGCGAGAATCACAAGTTTAATTTTATAAAATTAATCAGTATTCTTCTTGGCTGTAGCCTTGCAATAATAATGTATTGACCGAAATTAGAACGGTAAATCGTCTGATTCCTCTGTACTTTCAGAACTCGCATTATTTGCTGCGCTCATAGATGCTACAGGTTCAGATCCAAGTGACATTGGAGATGGTCCGTCTGATGGAATAGCAGATCCTTGTCCAGCTTTTTCAATTCTCCACGCCTCTAATGAGTTGAAGTATTTTACTTCTCCCGTTGGACTTGTCCATTCTCTACCTCGCAAATTAAATGAAACTTCAATTTGATCCTGCACTTTAACGCTGTCTAGAAGCGAGCATTTATCTTGTGTTGCTTGAAATAATATATCTTGAGGATACATAGAGCTAGTTTCTGAAATTACAAATTCTCTTAAAGAAAATTTTTCAGATATTTGTTTAGTTTCGTTGATTAGTTTTACTGTTCCGGTTAGTTTAAACATTGTTTTTTTGTTTTATTGTTATTATTAATTATTAAAGGAAAGCAAGGTGAGCCATGCTTCTTCCAATTTGTTTTCATCTAATAAGCTTTGTGCTCGTTTATGCAATTCTTCCTCTAAAGCAAGAGGTTTGTCTTCTAAAGATACAAATAAATCACTTAATTCAAGTAATTTATATTCATTTACATTTGTTTCATCAGGAATTTTTTCAATTCCCGCCAAATGCCCCAAATTATTCCCGCTTAAAATTTTTGACGATTTTATATCTATAGGTAAAGCATCAAATCCAATTCCACAAGTTGAAATTGGCTTCGTTATTTCAAACATAGACTCAGCATTAGCACGACTATACCAATCTCCTCCCATTCGAGCAACAAGATCAATTTTTTGTTGGTCAATCATTCCATTAGAATCTAAAACCTCATCGTGAATATGAATTTTTAAAACTTCACAAATAATCAAATTACCTGCGCCACCTTCTGTTCCTAATTCTATTACTTCATTCACCTTACATTCAAATTGTACAGGTGATTCTGCAACTCGAAATGGCTTCACATTATCTGATTTTAGTGAAGTAAATCCAGCTTTTTCAAATTCATTTACTCCAGGAGCATAAGGCGAACTCGCCAAACTCATTTGATGTACAATGTCATAATTAACAACATTAATTACAACTTCAGGAACAATTTTTACATTATTATAAGTATCTTTTGTAGTATTTGTTCTTCCAGAACGAGCGGGCGAAAAAATTAATATTGGTGGGTTTGCACTAAAGACATTAAAAAAACTAAATGGCGCTAAATTTGGTTTGCCCTCCGCATCAACAGTAGAAGCAAAAGCAATTGGTCTAGGTCCAATAGCCCCTAGTAAGTACTGATGTAATTTTTGAACCGTAAGGTTTTTTGGGTCTATTGAAACCATTTTAATTTTCTTAGGTCAAATTTAAGGACAATTAATTTTATTTACACTCCTTTTTTTATGAGTTATTCACACCTTTTAGATGTGACTTTTATATCTTTACTTATAATTCTTAAAAGTATGATTAAACCTCTTGTTTTTCTTTTATTTTCTTTGAGCTTAATTTGTTTTACAATAAACGGACAAAATCTAAAAGATAAGGAAGGTAAACGAACAGGGAAATGGATTATTTATAAGTCGAAATCTTCTAAAGATTTAAAAATTGAAGAAGGGGTTTTTGTAAAAGGAAGAAAAGAAGGGCAGTGGATCAAATATTTTGAAGATGGCAAAACACCAAAATTAAAAGGTTCTTATTCTAACAACAGGCCAGACGGAGAATTTATTCGCTATTACAAAAATGGAAAAATCAAAGAAAAAGGTTCTTTCTCAAAATCAAAATTAAAAGGAGAATATATTCGCTATTATTCTAATGGAAAGATTGAATATATTGGAAATTACAACAATTTAGGGGAAGAAACAGGAGTGGTTCAATATTTTCATAAAAATGGAAATCTTTCACTTGAATATACTGTAAAAAATAAACTATTGACTGGAAAATTAACCCGTTATTTCGATGACGGTTCTTTGGAATCAAGCATTTTATTTTCTGAAAATGGAACTATAATTTCAGCCAAAACATTTCAAAAAAAACTACCTGAAAAGAAAATTGTAATTATAGTTGATAAATCTGGAGATCCACCTTACTTAAAGAACCCAAAAACAAAGGGAGTTCAATTTAATTTTTTTGGCTACAACAAGGTTTATAATGAAAATGATGAAATATGGATGGATGGTATTTTTAAAAATGGGCAACTTTGGGATGGTAAAGTTTATACATATGATAAAGATGGTATTCTACAACGAGTTTTGGTTTATAAAGAGGGCCAATACCATTCCGAGGGACAATTGTAAGTCCATTAAAAATTTCTAATTTGACCAAATGATTTTTATCTTTGCTAGACTTTAAAAAAATACGAATGAAAGCATATGTTTTTCCTGGTCAAGGAGCACAATTTAGTGGAATGGGTAAAGAACTTTACGAAAATTCTTCTTTAGCGAAAGAATTATTTCACCAAGCAAATACTATTTTAGGATTTGACATTCAAAAGATAATGTTTGAAGGAACGGATGAGGAACTTAAACAAACAAATGTTACGCAACCCGCAATTTTTTTGCATTCAACAATTTTAACTGCTTGTATTGGAAAATCATTTCATCCCGATATGGTAGCAGGACATTCTTTAGGAGAGTTTTCGGCGCTTGTAGCAAATAAAACTCTTTCATTTGAAGACGGATTAAAATTAGTTTATAAACGTGCAATAGCAATGCAAAAAGCATGTGAAATTCAAGCTTCAACAATGGCGGCAATTTTAGGTTTAGAAGATGAGCTTGTAGAAAAAATCTGTTCTGAAATTAATGGAATTGTTGTTCCGGCAAATTATAATTGTCCAGGACAATTGGTTATTTCTGGCTCAATTCCCGCTGTGGAAGAGGCCTGCCTCAAGCTTACAGAAGCTGGAGCGAAAAGAGCGCTACTTTTGCAAGTCGGTGGAGCTTTTCATTCACCATTGATGGAGCCAGCTCGTGAGGAACTTGCTGCAGCAATTGAAGGAAGTAATTTTTCAAATCCCATTTGCCCAGTGTATCAAAATGTGTCTGCCCAAGCTGTTTCTTCTCCTGAAGAAATCAAGAAAAATCTTATTTTGCAATTAACAGCGCCAGTAAAATGGACCCAAATAATGGAAAATATGCTTAAAGATGGTTGCTCAGAGGTAATAGAAGTTGGTCCAGGAAAAGTACTACAAGGATTATTTAAAAAAGTCAATAGGGATATTCCTACTCAGAGCGCAGAGTTCATTTAGCCTTTTTAAATCAAATCTAACTTTTCGGAATAAGTCACTATTTATTTTTCTTTAGAACAAATTTATTAATCAAGATAATAAGTGCTGCTTGGGTAATAAAAATTAAGGTGATAGGAGGCATAAAATAGGGCCAATTAGTTGGAATAAACCATCCATTTGCGCCAATTGAAGTTACATGAAGGATATTTAAATAGATTCCAAAGCGACCAAAGCGATATAAATGTTGTAGGGTTTCTCTTTTTTGGAGGGAAGCGTAAAGTGGTAAGCTAAATAAAAGCAGCGAGCTAAGACCTAGAAAAATTGTTGTGTAGCCGTCATTATTTAATTCTGAATCACTATAAAATTTTGGGTATAAATCAGGATTTAAAATCACTAAAATCAACAAAATATGTACAAGAGCAAAACAATATCCTATAGTGCCAAGTTGCCGCCTTTTGAGCTTAAATTTATCTAGCTGATATTGAGGGACCAGTGTTAGTAAAAATAAAGTTCCAGCTGTCCACGCAAGAGCTTTGTTTAAAACAAAAAAAGTTTCTGTAAATCCAATTAATTCTTTACCGAAATGGTACCTAATAATTGCATAGCCATAGAAACTAAAAAATAATACGCTTATTAATTTCTTCATCTCAGTATAAAATCTCCCATAAAAATAAGCCGTGAGCTGGAACAGAAACTGCTGCCTCTTGTCGATTTTTTGCAGAAAGAATAGTTTGGATTTCTTCTGGAGGAATTTTTCCAGCACCTACTTCTAAGAGCGTTCCAACTATTGCGCGCACCATATTTCTTAAAAATCGATTAGCGCTAATTTCAAAATAAAGCCCATTTGCATCAGTCTGCCATTTTGCAGAATAAACAGCACAGATTGTGGTTTTTACATCCGTATGAACTTTCGCAAACGAACAAAAATCTTTTTCTCCAAGCAAGAAATTTGCTGCTTTGTTCATCTGATCAACATCAATTTTTTGTGGAAAATACCAGCTTAACTCTTCTTTAAAAGGATCTTTTTGAGGATGTATAAAATAGCGGTACGTCCTCTTTTTCGCAGCAAATCTTGCATGTAAGTCACTTTCAACTGACTTCATTTCTTTAATAAAAATACTTTCTGGAAGCATTCTATTGAGCTTGAAAACAAATACTATGGGGTCTTCGCTGTTTTCTAAATCGACATGAAAAAAGTATTGCTTTGCGTGCACGCCAGCATCTGTTCTACCGCAACCTATAATACCAATATCTTTATTAGAATAAAGTTTTGAAAAGCAGCTTTCTATTGTTTCTTGAACGCTCACGGAATTAGCTTGGCGTTGCCATCCATGGTAGTTTTTGCCCTTGTAAGATATTTCAAAAAAATAACGTGTCATAAAGAGACTGCCAAATTACGAAAGTTTCTTTTTAAGGATCAAATTTTAACCTTCAATCTTTTAAAAATGGGAAATCTAAATCGTTTAGGTCAATTTGGAAAATATCGTAATTAAATAAACCTTCATTTTCGTTTATTCTCGCTATTACTGCTTTCTTTAACCAAGGGTATATTTGAAAATGAGTATCGTCATTTACGGAATTGAAAGTTGCCCCAAGATTTACAGGATTTCCCCAAACGCCATTTACATTTTCACTATAATAAACATCATATCCTCCCATTCCAGGAAGAGCATCCGAACTAAAAAATAAAAATCTTCCATTAGGTGTAATGAATGGTGTAGTTTCACGACCATCAGTATTAATCCTTTTAAGTGGATTTTTCATGTCCATCCAAACGCCATTTTTTCTCTCAATACTGTAGATGTCTGTCATCGATTCTTCTGCCTTTCGATCACTTACAAAATATAATGTTTGTGAAAAATCACCATTATCGGTAAAAATAGTGTCCGTAATTGTAGCGGCCCCATCAAAATAAGAGGTATTAATAGCTTTGTTTTTAATTAAATCGATTTTCTCAAAGAGAAATGTTTCATCTGAAAAAACTTCAAAAATATCAGAACTTTTAGTCGATTTTTCTTTTGATGCTGATGTATTTATAGTCCCCAAAGCATATTTTCCGTCTTTTGAAATATAGTTAAGTGCATCAAATCCTTCGGTGTTTATCCCTTCTATTGCTCGAGCTGACAAAATCCATTCATTCTTTTCAGCTTCCCATTCGTAATGAACGATATCCTCAAAAAATCGTTGATCTCCAACATTTTCATTATTTCCTTTTGATTCAGGAGTGCGTGCTGTAAAAAATAGATGTAAGCCATCACTAGATAAAATCGCTCCATATTCATCAAAAGTTGAATTTACATTGGATGAAAATGGTATACATTTGTTCAATATTCCTTTTTCTTTTTGATCTAAAGCAAATTTACATTGTGCTAGATATATTGGAATCCCATAATAAGCTGCATTTTTTTCTCCAAATTCCTCCTTCGCTTTAGAATAGTAATTCATTGCTTCGTTAAGTGCTCCTAAACGATGTTTTATTTGCCCTTGTAATAAAGCCAAGTCCGCAGACTTTTTATCACTTATTAACAACTCAGCCTTATGCGCATTTTCATCAGCGGCATAAAAATTAGTTAATTCTAATTCAGTCATCGCTACCCAAAAATAAGCTTCCCATTCATTTGGATCTTTTTCTATAGCAGATTTGAATACCATATATGCATCCTTGACTCTTCCTGCATCTAGCAAATCTTCGCCGTCTTTTATTAATTGCTGGCTCTTCAGTTGATTTATTTTACTAGTTTTTTCAAGTTGTCCTAGTGAGTTAAAACATAGGAAAAGTATGCTAAAAAGTGTAATAGATTTCTTTTTCATATTAGTTGTATTCATGTGCTTTTCTTATTTTTTTAAAGTGTATGTTCAAATTTAATTTTGTATTCTGCTTTCCTAACAAAAAATAATAATAAAAATAACAAAAAACGTAAGATAATAAACAATAATTTTTACTGTGTATTTTTTTATACTTTTTACGTAGCACTTATCATTTCAGAATAGCTTAAAATAGTAGCTCTATCCTTTGGCTTATGCAAATTGTCTAGCATGCTTTCAGCCACTTTTTTTGCTTTAATACTGTGGTATTTTTTTGCTTTTCCGAGCAAGAATAAATCAAAAAATGGCATGAGTTTTTGCGCTATAAATTCAGCAGGTCTGCTTTCATTTCTTTTCCCAATTAACATGGCTGGTTGGTAGATAACAATAGTGGGGAAATCTAATTTTAGCAAGTCTTTTTCAATTTCTCCCTTCAAGCGATTATAGAATATCTTTGAGGAAACAGCTGCTCCAATTGCACTTACCAAATGAACCTGAGGAACATGATTAGATCTTGCAAGATTTGCCGCTGCAAGGACAATTCCATAATCAATGGCTTTGTAAGCTGCTAAATCGGGTGTTTTTTTTCGTGTCGTGCCGATGCAACAAAACAAGGCATCACCTTGAAATTCGTGTTTAAAATCTTCTAGGCGCTCGAAATCTACAAGTATTTCTCTTAGCTTTTGATCTGTTATAGCGAGTGATTTTCGCACAAAAACTTTAACCGTTTTAATTTTATCATCTCTTAGTAAGAGCTGCACTAATTCACTGCCAATTAATCCAGATGCGCCAATAAGCAAGACATTTTTTTGCATTGACAAAGGTAGAATAGTTTATTTACATTTTTGAATGTACGCTTTCGTACCACCAATCAAAATTCTAAATAAATTCATAATGCGAACAATAATCTCAATTTGAAGGAATTCTTGATTTTTTAACATTAAATTATTTTGCTGGCACGAATTCGAATACTCAATTACGTTTATTAATTTTGTAATTATTTATCAAAAATATGAGACAGAATATACTATTTTTTTTATTACTTATCGTTTCTCGTTTTTGCTTTTCTCAAGCGCTTTATTTTCCTCCAAATACCGGAAATAATTGGGATACTCTTTCTCCTTCAACATTAAATTGGTGTCCCACAAAGATTGATAGTTTGTACGCTTTTTTAGATTCGAATAATACAAAGTCCTTTATTTTATTAAAAAATGGAAAAATTGTTCTCGAAAAGTATTTTGGAACGCACACACAAAATTCAAATTGGTATTGGGCTTCTGCAGGAAAAACACTGACCGCTTTTATGGTTGGAATCGCGCAGCAAGAAAATCACCTCTCACTTTCGGATACAAGCTCTAATTATTTAGGTCTTGGTTGGACAAACTGTTCTCCTGCTCAAGAAGAGAAAATCACAATTCGCAATCAATTGACAATGACATCGGGTTTAGATGATGCTTCCGGAGATCCAGATTGCACAATAGACACCTGTTTAGAATTTCTTGCAAATGCCGGTTCACGTTGGGCTTATCACAATGCGCCTTATACTTTGTTGGACAGCGTAATTTCTCAAGCTACAGGAATGAGTTTAAATTCATATTTCACTCAAAAGGTTAAAAATCCAATCGGAATGAATGGGTTTTATTTTTATCAAGATTTCAACAATGTGTTTTTCAGTACAGCAAGAAGTATGGCAAGATTTGGCTTGTTGCTTTTAAATGAAGGCAATTGGAATGGAAATCAGATTTTGACAGACCAAGATTATTTTACTGAAATGACAAGTGCTTCTCAGTCTTTAAATCCTGCTTATGGTTATTTAACTTGGCTAAATAATACAAATCAGTTCATGGTGCCGTATTCTCAGATTTTTTTTAATGGAAGTATTTCTCCCGATGCGCCCGCAGAAATGTATGCTGCAATGGGAAAGAATGGGCAATTTATAAACATCGTACAAAGTGAGGATTTAGTTTGGGTAAGAATGGGAGATGCTCCCGTAAATGACCTTGTGCCTTTTATATTAAACAATGAGATTTGGCAACATCTAAATCAACTTGAATGTCAAAGTGGAGGTGCTTTTGAAAATGAATTTCAAAGCGAAATTAAACTTACACCTAATCCTGCTTCTAATTTTATTGAGGTAAATACAGCAAGTCCTATGGCAAATTTGCGGCTAGAAGATATCCACGGAAACGTGCTTGAACTTATGGCTGTTCAGGATACTTATTCTAAGCTCGATCTATCTGATTTAAAAGTTGGCACATATTTCTTGCGACTTACACTTTTAAATGGCGTTGTTTTAGCAAAGCGTTTTGTGAAGTATTAGCTTTAAGAATATTCCGGAAACAAACTACAAATACCTTCTTCCGTTGGCGAACAAATTCCTCGTTCTGTAATCAATCCTGTAATTAAGCGTGAAGGAGTCACATCAAAGCCATAATTTAGAGCTTTTGTAGTTTCAGGACAGATTAGGATTTGTTCTATTTCTCCTTTTTTGCTAAGACCTTGAACGTAGCGAACTTCGTTTTGATCTCTTTTTTCAATGGGTATTTCTGATAATCCATCTCGAATTCTCATGTCTAAAGTCGTGGATGGAAGCGCCACATAAAATGGAATTTTGTTGTCTTTTGCAGCAAGCGCTTTCAAGTAAGTGCCAATTTTATTTGCAACATCCCCATTTCTCGTTGTGCGATCGGTACCAACAAGCACAATGTCTACTAATCCATGCTGCATAAGGTGACCACCAGTATTATCTACAATTAAGGTGTGTTCTATTCCATGTTTTGTCAACTCAAATGCTGTTAAATTGGAACCTTGATTTCTTGGTCGAGTTTCATCCACCCAAACATGAATTTTTATTCCTTTTTCATGAGCTTGATATATTGGCGAAGTTACCGTTCCCCATTCGATACAACCTAACATTCCAGCATTGCAATGCGTAAGGATATTTACAGCTTCTCCCTTTTTCTTTTTGGAAATTTCCTCAAGAAGTGGAAGTCCATGAACTCCAATCATACGACAAATTTCGATGTCTTCTTCAACAATTCTTGCAGCTTCTTCCCACGATATTTTTAAATTGTCATCACAGTTTTCAAGAGCAGCTTTCATTTTATCTAAAGCCCAAAAAAGATTAATTGCTGTAGGTCGGGATGCTCGTAGTGCTGAAAATGCTTCGTCCAAAAATTCTTTAGACAGCCCTTTTTCATGCATTTCTTTAGCTGCTAAATAAATTCCATAAGCTGCAGTAGCGCCAATTAAAGGTGCACCTCTAACCATCATGTTTTTTATGGCGTTTTCAGCATCTTTGAATGTTTTCAGCTTAACAACAACAACTTTATGGGGAAGTTCTCGCTGATCAATTACCTCTACAAAACGATCTTCAGTTGTCCAAATAGTCCGAAATGTATTTGCCATGCTTTTGGTATAAGTTACAAAGATAAAAAAAACCTCAGATTTCTCTGAGGTTTAGTACCCCGGGCCGGAATCGAACCGGCACTCCCGAAAGAACAGGATTTTGAATCCAGCGCGTCTACCAGTTCCGCCACCGGGGCAATTTGGTATGCCAACGGGCAACAAAGATATTGTTTTTTTCAAAATAAAAAGTAAATTATTTTGAGATTACGCTTTCGTACCACAAATCAAAATCCTAATCAAATTCATAACGCGAACAATAATCTCAATTTGAGAAATTATTCTATTTTCCTTTCTTTTTTTCTTGACAAAAAAGAAACCAAAAAGTCAAGGCTGTGAATTTCTATTTTGTTCGCAAATCATAATTTTACAACTATTTAAAACTCGTAGCGAACAATTTTTACTCCTTTCTGAAACTGAAATTTTTCAAAAATGTTCTTGCAGAAATTTTAAAAATTAACAGCTTCAGTTCAGTAGCGAAAACCATGAAATTCAAGGCCGAATGGTGTTCGCGAATATTCACTAAATAGTTCTCACTTCTAATGATTTCTTGATTTTTTACATTAAAATATTTTACTGGTACGATTGCGAATACTCAATAAATTATTATGCCTCACTTATGATATTAATCCAATCTTCCACGGATTTTGCATTTTCTATAGAGAAATCTCCAGAATGTGTCCTGCGAAGTTCGATCAATGTTGCACCACTGTCAAGTTTTTTTCCGAAATCGTAGGCAATGGAGCGAATATACGTTCCTTTTGAGCATTTTATTGCTACGCTTATTTCCGGAAAATCTTTTGTGTCAATTGAAAATGATTCTATTTCAATTTGATTTTGTTTCATTTCAACTACCTTTCCTTCCCTCGCATAATCATAAGCTCTTTTGCCATCTATTTGTTTTGCGGAATAAATTGGTGGGGTTTGAAGTTGTATCCCAAGAAATGAAAGTCGAACTTCTTCGAGTAATTCTTCTGTAATATGTTCTGTTTGGAATGTTGCTGAATAAGGTGTTTCCAAGTCATAGGAAGCAGTTGTTTTTCCAAGGAGAAATTTTCCGGTGTATGTTTTTGCTGCTCCTGTAAGTCCCTCAATTAGCTTGGTGTTTTTTCCTGTGCACAGAATTAATAATCCTGTTGCCAAGGGATCTAGTGTTCCGGCGTGCCCAACTTTGATGTTTTTAACATTTAGTTTTTGCTTGAGATTCCATCGAATTTTATTAACAACATCAAAAGAAGTCCAGTTGAGTGGTTTATCAACCAAAAGAATTTCTCCAGCTAAAAAATCCATCACAAAGAAAAATAAAGTAACAAGGCAAAGCCCACAATTATGCGGTAATAGCCCCAAATTTTAAAGCCAAATTTTTCTAGAAAGCCAATAAAAAATTTAATAGCAAAAGCTGCAACTACAAAAGCAATTATATTTCCAAGAATAAAAACGATGAGGTTGTGGTTGCTTGAAAGAATCATTTCATATCCTTTTTGTTCTAATCCCTTATAATTCCAATCTTTCAAGAAAATGGAATAAAGCGTAACCGCTAGCATTGTTGGAACTGCTAAAAGAAAGCTAAATTCTGCCGCCATTTTTCGCGTTAATCCTTGTTGCATTCCACCAATAATAGATGCAGCTGAGCGACTTGTTCCTGGCATCATAGCTAGGCATTGCCAAAATCCGATTACAATTGCTTTTTTTACCGTAACCTCTTCTTCCTTATTTATTACTGGATTTTTAAACAACCGGTCAATAAAAAGCAGGATAATTCCTCCCAGAATAAGCACGATTGCAATAGGAATAGGTTTTTCTAAAACCGCTTCAATCTTATCATCAAATAACTTTCCAAGAACTAAAGCAGGAATTACAGCTAAGCCAAGTTTTAAATAAAAAGTATACGTTTTAAAATCGAAGAACTTTTTCCAAAAAAGAAATACAACGGATAAAATTGCGCCAAACTGAATAGAAACTTGAAACATTTTAACAAATTCGTCAGATTCATTATGGCTGATTGCACTTGCAAAAATCATGTGGGCAGTTGAAGAAACCGGCAAAAACTCCGTTAATCCTTCAATTACAGCAAGAATGATAGCTTCAAGAAAGTCCATCTTTCTTGTTTATTTTTTCTTTGGGTTCTTGTCTTCTGTTTTTGGATCTTCTGAAATAGCAGAAACTTTTACATCTGAGTTTTTGCTTTTCTTCATTACAGAATATAAAATGATTCCATAGCCAAGGACAATTAGAATTGGAGCAACTGTTATGCGTGTTGTGCTAAAAAGCTCATCGGCATTGAACTCACCTGGATTTTTTGCTCCGCCACCAATCATTAATATATAACCAAGTATGTTTACTGCTAAACCAATAAAAAGCAACTTGTAATTTTCAGGATTAAATCCAAAGTGTTTAATTGAATCTTTCATTTTCTATTAATATAAATCATCTAACTTCATACGAAGATACTTGTTTAAAGCAAACCATGTTGAAATTAAGGTAATAATTATTCCAATTCCAATCACAGAAGTAATCAAAACGATAAAACTTTGGATAGAGTAGGTAATTTTAAATGTCTCAAGTAGATTATTTAAAGCATAAAAAACAGTTAATAACATTGCTAACCCAATGAATGATGATATAATTCCTTGGAGAATAGCTTGCCAAATAAAAGGTCGTCGAATATAAGCACTTGTTGCACCAACTAATTGCATGGTTTTTATTGTAAATCTTTTAGAGTAAAGTGCTAAACGAATGGTATTATTAATCATGGCTACAGCAATAATAATCAAAAGAAGTGCTACTGAAAGAAAAAGAAAGAAAAATTGCTTGAATCCTAAATTTACATTTTCTACACTTGATTTATCATAATTTACTTCATCAATTTCTTCAGGGAATTTACCAAGTAATTTAGATTTAATTCCAGCCATACCTTTTTTTGTTGCAAATTTAGCTATTGGTTTAAAACCAATTGTTGTAGGTAAGGGGTTTTCTCCATCAAAAATTGCTAGTATATCTTTTTCAGTTTGACTCTCACCCCCAAATTCTTGAATTGCTCTTTCAGAAGAAACAAAATAGACTTCACTGAATTCCTTCCAGGATTTAAGTTGTTGTTCAATTTGCTTGATATCAGCATCATTTAATGCAGATTTAAAAAAAATATCTCCTTGAAGACTTTCTTTTGCTTGTTTTTCTATGCTACGAAGCCCTAAAACCCCACCTAAAACTAAGCCAATCATAAAAAGCACAAGTGAAATACCTATGATAGTAGAAGCATAACTACTTCGTAATCCCTTTTTTGCATAATTCTCAATTTTAATCGCCATACTGCGAAAATAATAATTAAGACTAAAAAATTTTATTGATCTATAAACAAGTATTGAACGATGAATTGTGTATTAACCAAGGAATATTTAAATAAGAATTAATATGAGCTACTTGCACCTCCAACATTTTCAATTGGGTGCCAAGTGGTTTTTATTTCTTGTAAATCAGAGATATAATGTAATCCTTGAGCTTCTTGGCTTGCCCAATTTTCAGTATAATCAAATTTACGTTTTAAATTATCAACTGAAAGAAGGGATAATTTATTTGAAAGTTTTGATTCCAAATTTGAAGTAATAAGCGCATTTACATCCATGTGAGAAGCAAGTATTGGTGCCATTTCATCTGTAGATCCTGTAAGGATATTTATTACGCCAGCAGGAACATCCGAGGAATGAATAACTTCACTAAAAGTTACAGCGCACAAAGGGAGTTTTTCGGAAGCTAAAACTACCGTCGAATTTCCACCGCAAATAGCGGGTAAAATAAGAGATACAAGACCGATTAAAGAAGTGCTTTGCTCAGCAACTACTCCCACAACTCCCATTGGCTCTAAACTTGAAAAATTAAAGTGCGAGGAGCTTACAGGATTTACAGAACTTACAACTTGATTGTATTTATCGCACCAGCCAGCATAATAAACAATTCGATCTATACTTAAATTTACCTCATTTGTAGCTGCTACTTTTGAGCTACCTTGACGCATTAATTCGTCTACAAATTGCGCCTGTCTTCCTTCCAACATTTCTGCAATACGGTAAAGAATTTGTCCTCTGTTAAATGCAGAACGTTCAGACCAAGGTCCAAAGGCTTTTCGAGCAGCGACTACCGCATTACGAACATCTTTTCGTGAAGAGAGACAGATATTTGCCAAAGCTTTTCCTTTCGAATCTAAAGGTGTGTAATACCTTCCTGATTCTGTTCTTGGAAATTGCCCGCCAATGAAAATCTTATATGTTTTTAAAACTTCTATTCTACTCATTTAACTTAGTTTAAGATAAGCACTCAATCCATGCAATCCACCTTCTCTACCAAAACCACTTTCTTTGTATCCTCCAAAAGGGGATGTTGGATCAAATTTATTGTAGCAATTTGCCCAAATTACTCCTGCGCGAAGTTTACTTGTGAGATTAAAGATCCGAGAACCTTTATCTGTCCATACACCAGCTGCTAATCCAAAAGGAGAATTATTCGCTTTTTGGATAACTTCATCAACCGTTCTAAATGTTTGAATGGTTAAAACAGGTCCAAAAATTTCTTCTTGTGCAATTATACTTGACTGCGCAACATTTAAAAATAGTGTTGGAGCGAAATAGAATCCCTTTTTTGGAATAGTACATTTTGGCTGGTACATTTCAGCTCCTTCATCCAGTCCAATTTTTAAATATTTTTCAATCGTTTGAAGTTGCTCTTTAGAATTAATAGCGCCGATGTCTGTATTTTTATCCAAAGGATCTCCCACATACAAACTTTCCATGCGCTGTTTTAATTTTTTGATAACTTTTTCTGCAATTCCTTCTTGAACATATAAGCGAGATCCAGCACAGCAAACATGCCCTTGATTAAAGAAGATACCGTTTACAATTCCTTCAACTGCTTGGTCAATTGGTGCATCTTCAAAGATAATATTCGCAGATTTTCCTCCCAATTCCAATGTTACTTTTTTCGAGGTTCCCACAAGTGCTTTTTGGATTATTTTTCCAACAGCTGTTGAGCCTGTAAAAGCAATTTTATTGATATCTGGATGATTTACAATCGCTGCGCCTGTTTCTCCAAAACCTGTAACAATATTTACAACACCAGGAGGTAATCCAGATTCCTCAATAATTTCTGCTAATTTCAATGCGGTTAGACTTGTAGTTTCTGCCGGTTTTAAAACTACAGTATTTCCTGCGGCCAAAGCTGGAGCAATTTTCCAAGCGGCCATTAACAAAGGAAAGTTCCAAGGTATAATTTGCCCTGCAACACCTAAAGATTCAATTTTTCGATTGGGAAAAGCATAATCTAATTTATCTGCCCATCCTGCATAGTAAAAAAAATGATTGCAGGCGAGTGGAATATCAACATCGCGTGATTCGCGAATAGTTTTACCAGATTCAAGAGATTCGATTACAGCAAATTCGCGCGCTCGCTCTTGCATTAATCTTGCAATTCTGTAAATGTATTTTGCTCTTTCAGAAGCAGGCATTTTCGACCATACATTCGTGTATGCTTTTCGGGCAGCTTTAACCGCCAAATCCACATCTTCTTTTGAGGCAGAGGCAATTTCCGCTAAGGTATCTTCGTTTGCAGGATTAATGGTCTTAAAATATGTATTTTTAGATGGCGCAATCCATTTTCCATCAATGAAAAGATTGTACTTTTTTTTAAGTTGAATATGATTTATCGCTTCTAAAGAAGAAGAATAGTCCCAGTTGTCGTTCAGTTCCTTTTTCATATTAATCAATTGAAAAGTAATCATTAGATTGATATACTCCAGTTTCTATTTTTACTAGTTGCATTAAAACATCGTTGGCAAGACTACTCGCCCCAAAACGAAACCACTCATTACTTAACCATTTCGTTCCTAGAATTTCTTTGACCATTACTAAATTATGCAGCGCCAATTTTGCAGTTGAAATGCCACCAGCTGGCTTCATTCCAATCATGATTCCTGTTTCATCGTAGTAGTCCCTGATTGCCATGAGCATTGTATAAGTGACTTGCATTGTTGCCGCAGGTTGTATTTTTCCCGTAGAGGTTTTTATAAAATCTGCTCCTGCATAAATTGCAATATCACTTGCTTTTCGCACATTATCTAAAGTTACTAATTCTCCAGTTTCTAAAATAACTTTTAATCTTGCTTTTCCACAGGCCTCTTTTACTGCTGCAATTTCGTCAAAAACATAAGCAAATTCACCAGTTAAAAATTTTCCTCTTGAGATTACCATGTCAATTTCGTCTGCTCCTTGTTCAACTGCAAATTTTGTATCTTTTAATTTAAGTGCTAAAGAAGTTTGCCCTGATGGGAATCCTGTTGCTACAGAAGCTACTTTTACAGAAGAATTTCTTAATTCATTCTTTGCAATTGCCACCATTGAAGGATAAACACAAACTGCAGCTACCTGCGGAATGCCGTCAAAATGATCATGTAAATGCTTTGCTTTATAGCACATTTGCTTTACTTTCCCCTCGGTATCTTTCCCTTCGAGTGTTGTCAAGTCAATCATGCTCAAGACCAGCTTAAGGCCTTGTTTTTTTGCTTCATTCTTAATGCTTCTGGATTGAAACCTGGCAACTCTTTCTTCTACACCAACTTTATCTATTGAAGGTGAAACAGGAATTTTATTAGAAGTGTGACTTTTGATTTTCATAAATTTGAATCAATAGTCAAAGATAGGGAAAAGAATTATGCAAGAATAGAGCTATTCAAAAGATTCGTTTAATCTTCTTCCTCTTCTTCTTTTTCTGGCTGATCATACTGCTCTTCTTCTTCTTCTTCTTCTGAGTCAGAATCTACATCATCTCCCTTAATTACATCTTCTTTATCTAATTCATCTTCAAATTCTTCATCTTCAATTTCATCTTCATCATCATTTTCGATTGAAGCTTTCATTTTTGGAGTAAGCTTATTAACTTTTACCAAGTAGATAACTTCTTCTGTCTCCCAGATTAGCGCATCTAAAACTTCCCCAGTTGGCGTCTTAATCGAAGTTAAATGATTAATGTATCCATCTGGATAATCTCTTAATATTTGTTTTTTTTGTTCAAGACTTAATTTTTCGTAACTAATAATTCCTCTTCTTTTTGACATAATATTTATAACAATGGAGTTCTTCGGCAAATTTATATTTTTTGTTTTTTAAAAATCAACAATTTTAAAAATAAAATTAAAAATATTATTAACTATTAATTGTTGTCATCTTAATTTAAAGTTATCATTTA
Source organism: Crocinitomicaceae bacterium (assembly GCA_044358575.1). Taxonomy (GTDB): domain Bacteria; phylum Bacteroidota; class Bacteroidia; order Flavobacteriales_D; family Crocinitomicaceae; genus UBA952. The sequence goes on from JBIKNN010000002.1 coordinate 210,635, forward strand.
ACTTTTATTCTTTTTAATTTCTTTTGTTCCATGCGTGATAATAAAAAGTAAATCCCTTTAATAAAAATAACATAGATTTATACTTACTTTAGCATTCGAAAAAATTCTCTTGCCTTCATGTCAAAAACTAAATCAGCATTCTTTTGTCAAAATTGTGGTAACGAAGCACCAAAATGGCTTGGAAAATGTCCTTCATGTCAGGAATGGAATACTTTTATTGAGGAAATTATTGATAAATCACCAAAACAAGCTCTCTCTTTTTCTTTAGATTTAGCAGCTGCAAAACCACTCTTAATTCAAGAGGTGATTCAAGAAAAAGAAGAAAGGATTGTAATCCAAGATTCTGAATTAAATACTGTTTTGGGTGGCGGAATTGTTCCTGGATCAATTGTGTTATTGGGAGGCGACCCTGGAATTGGAAAATCAACTTTATTGTTGCAGCTTGCAATTACGGAATCTTTAAAAGTTCTTTATGTGTCTGGAGAAGAAAGTGATAGACAAATTCGAATGCGTGCAGATCGCTTGGGACTAAAAAATGAACGTTGTTATTTATTAACAGAAACAAATTTGAATAGCATCTTAACTTATGCAACAGATATTCGACCTGATTTAGTTGTAATAGATTCTATTCAGACACTTTTTTCTGGAAACATCGAAAGTTCACCCGGAAGTATTTCACAAGTTAGGGAATGTACTGCTCAATTACTTCGTTACGCAAAACAAACTGGAACTCCTGTTTTTTTAATTGGGCATATAACAAAAGATGGTGCTATTGCAGGTCCAAAAGTTTTGGAACACATGGTGGACACTGTTTTGCAGTTTGAGGGAGATAGAAATCATATTTATCGCTTGCTTCGGGCTATTAAAAATCGTTTTGGATCAACCAATGAACTGGGGATTTATGAAATGTATGGATCGGGACTTCGCCCAGTTGAGAATCCCTCTGAAATATTGGTAACAAATAATGATCATGCGTTAAGTGGTGTTTCAATCGCGTCATCTATCGAAGGAATGCGTCCTCTTTTAGTGGAAGTTCAAGCACTAGTTTCTACTGCAGCATATGGAACTCCGCAGCGTTCATCAACGGGGTTTGATTCTAAAAGATTAAATATGTTACTTGCTGTTTTGGAAAAAAGATGTGGCTTTAAACTTGGCGCAAAGGATGTTTTTTTAAACATAGCAGGCGGAATAAAGGTAGATGATCCTGCAATTGATTTAGCAGTTGCGATGGCTGTACTTTCTTCCAATGCAGATTTACCAATTCCTAAAACAACAACTTTTGCTGCAGAGATTGGTCTATCTGGTGAGGTGCGACCTGTAAATCGCTTGGAACAACGAATTAGTGAGGCAGAGAAGTTGGGCTATGATAAGATCATTGTATCTAAGTACAACAAGGATGTTAATTCCAAAAAACACAAAATCGAAATCGTATTATGCTCAAAAATAGAAGATGTTGTCCGAAATGTTTTTTCTTAATATAAACCTTGTTTAATAAGCAATAATAATGGCAAAATTAGCATTGGTCCCAACTCCTATCGGAAATTTAGAAGATATTACACTTCGCGCTATTCGATATTTAAAGGAGGCAGATATTATTTTTGCTGAAGATACAAGAGTTACTCAAAAATTACTCAAGCACTTAGGTATTCAGCAAAAAGTAATTTCATTTCATGCGCACAATGAACATCGATTTTTGGAAAAAAGCGTGCAAATTGTTGAAGAATCTGAGCTCGCGGTTTTAGTTTCAGATGCTGGAACTCCAGCGATTTCTGACCCTGGATTTTTATTAGTTAGGGCTTGTCTTCAAAAAAATATTTCAATTGAATGCTTACCAGGTCCGAGCGCTTTAATTCCAGCAATTGTTGGGAGCGGTTTTCCCTGCGATAAATTTATTTTTGAAGGATTTCTCCCACATAAAAAAGGCCGTCAAACAAGATTAAAAGAATTGAGCACGGAAGAAAGAACAATTATTTTTTATGAATCGCCACATAGATTACTTAAAACATTGGAACAAATGCTTCCTTTTTTTTCCGAATCACGTCAAATTTGTGTAGTTCGGGAATTATCAAAAATGTTTGAAACATATCATAGAGGAACTTTGTTGGAACAAATTGCATATTTCAAGGAAACAGCCCCAAGAGGCGAAATTGTGCTTTTAGTGCATGGAGTAGAGTAAAAAAGACCAAAAAAAATTTAATCTTCAATTTTATTTTATCTCTTTCTTCGGTAAATTACCCTTAATTTTGACTGTGAGATTTAAAGAAGTAATTGGGCAACAAAAACTAAAAAGTGACCTTATTCGCGCAGTATTAGCCGATAAAATTAGTCATGCACAATTGTTTAGTGGACAAGCTGGTTTTGGCACACTACCTCTTGCTTTAGCATATATTCAATTTTTATTCTGCGAGCAAAAACAAACAGATGATAGTTGCGGAGAATGTGCCTCCTGTCAAAAAGTAGAAAAACTTCAGCACCCAGATTTGCATTTTGCATTTCCAATTGTGCCGAATGAAAATTCAAATAAACCATCAATTTCCGATGATTTTATTTGCGATTGGCGTGAACAAATAAGAGAGAATCCCTATTTTAATTTAGTAGATTGGATAAAAAAAATAGATGTCAAGGAACGCAAAGCGGTAATTAAAGTCGATGAGAGTAAAGAAATTCTTAGAAAATTAAGTTTAAAATCTTTTGAAGGCAGTTACAAAATCATGTTGATTTGGAATCCTGAAGAAATGAATCCGGCTTGTTCTAACAAACTTCTAAAAATTTTAGAGGAGCCACCTGCACAAACTTTATTTTTGTTGGTTTCAGATAAACCAGATAATTTATTGCTCACAATTCAATCGCGTACACAGAAAATTCGTGTTCCAAAAATCGAGTTAGCATTATTGAGTAAATACTTGCAAGAAAAAAATCAATTGACTTCAGTTCAAGCAGATTCTATTGCATCATTTGCAGAGGGCAATTTATTGCTTGCAAAAGAATTTATGGAGGCTTCAGTAAATCAATCTATTTATGTTGATTTATTTATGGTGCTGATGCGCGTATGTTATAAAAAAGATGTAATCGCAATGATGGATTGGGCGGAAAAAATAAGTATAGAAGGGAAAGAGACGCAAAAACTTTTTCTAATTTATGCGCTTCACATGTTTCGTCAAAGTAATATCAGTAATTATATTGGAGAGAGCATGATGCGTGTATCTCAAGAAGAAGAAGAATTTCTTGTAAAATTTGCACCCTTTATTTCGGGTAATAATATCCGAGAATTTATAAGCACTTTCGATGATGCTTACTATCATTTAGAAAGAAATGCCAATTCAAAAATTTTATTTACGCAACTTTGTTTTCAGGTTATGCGATTTATTCATCAGGCATAACAGTTCAATTTTCTGTATGAATTTTTTGTAACTTTACACTTAAATTATTTCAAAAAATGGGATGTGAGTCGTGTGGTACTAGTAGTGGTGGAACTCCAAGAGGTTGTAAAAACAATGGCAATTGTAGTAGTGGAGGGTGTAATAAATTAGAAGTATATGACTGGCTTGCTAACATTTCTTTACCAGCCGGTCAACAAGCATATGACATTGTAGAGGTTAGGTTTAAAAATTCAAGAAAAAACTTTCATAGAAACACTTCTAATTTAAGCTTGCATGCTGGCGATATTGTAGTTGTCGAATCTTCTCCAGGATATGATATTGGTGTTGTCTCCGTAGTGGGAGAACTAGCAAGAATTCAAGTTTTAAAAAAGGAGCCAACTTTGAAGCCTTTTGATATACGAAAAATACTAAGAATTGCTAATCAGACAGAAATTGATTTGTGGATTAAAGGACGTTCTTTGGAAAAAGATTTGATGTATACCTCACGAACACTTGCATTAAATTTAAAAATGCAAATGAAAATTTCTGATGTAGAATACCAAGGAGATTTAAGTAAAGCAACATTTTATTACACTGCAGAAGGCAGAATTGATTTTCGACAGTTAATAAAAGACATGGCCTCCGAATTTAAAGTGCGTATTGAAATGCGTCAGATTGGATCTCGGCAAGAAGCTGCTAGATTAGGTGGAATTGGCTCGTGTGGAAGAGAATTATGTTGTACTACATGGCTTACTGATTTTCGTACAGTTTCTACTTCGGCAGCTCGTTATCAGCAATTATCATTGAATCCTCAAAAATTAGCAGGACAATGTGGAAAATTAAAATGCTGCCTCAATTATGAGTTAGATATGTACTTAGATGCAATAAAATCATTGCCTAAAACAGAAACTAAATTACAAACAGAAAAAGGTGAAGCATTTCACTTTAAAACAGATGTTTTTAAACGCTTATTGTGGTATGGATATCGTGGAGAAACAGGATTAATTGCTTTGAGTCCTGAAAGAGTTAAGGAAATTATAAAAATGAACAAAGAGGGAGTTAAGCCTAAGGATTTATTGGAATTTGTTAAAATTGAGAAAATTGTAGAGTTGGGGTATTCCAATGTTGTTGGTCAAGATAGCTTGACACGCTTTGAGAAAAATTTCAAGAAAAATCCAAATTCTAATCAGAATAGGAATAAACAATACAGGAGCAATCAAAATTCGAACAGACAAAATAATTCTTCAAAAGGAAATAATGCGTAGTTTTTTCATTTGTATATTACTTGTATCTCTTTTTTCGTGTGATGACGCTCCGTTTTACACTAAATCATATTCTTTCAAAAATAATTCTTGGTCAAGAAGTGTTAAACCCAAATTTATTGTTGATATAAAAGACACTAATCTCTTATATGATTTTATTGTTACGCTCAGAACTACTTCTTCATACAAATACAATAATCTGTGGATTTTTTTAAATACGACTCCTCCAAACGGATCTCCGGTTCGGGAACCTTTTGAGATAAAAACATGTTATCCCGACGGATCTTGGATTGGAAAAAAAACGGGCTCAATAGTTCAGCATACCTTAATTTTTAAAAGAAGAAAAGTACCATCTCGTGGAAAATATAAATTTATATTAGAACAAGGAATTACTCAAAAATTAATTGATGAGGTTTTGGATATCTCCTTTGAGGTAAATCTTGTAAAATAAACTATTCGTGCGCTTTCGAAAATTAAATTTTGAAGAATTAACATCTTTAGAAAAAGAATTCAAGGAATTTCTTATAATTAATAATATACACGACGAAGAATGGCGCGATTTAAACAAGGAAGCTCCAGAAAAAGTCTCTGCGCTTTTAGAAGTTTTTAGCGATACTGTTCTTTTAAAGGTCTATGGAAAAATAAGCTATCTTGAATTTTATGGGGATGATATCTTGTCGTTTTTTAAAATAGACAAAGAGTGGATTAATAGTATTCACATTCAAGTAAGTAACTCTGGGTATGAATTACCAAAACAAATTGATGAAATTCTTACATATCCGGAGAAATTCAAAGTTCATAAAGGAAAAAAAAAGCTTGTCAATTTTAAGGAAGATGAAGTTCATCAACTTGTTTTAAAAGGCTGTTTCGTTGGGACAGAAGATTCTTGGCATGCAATAGAAAATTTATTGAAATAGAAGGGAAAGATAAATTTCTCAGGTAGCAAAATATCATTATTTCTGCTTTAAGCCATCTTTTTTTGTTTTTTAACGTTAATAGAATTAAATTTGATAGATTATTTTACTTAAGTCTTATTATTATGAAGTTATTTTTATGTTTTGTTGCAACAATATTTTTAGGTTTCATGATGAATTCCTGTATAAAACACGAAGTAATTCCTCCTCCGATTGCTACTGTAGATTTAAATTCTAGCTTCGAGGCTGTTATAAATGGAACTGATGTAGAATGGACGCAAAATGTTGAGGGTTACAAGTCATATACAAATACATCTTCTATTTATCTTCCTTCTCCTCAATTATCTAAGAAAACTTTTGAATCAGAAATGTCTTCTATCTACTCTGAACAATCTATTAATCTAATTTTTGGATCATTAACATGGGACGCAGCATCAAATATTGAACCTACTTTATCGATGTTTAATAATTTCCATACAAATAACTCAGATTCTCCCATAGCATTTAAAAATTATTCTTCTGCATCAACTTTACCTTCTATGGTAGGTGTTCAAGTTGAATACATCGATAATAATGGAGTTTCTTGGATTTCTCGTGAATCTGATCCTGGTCAGTTTGCAGAGTTCACGATATTAGATCAAGAATCTGATAACACTGGTGATTATTCTTTGTTTTTGTGTGAGTTTTCTTGTAAGGTTTGGAGAATTAATCCTCAAACTCAACTAGACGAATCGATAACGATAAATGCTGCAAAATATAAGGCTTGGTTCAAACGATAAGAGCTACTAATTTACTTTTTCTGAAATGAGTGATTCACTCAAAATAGCTATAATTGGTGATTATAATTTTACGTATAACTCGCATCATGCTACAAATTTATCTATAGATCATTCCACAGAATTATTAGATATTGAAGTTAATTATTATTGGATTAAAGTAAATGAGGCAGTTAAGAATAAGCCAATATATTTTGATCAATTTGATGGTATTTGGATTGCTCCTGGTCCTTTTCAAAATATATTTTTCCTCAATGGGATTTTTAAAATACTAATTGAGAAATCAATTCCAATATTAATTACAGGGGAATCATTTAAATTATTTATTGAATTTTTAGTTGCGATTAATCAATTAAATACTCAAGGAGAAAAATTAATTTCTGAAAATTTAGTAGCTGGAAGTCAATTTGAGAGGGTGAGTATTTTTCCACAAACAAGCGAATATCAAAAAATGTATGAGAATTTTAGTTCGATTGAATTAACTTCTTCTCGATTTAGCTTATATCCACAACTTATTGAGCATTTAAAAGGAGAATTTATTGAAATTCATGCAATAAATCAATTTGATGATCCTGAAATCATTAGTTTAGTAAACCATCCGTTTTTTCTGGCTAGTGCTTTCTGCCCCCAAATTTCATCTACACGCGATATTCCCCATCCGATTATTTTTAAATTTTTGAAGATGACAATTGAGAAAAATTCAGCATCAAAGCTTGTAAATTAGACTTCTTTTAATTCATCTATTTCAGAATAATAAATAAAAATTCTGGCTTTTCGGTCATACATACTTTCAACGATACTTTGGTATGTTTCAAGTTGCAGTTGGTGCTCTTTATTTTCTTTCCCAGTTTTAAAATCTAAAATTATTATTTCATTTTCCTTGACAATAATTTTATCTGGCCGTTTCGATAAACCCTCTGCAAACAAAATTAATTCTTCATTAATTATTTCAATGGCTCCCTCAAACAAATGGATTTTCTTAGAGTGCTCAAAAAATGTTCGTGCAGTAGCTATTAATTTTCCACTAAATGCACTGTCAATTTCACCTTTTGTTATTAAATTCTCAATTGTTATTTCTAGAGAGTCAATAGTTTCGCACTTTGACATCAACAAGTGGAAATAATTTCCAAATAGCTGCTCTTCTAATTGTTCACCCTCTCTTTTTTGTTTTTTGAAAACAATATCGGGATACCATAAGCGATCTTTTAATTCAAGTGGAAGGTAGAAAAACTCTTCTTTTTTTTCTTCTTGATTCTCTCTTTTCTTTTCTTCCCCTGCAAGGTATCTTAGGGCTCCATTTTCTAGACTTGTACAATTCATTTTTTCTAAAGCTAGGTGCAAAACGCTTCCTAATTGATTTTTTTTAAAATAATTCAATGCGTAGAGTCGCTCAATTGGCCTTGTCAAGCCAACATAAGCTAGGTTAAGTTTATCAAGAAATGTAAGCTCTTCCTCGTTTAGACTAAAAGCTGCAATTTCAGGAATAATACTTTTGGAGCTTGCATTACCATAAATTAATTTACCACTAGCTTCAACCAGGAATTTTGAGTTTTTATGAATCGAAGTACTAAAGTCTAATTTTGGAATGATGACTACAGGAAACTCAAGCCCTTTTGATTTGTGAACGGTCATTATTTTAATTGCTGCATCTGCTTCGGGCATTTGCAACGCTATTTTTGCTTTATTATCTTTATAATATTCTAGAAAGTAGCCAATATCTGCTTGCCTTGAAATTTGATAATTAAAAACAACATCAATAAAATGATGAATATATGGTTCTTGCGTTTCTTGCCAATCCATCATTTTTAAAAATTTTAAGCATAAATCGTAGAGATTTTCATAGGGAGTGTAAAATTCTTCTTCACTTCCAAAATGCTCGCACAAGAAAAGTTTGTCTTTAAAGATTCTCCTTATTTTTCCACTGCTATCAATAATACTTTCAAAGTAGGATAGGTATTTTTCTGTGCTCCCCTTTTTTGCAATTCTAAAATACAATTCTGCAAATCTTCTAGCCTCCGTTTCTTGTGATGGCCGAGCTCGTCTTTTAAAATAAGACACCATTAACTGAACTTTAGCATCTCCAGAAATTAAAAGTGAATCAAGAGAAACCACTTTGTATTTTAGATCTGTTAATGCTCGCGCAAAAAAATTGCCGGTGTCATTTTTTTCAGTTAATATACAGATATCTCCGAAGGAAAAACCATCTTCTTTACATTTTTCAATGCGCGCCACAATTTCGTCAACTAAATATTCTAATTTAATTTCTTGTTGAAGTGATATTATTTCAACAAATCCTTGTTTTTTTGATTGTGGATTTTGACATACTGTAGCATAATATCGTTGCGCATTTTCCTTCAGAAAATCTTGTAAATTTGTAAATAAAGCATTGTTAAAGTTGACAATTTCACTAGCTGATCGATAGTTATTTAGGATGTCTTGCTTGACACCGAGGGCATTAAAATACTTAGAGGTTTTAGTTAATCTCGCATTATTTTCAGGGTTGTAAATTTCGGGTAAGGCAATAAATTGATCTGCAATTCCATTATTGAATCGGTAAATTGATTGCTTTGCATCTCCAACAATAAGATTTTTTCGTTTATTGGAAATAGATTCATGAACTAAGGGGATGAGGTTTAACCACTGAAGTCTTGAGGTATCTTGAAATTCGTCGAGTAAGAAATGCTCCAATCGTGTCCCTAATCGCTCGTAGATATATGGTGCATCTTCGTCTTGTACAAGTGAACCGATTAATTTATTAAACTCTGAAATTCTAATGATTTGCTCGCTATTTTTCAAGTCATTTAATGCTTCGGAAACAAATTGAAGTAATGCGATGTTATAAAAGTTGGCTCGAAATTTTTTTAGTAAAAGTATCTGAGGTTGAAGATCTAAGAAGAGTTCATTTAATGCAAGTAATTTTTCTCTTAATTCTGTTGGAAAAAACTTTTTCTCAGAAGGTTCTTTACAATGATTTAGAATTGTATCTGTAAAAAGTTCTCCATTGGGTTTTTTTTCGGGGAAATCAGATAAGTTAGTAAGCTGCATAAAACTATTATAGCTATTAGATTTTCCGGGCAATTCATCGTCCGTTAAATTTAGAGAAAGAAAGAAATTCGCTGTTTCATTTGCCTCAACTATAAATGACTTTATAAGCAAATCAATCTGAGTTTTCAATTCATTGTAAGCAGCATCCGTAAGCTCAAGTTCCATTAATTTTGCAACATTTACTTGATTGCGTTCTGAACTTAAAATCAGAGCAAAAGAAACTAATTGTCCTTTGAAATTCCAGCTTTCCCCTTCATCAAGATTAGTCTTTGCGTAGGATGTCATTAATTTTGTAAGGTGTTCGGAACCTGCTTGCCCCAGTTTACTCATTAAAAGCTCGACAACTTCCTCTATAATTTGTTGCTCATTTAGAATCACTTCAAAATCGCTTGGAATATCTAAATCTCTGCTAAAAGATCGAATAAGACGGAGGTTAAATTTATCAATTGTTGAAACATGGAAGTCTTCGTATCCATGTAAAATTTCACCTAGTGCTTTTGCACATCTTGACTGCAATTTTGTGAGATCTATTTTACAAAGTTCTAGTAATGGATTGATCATTGATTTTATTTTCTCTTGACTTCCATCAAAATGAACAATGCCATCTAAAGTATCAATAATTCGAGTTTTCATCTCCATTGCAGCTTTGTTTGTAAAAGTCATAGCCACAATCGATTTATATTTCTGTTTTGAACCATGATCTCCTAACAAGATACTTAAGTATTCTAAAACTAATTGATGTGTTTTTCCACTACCAGCAGAGGCATTTAAAATGGACAAAGGAAATTCCTCACGGTTAATTTTTAACATAGGAAACAGAAAGTGTTTTTAATTGTTAAATATAGGAATTAATCATCTTTTTACCTTAATTTTGTTTTATGAATCGACTATTAATATTAATTTTTCTTGCGTTTACTTTCTTTTCTTGTAAAAAAAAGGAAAATCCTATTCCCCAAGTTGATAATTATTTAAGTTTAACAGTTCAGCCTAAATTTGGCTCCAATAATCTGTTTCTTGATTCAATTTATACTTCACCTGAAGGTTATAAAGTAAAATTTACGGATTTAAAATTTTACATCACACAATTAAAAAATGGTTCTTCAACTTTAACAGATGCTACGATTTTTGATTTTCGCGAAAATGGTTTGCTTGCTTTCAGAAAAACAGGAGATCCCACAAAATTTTCAGCTTTACAGGGTTTTATAGGTGTAGACGGAACTCTTAATCATTTAGATCCTTCTGCATTTCCTAATGAGAGTCCACTGAATATTAGTAATGCTGGTACAATGCATTGGGGTTGGAATACGGGGTATATTTTTTTAAGTATTGAGGGAAAAGTAGATACAATTCCCGATGGTAATAATTCTTTTGACCATAGTTTTAGTTTCCATATTGGAACAGATTCTTATTTGAGTGATTTCTCTTTTAGCAATTTATCATGGCAAAATCCTTCAGCAAATGAATTTATTCTCCCTTTTAAATTAGATTTACTTACATTCCTTCAAAATCCAACCCAACCGATTGACTTAAAAACTGATTATTTAACACATTCCGGAGCTGGGCAAGAAGCACTTTCAGAGATAGTTGTTCAGAATTTTAAACAAGCATTTCAGCCATATTAATGAAGCTCTATATTTTCCTCTTTATTATTGTAACTGGTCTAGTTTCCTGTAAAAAAGACAAAAATAACTTTCAAGCTACTCCATACTTACTAGAAATACCTTCTCATTTTCCTGAGATGCTTATTCCACAAGATAATCCAATGACTGCTGAGGGAGTAGAACTTGGCCGCTTTCTTTTTTATGAAAAAAGATTGAGTGGTGACAATACCATGAATTGTGCAACGTGTCATGTTCCAAATGGAGCATTTTCAGATCCTAATGTTTATTCTACAGGAATTGATGGAATTGAAGGAACTCGTCATTCTATGGCTTTAGTCAATTTAGGCTGGGAAGATTTTTTCTTTTGGGATGGACGAGCATCAAGTTTAGAAAAACAAATTTTAGAACCTGTGCCAAATCCCATTGAAATGCACCAATCATGGAAAGCAACAGCTGCTAAACTTAACTTAGATATTACTTATAGAAATAGATTTTTTAGAGCATTTGGAGAAGAGGGTATTGATTCTATTAAAGTTGCTAAAGCAATAGCTCAATTTGTAAGAACAATGATTTCTGGCGAGTCTAAATTTGATGTAATGTATAAATATGAAAATAGTTTAGCCTTAAATACAAATGAGCAAACTATTTTTCAATCAATTAGCAATGAAGAATGGGCTGGTTACGATTTATTTAAAAGTTTGAACGGCGCAGATTGCTTTCATTGTCATAATGGACCTTTGATGCGTGTAAAAAAGTTTAGTAATAATGGATTATTGGCATCTGCAATCGACGATTTAGGAAGAGCCAGTGTTACGAATAATGCGAATGATAATTATAAATTTAAAGTTCCAACTTTAAGGAATATTGAACTTTCCGCTCCTTATATGCACGATGGACGTTTTGCAAACTTAGATGAGGTTATTGAGTTTTACTCAAGTGGAATTCATATGAGTCCAACAATAGATCCTCTTATTGAATTCGGCAGTCAAGGTGGTGTACAATTAGATGCCAGTGAGAAATTATTACTTAAGAAATTCTTGTTAACATTAACAGATTATAATTTCATTAACAACCCTAAATTTTCTGATCCAAATTAAGAAATTATGGAGGAAACTCGTTTAACAACAGAAGATAAGGCCTTAAAAATAAATTTAAAGCCAGATATTTATGGTTGTTTTGCCGAAATTGGAGCAGGGCAAGAAGTTGCAGCAAATTTTTTTAAAGCCGGAGGAAGTTCAGGGACCATTGCTTTTACGCAATCTGCTTATGACATGAAAGTTTCCGACTCATTATATGGAACCGCTGCACGTTATGTTTCCGAGGAGCGTTTGATCACAATGTTGGAAACAGAATATAATCACATCAGTGAAATTCTTCCTAATAAAAAGAAAGAAGCCCGCTTTTTTGCATTTTGTAATACAGTTGAGTCTTTAAATTACCATAAAACAAATCAGGGACAAGGTTGGGTTGGAATTCGTTTTCAAATGCATTTGGGCGGACCAGTAAATGATATTATTTTACACATTCGGATGCATGACAATAGTCATAAAGCGCAACAAGAAGCACTTGGAATTTTAGGCGTCAATCTTATTTATACTAGCTTTTTTTATGAAGAAGGAATTGATAGTTTTTTGGATTCACTTGTTCACCGTCTCCCCAGAGATAGAATGGAAATTGACATGTTAAGTGTTTCAGGGCCAGATTTTGAAAATGTTGATAATCGAATGTTAGCATTAAACTTGGTTCGAAGAGGAATTACAGACGCTACACTATTTGATTTATCAAAGAATGTTCTTCAACCTTCTACTGCATTATACAAAAAGAATATTTTACTAATGCGAGGTCGTTTTCGCCCAGTTACAAACGTGCACATCGACATGATTGAAAAAGGCCGTCTTGAATTTTTAAAAGAGAAAAGTGTTAAGGCAGAGAATGTAGAACTCATTTTAGAATTTACCTTAAAAGATTTGACAGCTGACGGAAAAATATCAGATAAGGATTTTGTAGACCGTGTAGATTTATTAAGTTCTTTGGGTTATACGGTAATGATTTCAAATTATCTCAAGCATTATAAAATGCTGGAATATTTATCTACAATAGGAAAAGGAAATTTAATGGGTTTGATTTTAGGCGTTTACAATCTTCAGGCAATATTCGATGAAAGGTATTACGATAACTTACCTGGTGGCTTATTTGAAGCATTTGGTCGTGGATTTGGACATAAAGTAAAACTATTTCTATATCCAGCAATTAATGTTGATGATGGCTCTTTGTATGACATTAATACGATTAAAATCCCAGATAATTTAAGAGGATTATTGAAATATATGATCGATAATGATAAGATTGCACCTATTTTAGAATACGATAAAAATTGTCTTCACATAATGTCTGATGATGTTTTGAGCAAGATAAAGTCTGGCGGAACAAGTTGGGAAGAGGATGTTCCCTATCAAGTTGTAAAGGCAATTAAGTTTTTCGAGTTATTTGGTTACGAAAATAAAGTTATAGGTAAATAAGATGCCTCATATCAAAAATGCACTTATCCGCTACCGCATAATTGATCGCATGCTGCGAAATAAATACAAACCTTTTCCATCAAAACAAGCTATGAGAGAATCGTGTGAGGAAGCCCTCTACGGTGCGACTTATGGCGATAATATATGTGATTCAACTATTGAAAAAGATATGTTTTCTATGAAAATGGAACACGATGCGCCAATTAAATATAGTAAACGAAATAACGGATACTTTTACGATGATCCTCATTTTAGCATCAATGATATTCCTCTAACCGAAGATGAATTGAGTTCAATTAAATTTGCGGTTAATACACTTCAGCAATTTCGTGAGGTTCCTTTTTTTCAGCAATTTGGTAATGCAATTGATAAAATAGTTGATCGTGTTTCTATAGGGAGTAATTCTGAAGATGAAGAAATTAATCGGTTTGTACAATTTGAATCCGTTTTTTCTGTTGGGGGAAATGAATTTTTACCGATTATCTTAGAAGGAATTCGCACAAAAAAAATGATTTGGTTTACCTATGCTAGTTTCATCAAAGGCATTGAAAAACCTCGAAAAGTTTCGCCACTTTTACTAAAAGAGTACAGAAATCGTTGGTACCTAATTTCTTTTGATAAATCAAAAAATGATGTAGTTACTTATGCCTTAGATAGAATGCAAGACCCAATTGTCTTAGAAGATGAAGCATTTTTTCCTGAAAATTTTGATGCGGAGTCTTTTTTTCAAGATACAATTGGAATTACAACTTACCGAGGTAAAGCAGAAAAAATTAGTCTAATAGCAAACAGTATTGCAGCAAAATACATAGCGTCGCAGCCCTTTCATAAGTCCCAGAAAATCATCTTGGAAAATCAAGATCAAACTACTTTTGAACTTACAATTTTGGTATCTGAAGAATTTATTCGCAACTTGTTGGGATATGCCGGTGAAGTAGAAATTATAGCGCCATTATCGTTGCGTAAGCAAGTTCATGAGCGCATTCAAAAAATGAATGATATTTATTCTCGTAAATAGTCGCCTATTTCATGGACCTTTTTATTTTTGTACTATAAACGATTATTATGGAAATTGTAAGATCAGATGCTAATGGAGTTTGCACAATAACCTTAAATAGACCAAGTGTTTATAATTCCTTCAATCAAACAATGGCGTTTCAGCTGCAAGCTACCCTCGATGCTTGTTCAAAAGATGATGCAGTTAGAGTTATCGTAATAACTGGTGAGGGAAAAGCTTTTTCTGCTGGTCAAGATTTAGGGGAAGCAACAGATAATGAAGGACCAACTTTAACATCAATTGTGCGCGATCATTATAACCCAATTATTCTTAAAATTCGCGAAATTGAAAAGCCAGTTATTGCTGCTGTAAATGGAGTTGCTGCAGGCGCAGGTGCTAACATCGCATTGGCTTGCGATATTACTTTTGCTAAAAAATCTGCCTCCTTCATTCAGGCTTTTTCAAAAATTGGATTAATTCCTGATTCAGGTGGAACATTTTTTTTACCGCGCTTAATTGGTATGCAAAAAGCACTTGCTTTAATGATGACAGGAGATAAAGTTTCAGCAGAAGAGGCAGAAAAATTAAATATGATTTATAAAGTTATTGATGATGATGATTTTTCTTCAGAAATTACTCGATTTTCAGAGCAACTTGCCATGATGCCAACAAGGGGTTTGGGCTTAACAAAAAAAGCAGTCAATCTCGGCTTGTTTAATTCTTTAGAAGATCAACTAGAACTTGAAGAAAAATTACAAACTCAAGCAGGAGAAACAGATGATTTTGCGGAAGGTGTGAATGCTTTTTTGCAGAAACGAACACCACAATTCAAGGGAAAATAATATGAAGCAAATAATAGGTGTTTTAGGAGCTGGAACAATGGGCGCAGGAATAGCTCAAGTCGCTGCACAAAATGGGAATCAAGTTATTCTAGTTGATGTAAATCAATCACAATTAGATCTGGCTAAATCTAATCTTTCTTTGATTTTATCAAAGTTAATTGAAAAAGAAAAAATTTCTATTTCTGACAAGTCTGCGATAGAATCTCGTATAACATATTCTTCTGAACTACAGTCTTTTGCTCCTTGTCAACTAATAATAGAAGCTATTTTAGAGGATTTGACAATTAAGCACACCGTTTTTGCAGCACTTGAAGAAATTGTATCCTCAGATTGTATATTGGCGAGTAATACTTCTTCATTGTCTATTGCATCAATTGGCTCTGTGTTGAAGAATCCAAGTCGCGTAATCGGAATTCATTTTTTCAATCCTGCACCATTAATGCCTCTTGTTGAAATAATTCCCGCGGTACAAACAGCGCCCAATTACTTAAATTCCACCCTTGAATTAATTCAAAGTTGGAAAAAAATTACGGTGGTTTGCAAGGATACTCCGGGCTTTATTGTAAATAGAGTTGCTCGCCCATTTTATGGTGAGGCCTTGCGGATTTATGATGAGGGAATTGCAGATTTTGCAACGATAGATTGGGCCATGACAAATTTTGGTGGATTCAAAATGGGACCTTTTGCTCTAATGGATTATATCGGAAATGATGTAAATTATGCTGTGACAGAATCAGTTTTCAGTGCTTTTTATTTCGATTCGCGTTTTAAACCCTCATTTACTCAAAAAAGACTAAAAGAAGCTGGTTTTTTTGGCAGAAAATCCGGTAGAGGATTTTACGATTATTCTTCGGGAGCACTTTCTCCTGAACCTACTTTGAATAATGATTTAGGATTAAAAATCTTTCATCGAATTCTGTTTATGTTAATAAATGAGGCTATTGATGCCGTTTTTATGCAGGTTGCATCGAAAGAAGATATTGATTTAGCAATGACCAAAGGGGTTAATTATCCAAAGGGCTTGTTAGCATGGGCTGATGAAATAGGAATGGAAAATATCTTAAATCAATTGCAAGCATTATTTGATGAATATGGGGAAGATCGCTATCGGCCTAACCCGCTTCTAAGACAAATGGTGAAAAGAAAGCAAACTTTTTTTTAAAAGTGCTAATAAACCATTATACAACAAGTTGAATAGTTGTATCTTTATACCTTAAAAAAATAACAATGGCATATCTTTTCACTTCTGAATCTGTTTCTGAAGGTCACCCAGATAAAGTTGCAGATCAAATTTCTGACGCACTAATTGATCATTTCATGGCTTTTGATCCAACATCAAAAGTTGCATGTGAAACACTTGTTACAACTGGCCAAGTAGTTTTGGCTGGTGAAGTAAAGTCAAAATCATATCTTGATGTTCAAGCGATTGCTAGAGAAACAATTCGTAGAATTGGGTATACGAAGTCAGAATATATGTTTGATGCAAATTCTTGTGGTATTTTTTCTGCAATTCACGAGCAATCTTCAGATATTAATCAAGGAGTCGAGAGAAGCAATCCTGAAGATCAAGGTGCAGGAGATCAAGGAATGATGTTTGGTTATGCAACAAAGGAAACTGATAATTACATGCCTTTAGCTTTAGATTTGGCGCATAAAATTCTACAGGAAGTTTCAGAGATTCGCAATAATGAGTCAGCTTTAATCCCATATTTACGACCAGATGCAAAGTCTCAAGTAACAATTGAATATTCAGACACCAACATTCCTCAACGCATCGATACGATTGTTGTATCTACCCAACATGACGATTTTGATGAAGAGGCAACAATGCTTGCTAAAATAAAAAAGGATATGATTGAAATTGTCATTCCGCGAGTTAAAGCAAAATTAAAACCTGAACTTCAAGCGCTATTTAATAACGAAATAACATATCATATTAATCCTACTGGTAAATTTGTAATCGGAGGTCCACACGGAGATACAGGATTAACAGGTCGAAAAATAATCGTTGATACTTATGGTGGAAAAGGAGCGCACGGTGGCGGCGCATTTTCAGGAAAAGACCCTTCAAAAGTTGACCGTTCTGGAGCTTATGCAACACGTCATATTGCTAAAAACGTTGTAGCAGCTGGTTTGTGCGATGAAATTTTAGTTCAAGTTTCCTATGCAATTGGTGTAGCAAAGCCTTGTGGACTTTTTGTTGACACGTATGGAACTTCAAAAATTGGCTTAAGTGATGGCGAAATTGCTGAAAAAATCAGCGAAATATTTGATATGCGTCCCTACTTCATTGAGCAACGTTTAAAATTAAGAAATCCCATTTATCTAGAAACGGCAGCTTATGGACACATGGGACGCAAAAATGAAATTGTTACAAAGCATTTCAAGTCGCCAGATGGCACAGTGATTTCCAAAGAGGTAGAGTTATTTACATGGGAAAAATTAGATTTTGTCGACAAAGTAAAGGCAAAATTTAATTTGTAAATCTACTATCGCTTCTTGCTCTGTAGAATAATTTTCAGCTCAAAAAATAAATATCTTCGAAGATGAGGTTTTTATTTCTCTTTTTTTGTTTGTTTTCTTTCTTTGCAAAAAGTCAGTACATTCAGAATATTTCACTTTTGGATGTTTGGAAATCAGATACACTTCTCACAAATTCTAGTAATGTTCGTTACTCAAGTTGTTGGGGTTTTGAGAGGAGCAATAAAGAATTTGCAATTCTTGGTTCAACAGAAGGTGCTCATTTTTTTGAGCTAAGCTCTGACGATAAATTAAAATTTCTTGATTTTATTCCTGGGCGTTATGTTTCTTCACAAGCGATAACTCGAGAGTATAAAACTTATCGTCAATATGCTTACGCTGTTGGTGATGAAGGATTGAGTAGTCTTCAAATAATGGACTTGTCTTATTTGCCTGATTCTGTTCATTTAGTCAATGACTTACAAAACAATTTTTTTGGAAAAACACACAATCTTTTTATTGATACGATAAATGCACTGCTTTATTTATGTTCTGTAAGGCCAATTGTTAATGGTATAGATCAATCATTAATTCCCTTGCGTGTTTTTTCACTAGCAGACCCAGTTAATCCTTTACCTCTTTGGTCTGGCCCTTCTGATATCGATGAGGTTCATGATATTTTTGTTCGTGATAATTTAGCAATTTTAAACTGTGGCTATGAAGGTCTTCGCATATACGATTTTTCACAGGCAAATCAACCACAATTACTTAGTACTCTTGAAGTCTATTCTGATCAAGGTTATAATCATCAAGGTTGGCTAAGTCCTGATAATTCGACCTATGTTTTTGCAGATGAAAATGCAGGTTTACGCATCAAAAAATGCAGCTTAAATCAAGATTTTTCTTTAACAATTAAAAATCTATTTGAATCGAGTGATAAGAGTTTTCCGAAAACACCTCACAATATTCAAATCACAAATGATTTTGCTTTTGTAGCTTATTACAATGATGGTTTGCGAATTTTTGACTTAAGAACAGCGGTTCCTACTGAAATTGCTGCATTTGATACTTATTCTGATATTTCAGGGGAGACATTTTCTATGTGGGGAGCTTGGGGTATTTATGCTTTATATTCTAGTGAGCGAATTATTATTTCAGATAGGAAAAACGGCTTATTTTTATTTGATTTTGATCGTACAAGATTTTTTAAATCACCACCATCTTCAGGTTTAACTCTTTCACCCAATCCTTGTTATCAAGCTGAATCAGTCTTTATTAATATTCCAAGTAGTATAAATAGTTTTTCCTTTCAACTTTTTGATGCGAATGGAAAGCTACTTGAGGAAATAGAAGTTGAAAATAGCTCAAGCTATTACTTTAACCTACCTTATAAATCAGGTGTTTATTTTATTCACTTACAGTATACAAACTATCTTAATGAAGCTGAATACTTTATTGAGAAAATGGTTTTGATTTAAATGAAAAAAACTTCTGTGGTGAACAGAAGCTTTTTTATAAAAATAGACTAATAAGTCTAGGTGCTGAATTTTAAGTAAGGGAACAGAGTCTTCTTATGAAAATTATACCGTTGACTTAAATAATTAAAATTATCAAACTAGAAATAAAACTGCCTCTCCAAACAGCTGTCAACATAATTTACATAAGAAGAATTCTGTTATATCCTTTTTAGTAGAATAAATGTATGTAATCTTTTTATCTAAGTTGTTGAAGATGAACGTTTTTTGATTATACGCGAATATTTTTTATGTTCTGTCGAATATTTGAACATATATATATATTTAATGATTAAAAAGCAGTCGTTTTTTTTGTAAAATTTAAGAGGTGATTATTTAGCTTGATTAATCAAAATAGAGTCTGCCATTTACCCATTCAGAGCTTAGTTCTGCTTCTTTTTTTTCATAAAACCCCAAAGCTAAGGCATTCCATTCTAGAACTTGCCAATCCATTCTTTTTACTTTTTTATCTTTTGCAATTTCTACAACTTTTTCGAAAAGCATGTTGCCGATACCTTTATTACGATGATTTTCTTTAACATAAAAATCCTCAAGGTAGAGTGTCTTTCCTTTCCAAGTAGAATAAGCAGTATAAAAGAGTGCAAATCCTACTATCTCTGTATTTTCCTCAGCAACAATAGCTTCACAAATAAAAGATTTAAATAAGTCTTGACTAAGTTGCTCTGCCGAATTACTAACTTGTTCTGGGGCTTTTTCATAAAGGGCTAGTTCTTTTATTAAGGAAAAAATAGCCTGTTCATCTCCAGGTTTTGCTGCTCTTATTTGCATTATTTCAAACCGTTGAGATCATAACGAATTGTAATACCTGTTTTAAGATTTCCAGTTGGAAAACTTGTTTGCACTTTGGGAGTATTTAATTGCTGCTCATAATAAAAAATTGCGTTCAAATGGTCGGTTAACTTGTAGTTTGCATCAAGCTTAAAGCTTATAACTTTTTGACCTTGTGTTGCCTGATTTGTATTTTCAATAATTTTTCTCACTACAATTATATTATCTCTAAACGAAAAATTAATATTTATGATTAAGTCACTTTTCTTAATGCCTTCAAAGGGTAATTTTAATTTAGGAAATGTCAATACTGTACCAATTACAACATCTTTTCCTAGAACTTCAGTAACTTGATTATTGTTCAACGATAGCGTTGTTGTCCTTTCTTTTCGATATTCAAAATTCGTTGTTAAACTTTTCCCTAAAATAGTCCAAGTTGCAAGAAATCCAACTAATGGTCCAAATTTTTCTGAGATTCTAACATTCTGAATTTGTGTTCCTGAAATAAAATTATTGTTTAAATCAAGGGCAGTTAAAAATCCATTTGCATCTTGAGTTGCATTTAGATTTGTTTGCATACCACTAACTGTTACTGTTGAAGAATAAGCATGATTTAATTTAAAGTTTTTCAGGAATTTTTTAGTGAATTCAAATTTTGTTAATCCAGTGTAATTTATCGTCCAGTTAGGTAGTGGAATATTATTTAACGGATTAATAGTTCTATCCGAAATCTTATTGCCTGAATATGCAGTTAAGAAAGCACCAACTACAACATCTTGCTGCGAACCGGAGTAACCATTGTTATAACCACTTGGGAGAAGACTTGAATTTGGATTTTGCGCACCAATTAGATTAGACACCAAGATGCGATTTGCTAAGAGTTGAGTAAAAACATCTGAGCTATTTTCAGCACCTGGTTTTACAAAAGCCGAATTCATAGTAATTGTTGAATATGTAAGATTTTCTGTTGAAAATTGACTTTGATTTTGGAATTCAAGATCACTAGGATTCCATCGATAAAACGCACTCGAATTATTACTATAGTTGCGTGTAACATTTAAATTGATAATTAAATCTTTTAAAGGTTCTAGTGTTGACTTAAGATTTAAGTTTGCAGAATGAGTAGTTGTAAATTGTGTATTTAAATTTTCATTTTGAACCAACCAGTTATTATTTCTTGCTAAATCGGCAACATTGTATCCATTTGCTCTTCCAAAAGCATCATATCCTTGTTTTCCAAATATAAAACCTGCTAATTCGGTTGTGCCGCCATTCATTCCTAAGATACTAGTTTCTTGATTAAAGCCCGGCAGTAAGGTACCATCATTTAGAGCGTATGTTCCAGATACATTTCTGACTGTCATAAGCATACGTGCAAGAAAACCATTTACGAGTGGAACTTTTTCCTTTTCTTTCCTTTTTCTTCTCAGTTCCTTTTCCTTTTTCTTTTCCCATTTCTTCTTTTTCCGTTCATGAATTTTTAGTTCTTCAGGTGTCATCTGATCCAAGGGCTTCTCGGGTTTATATTCCTCAATTTTCTCAGGCACTTTATTTTCTAAATTGTTTTTATCCTCTTTTCCATCTGGAGTTTTAGGATTTAGATTATTTCTAGTTGTACTACCACCTAAAACTTTCTTTAGAAAAGGAGATTTATTATATAAATTGATAAAATTTCCTTGAACAGTCATATTAATCGCACGATTATTCTGTATAATATTTCCGAAACTACTTTGCCCGAGTGGTGCACGTTGCCAATTAAAAGTTCCTGTATATTTTGTATTTGCACTTATCCAACTGAGTAGAGGAATTTTATCTAAGGGCAAGTTGTAACTTATAGAATAATTGTGAGAATAGTCCATTGTTCTTCCAACAGTATTTATTTGCGATTGAATTGTATCCAAAAATTCACGATAACCTTCAGGATCTAACTTTCGATCAATTCCGTGGTTCCCCTCTTCAAAAATTGATTTATTAACAGCCGAAAACGTAGTTTTGATATTTTTTGTAAGGTCATATCCAATTTGGTAGTTTCTAACTAGATCAAATCTTTTTAAGTAAACAGGTTGAAATTCATAATCTGGAACGAGGTTATTTCTTATTTGCCGTTGATTAAAAATTCTTGAGTATTCATTGCTAAATGAAATATTTTTAGGCAATAGAAAAAGATTAAAGTCTTTAATTATAGCAAAGTTTTTATTCTTTTCAACAGGCTTCCATTTTTTAAATGGTTCAATTCCTTTACTAGCAAATGTGTAATTATAATTTAAGGAGCCAGTCCATGTCTTTGTATTATCATAGTTGGTATTAAAATCTCGCTTTAAATTTTCTGAAAAAGCATAGGTTAATGAAACATTTGATACATTCCAAAGGTGTGGTTTACTGCCCGCTTTCAACTCTTTACGCACATTTGTAAAATTAAAGGAGCGTCGTTCATTAAAATCTTGCCCTAATTTCGCTCGCTCTTTTCGTGTTGCTAAATCATAGTCTTTTAGTTTAACATCTGGATTGAAAGGGTCGTATTCAGGGTTGATTACTCCCCACGAATAACCATAGAAAAAAGGAAGAGATAATCTTGTTTGTTTTCCAAAAAATTGCCCCAACTGTAAGGTTGTATTTATGTCAATTCCGATTCTTTCATTTCTTTGTCTTTCTTGAACTCTACTTTCCACACTTCCCCAGTTTATTCCTGAGTAGTTTCCTGAAGCTGCAACTGTTCCAAAATCAGCAAGTTGAACCTGCATTTGACCAATTGCTGCAGAACCACCTTCACTTACAAAGTCAGTTAGCCGTAATTCATTAACCCAAACAATAGCACATTCTGCATCACCATTATCGGGTTTCCAAATATTATCAGGATCATTTTTAAGTGGATTTCTGACGCCAATCATTATTGTTTTTATTCCTTGTAGGTTTGGACTCCCTTTTACTTTTATTTTTCTTTTTTGATTAACAGGATCAGTTTTGCTGTACTCTACAATATAAGATATTCCACTAGCTCCTTGTTCTATTTTTGTATTCCTTTCCTTCTTAAGATTTAAAAAGTCATCAAATATAATCTCTACGTTGTTATTTTCAGGCCAAATAGCATCAGGACTAGTTACACCCCAATCTGTCACATCCATCGGCATTTCATATTCATAATAATTCTCAACAAAATCGGTCCCAAGACGAACAAAAAGGGTTAAGTCTTGATTATTAAGTGTATTTGGAATTATTTCTTCCGCATGAACAAACATTTTTAATTTTTTATATGTCCTAACATCAAATTGGACATTACGATATGCTGCACGGGCATCTCCATCTTGTAAATTACATACTTCAAGCATCAAAGATTGTTCATTCATTTGCCGTTGATATACTTGAGAAGGATCTATTTCACGCGTTATTCCCGGAGGAACTTCATATTTTACAGGATATCTCTGATCGTTTTCTTCAACATTTACTGCACCTATATTAAAAGTTGTTAGGTTTGGATCAGTTTGAATGCTAAGTCCTGCTTGTGTGAGATCTTGCCTAAATCCTCGCCATTCTCCACGTATTAATTCAAGCTTAGCAAAACGCAGAACCACTTCTTCATCAAAATTCTTTAAAAACATTCTCATAAAACGAATGGAGCGAAAATCCTGAATCCCATTTATTTTTTTCTCATAAGCAGCTAAAGGAACTTTAAACTGATACCATTTTTCTGTTTTATTTCCGTTTTGATAAGTTTGAACATTTGTTATAAAATTACTTCCAACTTGCATTTCATTTGGACGAAGTTTAACTTTATATTGAAAATAATTTTCAGTTTCTGAGAGGTTATTATCTGCGTTTATATCTTCTATATCTGGTCTATTTGTTGCTTGAGTGGGGTATCCATCTCCATTTAAATTATTTGAGAATTCTGTGGTAGGTGAGTTTCCTTCTAGTCCATTGTAACTCTTATATCTTTTGAGAATATCTAATTGTTGCGCATCGAAATCATCATCTAGGTAATAATTATAATTGTCGTGAGAAACATCATTAGTAATTTTATCTTTTGTTGCAGTTGTCAAAACAGGATTATTTTGAACCCAATTCACAAAATTTAAATAAGCAGTTTTTTCATTTTCACTATTCCATCCATCAAGTCCCACATCTTGATTTAAGCGTGCTTCCTCGACATTATCAAAAGCATTAACGATTGCTTGTTGGGAAGAAATCCTTGACCATACAGTTGTATCAATGTTTTCTGTCAAAGAAGTAGATAGGGCAGGCAAACCATTTTCGTAACTTTTACGAGAATCTGGGAGAATATCTTCAGAAATATTACCAAGATTAAAATATAATTCACCTCCTGAATGGCTGCTATTTGGGTTTGCATTTTCTGCATCTTCATTGAATGGATCTAGCACCCAAAACTGAATAAATTCTATGTTTGTTTGCTCAAAATCATTCGTTGATAATGAACGCATAATCCCTCCCCAACGATTTTCAGGATTTATAAATGTCCCATCAGGATTTAAAGTAGCAGTTGTATCATAATTATACATTCCTCTTTCAGATGGATAATAGGCAAGATCTAAGACAGAAAGATTAGGAATAGAGCCATATTGTTGCTGCAAATTTGGAAAAATATCTGTTTGATTAACCAATCGCATTCTGCTATCGTAAAGCATTTGAGGGTTTTGTTTGATGTGATCAGGAGTGAGAGAATTACTTTGGTAAAAAACTGGGTCAATCATATACCAAGCTATTGCAGATCGTTTAAATCCAGCAGATAAATTATTAATACTTGCTTCAGGAAAGAGATTTGGTTGCCCTTGAGGAACAGAGGCTAGGTACCAAGCTGTAACTGATTTTAAATCAATAATACTTTGTGCTGCTTCAAAATCATCTATGTAGGAAGTACCGGATTTATTTATTGCTCTTGGTTGACCTGGAATTAGATGTGCAAATTCTCCAGTAAATGAGATTGTCGACATCTGATTGGTAGAGATTACCGGCAATAAATCTATTAATTTTGTTAAAAATGGGACATTTGTCCTAAAGGCTAAATCTAAGCCAATAATATTATTTTTAAATGGCTCACTTCCAAAATCTACTTTTTGCGTTACGGGTCGTTCCAACATTCTTACCCAAGTTCCTCCCACTTTAAAATTTTCATTAAAGCGGTATTGATAGTGCCCTCCAATC
The DNA here is from genome assembly GCA_044358575.1 of Crocinitomicaceae bacterium. GTDB lineage: Bacteria > Bacteroidota > Bacteroidia > Flavobacteriales_D > Crocinitomicaceae > UBA952. The sequence goes on from JBIKNN010000002.1 coordinate 235,870, forward strand.
ATTGATCTTGCTTGAAAACCAAATACTGAATTACTTTCCAAAGAAACTTTTATCGGAGTGTTCGACTCTAGAATACCCGAATTTAAAATTTTGACTCTCCCTAGATTGTAGTCGACAGTATAATCAGTCCCTTCAATTAAACTTATACCTCCAGCAGTAACAGTTACAGATCCAGGAGGCACATTCAAAGCATTTAGTGGTATATCTGAACTAATAGATGATTGGCATTGTCCTTTAAATGAAAATCGATTTTTACTCGGTATTTGTTGAGCTGCAGTTTTAGTCGAGTCGTAAAGTTCCGAGAAGACAACTTTATTTATAATCGCCTCTGCTATGCCAGCATTTTGAAGTTTTAGTTTAAGTGTCTTACCAAATGGTTCAACAGTTGAAAAGAATATTCTTCCTGATTTTTTATTAATAGTTCCTCCATTTTCAATTTTATTCCCAACTTGATTAAAAGCAGAAAAATCAAATACACCGTCTGAAAAGGGCTGATTATTTTGATTGATTTTATCCATTTCTAATAAAGTAACAAGTTGTTCGTCGTTTACACCAGCCATTGGAAAAAACGGCACTAAAACGGATGTTTCAGGATTATTGTAGAGAATATCTAACCTAAAACCAGTTTGATCAACTTGTGCTGATTGAATAGAATAAACATTTTTCATCATCAAATCCCAAATTTTATTATTCGGATTTGTAATTGTGGGCTTTAATAATTTTAAAATCAATGCTTCTTGACCATTGGAGCCATCAGTTGAGAATTCCCCAACTTGAAATGTTTCACCTCGATAAGTATATTCGTAAGCAACAGCAAGTACTTCATCGTTATTTAGATTTGTATTTAGGGAGATATACCCTAAAAGTGCATTGTAAGTAAATTCTGTTTCACTAAGTTTCTTCGCATTTTCTACTTTTTCATAATGAATTGCGGGGTTAAAGGGACCAGGAGTTGTAACTTGATTTGATAAAACTTGAACAGAATTAGAAAACCCACGAATTAATGGTTGTGTAGCTGCCCAGTCGTATAAGGAATTTGCAGCGTTATCTGGTTGAATATTTGTAGAAAAATTAATTGGATTTCCTTGACAATTTTCAGGTTTTGATTCTCCTAAATCAGCAAAAGCAAGAATATTACGTGTATTTTCAGTTACACTTGTACGATTGGTAATCCAAACTTCTATTCGTGTAATAAAAGTTGTAGAACTTACAACCGGAAGCGTTGACATTGCAAAATCATAGTTTTGTTGGTGGTAAAGATTTAAAAAATAATGTTTGTTTGCATCATAGTTATCAGCTAATACGTTGATTTCTTGTGTTTGGGCTTTTCCAGCAACATTTATTTCTGTTCGCTTGCCTTTAGAGGATGCAGCAATTAAATCAATTGTGGCACGCCCAAATTTTAACTGTGTTTTTGCTCCAAATAAGGTTTGAGACCCTTGGATTAATGTCGTTGGCAAGGTGAGGGAAACATTTCCCAAAGCAATTTTTTGAAGAATTTGATCCTCGGTCCCTGTATGTTCAATTTTTGAGATATTCTCAAAATCAAAACTAGCACCTGTGTTGTATTTTGTATTTAGTTTAAGCTTCGTTCCGATTTGACCGGTAATATCTAAATTAATATTTTGATTAAAGTCAAAGCGTGTAAGGTTTCTTTGGCGTAGAGGCAACATAGGATTATCCACTCGTGAAGAGGCCAAACCTAAGGATAATTCTAAATTTCCTCCGGGAATTATTTTGATCTCATCTGACCCGAAAAAGTTCTCAAAAATTTTACTGTTTATTTTTATTGGTAATTCAAAGGCTCTATTTTCTGTAGTTTGTTCCTCAATTATTTCCTGCCAATCCTGCGTCATTAATTTACGTTCCTCGTATTTTAAATATTCCTCTAATGTCATCATTGAAGGATTTCTAAAAAAGAGTCCATCTCCTAGAGTTTCACTATAGATGTACATCCCCGTTTCTAGATCATATACAATGGCTTGATTGAGTTTAGTTGGATCTCCTAAATCAAAACTTTGTTGTGAATTTTGAAATGGATTTAAAGGATTAATAATCGGAAAAGGAAGATTTACTTGATTTTGAGCTACAACAAAATTTGAGAGAAAGAATAAAAATCCAACTATAATTAATTTAGTAAATCGAAAGTTAAATTCTATTGTACTCCTTTTCATTCTATTTATAGCAATCTTAGGGCTTCTTTAATTAATTGTTCAACTGTTTGTTCTCCGTTGTCAATTTTTTCCAATACTTTTTCAGTAGATTTTTTATCAAATCCGAGAGAAACTAATGCATTTAACGCATCAAATCTTGTTTTATTGCCTTTTAAAACGAATGTTTCACTGCCAGAACTGAATTTTATAACCTTCCCTTTTAGATCAATTATAACTCTTTGTGCTGTCTTCGCTCCAATACCTTTGATTCCTTGAATCGTAATAACGTCGTCTGTTTGAATTGCATGTGCAATTTCTTCTGGAATAAGAGAAGACAACATGATCATTGCTGTATTGGGACCAATTCCGGAAACACTGATTAAATAATTAAACATTTCACGTTCTTCTTTTGTAAAAAAGCCATACAAAATTTGAGCATCCTCCCGAACGATTAGTTTTGTGTGTAGTTTTATTTGTTCACTGTCAGTTAGTTGTGTATAAGTATTTAAGGATATTTTAACTTCATAACCAACTCCGGAACATTCAATTAATAATTCTGTTGGATTTTTCTCTATTAACCTTCCATTTAATGAACCTATCATAGCTTATTTATTGTGTGCGTCGATTACCGCGATTTTTATCATATTTATAATTTCCCTCACCGATGAGCCAAGTTGTAACACGTGAATAGATTTTTTTAAACCTACTAATATTGGTCCAATAGCATCTGCATCAATAAGTTGTTGTAAAAGTTTATAGGAGATGTTTCCTGCTGAAAGATTTGGAAAAATAAGCGTATTTACTTCTTTATTTGCAAGTTGCGAAAACGAAAACTTCTCATTCATCAATTCTTTGTTTAAAGCAAAATTTGCTTGGATCTCACCATCAACAATCAAAGTAGGATGTTTTTCATGTAATATTTCAACTGCTTTTGCCATTTTTTCAGAATCAGGCCCTGGTGATGAACCAAAATTTGAGTAACTCAATAATGCAATCTTTGGCGTTACTTTTAATCTGCGAATTATTTTAGAAACATTGAAGGTTATTTCTGCAATTTGTTCTGCGCTTGGGTTAAGATTAATGGTTGTGTCAGCTAAAAATAAAGGGCCTCTTTTGGAATTTAAGATATACATTCCAGAAACAGTGTTTACATCTTTTTCCAATCCAACAATTCGTATTGCAGGGCTAACAGAAGATCTGTAGCTTCTTGTTAAGCCTGTAATCATTGCATCTGCATCACCTTGGTCAACCATCATTGCTCCAAAATGATTTCGTTCACGCATAATTTGAATTGCTTCAAATTCTGTGAATCCTTTTCTTTTCCTTCGTTCAAAAAATGCTAATCCATAGGAAATCCTTCTTTTTTCTTCCTCTTCAGATTTTGGATCAATAATTACAATCTCAGGTAATTCTATAGCATATTCCTTAATTAACTGAAGAATTCGCTGTTTTTTTCCAAGTAAAATAGGAAATGCAACTCCTTCTTCATAGGCGACTTGTGCTGCTTTAAGAATTTTTACATTATCTGCTTCCGGAAACACAACTGTCTTCGGATTGCTTTGTGCTTTTGAGGTAATGTCGCGAACAAGTTTATTATCTAGTCCAAGTCTATTTTTTAGTTCATTTTCGTATTTATCCCAATCTTTAATTGGATTTTTGGCGACACCAGAATCCATAGCAGCTTTTGCTACTGCCGGGGCAACATGATAAATCAAACGTGGGTCTAAAGGTTTTGGGATAATTTGATCTCTTCCGAAAGAAATATTTTTCTCGCCATATGCTTCAAGAACTTCTTCTGGAATTGTTTCTTTTGCTAGTGCTGCGATTGCTTTTACAGCAGCCAACTTCATTTCTTCGTTTATTGTAGTTGCTCGAACATCTAAAGCGCCTCGGAAAATGAATGGAAATCCCAAAACATTATTTACTTGGTTGGGATTATCGGATCTCCCTGTTGCCATGATAATATCTTTCCTAACAGAACTTGCTTCTTGATATGAAATTTCAGGATCTGGATTAGCCAAGGCAAAAACAATGGGGTCTTTCGCCATGGATGCAATCATTTCTTTTGAAACCAATCCTGCACGGGATAATCCAAGAAAAACATCTGCTTTTTTAAAGGCATCATCAAAGGAAATTTCTTTTTCATGAACAGCAAATAGTGCCTTCATTTCATCAATATCTGGTCTTTTTTTGTGTAATAAACCTTTGGAATCAAACATAAAAATATTCTCTAGTTTAACACCTAAGGTTTGGTATAACATGCAGCATGCTAGAGCAGAAGGTCCCGCGCCAGAAACAACGAGTTTTACTTTATCGATGGATTTTTTTGCTAGTTCTAAGGCATTTAGTAAGGCAGCAGAAGATATAATTGCCGTACCGTGTTGATCGTCATGCATAATCGGGATATCCAACTCTTCTTTTAAGCGCCTCTCAATTTCAAATGCTTCAGGTGCTTTAATATCTTCTAAATTTATTCCGCCAAATGTTGGAGAAATTGCCTTGACAGTTTGAATAAAAAGTTCAGGATCGCTAGCATCAATTTCAATATCAAAAACATCAATATCTGCAAAAATTTTAAAAAGCAAGCCTTTTCCTTCCATTACGGGTTTTGCTGCCAATGGACCAATATTCCCTAAACCAAGAACTGCTGTTCCATTTGTGATTACAGCAACTAAATTTGCTTTGCTAGTATATTTATATGCATCATCTTTGTTTTCCGCAATTTTAATGCACGGTTCAGCAACACCAGGAGAATACGCTAAGCTTAAATCGCGTTGTGAAGCATAGGGTTTTGTGGGTACAACTTCAATTTTTCCAGGTTTTCCGGAAGAGTGATAATCTAGCGCTTCTTGCTTAGTAATTTTGGACATTTCATTCAATTTAAGGACCTCAAATATACGAAAAAGATGCTAGCTTTTACTTAGGAATTACTTCAGTAATAAGATAGATTTAATAAAATTAAGGAATTACAAATCGAATAATTTCTCAAAACTGTCGATGCCTTCAACCATCATTATTTCTGGCTTTTCTAGTATTTCTTTTACTTTGACTAAAAAACCAACAGATTCTTTTCCGTCAATAATTCGATGATCATAAGATAAGGCAAGGTACATTATTGGGCGAATCTCAACTTTACCATTAATTGCAACTGGTCGTTCAACGATATTGTGCATTCCTAAAATAGCAGATTGTGGAGGATTGATAATCGGAGTTGAGAGCATCGATCCAAAAACCCCGCCGTTTGTGATGGTAAAGGTTCCACCAGTCATTTCTTCAGGTGTAATTTTCCCGTCTCTTGCTTTAATTGCTAAGCGCTTTATTTCTCTTTCTATTTCTAGTAAGCTCATTTTCTCGGCATTTCGAACAACAGGAACCATTAATCCTTTTGGAGAGGAAACAGCAATTCCAATATCAGAATAATCGTGAAAAATCATATCTGTGCCGTCTATTTGACCATTTACAGAAGGGAAAAGTTTCAGGGCTTCGGTAACTGCTTTTGTGAAAAATGACATAAACCCTAAATTTACTTCATGTTTTTTGGCAAAAGCATCTTTATATTTTGCTCTTAAATCCATAATTGGCTTCATGTCGATTTCATTGAATGTCGTTAACATTGCAGTTTCATTCTTTACAGCAACAAGTCGCTCTGCAATTTTTCTGCGTAACATTGACATTTTTTCTCTTCTCGTGCCTCGTGCTCCTCCATTTAAAGCTCCTGATGAAGTACTTATTCCACTTTCTAGTGCTTGAAGTACATCTTGCTTTGTAATTCTTCCATCTTTCCCACTTCCAATTAAGTGCTCATTTGAAAGCGATTTTTCAGCCATAATTTTAGCTGCTGCAGGAGAAGGAAGTCCACTTGCATAGGTTTTTTCCTTTTGAATTTCTGAAGTTCCGCTTGTTTTTTCTTTACTAGTTGGCTCAGAAGGATTTTCATCTTCCTTGCTTTTACTCGAGGAAAAACCTGCAGGTTTCGCTGCAGATGTGTCGATTAAACAAACCACTTGACCAACTTTAACAACATCACCTTCTGCAGCTTTTAAAGTAATTATTCCACTTTCTTCAGCAGGAAGTTCCAAGGTTGCTTTATCCGAATCTACTTCTGCCACTGCTTGGTCCTTTTCCACATAATCACCGTCAGCAACTAACCAAGCCGCAATTTCTACTTCTGATATTGATTCTCCCGGACTAGGGACTTTCATTTCTAAATGTGCCATAATAATTTCAAATTACTTTATTTTCCAACTGAAATTTTAGCAAAAGCAAAGATTTCGCTGAATAATTTCGCTAATCTTTTTTCATGTAATTTCTTTGAGCCTTCAGCAGATGCTGCGCTTGCAGGCCTACAAATTCCTATCAAATTTAATTTTCTTAAGTTCATTGCCATGTATGTCCAAGCTCCCATATTTGATGGTTCTTCTTGTGCCCAAACAGTATTTTTTGCATCGTATTTTTTAAGAAGTGCATCGATTTGTTTTTGTGGGAATGGATACAATTGCTCAATTCGAACGAAGGCTATATTTTCAGTTTTCAAGTCTTCCGCTTTTTCTTTCATTTCGTAATAGAATTTTCCACTACACAAAACAAGCGTATCTACTTTTTTAGGATCCGCATTTTTGTCGTCAATTACTTCTTGAAACCCTCCGTTTGCCATTTCTTCTAAGCTTGAAGTCGCTGCAGGATAGCGTAAAAGCATTTTTGGTGAAAAAACAACAAGTGGTTTTCTAAATTCACGTTTCAGTTGTCTTCTTAAGAGATGAAAATGATTACTAGGAGTTGAAGTATTTACTATTTGCATATTTAAATCCGCGCATTGTTGCAGAAAACGCTCCATTCTCGCGCTTGAATGTTCTGCACCCTGACCTTCGTATCCATGAGGCAGTAATAAAACTAATCCACTTTGTGTTGCCCATTTATCTTCTCCAGCAGAAATAAATTGATCAATCATTGTTTGAGCACCGTTAAAGAAATCTCCAAATTGTGCCTCCCAAATTGTAAGTCCATTTGGAGTAGCTAATGAATAACCGTATTCAAATCCCAACACGCCATATTCGGAGAGTAAGGAATTATAAATTTCAAATTTTGCTTGTTTCTCAGAAAGTAAATTTAAGGTCTCAATTTTCTCTTCTGTATCTTCTGTTATTACAACAGCGTGACGGTGAGAAAAGGTGCCTCGCTCAACATCTTGACCGGAAATTCTTACCGAATGCCCTTCATTTAAGAGACTAGCATAAGCAAGCATTTCCGCAGAACCCCAATCCATTTTGTTATTTTTGAAGGCATTTAATCGATCCTCAAATATTTTAGCAATTTTCCTAAAATATTTTTTGCCTTCAGGAAGTGTTGATAATTTTATGCCAAGGTCAAGTAGAAGCTTCTTGTCAATACCTGTCTTTGGAGATTCTTCAAAGTCTTTAGCAGTTCCGTGTCGATAATCTTTCCATATCAAACTTAAAAAATCAAAAACAGATGCTTTGTCATTCTCTCGAGCTGCATTAAATTCATCTTCTAGAAACTGATTGTAGCTATCTTCAATTTTCTTAGCTTCATCTTTGCTAATTAGCCCTTCCTCTTCAAGTTGTTCTTGATAAATTACTTTTGGATTTGGGTGTTTCGCAATGATATCGTATAATTTTGGTTGCGTAAATTTTGGTTCATCGCCTTCATTGTGACCATATTTTCGGTAGCATAATAAATCGATAAAAATATCTCTACTAAAAACTTGTCGGTATTCTATTGCAATTTCTATCGCTTGAACCACCGCTTCAAGGTCATCTCCATTTACATGAAAAACAGGACACAAAGTTGTTTTAGCAACATCTGTGCAGTAGGTAGATGAGCGTGCGTCAATATAATTTGTTGTGAAGCCAACTTGATTATTTACAATTATATGAATAGTTCCTCCTGCGCGATAGCCCGCAAGTTGCGCCATTTGAATTGTTTCATAAACAATACCTTGTCCAGCAATGGCAGCATCTCCATGAATTAATACGGGGCATACTTTCTTTTCATCCTTGTAAACATGGTCAATTTTAGCCCTTGCAATTCCCTCTACTACTGTATTTACAGCCTCGAGATGCGATGGATTGGGTGCAAGTGTAAGCCCCATTTTTATTCCGTTGTCAAGTACGATATTTGAGGTGAATCCCTGGTGGTATTTTACATCGCCATCAAAAGTACTTTCAAAATCAAATTCTTTTCCTTCAAATTCACTAAAAATATCTCTAGGTTGTTTTTTAAATATGTTTGTTAAGGTATTCAGACGACCACGATGAGCCATTCCCATTACAAAATATTCAACACCTAACTCAGACCCTTTTGTAACCATGGAATCTAAAGCAGGAATTAATGCTTCTCCACCTTCTATTGAAAAACGTTTTTGCCCAACGAATTTTTTTCCAAGAAAGGACTCAAAACTTGAGGCCTCATTGAGTTTTTTGAAAAGTTGAATTTTACGTTCTTTTGTAATTTCTGGACGGTTACTAATTTCTATTTTTGTCTTAAACCATTCAATTCTTTCGGGGTCGCGCATGTAAATAAATTCAATCCCGATCGATTGACAATAGGTGAGTTCAAGGTGAGAAATAATATTTTTTAGTGTATCTGGACCAATTCCGATTGTTTCACCTGCTTGAAAAATACTTTCTAAGTCTATTTCTGCAAGTCCAAAATTTTCGATTGATAAATCTGGAGTGTATTGACGGCGCTCACGAACAGGATTTGTCTTTGTAAAAAGATGTCCTCGAGTGCGATAACCATTAATCAGTTGTATAACTTTGAATTCTTTTTGAAAATTTTCAGGAATTTCGCCACCGTCTTCATAATTAGCATGTGCAAATTCAAATCCCTCAAAAAATTTAACCCAACCACTATCAATACTATTTGGATCTTTTTGATATTGTTTATACAAGTGATCGATTGCATTCAAATCAGCATTCCCCACATACGAAACTTTATCCATGTTGTTTGATGTTCTTTAGGAAAGCAAAGTTATTAATTTCATTAGGAAATAAAACTATTTAGAAAAGTAATTCTATTTTTTTAATTGGGTTTTATCAAATTTATCACAAGAGCAAAAATCAATGAAGAAAAAAATGTGATAAGCGCTACTTTTTTTAATTCAGGATCTAAATCCTTTGGTTCTGAGGTTTGAAATACTCGTTTTAAGTGAAAAATCAAAGATATTGATGGGATTAAAGCTACGAACAATAAAATGTTATAGGTTAGGGCGCTAATTACTAATATAGAAACAAACCAAAAACTCAACCCTAGGATAATTAAAAACCCATGATAGTATTTTGCTTTTTCAAAACCCATAGATACAACAAGTGTATTTTTCTTTGATTGCTTGTCATTTTCGTGGTCCCTTAAATTATTTAAATTCAGAACAGCTGTGCTCCAAAGTCCAACTGTTATTGCAGGTAATAATACCAACCACTGAAATCCCTCTCCATAGAGTGAAAAAACTCCTAAAGTACTCACCAAACCAAAAAATAGAAAAACCATTAAATCTCCAAATCCATGATAGCCGTATGCTCTTTTCCCAATAGTGTAAGTTATTGCTGCAAGAACACAAGATAAAGCCAAGCCAGCATAAAAATAGATAAGTTCCTTGCTAAGATTAGCAATGCTAACATAAATTAAGCTTCCAGAAAAAATGAGTGATAGAATTGTAAAAATTAGTATTCCAACTTTCATTTCTTTTTTGGAAATAAGTCCTGCTTGAACTGTTCTTTTTGGTCCAATCCGATTGTTGTTATCACTTCCTTTTTGACTGTCTCCAAGGTCATTGGAAAAATTTGATAGTATTTGAAAACTGATGGTTGTCAAAATGGCAAGTAAAAAAATAAGAGTGTCCCATTTATCAAGTAAGGCAGCCATTCCAGAACCAATAATAATTCCAGAAACAGATAAAGGCAGAGTTCTTAATCTCATTGCATCAATCCACGATTTTATTTTTAACATTTTTTAAAATATTAATTTTAGTCTTTATTTTTTGCTTTCTTATAAACTGGAACTGTAGAGCAAGGTTCTCCATACATCAATGAATCAACATGCGCTTGTAAATGATTTAACAAAGTAACGAGTGCAAATTCAGGATTTGAAATATCGCTACATCCTTTCACAATAACTTTTGCATTTTTAAATTTAGCTGTATCAATTTTCCCAATATTTTCTGCTATAAGTTGTTTTTCTAGATCAATTTTAGAACCTACACAGATACATGCAGCATGTGGATGTAGCGCAGCTGAAACAAGCATAAAAGCCCAAGTTGGAATAATAGCATCTGCGGAACAATAAATATAAACTGACTTTCCTCGATAGCTTTCCCAATCTGCATTTTTAATCCAAAAACGAAAATCTTTTTCCTTGAGCACAAGTCCTTGCCATAAATGAGCGGCTAAATCGAGGCCAAGAAGTATGCTCGTTGGCTTAAAATCCGCAAGGTCTAATTGAATCAAGCCACTGTCTTTGATTTTATTCTTAATCTCATCCATGTTGCAAATTTAAGTTTTTTAATCGTCTAACTTTGATTCTAAATTAAAAAACTCAGTCACTATGTCAGTCTTTTTAGGAAGGCACATTCTTTGCCATTAAGACTTAAAATTATGAACAAACATCCTCAATTTGATAATCATTTGCGCAATGCATATCCACCAGCGTTGTTGGTTGTTGTATTCATGTTGATGGTATATTGGGCAGATTTTTTGTTTATCACAGATTTTCATAAATATGGTGTTCTTCCAAGAAGTATTGAGGGATTAAAAGGTGTGATTTTTATGCCATGGATACATGCTCATGATGACTATAAACATCTTTTAAATAATTCTATTCCAACTTTTCTTTTGATAACACTATTGTTTTACTCGTATAAAAAAATTGCACTTAAAATCTTTTTCTTTAGTTGGATTTATACAGGTTTATTTCTTTGGATTTTCGCTAAAAATAATGGCGCTTATCACATTGGAATGAGTGGAGTAATATATAGTTTAGCTACTTTTTTATTTACTTCAGGTGTCTTAAGAAAATACCTTCCACTTCAAGCTTTATCTTTATTTATCGTATTTATTTATGGGAGTTTAATTTGGGGAATTTTCCCTACTAACTCCCGTATTTCTTGGGAAGGTCATTTAATGGGTTTTGTTGTAGGAATAATTTTGGCTTTTTATTACCGAAAAGAGGGTCCTCAACGTCCAAAATACGACTATGAAATTGAAAAGGAACTTGGAATTGAACCTCCAGATTTAGAGGGGATATATTTGGAGCAACAGCGCATCGCAAACGAGCAAGAACAAGCATTAGATAAAGATTCAGGCGAAGAACAAAGGATAAAAATCTTCTACGATTATAAAAAAGACCTTGATAAATAATTTGCAAAAAACTTTTGGGGCTGAACTCAAAACAAATGAGTAACTTCGCGTCAAATCCTTCTGTTAAATATGAGTGATGCTATTAAACATGAATGTGGAATTGCCTTATTAAGGCTAAAAAAACCCTTGCAATTTTATTTAGACAAATACGGAACAGCATTTTATGGGGTGAATAAGATGCATCTTTTAATGGAGAAGCAACACAATCGTGGTCAAGATGGAGCAGGGATTGCAAATATCAAATTTGATATGGAACCCGGTCAACGTTATATTTCTCGCACTCGGTCTATTGCCAAAAGTCCTATTCAAGATATTTTTGATCAGATAAACGGACGTTTTCAGCAAATTCAAAATGAAAATCCAGAAAACCTAAAAAATATTGATTACCTAAAAAAACATGTGGGATTTACTGGAGAATTGTTTTTAGGTCATTTACGTTATGGCACTTTTGGAAGAAATTCCATTGAAAGTTGTCATCCATTCTTACGTCAAAATAATTGGATTACACGAAATTTAGTAATTGCTGGAAATTTTAATTTAACCAATGTAGATGAGCTTTTCGATGTTTTAGTAAATGTTGGACAACATCCAAAAGAAAAATCGGATACCGTTACGGTACTTGAAAAAATCGGACATTTTTTAGATGCAGAAAATGATGAATTGTTTCAGCAATACAAGCAATTAGGGCTCGATAATTTAGAAGTTTACAATCGTATTTCAGAAAATCTAAATTTGATAAAAATTCTCCAAAAAGCATCAGAAGATTGGGATGGTGGCTATGCAATGGCAGGTCTTTTAGGTCATGGTGATGCATTTGTTTTGCGCGATCCTTCAGGAATTCGTCCAGCTTATTGGTACGAAGATGATGAGATTTGTATTGTAGCATCAGAACGACCAGTAATTCAAACAGCATTTAATCTTAAAGTAGAAAATATTAAAGAGTTAAAGCCAGGTTATGCTCTAATTATTAAAAAGAATGGAACTGTAACAGAAGAATTAATTAATAAGCCGCTTCTTCCAAAAAAATGTTCTTTTGAACGAATTTATTTTTCTCGTGGTTCAGATTCATCGATATACAATGAGCGAAAAGCTTTGGGTCGCCTAATTGTAGATAAGGTATTAAAAGCAATTGATTACGATTTTGATAATTCTGTTTTTTCTTTTATTCCAAATACAGCTGAGGTTTCCTTTTATGGCTTAATTAAGGGACTAGAAGAATTTTTAAATGAAGAAAAAATAAAACAAATAATAGCATTGGGAGATAAACCTTCATCTGAAGATGTTTCCAAAATCATTAAACAAAGAGCTCGCATTGAGAAAATAGCAATTAAAGATGCGAAATTGAGAACTTTTATCACTCAAGATGATTCGCGCGATGATTTAGTGGCTCATGTTTACGACATTACTTATGGAAGCATTCGCCCTTTAAAAGACAATTTAATTATTATTGATGATAGTATTGTTCGAGGAACAACCTTAAAACAAAGTATTTTAAGAATTTTAGATCGTTTGGAGCCTAAAAAAATTGTAGTCGTTTCTTCAGCTCCGCAAATTCGTTATCCAGATTGTTATGGCATTGACATGGCAAAAATGGGGGATTTCATAGCTTTTGAAGCTGCAATTCAATTATTAGTTGATACAAAAAGAGAAAATATTATTCAAGACGTATATAAGCAATGTTTATCGCAGGTTGATCTTCCAAAAGAACAAGTGCAGAATTACGTTAAGGAAATTTATGCACCTTTCACAGATGAAGAAATTTCTGTAAAAATTGCGCAGTTATTGACTCCAATTTCAATGAAATCTAAAGTAGAGATTATATACCAATCGGTAGAAAATCTTCATATCGCATGTCCTGATAATTTAGGCGATTGGTATTTTACAGGAGATTATCCAACTCCCGGTGGGAATAAAGTCGTAAACAAGGCTTTTATTAATTGGATTGAAAAAAGAAACGAACGCGCTTACTAAATTTGGGTAATTGGGTTACTTAAAATCTTTTCGCAAACTCCTTTTCGTTCATCCATAAATGCAAGTGTCTTTTTATTGAGCACTGCATTATTTTCAAGGCAATAGCTCAATTGAATTTTAAAACTCGCAAAATCATGGAATTCAAAACCGATGCCCTCTTCTGTAAATTGATCAGCTTCAGGAAATTTTGAATGTTTTGGACCAAAAAGAACGGGTAATCCAAAAACAGCGGGCTCTAAAATATTGTGCAAGTTTCCTGAAAATCCACCTCCAATACAAGCAATATTACCATAATAAAAAGCTGTAGAAAGTTGACCAATGGTATCTAGAATTAAGACTTGTTCTTCCTTGTACTTTTTAAAATCAGTGTATTTAATTGCCTTTTCTTTGAGTAGGAACTGAATTTTTCTAACATTACTTTCTGAAATATCATGCGGTGCAATTATTATTTTTCCTTTCCAATCATCCTTTAGTAAGTCGATTAAAATTGCAAGTTCTTTTTCCCAACTACTCCCAAAAATGAGTGCTTTTTCTTGTGCTAAAAATGACTCGAAAATTGCTGTATGTGAAGATGTTCCGGCTTCGAGAGTTTCTAAAAAAAGTTTCTTATTTTCACTTACACGATCGTATCGCGTATCTCCCACAACTGCTATTTCATAAATACCAATAGTATTTAAAAGATTTTTAGTTTCTTCATTCTGAGTAAAATAGTAGCTTATTTTCTTTAATCCTTCTCTAAAAAATCCACCATACCATTTGAAAAAGTACTGATTTGGTCTTAAAAGTGTAGCAAGCGAAATAAGTTTTATATTCTTCTTACTTAATTCCCTAATGTAGTATTGCCAAAATTCATATTTCACAAAAAATACAAGTGTTGGATTTACTTTTTCAACAAAAAAATCAGCATTCCTTCGAGTATCATAAGGAAGATACATTGCTAAATCTACAACATGCCTTCTTTTATTATAGTGAAGCATTCCAGAAGGCGAAAAAAAAGTCACCAAAAGAAAGAGATCAGGATTTTTTAATTTTAAGGAATTCATAACTGGTAATCCCTGATCAAATTCCCCTAAAGATGCACAATGAAACCAAATTACTTTTTTGTTCTTTGGAATCCCTTCTACTTTAGACTTCCAATTTTTTCGACCCAAAAAACCCATTCTAGCCTTCGCATGAAAAGGGGAAATTATTCTCAATAAAATTGAAAAAAGGCAAATTCCAAAATTGTAAAGTATTTGCATTAGTTATAATAAAATTCTTTAGGCTTTCTTTTATAAAAGGGAATATACCATCCAATTCGGAAGCCATACTGAATATCAATCATTTGTTTTGTTGATACAGGAATTGTTGGTGTATCAAAGAAAATAGTTCTGCGATTTTTTGTGAGCCCTTCCTGAATATAAAAACCTGCATAAAAATTAAGTGCTCCTGAGTTTCTTAAAAAAGAATAACCTATAAACTGATGGAAATTTATTCCTGATGTTAAGCGATCATATCCTTTGCGATAATCTAATTCTAATTGTGGAATAACTTGATCCGTTGTTTCAATTCTTAGTTTATGAAGCGTATAACCGATTCCAGCATGAATTAAAATTCCAGAGTTTGTATTTGTACTTAAAACAGGAAAAATTTTACCTAATGAAGCATTTACATTAAATCCTCTCTCGTATGCTAGAATTCTTCCGATATCTCCATTTATATCTGTAATATTTCCCGCTGCATCAATTAAGTGATCAAATAATCCACTAAGTCTAATTTTATCTCCAAAGAGAAAATTGCTCTCTAAGCCAAAACACCAATTTTTTGCCGTTTTATAGTTTGCACTTATCCCTAAATGACTTGCAAAACCATAACGTTCTGCTAAATCTCCCTCTGTCCAATTTCCCCCATAATGAACACCGATTAAAGGTGTCGCTATAGTAGAATCTTTAACATTTCGCTGTGCAAAGGAATAGTGAAATAATAGCAAGAACAATAAGGGAAAATAGTATTTCATTTTTCAAAGTTAAACTCATTTTTTTTACAAACGTTCTAATCTCTAATTTGAATACTAAAAAATGATAAATATATCTTTTTTGGTGCATCTGAGTAAAATTGACTAACCAACGAAAATTAGTAACTTTGTTGTCAATAAATCAATAGAATGAAAAAAATACAGATGGTTGATCTGGTTTCTCAATATGAGAAAATAAAGCCAGCAATTGATTCAGCAATCATGGATGTTTTACAAAGTGCTCAATTTATTAATGGTGCTGAAGTTGCAGGATTTCAAAAAGAATTAGAATTGTATTTAGGCGTGAAACATGTGATTCCATGCGCAAATGGAACAGATGCTCTTCAAATATCAATGATGGCACTTGGTCTCAAGCCAGGAGATGAGGTTATTACACCTTCATTTACGTATATCGCAACGACAGAAGTAATTGCGCTTTTGGGCTTAAAGCCTGTTTTTGTTGAAGTAAATCAAGAAACATTCTGCATGGATGCTAGCAAATTAGAAGCTGCGATTACTTCAAAAACCAAGGCAATTGTTCCAGTTCATTTGTATGGACAAGCTGCAGATATGAACGCAATTATGGCGATTGCAAAAAAATACAAGCTTTTTGTGATTGAAGACAATGCTCAGGCAATTGGTTCTGATTACCATTTATTGGATGGATCACTTGTTAAAACAGGAACAATTGGCGATATCGGTTGCACATCATTTTTTCCATCAAAAAACTTAGGTTGTTATGGCGATGGTGGAGCAATTTGCACAAATGATGATCTTCTTGCTGAAAAATTACGAATGATTGCAAATCATGGACAAAGCAAACGCTATTACCATGATGTAGTTGGCTGCAACTCTAGATTAGATAATATCCAAGCTGCAGTTTTACGAATAAAATTGAGACAATTGGATAATTATATTGACGCAAGAAGAGAAGTAGCTGATTTTTATGATGCTTTTTTTGGAGCGATAGAGGGTGTAAAAATCCCATTTCGAGCGGATGATTCAAAACATGTTTTTCATCAATATACATTGACTTTAGAAGGGCATAATCGCGATGGATTGAACGAATTTTTAGCAAGTAAAGATATTCCATCAATGATTTATTACCCGGTTCCTGCTCACAGACAAAAAATGTTTGAGGAATTTGGGAGCGCATCCACAGATTTACCAATTACAGATTGGTTAACCCATCGTGTAATATCTTTGCCAATTCATACAGAAATGGATTTAGAACAATTGGAGTTTATTACAAAAACTGCAGCAGAATACCTCACTTTAAAAAGTAATTAAGATCGTATGACCAAAATAGCAGTTGTAGGAACAGGATATGTTGGTTTAGTTACTGGAACTTGTTTTGCTGAAACAGGAAATCAAGTTATTTGTATCGACATTGATGCCGATAAAGTAGAGAAGATGAAAAATGGCATCATTCCAATTTATGAGCCGAATTTAGATACAATTTTTGAGAGAAACATATCAGCAAAAAGACTTTCTTTTACTACTTCTTTGGAGGAAGGAATTAAGGACGCTGAAATTATATTCTTAGCCTTGCCGACTCCACCTGGTGAGGATGGTTCAGCAGATTTATCTTATATTTTAGGTGTAGCGGAACAACTAGGGAAACTTATTACAGATTACAAGGTCATTGTAGATAAAAGTACAGTTCCTGTTGGCACTGCAGAAAAAGTTCACGCTGTAATAGCCAAAAATGCCCAAGTTGATTTTGCTGTTGTTTCGAATCCAGAGTTCTTAAGAGAAGGATTTGCAGTTAGTGATTTCATGAAACCTGACCGAGTTGTTATTGGAACCCGAGATGAGCGCGCAAGAAAAGTAATGGAGAGTTTGTATCGGCCATTTGTTCGACAAGGAAATCCAATATATTTCATGGATGAAAAATCTGCAGAATTAACAAAATATGCCGCAAATTCATTTTTAGCAACCAAAATCACCTTTATGAATGAGGTTGCTAATTTTTGTGAATTAGTTGGTGCAGATGTTGATCAAGTTAGAGTTGGAATAGGTTCTGATTCGCGAATTGGCAAGCGATTTTTATTTCCTGGTATTGGATACGGTGGGTCTTGTTTTCCCAAAGATGTACAAGCTTTAGTAAAGTCTGGAGAGGATCTCAACTTTAAATTTGAAATTTTATCTGCTGTACTAAAAGTAAATCATGAGCAGAAAACAATTTTATTTCCTAAAATTAAAAATTTCTTCCGTGGTGATTTATCTGGTAAAAAAATTGCGGTTTGGGGCTTAGCGTTTAAACCAGATACAGATGACATTCGTGAAGCCCCAGCTTTATTTATGATAGAAGCTCTTTTAGATGCCGGTGCAAATATTAGTGCTTATGATCCTGAAGCCATGCCAAATGTAAAAAATAGTTTAGGTGCTAAAATTGACTATGCCATCGACGAATATACTGCATTAAATGGTGCAGATGCCCTCTTGATTTGTACAGAATGGGGGATTTTTAGAAATCCAGATTTTACAAGAATGAAATCTTTAATGAAAGATGCCGTTTTATTTGATGGAAGAAACTTATTTGAAATCGGCGAAATGAATGATAAAGGATTTTATTATTGTTCTATTGGTCGAAACGTAATTGAAAAATAGATGAAACGCGTATTAATTACAGGTGCTGCAGGTTTTTTAGGCTCTCATTTATGTGATCGCTTTATAAAAGATGGTTACCATGTCCTTGCAATGGATAATCTAATTACAGGTCGCTTAAAGAACATCGAACATTTGTTTCATTTGGAACAATTCGAGTTTCAGAACAATGATGTTTCAAAATTTATTAATGTTTCTGGAGAATTGGATTATATATTACATTTTGCATCGCCAGCAAGTCCCATCGATTATCTAAAGATTCCGATTCAAACACTAAAAGTTGGCTCCTTGGGTGTACACAATTGCTTGGGTCTGGCAAAAGCTAAAGGTGCAAGAATATTAATCGCTTCAACTTCTGAAGTTTATGGTGATCCAACTGTTCATCCACAATCTGAAGAATATTGGGGAAATGTAAATCCTGTTGGTCCTCGTGGTGTTTATGATGAGGCCAAACGTTTTCAGGAAGCAATAACAATGGCTTACCATAATTTTCATGGTTTAGAAACTAGAATTATCAGAATTTTTAATACCTACGGCCCTCGAATGCGCTTAAATGATGGCAGGGTTCTTCCAGCTTTTATTGGACAAGCATTGCGTGGGGAAGATTTAACGATTTTTGGCGATGGTTCTCAAACGAGGTCTTTCTGCTATGTAGATGATTTAGTGGAAGGCATTGTTCGCTTACTTTTAAGCGATTATGTTTATCCCATAAATGTCGGTAATCCCTCTGAAATAACAATTTCTCAGTTTGCTGAAGAAATCATTCAATTGACAGGTACCAAACAAAGTATAATTTACAAGGATCTTCCTGTTGATGACCCAAAACAGCGACAACCAGATATTAGTAAAGCAAGAGAGATTTTAAAGTGGGAACCAAAAATTAATCGAGCTGAAGGATTAAAGGTGACATACGAATATTTTAAAGGTTTATCGAAAGAGGAACTTTTTGAATCAAATCATTATAACTTTGATAAATACATAAAGAAATAAAAATGGCGTATTTTGCTCATGAAACTGCAATAATTGATGATGCTTGCCATATTGGTGAAGGAACCAAAATCTGGCATTTTTCGCATCTTATGTCAAAATGTGTCTTAGGTTTAAATTGTAATCTTGGTCAGAATGTTGTCGTTTCGCCAAATGTAATTTTAGGAAACAATGTTAAGGTTCAAAACAATGTCTCTATTTATACAGGAGTAATTTGTGAAGACGATGTTTTTCTTGGTCCATCAATGGTTTTTACAAATGTCATGAATCCCAGAAGTGCGGTAAATCGAAGAGAACAATATACTAAAACTACTGTTAAAAAAGGAGCGAGTATTGGCGCAAATGCAACTATTGTCTGTGGAAACGATATTGGAGAATTTGCTTTTATTGGAGCTGGTTCTGTAGTTACAAAAGAGGTTCCGGCTTATGCACTTGTGGTTGGTAATCCTGCGCGTCAGATTGGTTGGATGAGCGAAAATGGGCAACGTCTGATTTTTGATGAAAATGATTTAGCTATTTGCTCAGAAAGCAATGAAAAATATGAATTAAAGAATAAAAAAGTAAGGAAATTAGAAGATGTCAAATAATTCAAAAATACGTTTCGTTGTTATTGGTGCCGGACATATTGGAAAGCGTCATGCAGAAATGATTCGTAGAGATCCAGAAGGCGAATTGGTCGCAATGGTTGATATTAGATCCCAAAAAGAATGTGCCGCGGAAGACTTTGATGTGCCCTTTTTTAACACAATGGAAGAACTTTTTGCAAGCGGTTTAGAATTTGATGTTGTCAATGTATGTACACCAAATGGTTTACATGCCGAACAATCATTAAAGGCATTAGAAGAAAAGAAAAATGTTGTCTGCGAGAAACCAATGGGCTTAACAAAAGAAAGCTGTGAGAAAATCCTTTTCAAAGCGCTCCAAGAATCAAAGCATGTTTTTTGTGTGATGCAAAATAGGTATTCTCCGCCTTCAGAGTGGATTAAATCAGTAATAACTGACGGTTTACTTGGTGAAATTTATATGGTTCAATTGAATTGTTATTGGAACCGTGATGATCGTTATTATAAGCCTGGTGGCTGGAAAGGAACAGCAGATTTAGATGGAGGAACGCTCTTTACTCAATTTTCACATTTTATCGATATAATGTATTGGTTATTTGGAGATATAAAAAATATTCAAGGAAAATTTGCAGACTTTAATCATCAAACTACAACTGCTTTTGAAGATTCAGGATTTGTAAGCTTCGATTTTATAAGTGGTGGAATGGGAAGTATAAATTATTCTACTTCTATTGCAAATCAGAATTTAGAATCTTCAATGACAATTATTGGAAAAAATGGCAGTGTAAAAATTGGCGGTCAATACATGAATGAAGTTGAAGTATGTGCTATTTCTGACTATGAAATGCCTGTTTTAAAAGAATCAAATCCTGCAAATGATTATGGGCCGTATAAAGGTTCTGCTGCAAATCATAATTATATTATTTCAAACGTTATTAATACTTTAAAAGGCAGAACTTCTCCTACAACAAATGCACTTGAGGGCATGAAAGTGGTTGATATTATTGAACGAATATACAAAGTGAGAGATAAAAATAACAAAAAGTAAATCCATGGATGCATTAATTTATGACCGACTTGTCAAGAAAGAGTCAAAGTTAGCTGTAATTGGACTTGGATATGTTGGATTACCAATTGCCTTAGAATTTGCCCTTAAAATTAAAGTTGTGGGTTTTGACATCAATCAAAAACGTGTTGATTTGATGAAAAATAAGATAGATCCTAGCAATGAGTTAGATGCGTCTTATTTTGAAAATAGAGACATTCTTTTTTCAGCTGACCCCAATGATTTAAAAGATGTGAACTTTTTTATTGTTGCAGTTCCTACACCAATTGATTCATTAAATTTACCAGATCTCAAGCCCTTACTTGGAGCTACTAAAACAGTGGCCCAAGTTCTAAAGAAGGGAGATTATGTTGTTTATGAATCAACTGTTTATCCAGGATGTACAGAGGAGGATTGCATTCCAATTTTAGAAGAAATATCAGGATTAAAATTCATCGATGATTTTAAAGTTGGTTATTCCCCAGAGCGAATTAATCCAGGGGATAAAGAACACACGCTTCAAAATGTAATAAAAGTTGTTTCAGGTTGCGATGAGGTTTCGTTAGATGAGGTTTCCAAAACGTATGAATTAGTGGTTCATGCGGGAGTCCATCAAGCAACGAGCATTAAGGTAGCTGAAGCTTCAAAAATCATTGAGAATACCCAACGAGATGTAAATATTTCTTTAGTAAATGAATTGTCGATTATTTTTAACAAACTAAATATAAATACATACGATGTTTTGGAGGCAGCAGGTACAAAATGGAATTTCTTGAAATTTTCTCCTGGTTTAGTTGGTGGACACTGTATTGGAGTTGATCCATATTACCTTGTTCATAAAGCGATGCAAGTTGGCTATCATTCTAAAGTAATAAACAGCGGTCGTTATGTAAATGATTCAATGGGTTTTTATATCGCAAAACAAACTGTTAAAAAAATTATTGCTCAAGGAAAAATAATTCAAGAAGCTAAAGTATTAATTATGGGAGCTACTTTTAAAGAAGACGTGAGCGATATCCGGAATTCTAAGGTTATAGATGTTATTACAGAATTAAAATCCTTTCAAGTTAACATTGATGTTGTTGATCCACATGCTGACTCTAAGGAAATGGAACACGAATATGGCGTGCCCTTGAAATCGGCTATGGCCAATGATTACGATGCGATTATTTTGGCCGTTAACCACAAAGAATATTCTCAGTATGATGAAAATTTCTTTAAATCAATTTTAAAGAATGGAAATGGCGTTTTTGTAGATGTTAAAGGAGTTTACCGCAATAAAATTAGTAGTCTAAGCTATTGGAGTTTATAATGAAAACATTTGAAAAAGTAATTCTCGTAACTGGTGGCGCCGGATTTATTGGCTCTCATGTAGTCCGTTATTTATTAAAAAAGTATTCAACTTATCAAATTATTAATATCGATAAGTTAACATATGCCGGTAATCTCGAGAATTTAAAGGATGTTAGTGAGAATAAAAATTACCAGTTTGAAAAAATTGACATTGTAGATGCCGAGGCACTAAGAGCTGTATTTAAAAATTACGAAGTGACAGATGTAATTCATTTAGCGGCGGAATCTCATGTCGATCGATCGATTGAAGGACCAATGGAATTTGTCTTGACCAATGTTGTTGGCACAGTAAATTTACTTCAAGTGGCAAAAGAATTTTGGGCTGGAGGAGAAAACCACGTGTTTCATCATGTTTCTACTGATGAGGTTTTTGGAAGTTTAGGAACGGAGGGACTGTTCACCGAAGAGACTCCCTATGACCCAAGAAGTCCATATTCTGCCTCTAAAGCTTCGTCTGATCACTTTGCTAGGGCTTTTTTTCACACCTATAATTTTCCTGTCAAAATGTCTAATTGCTCGAATAATTACGGCAGCCATCATTTTCCGGAAAAATTAATTCCCTTAATGATTCATAATATTCAAAATAACAAAGCTTTACCTGTTTATGGAAAAGGGGATAATATCCGAGATTGGCTTTGGGTGGAAGATCATGCAAGTGCTATTGATGCAATTTTTCATAGAGGAAGAATAGGTGAGTCATATAATGTTGGTGGTCTGAACGAATGGACAAATATCAAGTTGGTAAAGTTTTTATGTCAATTAATGGATAAAAAGTTAAATCGTGAAAGCGGAAGCTCTGAAAAATTAATTTCTTTTGTTGGCGATAGAGCAGGACATGATAAACGCTATGCTATTGACGCATCAAAATTAGAGCGAGAACTTGGGTGGAAACCATCTATAACTTTTGAAGAAGGATTGGAAAAAACAGTTGACTGGTACCTTGAAAATCAAGATTGGATAAAAAAAGTAACAAGTGGCGAATATCAAGAGTACTATCAGAAAATGTATACTGAAAGGTAGATTAGACTTTTTTCAATAAAAACTACAAATTAGAAACTCATGCAGGCATTAAAAAGCAACTTATCTAAGCGCTTTGGTGAATCAATTCAGCCCTTAAAAAATTCATTAGGTGAATTCCTGTATATTAAATTAAAGAACGGATCAAGTATATTGATTTCGACTGGACTTTCGGATTTCAAAATGCCGGTGCATGAAAAACATATCGGTAAAGAATATGCTGAACTTTATTTCTATTTACCCAGTTATTGGGAACTTGAGGATTCCGAAAACCCAAAATTTTCATGGGTGTTTTCTTGGCTTGAACGGCTGAAGAATTATGTAACAAATAATAATACTTGGTTTGGTCATGGACATACAATGCCCTGTGGGAAAGAAATGAAATCTTTATCGGAGAGCATGCTGCAAAATCATTTTATTCTTTCCGATCCAATTGATCTAGAAACCGAGCTAAGCCCAATAATAGAAGAAGAAAAAACGATTCATTTTTTAGCAATTATACCTATTTTTCCAGATGAAATGGACTTTAAACAAGGGAAAGGGACATTTAAATTAATGGAGAAGTTTAGGCAATATAACGTCACAGAAAAATTGGATGATTACAGAAAAACAATTTTGAAAACACGTTGGAATATTATGGGAAGGTGAAAGATATAAAAGCACATTTTGCCCTTCTTTTTGTAAATGTTCTTTACGGAGCAAGCCATGTTCTAGCGAAGGGCGTGATGCCAGAATTTGTTACCCCAAATGTATTTATACTCTTTCGTGTTTTAGGTTCTGTGCTATTATTTTGGCTTCTTATTTCCTTCCGAAAAATGGAAAAAATAAATCCAAAAGATTTCCCTTTGTTTATAGCATGCGGTCTGTTTGGTGTTGCAATCAATCAATTGTTCTTCTTTCATGGCTTAAATTTATCTTCTGCTATAAATTCAGGAATAATAATGGCATTGAATCCCATGATGGTTGTTGTTTTATCTCTTTTCGTCTTGAAAGAGCGCATAACAATCACTCGAATGTGTGGAATCCTACTCGGCGCTTTAGGCGCAATTTTATTGACATTTAAAGCAGCAGCATTAAAAAGTGATTCGTCCTTAGGAGATTTTTTTCTAATTATAAATTGCCTCAGTTACGCGATTTACTTGGTTATCGCGAAACCTTTGATGTCAAAATATAAGCCTTTAACTGTCATTACTTGGGTTTTTACCTTCGGTTTAGTTTTTGTCTTACTTTTCCCCCCAACTATTCCAGAATTAGTAACTACAAATTTCTCAACTTTTTCCCAAAGTGTGATTTTAAAAATAGTGTATGTTATCGTTGGTGTTACTTTTCTAACTTATTTGCTAACGATGTATGGCTTAAAATACCTAAGTCCATCTGTTTCTAGTTCCTATATTTATACTCAACCAATTATGGTTCTGCTTTTTACTTATATTTTTGTTGCATTAAATTGGGCGGATGATTATACTGCATCAATTACTGCTGAAAAACTATTTTACATGCTAATTATTTTTTTTGGCGTTTACCTTACTTCATTAAAACAAAAAACACTTTTAAAATGAAATTTAACTTTTTTTTAATTTGCTTTTTACCCTTAATTTGTTTTTCACAAAAGAAAGTAATCGATCATACATCTTATAAAGATTGGAAAAGAACAGAAAAACAACAAGTATCGACAAATGGAAAGCTAGTAGTTTACGAAACAAATCCATTAATTGGCGATGGATTTCTCTTTTTTTATAATGTAGAAACACAGAAATTAGATTCTTTTTATCGCGCTAAAGATGCTAAAATTGCAAAAGATGAATCGTTTTTTGCTTTTAAAATTACTCCAGGATTTGATACGCTGAGAAAGTGTGAATTACAAAAAATCGAAAAGAAAAAATGGCCAAAAGATTCTCTTTTTATCTATCAATTCTCATCTGATTCACTGATCAAAATACCTAAATTGAAAAACTTTCAAGTTGCCGCTGAAGGTTCTGTTTTGGCTTATACGACTGAAGGAAATCAATTACCTATAAAGAAAAAAGCGCGAAAGTGTTTTATAAAAAAGAAAAAATCAGATGAAGTAAAAAGTGATGGAAATATCCTTACTTTATTTTCTTTGAGTGGCCAAAGTCAACTTAAAAATGTAACAGATTTCAAATTATCAGAAGATGGTTCTCAAATTGCAGTAATTCAACACGAAAAAGTGAAAATTGATTCATTTAAATTGAGTATTTATGCTTCTAAAAGCTTTAATGAAGCACCTCTTTTCATAGGTAAAAATGTAATAGCACAAAAATTACCTGAATGGAATAAATCGATGAATAAAATTACGTTTCTATCATCCCAAGATACCAATAAGACAAAGCAATTTACCTTAACACTTTTTGATTTTAAAACAAATAAAAGTAGGGTCTTTGGAGATTCAAATGATATTCATATTGATAAAAAACTGGGTATTTCTGAACATCGACCTCCCTTATTTACAGATAATGATAAGTATCTGTTTTTTGGTGTTAGCGATCGAATTTTACGTGAAGAAAAAGATACACTTTTGGAATCTGAAAAAGTAAAAGTGGATGTTTGGCATTACTTGGATAAACAAATTCAAGCGCAGCAACTTGTAGAATTAAATGATGCTAGAAAAAAGTCGGCTATTTATGTCCTAAACCTTTCAAATGACAGTATTATTGCCTTAACAAATGATTCAATTTCGTCTTATTTATCAAGAAAAATTATTGGAGATTATATTTTAGGGACTAACTCAAAACCTTATCAAATTCAAGCGCAATGGAAGTCGCCTGGTTTAGAGGATGTGTATCGAATTTCTCTTTTGGATGGAAGCAGGAATAAAATTGCTCAAGCAATTGCATTTGGCGGTCAGCTTTCGCCTTTAGGAAATTATTATACCTTTTTTGATCCTAAAAATTCCCAGCAGTATATTTTAGATATTTATTCGAATACTCAAAGTTGTATGTCTTGTTCTGCTGAAAATACCATCTTTCACGAGGATATAAATGGGCAACCTATGGATGCTGGTCCCCAAGGTGAATATGGCTTCGTTCGCGATGAAACAGATTTTATTTTTAAATCAGAATTTGATATTTGGAGCTATAATTTAGCTAGTAAAACCTTGAGGTCTTTAACAAATGGTGAAGGAAAGAAAAAAAACATTGAACTTGATTTAGTGAAATGGTCGAATGATAGTGTTTTCATAGATTTAGCAGATTGTTACATTAAAGGCTTTAATAAAACAACAAAAGGATTTCACTTATTTAGTTTCTATAATGAAAATGGGGAATTTGGACTTTTTGAACAGAAAAATGATAATGCTAAATTAATGTCCCTAGAAAGATCTAAAAATAAAGAAACTCTTCTTTTAAGAAAAATGACAGTGAGTCAATATCCCGAAATAATTCATATAAATAAGTTTTTTCAAAATGAACGGACTATTTCTCATACAAATCCGCAGCAAAATGACTACAATTGGGCGACTGTAGAATTGCTGAAATGGAAGGCTTTTGATGGGGAACCATTAGAAGGATTATTGTACAAGCCGGAAAATTTTGATCCTTCCAAAAAGTATCCATTATTAGTTTATTTCTATGAATTAAATGCTGAAAATTTACACAATCATCTTGCTCCACGACCTTCAGCAAGCACTATAAATCCCACAGAATATGCCTCTGCAGGTTATTTTGTTTTAATTCCCGATATTCGATATTCTGCTGGTTATCCGGCAAAGGCCGCATACAATTGTATTGTTAGTGGAACAGACTTTGTAGTAAAAAACTATCCTATAAATGAAAATAAACTTGGTTTACAAGGTCAAAGTTGGGGTGGATATCAAACAGCACAATTAATTACAATGACAACAAAATATGCAGCTGCAATGGCGGGAGCCCCAGTTAGCAACATGTTTTCAGCTTATGGTGGAATTCGATGGGGAACAGGGCTTAACCGTCAATTTCAATATGAATCAACTCAAAGTCGAATAGGAAAAACAATTTGGGATGCACCGGATCGCTACATTGAAAATTCGCCTTTGTTTCACCTACCAAATGTAAAAACACCTTTGTTAATTATGCACAATGACAGTGATGGTGCAGTTCCTTGGTATCAGGGTCTAGAATTGTATAATGGAATGCGTCGTTTGGGAAAACCTTGTTGGCTATTAAATTATAATGATGACGACCACAATTTAAAAAAGGCTCCAAATCGTATTGATTTAAGTATTCGAATGCGACAGTTTTTTGATCATTACTTACTAGACAAACCAGCTCCAGATTGGTTGAAAAATGGCTTGCCTGCACTTGAAAAAGGAAAAAAGTTCGGATATGAAACAGAAGAATAAACTTTTTTTAGTCCTCTTTATTATCTTAATAATAGCAATTTCAGTCTTGAGTTTATTACCTCCAAAATCAGGACTTGAACTCGGAAAATCCGATAAAATAAATCATTTTTTGGCGTATGCTATTTTAAGTTTAAATTTTGGCTTTATTTCGTCTAAGATTCGTTCCTATTTTATAGGAATCCCATTACTCATTGCTTATGGTATATTAATAGAATTTTTTCAGGGCTTTGTGCCTGGAAGAGATCCTTCTTTTTATGATGCCTTAGCAAATTCTGTGGGTGTTTTTTTAGGGTTTTTTATTTTTAGCTTGTTTAGTAGGATTAAAAAATAATTAAGTAATCGCAACAATACAAGTAAAGTATTTCAATGTTAAAAATCAAGAATTCATTCGAAGTGAGATCTATTTAGGAATATTAGCGAATACTATTCGGCCTTGACTTTTTTGTTTTTTGACTTGTACTGAGCTTGTCGAAGTATCAAGAAAAAAAGAAAGGAAAATAGAATAATTTCTCAAATTGAGATTATTGTTAGAGTTTTGAATTTGATTAGGATTTTGAGTGGTGGACGAAAGCGTACACTCAAAAAAATAAATTACTTTTCTTATTTCAACTACAAAAAACTATTTATCTTTGCATTGTCTCTAAGGGGTGTTCGTTTTTCAAAACGGGCTGAGATTATACCCATTGAACCTGTAAGATAATGCTTGCGCAGGGAAGATGACTGAGCTAATAGATTTGTAACTGCCAAGAATTAGCCCCTTGTTCTTGTTTAATTTTTTTAAAAATGAAAACAAGAATTTTTTTAATCACTGTATTTTATGCTTTAAGTTTTAATTTTTTCGCTCAGAATAATTTGTTCGGAACAGTTATTGATCAATCTGGAAATCCAATTCCGGGTACAAATGTCACTGTTGAGGGTGGAAATTATGGAACCTACACCGACCGCAATGGTAGTTTTAAAATTAACAATATTCCTAGTCAGTTACTAGTATTACTTTTCGAAGCACCTGGTTTATTTGTAACAAAAAAAGAAATCAAACCTTCTGATTTTAATAGTCCGATTCAAATTACATTGTATAACAATACAAAAAACTTGGAAGAAGTTCAGGTTTTATCAACTCGTTCCTTTGATCAAACAACATCTGCTACTACTATAAATCAAACGGATCTTATTGAGAAAAATAATTTTGGTCAGGACATTCCAACGCTTTTGGAAGCAAGTCCGTCTGTCGTTACAACTTCTGATGCTGGAACAGGAATTGGATATTCTGGAATTAGAATACGAGGTGTAGATGCTTCGCGAATCAATGTAACAATTAATGGAATTCCTGTAAACGATCCAGAATCTCACGATGTATATTGGGTAAATATGCCAGATCTTGCATCCTCCATTGAAAGCATGCAAGTTCAACGTGGTGTTGGTTCTTCAACGAATGGTGCTGCAGCTTTTGGGGCAAGTCTTAACATTAAATCACAAGATATTTCTTCTGCAGCTTTTGGTGTTTTAGATAATACTTATGGCTCTTTTATTACACTAAAAACTACTATAAAAGCTGGAACGGGTTTAATAAATAATAAGTTTTCTTTAGAAACACGCTTGTCAAGAATTACTTCTGATGGGTTTATTGACAGAGCAACTTCCGATTTGCGCTCTTATTATTTAGCGGCATCTTATGTTGGGAAAAAGTCAGTGCTTAAAGCAATTACATTTAGCGGGAAAGAAATTACCTATCAATCTTGGTATGGAACGCCAGAAAGTAGGGTGAATGGAAACGTGACAGAAATGAATGCGTATGCTGATCGAAATGGATTGAGTGATGAAGAACGAGTAAATCTTTTAAATTCTGGTAGAACATATAATTTTTATACCTACGAGAATGAGATGGACAACTATCAGCAAGATAACTACCAATTGCATTTTACACATTCTTTTAAACCAAATTTGATTATGAATGTGGCGGGACATTATACGTATGGTAGAGGTTATTATGAACAATACCGTAAAGATGACGACCTTTCTGATTATGGCTACAGCCCTGTGCTTATTGGTGGTGACACCATTACAAGTTCAGATTTAATCAGAAGAAGATGGCTGGATAATGATTTTATTGGCGGAATCTACTCTTTACAATACAATGTTTCTAAGCTGAAATTATTATTTGGTGGTGCAGCAAATACTTATATTGGAAGACATTTTGGTGAAGTAATTTGGGCACGATTTGCAGCAGACGGAGAAATCAGAGACCGCTATTACGATAATGAGGCGCAAAAAACAGAGTTTAGTAATTATTTGAAAGCTTCTTATCGTTTAGATCAACTTTCTTTTTCAGCAGATTTACAGTTCAGACATGTGAATTATTCCTTTCTTGGAATTGATGATGTAAGTGGACAATTACTCGATTTAAAGCAAAATGTACAATTTAACTTTTTCAATCCGAAAGTTGGGGTAAATTATTCTATCAATTCACGTCAATTTATCTCTGCTACATTTGGAATTGCAAACCGCGAACCTGTTCGAAAAGATTTCAGAGAAAGTACAGCTGAAAATCACCCAAAAGCCGAAAATATGCGGGATCTAGAAATCGGATACGCTTACAATTATAAAAAACTTGCAATTAATACCAATATTTATTGGATGGATTATACCAATCAATTGATTTTGACAGGGCAAATAAACGATGTCGGGGGTTATACGCGAACAAATGCAAAAGAAAGTTACCGAGCTGGAATTGAATTAGCTGGAAGTTATAAAATTATTCCATCATTGGCCTTATCAGGCGCGTTTACGCTGAGTCAAAATAAAATCAAACAATTCAATGAGTATCTTGATGAATATTTAGACGATGAACCTTATTATACGCAGCAGTTAATAGATCATAAAAATACAAATTTGGCTTTCTCACCAACTATTGTTACAAATGCAGGATTAACCTTTAAACCATTAAAAAATTTAAGCATCGATTGGATAACTAAATATGTTGGACGACAATATCTGGATAATACTTCTAATGATAATCGAAGTATAAATCCCTTCTCTTTTTCAAATTTGACCTTGTCTTACAAAATTGAAAATAAGTTTTTTGAAGAAATTACTTTTGGCTTTTTAGTAAATAATATTTTCAATGCCTTGTATTCAAACAATGGCTATACCTTTTCATACATTTATGGAGGTCAAACAACCACTGAAAACTTCTATTACCCTCAAGCCGGAAGGAATTTTATGTTTAGAATTTTGTTTAAGGTTTAATTTTGAATAATTATTTTTAATTTCACAGAATATAAATTTATAAAAAATAAATATGTCTATTTACAAAATCCTTTTTAGCGCTCTAATAATCTTAAATTCAAATTTAAGTTTCTCTCAAAAGATTAAAACAACTTTAAATAGTAGAGTCGATAGTACAACATCAGATGAAAAAAATCTGTACAATGCGCAATGGCAAGGATTCGATATTGGATTTATATCTACTAATAAATCAGAACAATGGTCAAATAAGGTAATACAATCAACAAGTATCGGATTCAATATATTTGAACATAAAATTCCCTTATTCAAACAATACATTGGAATTACAACAGGTTTAGGTTTTAATTTTAAAACCTACACTTTTGGTGATGATTATTCATTTATGTCAACTGATTCTACTATTGATTTAGTTACAGGCAACCCATCTTTATACGATGCATCTGCTACAGTAAAATATTCTACACTCAACCAAGGGTTTTTTCAAATCCCTTTATTACTTGATTTTTCAACAAAGAAAAGCCAAAAGAAATCAATAAGTATAGCAGTAGGTGTTGTTGGTGGAATTAGATTGTTTACAAATCATCGCTTGCAAGGAAAGTATAGTAATGGTGATAAGTTCAATAATGTAATTAGAGATAATAAATATTTTCATACTAATTTACTATCATTGGATGGCATAGTTCGAGTAGCATATGGTCCTATTGGATTATTTGGCACCTATAGTTTAAATGGTTTATTTAAAAAAGACGCAGTGGAAAAAATTAGCCCCATTTGTATTGGTGTTAGTTTTAATGTACAAAAAACGGGCTCAAAAAAAAATCAGCAAGATAACGAGGATATAGACATTATAGAATCATCCTTTTCAAGCTTAAAATAGCTCCCAATCTTTAATTTCGTTTCCTGCAAGAAATTCCTTGTAGGTCATTCTTCGTTTTCCTTCTACTTGGAGTTCTGTGATACAAATAAAACCATTTTTACATGGGAAAAGAATCCCATCAGCGTGTTCTTGAAGATTTCCTGTTAAGCTAATACCATTATTTTCTAAGGTTTTTGAAGAAAAAAGCTTAACTAAAAGAATTTCATTTTTCTTGGTGTTCTTAAGTTTTGTCCATGCAGCAGGGTAGGGCGAAAGCCCCCGAATTTTATTGTGAACGTTTTCAACTGTTTCATCCCAAGAAATCTCGCAATCTTCTTTAAAAATTTTAGGTGCCATTTTAAAATCTTTTCCGTCAAATTTATCTTGATCAATAACAGTATGTGTCTGTTGAGAAATAGCAGCAACAGTTTTTAATGTTAATTGAGTGCCTACGCTCATTAATTCATCATGTAAGGCTCCTGCATTTGTATTTGAAGATATTTTTACTTTTTCTTGTGCAATTATTTTTCCAGAGTCGATTGCTTCATCAATAAAAAAAGTTGTTACACCCGTTTCTTCATCTCCGTTGATAAGAGCCCAATTGATTGGAGCAGCTCCCCGATAATTTGGTAAAAGAGATGCATGAAGATTAATGGTTCCAAAAGCGGGCATTTTCCAAACTTCTTTAGGTAACATTCGAAAAGCTACAACTACAAATAAATCAGCTTGAAGTTCTTTTAATTGTGCTAAGAAATGCTCTTCTTTTAATTTTTCCGGCTGTAAAATTGTTAAATTATTTGCTTTAGCATAGATTTTAACTGCGCTTTCTTTTATTTTTTGTCCCCTGCCAGCGGCTTTATCAGCAACAGTGACTACAGCAGTAATTTCATGAATACTTCCATGTAAAGCTTCTAAAATGCCTACTGCAAAATCAGGCGTGCCCATAAATACAAGTCGTAATTTTTTTACCTCACTCATACGATTTTATTTTTCCAGGGGTAGTATCTTAAATAGAGAATGGATAACAATCCCAAAACCCCAAAATAAATATATTCAACAGTCCAAATCCAATAGACATCAAAAT
Organism: Crocinitomicaceae bacterium; assembly: GCA_044358575.1. Taxonomy (GTDB): domain Bacteria; phylum Bacteroidota; class Bacteroidia; order Flavobacteriales_D; family Crocinitomicaceae; genus UBA952. The sequence continues at coordinate 268,455 of JBIKNN010000002.1, forward strand.
TCCAACATTTTATGAATAAAAAGCTACAAATGGTATAAATAAATACTGTAAAAAACTCTATTAGCATCGAATGAAGTGTATTTCCACTTCCATGGATTGTTTGAAAATAAACGGAGATAATCCCAAATAATAATACAGATAAAGAAATCAGTTGGAGAATTTCTGCGCTTTTTTGCAAATATATTTCTTCTGGATTAATCATTAAAATTAATTTTTCTGGATATAAAATTGCTCCATGAAATGTTAAAAGTAAAAAGCCAACGGTTAATAATTGAATTTTTCTTTGAATAACAGGTATTTTATCAAATTCCTTTGCACCTAAATACTGAGAGATATATGTTTTTGTTGTTCCTGCAAAGCCCCAAATTGGAACAAAGGCCAAAAAATAAATAGAGCGAATATTTTGGGAAACTGTCAAATCAAACTGCCCTTTTTGCTCTAACCAAGTAAAATAAAGTGTCCATGTTCCAAGTGCAAAAAATCCTTGTAGCATGAGTGGACTTCCTACTTTTAAAAGTTCCTTCATGGATTGAAAATTATAGGAGAAGTGAGAAAATAGCCGGTATTTTCGTTTTTCATTGGAGAAAAACAAATAAACTAGTAGAAAAAGCATTCCCAATCCATCTGCGATTGTAGACGCCAATGCTGCTCCTTTTAATCCCATTTCTGGTAATCCCATTTCCCCAAAAATAAGTCCGTAATCTAAAAAAACATTGCTTAATGCTGTAATTAATGCGGCAATTAATACCACTACTGTTCTTCCTTTTGCAAGAAAAAAAGCTTGAATTGCTATTGTAATCATCGAGAAAAACAATGCGAAACTTCTTATTTGAATATAATCTCCCTGCAATGCAGCAATCTCCTGATTTTTAGAATAGCCAAGAATAGCGCCCGGCATTATAAAATATAAAATGACAAAAAGAACAGCTGCAAGAAGGCAATTCATTAGAACAGATGAACCAAATATCCTTCCGATTGCTTCGGGTCGTTCTTCACCAATTCGGCGAGCGATAATTATTTGAGCGCCATCTCCCATTCCTAATAGACACATGTACATCGTTATATAAATGAGTCCGCCATTTCCAACTGCATCAAATGCTTCTGTTGAATAGCGCGAAATAAAGGCTGCATCAGTAATTAAAACAATCGATTGGATAAATCCAGAAATCATCATCGGAAGAGCAACAGCTAAAATAGTTTTGTAGCGTAATTCTAGCATTAGTCAACTTGGATTACAAGGCCTTTTAAGTATTCTCCTTCAGGATGGTACGCATTTATTGGATGATCAGGACCTTGGTGTAACTGCGCAAGAATTCTTACAGTTCTCCCTGTTTCTATTGCAGCAGCAATAATTGTATGTGTGAATAATTGTTTGTCTACAACCTGAGAACATGAAAAGGTAAAAATAATTCCACCGGGCTTTATTTGTCGAATTGCATGGGCATTTAGTCGTTTGTAACCCTGAATTGCTTGGTGTCGTTTTTCGCGGTGTTTTGCAAATGCTGGCGGGTCCAATACTATGATGTCGTAATCTTCCTTTAATTCTTTCATATAGTCCATTGCATCGGCAGTAATTGAGGCGTGTTTCTTTCCAAATTTATTTAGAGAAACATGTTCTTCTGTCATTTCAATGGCTTTTTTTGAACTATCTAAAGAATGCACGAGTTTCGCTCCTTGAAGCAATGCTTGTAAACTAAATCCACCTGAATAACAGAAAGTATTCAATACTTTTTTTCCTTTTGAATAGTTTCCTAAAAGAAGTCGATTGTCTCGTTGGTCTATGAAAAAACCGGTTTTTTGTCCTAAAACCCAATCAATTTTATATTTTACCCCATTTTCAAGTGCTTCATGTGGTGTTTCACAAGCCCCAAAAACATAAGCATCAGGGGTTTCTAAACGCTTTGGTAAAGTGTCAGCTGATTTTGAGTAAATTGCAATCAAGTCTTTTCCGAAAGCTTTCTGTAATGCACTTGATATTTCAGGTAAAGAGCGATGCATTCCGATAGAGTGACATTGGACAACAGCTACACCATTGTAAAAATCAATAACTAATCCTGGCAAACCATCACCTTCACCATGACATACTCTAAAAATAGTATTCTCTGTGCTAAGTAAGCCAATTTTAATGCGTGAGTCGAGTGCCTGTCGAATTTTTTTCTGAAAGAAAGTCTTATCAATTTTTTCTTCTTCAAAACTTAGAATTCGAACAGCAATAGTAGCATTTTGAAAATGCCCAAGTGCTAAAAAACGACCTTTATAATCTTGTACTTCAACAATTTCCCCATCTTCAATTTCCTTTGTATCGGTAAATAGTGCACCTGAAAAAATCCAAGGGTGTTTTCTAAAAATTGACTGCTCTTTTCCTTTTCGGACTTGTAAAATAGAATACGACATAGCCGCAAAGATACGCAAAGAAATAGCGTAATATTTGCATTGTTTTAACAAGTACGCAGCAGAATAACAATTATTTGCAACATTCTCCTTACTTTTGGTAAAAAAACGAAACATGTCGAACAAAAGAATTTTAAAGAAAAGCTTAAACGAATTAGTTTTTGACGTTGTAGATGAGTGTTATTACATTCAAACATTAGATGCAAGTAAAGAAAAAGCAACAGAGAAATTAATTGATGAAGCTGCAACATTCCAAGATTCAATTTTATCTCGTATGAAAAAAGCAAGAGGTAAAGCAGAATTTCGTGCAATCGTTCTTGATCTTGAAAAAAAAGCCGACCACTTCGTTACTTCGTTGAATGCGTTAAACGCTTAATTTACCAATGAAAACTATTAATTGGAAACGTTGGCTATCAGTATTTGGAGTCCTTGCTTTCTTTTTAATACTATTTTTTACTGGAGGAAAATCTCTTTTTTGGAATGCAACTGCCTTAGGTGGTTTAATGATTTATTTTTGGATTTTTGAAGTAGTTTCAATTTACATTACCGCGCTTTTCCCATTAATTCTAGCAATTCCTCTTGGGATTCTTACTACTTCAGATTTAGCTGAAGCTTATGGAAATGGATCTGTCTATCTTTTTTTCGGAGGTTTTATTTTGGCTCTTGGTTTGGAAAAATGGAAAGTTCATGAGCAGATTGCAAGACGAATTGTTTCCCTTGTAGGAAATTCAAAACCACGAATTTTACTTGGGTTTTTATTGAGTACCGGATTATTAAGCATGTGGATTTCAAATACTGCAACAGCTTTGATGATGCTTCCAATGGCCCTTGCGATTATTCAGGCAATGCCTGTAGATCAGCAGAAATCAAAATTCTCTGTTTTTCTTCTTCTTTCAATTGCTTATGCAGCAAGTATCGGAGGAATGGCAACCCTCGTTGGTTCACCACCGAATACGCAAATGGCAAGTATCTTAGAGCAGAATTATAACATAACAATTTCCTTTTTCGATTGGATGAAAATTGGAATTCCTGTAAGTTTGACACTCCTCCTTGCAGTTTTTGTTTATTTCTACTTCGCTTTAGGAAAGGAACGGAATGAATTACATGATATTCACTTGGAGAAAAAACCATGGACGATAGATCAATATCGAGCGCTTGCAGTTTTTGGCATGGTAGTTATTTTATGGTCTTTCCGTGAGTTGATAATTGGAGCAACAGGCTTTTCTTACAGAGATGAAAGTGCAGCTATTTTTGGAGGAATTTTACTTTTCATTATTCCGAGTCAGTCTGAAAAGAAACCGCTTTTAGAATGGCAGGATACTGAAAAATTACCTTGGGGAATTTTATTATTATTTGGAGGTGGCTTGGCTTTAGCTAAAATGTTGGAGACTGGCGGTGTTGTAAAAGAAATAACCCAAGTTTTTAGTTCTTTTCAAAATGTATCCATTACATTAATGGTAATTATCGTCGTTGTCATCGCTATTTTTGCAACAGAAATTATGTCTAATTTGGCCTTGGTAACGATTTTTGTTCCAATAGTTGCATCATTTGCATTAGAAGCTCATTTTCCAATACTCCAATTGTGTCTTCCTCTTACATTAGCTGCTAGTTGTGCATTCATGCTTCCAGTTGGCACACCTCCAAATGCAATTGTCTTTTCTTCTGGCTTAATTAAAATCCATCAAATGGCAAAAATTGGCTTTATCTTGAATATTATTGCCACAATAATCGTTTGCTTTTTTGCTTTCTTGTTCTTTTAAGTTCATAAATAGTTTATATTTGGTTAAAAATAAATTATATGAATTCCATGCGCTTATTTGATGTGCCCTATCATCAACAAAAGAATTATCAGAAAGACACCATGTTTGTCACAAAGAAAGAAGGTATTTGGACTCCCATGGATACAACTACTTTCATCGAAAAAGCACTCCTAGTTTCTAGAGGTTTAATAGCTTTTGGGATTTCAGCAGGAGACAAAATAGCCGTTGCAAGTACTAATCGTGTAGAATGGAATATTTTGGATATTGCTGTTCAACAAGTTGGAGCTATCTTGGTTCCACTTTATCCTAACATTTCTGTAAACGATTATCGTTTTATTTTAAATGATTCAAGCACTAGAATATGTGTTGTCGGAAATAAAGAATTGTGGGATAAAATAAGCTCAATTAGAAAGGATGTTCCTTCTTTAGAACATTTATTTGTTTTTGATGAAATTGAGGGCTGCTCAAATTGGTCTGAAATTTCTGAAAAGGCAGAAAAAACTGATCCGTCAGAAGTGAAATTAAGAATGGATTTAGTAAAAAGCGGTGATTTAGTTACGATTATTTATACCTCAGGAACAACCGGAAATCCAAAGGGAGTAATGCTTTCTCATGCGAATATTTTATCGAATGTTTTTGCCTGTCAAAGTCGAATTCCTGCTGATAATAATTCCAAAGTCTTGTCCTTTCTTCCAGTTTGCCATATTTATGAAAGGATGTTGCATTATCTTTACATGTATATCGGCTGCTCCATTTATTTTGGAGAATCGATGGAAACAATAGGAGAAAATATCAGAGAAGTTAAACCAGATGTTTTTTCAGCGGTTCCAAGATTAATTGAGAAAGTATACGATAAAATTATTGCAAAAGGAGACGAATTATCAGGACTAAAAAAGAAATTGTTCTTTTGGGCGGTTTCTTTAGCAGAAAATTATGAGCTAAAAGGCAAATCGCCCTTATATAAAATGCAATTATCTATTGCTCGAAAATTAATATTCTCAAAATGGAAATTAGCGCTTGGAGGAAATGTAAAAGCAATTGCATCGGGAAGTGCAGCTTTACAACCACGATTAGCGCGTATATTCTTAGCTGCTGGGATTCCAATTTTAGAGGGTTATGGCTTAAGTGAGACATCGCCAGTAGTGACAGTCAACTCATTTGACAAAGGCATCTATTTTGGCTCTGTTGGAACTTTAATAGAACACGTTGAAGTGAAAATTGCAGAAGATGGAGAGATTTTAGTGAAAGGCCCAAATGTCATGCTTGGTTACTACAACAATGAAGAAGCTACAAATGAAGTAATGGACAAAGATGGTTGGTTTCATACTGGAGATATTGGTGTTTTTATAGAGGACAAATTCTTAAAAATAACGGATCGTAAAAAAGAGATATTTAAGACTTCAGGAGGGAAATACATTGCACCTCAAGCGATGGAAAATAAATTTAAAGAGTCTAGGTTTATTGAGCAACTTATAGTTGTTGGTGAAGGAGAGAAATTCCCCGGGGCTTTTATCGTACCTTCTTTTCTCTTTTTGAAGGAATGGGCTTTGCAAAATAATCTAAATTTTGATAAGCTTTCAAATGAAGAGCTTGTTTTGAATGAAAAGATTCTTTCTAAGTTTAAGGAGGAAATAGCAGAAATAAATGAATTTTTTGGTAGTTGGGAGCAGCTAAAAAAGTTCGTCCTCCTGCCCAAAGAGTTTTCTATAGATGGTGGTGAATTAACACCAACATTGAAGCTCAAAAGAAAAAAAATTATGGAAAAATACCAGAAAGAATATGCTATACTTTATGGTAATTAGTAAGGATTTTAAACAAAAAAAAACCAACTGAATTTCAGTTGGTTTTTTTTTGTACACTAATTTTACTTAGTTTGCTTTCTTAGAACAACATCCTTTTTTTTCAGTTGTAGCACAACCTTTCTCAGTTGTAGCACAACCTTTTTTCTTCTTCTTCTTCTTTTTCTTCTCGTCGTCAAATTTATTAACAACTTCAGTTCCTGAAACAGCTGCATAAGCTGTTGTTGCCATCGAACCAACAAAAGTGGTAAGGGCGAATGCTAAAAATAGATTTTTCATAGTGTTTGGTTTTTTACAAACTTAATGAACTTTCGTGAAAAAATCTTTTGTTTATATGTTTTTTTTTTAAAAACAAAAAAAACCAAAGGATTTTATTATTTTTATTCTGCTATGAAGAAGACAAAATTAAGAGATGGAACAGTTATTTATTGTCTCCGAAAACCAGAAGCAAAAATGCTCGATCATCATGTTGAGGGATATCTTCAGCATGGAATAGCAATAAATGACGGCGATGTAATTTTTGATGTTGGAGCAAATATTGGAGTTTTTGGAATTCGTGCGCTTCAATATGGCCCTAATGTTAGTGCTTATTGTTTTGAGCCTATCCCAGATATAGCAGAAGTCCTTCAGAAAAATGCAGATAGTATTGATAAAAATAGAATGTGTGTTTTTAAACATGGGATTTCCGACTTTAATACTACTGCATCATTCACCTATTTCCCAAATACTCCGGCTTTATCTACTTCACATCCTGAACATTGGGATGAAAATCCAAAAGCATTTAGTGATGCTGTTAAAGGCACGATGAAAAACCCTCCAGTAGGAATGAAGTGGATGCGTTTGATTCCTCCAATTTTTGCTGGAATAATAGCACGTCAATTGATTAAAGGAAGTAAAATAGTAAACTGCGAATTAAAAACACTTTCAACCGTAATTGTTGCTGAAGAAATAACAAAAATCGACTTATTAAAAATTGACTGTGAGGGCGCAGAATGGGCTGTTTTACAAGGAATCGAATCCAATCATTGGCCTTTGATAAAATCTATTGTCATTGAGGTGCACGACACTAATAATCGTTTGCAAAAAGTAAGAGATTTATTAAGCGAAAAAGGGTTTAGTCTCCTTTATGATGAACGAGAGAAAGGACTTGAAGAAACACAAATGTTTAACCTATTTGCACTAAGAGGATGACAAGAGAAATTGCAGCAATTATAACAGTCTTACTATTAATTACGACAAATAGTATCGGTCTAATTTATAGCTTACTTGTTTTGAAAACCAAACTATTTGCTAAATATAGAATTCAAAGTAAAGCATATAAAACGGGTATTTTTTCTGAAAGAATGCCTCTGTATTTGTTTAATTTTTTCACGCTTCTTCTTTTTGCTGGAGTAGGCACTTATTTCTTATATGATTTTTTTGAAGTATCGATTTTTTCGATACCTGTGATTTTATTCCAAGTAATTTTTGCTTTTATCATTGACGATTTATATTTTTATTTTATGCACAGATGGATGCATGAAAACAAATTTATTTTGAGAAAAATCCATTCTATTCATCACAGAGCAACCACTCCATTTCCCTTAGAATATTTATACGGTCATCCACTTGAATGGATTATGGGGATGTTTGGCGTTGTTTTAGGTTTTGGATTAATTTTACTCGTTATGCACATTAACATCTATGCTTTTTGGCTTTTTGGTGCGCTAAGAAATTTACACGAAATTCACATACACTCAGATTTAAAACTGCCATTTATTAGCAAGATTCCTTTTATCAGTGAAACAAGACACCACGATGATCATCATGCTAAATTAACAGGTAATTATTCCTCAACTTTTACTTGGATGGATCGTATTTTTAAATCAAATTTTAAAGATTAAAAAATGAAATATATATTCCAAATTTTATTTTTTTTCTATTCAATTAATTTTTTTTCACAAAACTCAAAATATACTTTAAGTATTAAGTTAACAAACATTCAAAGTCAAAAAGGATATATTCAAATCGGCTTATATAATAATCCTAGTAAATTCCCAAAAGTTGGGCAAACATACAGAATGATAAGAATTAAACCTGATGGAAATAGTTTGCATTATTTATTTCAAGATTTAGAACCTGCTAAATATGCTGTTTGTGTTTACCACGATGAAAACAACAATAATATCTGCGACAAGGATTTTTTTGGCATACCAAAAGAAGCATATGCTTTTATGAATGATGTACGACCTTTTTTTTCAATTCCAAATTTTGAAGAGTGTTCTATTAACTTAAATAAGGATAAGTTAAGCATTATTAAAATGATTTATTGATCATGAACAATTTTTAAGCTAAAATCTCTTGATTACTCAAAATCAATCAAAACTTCCCAAACGTGTTAATTTCGCATTTACTCTATCTCCAATTTTAACATCAATTTTCGTCCCCAATGGTAAAAAAACATCAATTCTAGAGCCAAATTTAATAAAACCAAACTCCTCTCCTTGCTTTGCTTTATCACCAATTTCTGTATAATAACATATTCTTCGTGCTACAGCTCCAGCAATTTGACGAAAAAGAATTTCTGCTCCATTTTTATGTTCAACGACAATAGTTGTTCGTTCATTTTCTGTACTACTTTTCGGATGCCACGCAACTAAAAATAAGCCTGGATGATATTTTACATATTTTGTAATTCCACTGATTGGAAAATAATTTGCGTGTACGTTCAATGGCGACATAAAAATTGAAATCTGAATGCGCTTCCCTTTGAAATATTCAGTCTCCTCGGTTTCTTCAATAACCACAACTTTTCCGTCTGCTGGACAAACAATATCCATTTCCCCAAATTCACAATTGCGCTTAGGAATACGAAAGAATTGAACAATTAAGTAAAGAAATAAAAGAAGGAATAATTGAATTAAGTTATAAAAAATAAATTTCTCATTACAGTATAAAAACCAAAAATTTAAAAAAGACAAAACCACTACTATTATCAAAGTAGTAATCATTATTCCAAATCCTTCGCGGTGTAGTTTCATAGTTTTAGTTTACCAGTATAAATATAACATTGCCCACGAATAGAAAAAAGGGATTGCAAATAATGCAGCATCAAAGCGATCGAGTATTCCTCCATGACCAGGTAAAATTGTACCAGAATCTTTAATGTTTAAGCTTCTTTTAAAAAGAGATTCTAATAAGTCGCCATAAATAGAACATGGAGCAATAATTAAAGCAGAAACCATCCAAAATAATTCCTCCCCTTTGTTGATATATGCACCAATTATATAACCTAAAATAAGTGTAAATAATATTCCTCCAAGCGCCCCTTCCCAAGTTTTATTGGGAGAAATTCGTTCGAATAACTTTCTTTTTCCAAGTAGGCGTCCGATGCAATAAGCAAAGCAATCGTTGGTCCAGATTAGCAAGAACATTCCAACAATTAAAGGCAAATAAGAGGTATTCCTCAAATTTAAATCAATTGTCAAATAAAAAGGAATAACAATATAAATAATTCCAAAGACAAGAACAGAGATATTAATAATAGGGTTATCTAGTTTTTTCCATAATTCATTAAGAATTAAAGTAAAAAATAATGGAAATATGATGGTAATGGAAATAATGGGCAAAATCTTTAAACTTATTCCAACCAATAAACAGAAAATAAATACTCCAATAAAAACACCGATTTCTTTACTGATTTTCACAATAGGATGCTGGTCAAACAATCGGTAGTATTCAATTAATCCAAGCAGCATGAAAAGTGAAAATATAGAAATTTGAGTGTATGGCCCATAAAAAATAGAACCAAGAACAACTATTCCAAATAATAATCCTGTGATACTTCGTTTTGCTAGATTACTCATTGATGTTATCAATCAATTTTAGTGCTTCAGTTTTAAAATCCGAAGTTACATATATTTCATAACTTCCAAAATTATTGAAAGATGAATCCATTGTATTTCTAAATTGAAAGGGAATTTCAAGCTCTGTTAGGGATGACTTAATTTGTTCAAAGATGAAAAAGTTAGTTGTATCGAGAACACGTATAAATTCCATTCAATAGTTTTTTAAGATAAATCTTCAGCACTATTTTCTTTTTTCTCACTTTTAACTACAGGTTTTTCTGATTTTACTGGAGTTTTACGTTGCTTCTTTTCTTTAACAGGGATTTCTTTAATTTCCACAAGCTCTGCAATTTCCCATTCCCGTTTACCAAAAATAATTTCTAGATCTTCTTTGAAAATAACTTCTGTTTCCAATAGTTTTTCTGCAAGTGCACTTAATTTTTCTTTATTATCCGCAAGTATTTTTAAAGCTCGTTTATACTGAAATTCAATCATTTTACTAGATTCTTCATCAATCACCCTCGCCAAATCATCCGAATATGGTTTTGTAAATGAATCGCGTCCTTGAGAATCATAGAAAGAAACATTTCCAATTCGCTCATTTAAGCCATAAATTGAAACCATTGCATAAGCTTGTTTTGTAACTTTCTCTAAATCACTTAATGCACCTGTACTGATTCTCCCAAAAATTAATTGTTCTGCTGCTCTGCCTCCTAATGCTGAACACATTTCGTCTAAAATTTGCTCTGTGGTTGTAATACTTCTTTCTTCAGGTAAATACCATGCTGCACCCAATGATTGCCCGCGTGGTACTATTGTAACTTTCACCAATGGATGCGCATATTCCAATAACCATGAAATAGTTGCATGTCCAGCTTCATGATAAGCAATTGTTTTTTTCTCATCTTTTGTGATGATTTTATTTTTCTTCTCTAATCCACCAATAATTCTATCAACAGCATCTAAAAAATCTTGTTTTTCAACTTGCTTTTTATTTTTTCTTGCAGCAATTAATGCAGCTTCATTACACATGTTTGCAATATCAGCTCCAGAAAATCCAGGTGTCTGCTTAGCTAGAAAATCTACAACAATGTCTTTCCCTAATTTCAAGGGCTTCAAGTGCACTTGAAAAATCTCTTTTCGCTCATTTAAATCTGGCATGTCAACATAAATTTGTCGGTCAAAACGTCCAGCGCGCATAAGAGCACTATCCAACACATCCGATCTATTTGTTGCTGCAAGTATAATAACTCCAGAATTTGTTCCAAAACCGTCCATTTCTGTTAGCAATTGGTTTAAGGTATTTTCACGTTCATCATTAGAATTAAAACCATTATTTTTACCTCTTGCTCTTCCGATTGCATCAATTTCATCAATAAAAATAATCGCAGGTGCTTTTTCTTTTGCTTGCTTGAATAAATCCCTAACACGTGACGCACCAACACCTACAAACATTTCCACAAAATCAGATCCCGAAAGAGAGAAAAATGGAACTTTTGCTTCCCCTGCAACTGCTTTAGCCAGCAAGGTTTTTCCTGTCCCTGGAGGTCCAACAAGTAATGCTCCCTTTGGAATTTTAGCGCCTAATTCAGTATATTTTTTTGGGTTTTTTAAAAACTCTACAATTTCTACAATTTCTTCTTTTGCGCCAGCTAATCCTGCTACATCAGCAAAAGTGATATTTGTGGATTTTCCCTTGTCATACACTTGTGCACGTGATTTACCAATATTAAATATCTGGCTTCCGCCACCACCGCCTCCACCGCCTGACATGCGACGCATTACAAAAATCCAAATGATAATGATTAATGCAAAAGGCAGAATATAACTGAGAATTTGCCCTAAATAATTTACTTCATTGACATTTTGGAAATTTCGGTATCCTTTTTCTTTAAGTTCTTCTTCAAAATTTGCATGGCTTCCAATATTCTCTAATTCAAATTTTATTTCTTTGTTTTTAACAGGTCCATTTTTAGAAAGCACTTTTTTAATTTCAACTAGTTCTCCTTTTTTTGCTTGCTTGACAAGGGCTTTTCCTTTGGCGGTTAAATAAAAATCAGCTTTTACTTGATTTATAATCCGTACGTTTCTAACTCCTTTGTTTTCAACCAAATTGAAAAATGTTTCTCTTGATTTGATAGTGGCAACTGAATCAGAACTTACGTATAACTGAAATGCTATTAATGCAAATCCTAAAGCTGCATAGATCCAATAAATTGAAAATGGACTTTTCTTTTTCTCTTTTGACATAAATTATTAATCTAAATTTTTAATATCTGTTCTAATGGCATCTGCCCATAATTCTTCAAGTTGAAAGAATGAGCGAGCATCCTTGTAAAAAATATGGCCTACAACATTAATATAATCGAGTAAAACCCACTCACTATTGTTTTTTCCCTCTATATGCCAAGGTTTTTCTTGAAGTATTTTGCGAGAATGACGTGTAACAGCATTGGAAATACCATCTACATGTGTATTTGAATCGCCACTACAAATAACGAAAAAATCACAAACTGCACTAGTTAAGTGTCTTAAATCAAGGATTACAATATCTTTGGCTTTATTTTCTTGCATCCCCTCTACTATGGTTTGACAAAGTATTTCTGATTCGCTGCTTTTTTTTGCTTTTGGCATTTTAATTCTTCTTAATTTACAAATCTAACTGATAAATTTTAATTTTGACCTCGTCTTAAAAACAAAACTCATTTAGAATGCTTTTCGGAAAAGAAATAATCCATTTATCGGATGTTGATTCTACTAACAATTTTGCTGCCAAGTTGTTTTCAGACAAGCTTTGTCAAAATGGTTCGGTAATAATGTCAGACTGTCAAACAAATGGAAAAGGACAAAGAGGGACTATTTGGCAATCTGAAAATGGTAAAAATCTTCTTTGCACCTTTGTTTATAGCCCCGACAATCTGTCAGTAGAATACCAAACTCAAATTAATTGGGCAACTAGTTTGGCTGTGCTTAAAACCTTAGCAAAATTTGGACTTACTGCAAAAATAAAATGGCCAAATGATTTGTTAGTAAACGAAACAAAAATTTGTGGAATATTAATAGAAAATCAAGTAAGTGGCAATTTTCTTTCTACTTCATTTATAGGAATAGGACTAAATATTAATCAGCAGAATTTTTTTGACTTCCCAGCAACAAGTATTAGAAACGAAACTGGAAATTCATTTCTTATACGAGAAATTTTAGATGGCTTAATTAAAGAAATGAACCACTATTTTTTACTTATCTACCCAACTAATTCAGAATTGAAAAAAGAGTATTTATCTAGTTTGTATGGTTTTAAAGAAAAAAGTTTTTTTGAAGCAGAAAATGAGGTTTTTGAAGGTGCAATTATTGATGTTTCTTCAGCCGGATTGCTAGTAATTGAAAAAAATGGAAAGTGCCTAGAATTTGGACTTAAAACTATCAAGTATTGTTAAAATGCTCTTCTAGCTTATGCGACATGAAGTTAAAAAGAGCTTGTAGTGGTTTTTCTACCATCATTTTTAGAAATGAATTTACTTCCCCATCAAATTCAATGAAGCCCTCGGTCTTCGGCCCTTTATCCTCTAGATTTACTGTTAATTTAAATGGAAATGGTGACTTCTCTCCTGACTTTAAGAAAATTTTTGTGGCTTCTGAACCATTTTGAATAAGAGAAATAACAATTGCACCCTGAACTTTAAATGAACATTGATTTTCATCGGATTTAAAATCAGAAATTTTATCGTGGGGTAAAATAAGTTTAAGATTTCTTGCGTCGGATAAAAATGCATGAACATCCTCTATAGATGCTGATATTGCTACTTTATCACTTTTTAATTCCATTATTAATCCTCTTGCATCCAAGTTGAGGGATTTTCTCTCCAGCTTTGAAGCTGCGATAAATCATCTTGTGATATGTAATTTGAGTTGAGTGCTTGTTCAATTAAAACTTCGTAATTTGTTAATGCTATAATTGGGCATCCGGCTTTACTAAAATTTTCTTCTGAAAGTTTGAAACCATATGTAAAGATTGCAGCAAGACCTTTAACATCTAAACCTCCTTCTCGAAGAGCATTAACAGCTTTTACACTACTTCCACCCGTAGAAATTAAATCTTCAATTAAAATAACACGTTGACCTTTTTCAAATGCTCCTTCAATTGTATTTCCCATCCCGTGGTCTTTCGCAGCACTTCGGACATAAATAAAGGGCAGGCCTAATTCTTGAGCTACTAAAACACCTTGAGGTACTCCACCGGTTGCAACACCAGCTATTACATCAGGTTTTCCAAATCTTAAAACGATGTTCTCACAAAATGCTTGTCTGATATGTGTTCGAACTCCCGGATGAGATAATGTTACTCGGTTATCACAATAAATAGGGGATTTCCAGCCTGAAGCCCAATTAAAAGGTTTTTTAGGTTGAAGTTTTACTGCTTTCACTTGAAGAAGAAGTTCTGCTACTTTTAGAGCTGTTTCTTTGTTTTGAATCATGTTACAAAAATAAGAAGTATTTATTGATCATTGACTAATTTAGTTTATCAATCTCAATTTCTTTTAATTCAGATTAGAGCTATTCTATTTTTATTGTTTAAAATAAGGCCTATTTTACTATCTTTGCAAGCAGAATAATAATTATGGAAACCCCGAAAACATACGACTCAAGCAAAGCGGAAGAAAGATGGTATAAGCATTGGATCGACAAAAATTACTTTCATTCAACTCCTGATGAAAGAGAGCCGTATACGATTGTTATTCCTCCTCCAAATGTAACGGGAGTTTTACACATGGGGCATATGTTAAACAATACGATTCAGGATGTATTAGTTCGAAGAGCCCGCATGCTTGGTAAAAATGCTTGCTGGGTACCAGGAACTGATCACGCATCAATTGCAACCGAAGCAAAAGTGGTTCAGAAGCTTAAGCAAGAAGGCATTTCTAAAAGTGATTTGACACGCGAAGAGTTTTTAAGCCACGCATTTGAGTGGAAAGAAAAACACGGTGGGATTATTCTTGAACAACTAAAGAAATTAGGCGCTTCATGCGATTGGGAACGCACACATTTTACAATGGATAAAGAGTATTCTGAATCTGTTGAAAATGTATTTATTGATTTATTTCAAAAAGGAAAAATATACCGCGGTGTTCGAATGGTTAATTGGGATCCCGAGGCACTAACTGCAGTTTCTGATGAGGAAGTGATTTACAAAGAAGTTAATTCACGCTTATTTTATCTGAGGTATAAAGTCAAAGATAGTGTAGATGAATGGCTTACCATTGCTACAACTCGACCTGAAACAATATTAGGTGATACAGGAATTTGTGTGAATCCGAACGATCAACGCTACAAACATTTACATGGCAAGATGGTTATCGTTCCTTTAATCAATCGAGAAATACCAGTTGTTGCAGATGATTATGTTGATATTGAATTTGGAACGGGCTGCTTAAAAATAACTCCTGCACATGACATAAATGATTATGAAATTGGAAAGAAATTCAATATGGAAATTATTGATGTTTTCAATGAAAATGGAACCTTGAATAGTTACGGATTGCATTATGAAGGGATTGACCGTTTTGAGGTTAGAAAGCTTATTGAGAAAGAATTACACGATAAAGGTTATTTGGTAAAAACGGAGGATTATATCAATAAAGTTGGTTTTTCTGAGCGTACAAATGCCGTTATTGAACCCAAATTATCATTGCAATGGTTCTTAGATATGAAAGAATTGTCTAAGCCAGCCTTGGAAAATGTAATGAATGGAAATATTCAGTTTCATCCTGAAAAGTTTAAAAATACGTATCGCCATTGGATGGAAAATGTAAAGGATTGGTGTATTTCTCGTCAACTTTGGTGGGGACATAGAATTCCTGCATGGTATTTTGGAACAGGACTAAACGATTTTGTTGTTGCAAAAACAGCTTCTGAAGCAGCGCAATTAGCAAGTGAGAAATCTGGAAAATTAATTCCTGAAAATCAAGTTAGACAAGATGAAGATGTATTAGATACTTGGTTCTCAAGTTGGCTATGGCCGATTTCTGTTTTTAATGGACTTACACAACCAAAAAATCCAGAAATAAATTACTATTATCCAACAAATGATTTGGTTACTGCTCCAGAAATAATGTTCTTCTGGGTAGGGAGAATGATAATTGCAGGTTATGAATATATGGGTGCTTTGCCCTTTAAAAATGTATATTATACGGGAATTGTACGCGATAAATTAGGGCGTAAAATGTCGAAATCTTTGGGGAATTCTCCGGATCCTCTTGATTTAATTCAACAGTTTGGTGCTGACGGCGTAAGAGTTGGCGTTTTGATTTCTTCCCCGGCTGGAAATGATTTACCTTTTGATAGCTCTCAATGCGAACAAGGTAGAAATTTTACGAATAAAGTTTGGAATGCTTATCGCTTGGTTTCTTCATGGGAAGTTCGCGAAATAGAACAACCTCAATCTTCAATAATAGCCATCTCATGGTTTGAAAATCGCTTTCAAAAAATCCTTGCGGAAATTAATGATTTATTCGACAAATTTAAAATTTCTGAGGCTTTAATGTCAATTTATAAGTTGGTGTGGGATGATTTTTGTTCGTGGTATCTTGAAATGATTAAACCTGGTTACGAACAGCCAATTGATGCAAAAACGATCTCAAGCACAAAGAAATTTTTTGAAGAATTACTAAAATTAATGCAGCCTTTTACACCTTTTGTTGCAGAAGAATTATGGCATTTACTTGAAAAAAGAAGTGATGGAGATGATATTATTCTCGCTCAATGGCCAAGTGTGAAACCATTTAATCAGATAGCTTTAACAAATTTTGATAAGGCTGTGGAGGTAATTACACAAATCAGAAATATTCGCAAGAAAAATAACATCGCAACTAAAGTTAAATTAGAACTTTATATCTGTAAATCTAAAGATGCCATAACAGAATTTGATCCAGTTATTATTAAAATGGGTAATTTATCTTGTTTGGAATACCAAGTTGAAAAAATCCCAAATGCAAATTCATTTATCGTCTCTGGAAATGAATATTTTATTCCTTTTGGACAAACCATTGATATTGCTGATGAAATTGAAAAAATAAAAGAAGCATTAGACTACACGCGTGGATTCTTGAAAAGTGTTCAAGGAAAATTGCAAAATGAGCGTTTCATTGCAAGTGCTCCAGAAAATATCGTCGCGAGTGAAAAAGTAAAGGAGGCGGATGCACTAAATAAAATAAATTTATTACAGGAGAAATTAAATTCTTTAGTTCAATAAAAAGTAATCTCAATCAATAAGATTTTTTTAAATAGAATTAGATAAACTCAAAGTCAACTCTTCGATTCCTTTTTTTTCCTTCTATTGTTTTGTTGCTGTCCACAGGATTCTTCTCACCTTTATAGTCTAATACAATCCGATCTCTCATTAATCCTTGAGTTTGAAAAAATTTAATTAATGCTTCAGCTCGTCTTTTGGATAAATCATCATTGTAATTATCTTCCCCATCTGAATCTGTATTCCCAATTATTTTTACTCGGATATCAGAGTGACTTTTGAGAATTTTAACGATTTTTAGTAAATAATTACGATATTCTTCCTTTATATCATCCTTGTCATAATCAAAATAAATAGTCTCGAAACGAAATTCTTTCAATTCTATTTTTCTCATATCGGGCGAAGACAAGTCATTTTCTAAATCTGAAATAAAACGATCAATCCAACTATGAGAAACTAAAGGTGTATTCGACTCTTTAAATTCAAATACAGATTTATAAAGTATAATTTTACCTTTTAATTCTTGACATTTTAAACTTGAATACACTCCCTCCATATAACCGGTAGTATCGTTATAAAACAAATCAAATTTTAATAAACAGCTCTCTAGTTCCTTCTTGGAATTTTTAGAAAACTTATTTAAATTAAAGCTAATTTCTTTTTTAGCATTACCAGAACCTAATAACTCTGATGAAATATAAGATGTTTCACCATAAATCTCCTGCCTGAATTTCCCTTCTAGAATTCCATTTAAGAGATAAAAAGAAAAATATACAGGCTTGCTATTCTTTATTGAATCAGAATTTTGAAACATTAGCCCTTGCCATTCACCTGTTAATTTAACTTGGGAAAATGAAAAAAGACTAGTTAAGTAAAATAGAAAAAGCAGTAATTTGATTTTCATTATAATGTATTCGTAATTTTTACAAATAATGTTCCAATAATCTAAAACTTTAAAAAGGATTCTTTGTTGTACTACTAAAATCTATTTATGAAAACTTTTTTATTTTTTATCTTAAGTACTATGCTCTTATCTTCCTCCTCAACAACTGAGTCTATTCATCAATTTGTGGTAACAGACATTGAAGGCAATAAATTTGATTTTTCCACACTTAAAGGAAAAAAAATTATGGTTGTAAATACTGCATCTCGTTGTGGTTTAACTCCTCAATACGAAAAATTGGAAGAATTGTACACTAAGTATAAGTCTAAGAATTTTGTGATTGTTGGCTTTCCTGCGAATGATTTTTTAATGCAAGAACCAGGCTCTAATGAGGATATTGCAAAATTTTGTAAGAAAAACTATGGCGTTTCTTTCCCGATGATGTCAAAGATTTCGGTAAATGGCAAAAAAATACATCCAGTTTATAAATTTTTGACTAAAAAAAGCCTAAATGGCCTGAAGGATAATAAAGTAGAATGGAATTTCCAAAAATATTTATTGGACGAAAATGGCTATTTGGCTAGCGTAATTTCACCGTCTACAGCCCCAGATGATGCATCAATTGTTGAATGGATCAATAAATAGGTAAAAAGTGAATATTTTGTTGATAAGTTAAGGCTTTCAACAATTTTTTACATCTCATAAATCAGTCAAAATTCTTATTTTTGTTATGCTTCAAATAAAAATAGAAGCTTAAATAAAATAGTATGGCTGAAGAAGAAAGAAGAGATAATTATTCTGCGGATAATATCCAAGTTTTAGAAGGTTTAGAGGCGGTTAGAAAACGCCCTGCAATGTACATTGGAGATGTTGGATCGAGAGGTTTGCATCATTTAGTGTACGAAGTTGTCGATAACTCAATTGATGAGGCCTTAGCAGGATATTGTAATTCAATACAAGTTTTAATAAATGTAGATAATTCCATAACTGTTATAGACAACGGTCGTGGAATTCCAACGGCAATGCACACCAAAGAGAAAAAATCTGCTCTTGAAGTTGTAATGACAGTTTTGCACGCAGGTGGAAAATTCGACAAAGACACATATAAAGTTTCTGGTGGATTACACGGTGTTGGTGTTTCTTGTGTTAACGCACTTTCTATTGAATTTAAAGCTACCGTAAGAAGAGAAGGAAAAGTTTTTCAACAAGAATACTCTATTGGAAAACCTTTATACGATGTTAAAGTTGTTGGTGAATCAAATGAAACAGGAACTGAAGTTACTTTCAAGCCAGATGCAACAATTTTTGAAGCTACAGAATATAATTTTGATATAATAGCTGCAAGAATGCGCGAGCTAGCATTTTTGAATAAGGGTATTACAATTACATTGTCAGATTTACGTGATTTAGACGACGAAGGTGTTGCAGCTGTTACAACGTATCATTCAGAAGGTGGACTTCGTGAATTTGCCCAATACCTTGATCGTAATCGTGAGGCTTTGATAAGTGACGTTATTTACTTTGAGGGTGAAAGAGAAAATATTCCGGTGGAAGTTGCTTTAACATACAATACTTCTTACACGGAAAACATTCAAGCATATGTAAATAATATCAATACGCATGAAGGAGGAACACATTTATCAGGATTTCGTCGTGGCTTGACAAATACTTTAAAAAAATACGCTACAGATTCCGGGATTTTAGCCCGCGAAAAAATTGAAATAGATGGAGATGATTTTCGTGAGGGCTTAACAGCTGTTGTTTCTGTTAAAGTCCAGGAACCACAATTTGAAGGTCAGACTAAAACTAAATTAGGAAATAGAGAAGTAACAGCACCGGTAAGTCAAGCAGTTTCTGAAATGTTATCTGCTTATTTAGAAGAACATCCCGCAGAAGCAAAATTAATTGTTGAGAAAGTAATTTTAGCAGCAAAAGCGAGACACGCAGCGCGTAAAGCTCGTGAAATGGTGCAGCGCAAAAGCATATTAATGGGTTCTGGACTTCCTGGTAAACTTGCAGATTGTTCGGAAAAAGATCCTGCTGCTTGTGAGATTTATTTTGTCGAGGGAGATTCGGCGGGTGGTACTGCAAAACAAGGTCGCGATCGTCATTTTCAAGCAATAATGCCCTTGAGAGGAAAGATTTTGAATGTTGAAAAAGCCATGCAGCATAAAATCTTCGAAAATGAAGAGATTAAAAATATGTACACTGCACTTGGAGTAAGAATTGGTACTGAAGAAGACTCTAAAGCACTTAACCTCGAAAAATTACGCTACCATAAAATTATTATAATGTGTGATGCCGATGTAGATGGTTCACATATAGAAACTTTAATTTTAACCTTCTTCTTCAGATTTATGAAGGTTTTAATTGAAAATGGATACATTTATATTGCAACCCCTCCCTTGTATCAAGTTAAAAAAGGAGGAAAATCAGATTACGCATGGAACGAAGATCAGCGGGATAAATTAATCAATGATTTAAAAGGTGCAGGTAGTGAATCTTCCGTAAATGTTCAACGTTATAAGGGTCTTGGTGAGATGAATGCCGAGCAACTTTGGGAAACTACAATGAATCCTGAGAGTAGAACTTTAAGGCAAGTTACAATTGATAATGCTGCAGAATGCGATCAGATTTTCTCTATGTTGATGGGAGATGATGTTCCACCTCGAAGAGAATTTATCGAGAAAAATGCTAAATATGCTAAAATCGACGTTTAGAAATTTTTTTTACATTATTAAATTTAGAGCTAGCTCGATTATCTTCGTTGTACTTCTTCTAACTGTTGGGTTTTCATTTAGAAACTTAGACCAATCGCAGAATATACTATCTGAGCATTCATTGGAAATACCTTTGGTTTTAAATGGTGAAAAGCTTATTCAACACACAGGTTATTCATTCGTTTACAGCGAAGAACATGAACAAGCAAAATGGATTGCTTATGTTCTAAATAATAAAGAACTTGATGGAATAGTTGATCGATCAGATAATTTCAGGGAAGATCCTGCTGTTTCTTCAGGCTCAGCTGATAATTCAGATTACGCAAAAAGTGGCTACGATCGTGGTCATCTAGCCCCTGCAGCAGATATGAAATGGTCTGAAAAAGCAATGTCAGAGTCATTTTATTACAGTAATATGAGTCCTCAATTACCAGCATTTAATAGAGGTATTTGGAAAATGCTTGAAGAAAAAGTGCGGGATTGGGCTTTAGAAAACGATTCAATTCTAATTGTTACTGGCCCGATTCTCCCATCTAAAAATGAAAAGAAACTTGCCACTATTGGCCATAATTCTGTCGCAGTTCCTAAATATTATTATAAAGCAATATTGGATTTTAAGAAGGAGAACTCGAAATCTATTGCGTTTATTTTACCAAATAAAGGTTCTAAAATGCCTCTTAAAAGTTTTGTAGTTACAATAGATTCATTAGAGAAGTTATCAAAAATTGATTTTTTCTATAAATTAGATAACAAACTTGAAACTTCAGTTGAGTCTAGATTCTGTAAAGAATGCTGGACTTGGTAATTTAACCTAATTGGAAGTTTATTGGCAACCTACATCTTGTTCGAGATTTTTTCGCCTTTGCTTCTCCAGGCTTCCATTTAGGCATACTCCTAATAACTCTTTTAGCTTCTCTATCAAGATCTGGACTTACACCCCGTTCAACAGCAACATTTGTAATAGAACCGTCAGGTTCAACAACGAAGGATAAATAAACTTTTCCTTGTTCATTCATCTCAATAGATGTTGGTGGGTATTGAATATTTGACTGAATATATTTCATTAATGCTTGAGGTCCACCAATAAATTCAGCTTCCACATCAGGAAATTCAATAACTTCTTCTTCTTCTACAACAGCTATAACTTCCTCTTCTACTACTACAACTGCTCCAATTATTAGTTCTTTAGCAATTTTGACATCAGGCGGTTTAACTTCAACTACTGTTACTGGTTCTATTTCATTATTTTCTTCTTCAACAATATCCTCAGATACAGGAGGTGGAACATCCATCTGTGGGGTTTCAATCGGAGGTGGAATTTCTTCCTTTTTTACTTCTTGAGTATAAACATTGTTAGCAGTTTTTTCATTTACATTATCTAGTTCCTTATCACCATTTACTGTTTGAAAGGTGAATGCAGCAAGTACAATACCTGATACGAAAATTAAGCCCCCCATAAATAAACTAGAACGTATTTGCTCTATATCTGCTTCTTTACTTTTTTTGCTTTCCATAATTTATTTTTTAAAAAAAAACATCAATAAACATGCCATTTATTAATGAACTAATGCTTCATAGGATTTATTGTCTAATAATTCACTTATTTCATCTAAGTTAGTATATTTAACTTTAATCATCCATCCTTCACCATAAGGATCTGTATTAACTAATTCTGGATTATTTTCTAAGGATTCATTAAATAAAAATATTTCTCCTGAAAGTGGCATAAATAAATCAGAAACAGTTTTAACTGCTTCAATCGACCCAAAAACAGCCTCTTTTTCCATTGTTTCACCAATAGTTTCAATTTCTACGAATACAATATCACCGAGCTCGCTTTGAGCAAATTCAGTAATACCAATTGTCGCCTCATCACCATTTATAAGTACCCATTCGTGGTCTTTTGTATATTTTAAATTCGCTGGGATATTCATTTATTAATTCTTTTTTACAAATGTAATTATTTTGTTTATTCAAATCAACAATTTTATAAACTCTTTATGATTTGATAATCCTTAAATTTGTACTATGACAATTGAAAATTTTAAAGATTTAACAAATAGAGTTACTGCAATTCAATCCTATCTTAAAATTGATGAGAAACGCATGGATTTAAAAGAAGCAGAATTAAAAACGCAAGATCCATCTTTTTGGGATGATCCCAAAAAAGCGGAAGAACAGATGAAGTCGATTAGAGTATTGAAATACTGGGTAGAATCTTTTGATAAATCTAAAGCTGCAGTTGATGATTTAGAAGTTTTATATGAGTTTGTAAAGGAAGGAATGACAAGTGAAGCTGATTTAGATAAATCGTATAAAATAATACTGAAGGAAATTGAGGATTTGGAACTTAAAAACATGTTGTCAGGTGAGGAAGATTCTTTAAGTGCAGTTCTTCAAATAACAGCAGGAGCAGGAGGAACAGAAAGTTGCGATTGGGCTTCAATGTTAATGAGGATGTATATGATGTGGGGTGAAAAAAAAGGGTGTAAAATCACAGAACTTAATTTTCAAGAGGGTGATGTGGCAGGAGTTAAAACCGTTACATTAGAGTTTGAAGGAGAATTTGCATTTGGTTATTTAAAAGGTGAAAATGGTGTTCATCGACTTGTTAGAATCTCTCCTTTTGACTCAAATGCAAAGAGACACACCTCATTTGTTTCTGTTTATGTTTATCCTTTGGTAGATGATAACATTGAAATAAATGTAAATCCTGCTGATGTTTCTTTTGAAACCTTTCGTTCTGGAGGTGCTGGTGGTCAGAATGTCAATAAAGTTGAAACTGCTGTTCGTTTGCGGCATGCTCCATCTGGAATTATTATTGAAAACTCTGAATCTCGCTCTCAACTTGCAAATAAAGAAAAAGCACTTCAGTTATTACGTTCTCAGCTTTATGAATTAGAACTTCGCGAAAGATTAGAAAAACGATCGGAAATAGAAGCAGGAAAAAAGAAAATAGAGTGGGGCTCCCAAATTAGGAATTATGTCATGCAACCCTACAAACTTGTTAAAGATGTTCGAACAGGAACTGAAACTGCAGATGTGGATGGAGTTATGGATGGTGAAATAGATCAATTTCTAAAATCGTTCTTAATGATGTATGGATCTTAGTAGACTTTTATAAGTAAGCAATTAAATTTTCAAGGGCAATTCCACGAGAACCTTTTAACAAAATAGTTTTTTCACTTAGCTTGTTTTTTGAGTGGAATTCGAGATAATCCTCAATAGAATTAAATCCTTCTTTATTTAAACATTTAAAAATAGGTCCAACTGTGATAAACTCTAAATTATTATCAGAACAAAAAGCAAGAATTTTTTTATGCTCTACTTTGCTTTCTTCCCCAAGTTCTAACATATCTCCTAGAATAGCAATTTTATTTTGTTCTTTTAACATATAAAAACTTTCCAAGGCTGCAAGCATACTAGAGGGATTTGCATTATAACAATCAATAATTAGTAGGTTATTATTCGTTTTTAGAACTTGAGAGCGATTATTTGAAGGCATATAATTACTTATAGCTTCATTAATTTCATTATTACTTACTTTAAAAATTTGACCAAAAGTAATAGCCACCAAAAAATTATAAAAATTATAGTTACCAATCATATTTGTTTTGATACATGGCGACTCATAATTTTCTGTTTTATAACTTAGGGCAACAAACGGTGTTAATCCCTCTAATTTTCCCTCTATTGCTGTTTTTACTTTACTGCTATAGAGTATACGACTTGAATAATTTTTTGTAGCACTATTTAATACTTCATCATCAGCATTTACAATAAATTCTCCAGCGGAAGAAGAAATAAAGTCAAAAAGCTCAAGTTTTGTTTTTAGAACACCTTCAAAATTTATAAATCCTTCAAGGTGAGCTTTGCCAATATTTGTTATAATCCCATAATTTGGCTCAGCTATTTCAGCTAATTCTTTAATATCTCCGGGCTTATTCGCGCCCATTTCAATAATTGCTAGCTCATGCTTATCATTAAGTTGGAGTAGGGTAAGAGGAACTCCAAGATGGTTATTCAGATTTCCTTTTGTGCATAGCACATTGTATTTTCGAGATAAAACACTATTTATTAATTCTTTAGTACTTGTTTTACCATTACTTCCTGTAATTCCAATAATAGGAATCTTAAATTTTAAACGATGGAAATTTGCTAATTTTTGAAGAAATAATAAGGAGTTCTCTACCCAAAATATATTTATTTCATTTGAGATTGATTTGTTTTCTACTATCGCAAATTTAGCTCCAGCTTCAATGGCTTTATTTGCATAAAGATTTCCATCAAATCGATCACCTTTTATAGCTATGAAAAGCGAGTCTTTCTGTATAGTTCTTGAATCTATTGAAATACCACTTGATTGATAATAAAGCAAGAAGAGTTTTTCCACGCTGCAAATATGCAAAAAAAAAGCCCGAAATATCGAGCTTTTTTTTATAAAATTATTTTTTTATCTTCTACTTCTTGAACTTTCATTTGGGCTTGAACTCCCCATTCTGTCCATTGCACAACGGAAACCAATCATGTCAGAAGTTTTATCTTCATCTAAAAATCTTCTGGTTCCACTACCCATCCAATATGTCCTATCTGCCCAAGAACCACCTTTGTATACCCGAGATTTGTCAGATATTAATGTTTTAGGGCTTCCATTGCTATTAATTAAATTTCCTTCGAGATCATATGTTTCAAAATCACTTTGGTACATAACTTGATTTGGATCTCTTTTTCCTTTATTAATTTCATCAAGTCTAGTTGAATCTTTGTAATAAATAGATGACTCAATATCACCATCAAATTGATCTCTGTAATCATCTTTACGATAATTCAGTCGGTCTTTAGTCTCTGCTACTGTAACATTTCTCCAACGTTGTTTACCTTTAGTTTCAGTTACAAATTCTGTTAAACCATTTCTTAATGTTAAAATCCAGGTTGTAATATTTGGATCTTGATCATAGTTGTTAAACCTGTTTGCTAAATAATGGTCTGCATTTTTTTTGTCAAATTTTGTCCCAAAGCCAAAAATTGGTACCCCTTTATCTTCTCCTTCTTCTCCTTCTTCATCTCCTTCTTCATCTTCTCCATTATCAATATCTTTAATTAAATATACAGAGCCTTTAAATTCATCTTTAACATCTTCATCATCTTCATCATCATCATTTGAAACTATACTTTTATACCCTCTGAAATCATTTTTAGAAAGTATTGTGTTGTCAGCTTTTGAATAACTTCCGAATAGTGCAACTTCTATATAATGAGATGCTTTGGTTTCATTTCCTTTATTTTGTAAAAATATAGCAGTATCTAGTATTGAAATTATATCATCTAAAACCTCAAATTGAATACTATCATTTTTGGTGAATCCTTTACTAGATATGTAACTTAGGCTCGGAGAATCATATTTATATTTTTCTTTTTCTTGCCTAGAATTAATTTTAACTTTAGATCTTGTAGAATTCACTAATGGACCTTTGGTATCTATTTCTTTAATTAATTCAGTAGTGCCTAATTTAAGTGTAACTGAATAAATGGAGGGTGTAGAGGTAATTAACTTAACAATCGTATCTCCGTCTTTATCTTTTGTTGAGGTCGGATCTAATTTTGCGCCAACTATCTTTGAATAATCCCACTTTATTGCATTTTTTGAATTTGAGCTTTTATTTAGATTAAGTAATTGAGCTGGATCAATTTTTAGAATAACAGTATCCCCACTTAAATCATAAGAGAAATCTATTTTTTTAGGCTTATCATAATTTGTTGAAAATTTCTTGTTTAAATCTAATGATTCCTTTGTAGCTGCTAGGTACATAACTCGAGCAAATTCATTAACAAATTCCTTCATACCATGAACATCGTATAAATTCTCATTAGCCTTTATCGGTTTGTCATAAAGACCACTTGGCATAAGAAGCTGGGTAGTATAAACATTACCTCTGAAAGGCATAAATTCTTCTGTATTCTCAAATGATAGTGGGCGGTATACATCCATTACCCATTCAGAAACATTTCCTGCCATGTGATATAGACCATAATCATTCGGTAAGAATGCTTTAACACCCGTTGTAATATCTGCACCATCATTATGATTTCCTGCCATACCCATCATATCTCCCTTACCGCGCATAAAATTTGCTTGAATTGCACCAGCCCATTTGGAATCATCTTCACGAACATAGTGGCCATTCCATGGGTATAGATTTCTATTTATTATATTTTCGTCAGACATATTATCTGGATCAAGGTTGCCGATTAGGCCAAGTGCAGCAAACTCCCACTCTGCTTCAGTAGGAAGTCTATAATTTGGAAGTAAAACCCCATCTTCCATTTTAAGAGCACGTTTACCTAAACAGATTACTTCTCCTTTTTTTAAATCAGCATAAAGTGGATCATAATTTGTAAGTTGATAAGGATCACGAGGAATATCAGTTCCAGTTTCTGGGCCTTCTTTTCCAACATTATAAGAGTACTTCTTTTCTTTTTCGTATTTGTATTTCCCGTTTTTGTCTAGATACTTATCTTTATCCTTTCCATCTTCATTTTCAGCAAGTTTATCTTTTTCAATACCGGTATTTTTCACAGTATAATTTCCATTAAGATAGTTTTCAGTACTGAACATATTTTCAGGCTTAGATTGCATTTCTACATAATTTTTATTATTTCCAGCATCCACATCTGAGTTATAAATATCTGCAAAGTGCCATTGTATAATACCTTCACGAACAAGAATAGCCTCATTTACCCTATCAGTTCGCCATTTACAAAATTCATTAGCTTGAATCCAAGAAACTCCTACTACAGGATAATCTCTGTAGGATGGATGCCTTAAATAATAATTAACATATTTTTCTCTGTAACCTAAAGTTTTTCTCCACGCAAGTGTATCTGGCAAACATTTTTTATAGACATGTGGATAGCTTTTGTTATAAACTCTTTTCATCCAATACATATATTCAAGCCAATGTTGATTTGTTACTTCAGTTTCGTCCATATAGAAAGTTGCAACTGTAGTTTTCTTTCTTGGTGCATTATTGTCTTTCATTATATCTTCTTCATTGCTACCCATGGTAAAGACCCCACCCTCTACTAAAACTAGTCCAGGCCCAGTTTCTTGTTCGGTTTTATCAACCTGTTCAAATCCACCGTTTTTATAGTTATTATATTCCCAACCTGTTGACGTAGATTTATCATTAGATGTAGACTCTGTAGAACGTGAATTCTTTGTTCCACAAGAAGAAAAAATCAATAAGCATACAATTGCTAGATTTAAAAATTTAATTGATGTAGTATTCATATTTTTTAGTCTAAAATTATTTTAAATAAGTTTTTTTTTAGATTGTGTTACAGTTTTTTAAAAAGACGGGCATGAAATATTTCTAATTTGTCTTGGTTTACGACATTTTAAATTAATACCCAACGAAACTTCATGTGATCCATTTGTAATTCCATTTCCAAGCTTTGAAACAGTTAAGTCATAACTATAACCTATTTTTAATTTATCAGTTGCTATACCAAGAGTAATTATAAATGCATCTCTATTTCTATACCAAACCCCTGCAGTTATTGCATTATATTTAACATAAGTTCCTATATTTAGTTCTTGAAAGCCATTTTGATATTGATAAATAATGTTTGGCATAATACTCATCTTTTTCGAGAACATTCCCCTTCTTCCAACATCAATTACTGCTCCAACATGACCTGTCAATCTTATTGGCAGACGAGAATCACCAAGAATTAATGATTCATCAGGGCGATTGAGATGATGGGCAGCGATACCAAAATAATAATTTTTACCAAACCCAACTGCACCAGCAGATGCATCGAAAAAGCCTCTTTGACCGCCACGGACAACGTCTCCTGTTTGATAGATAAAGCCTCTCCTAGGATCGATCATATCACCAAATGTTAATTTACTCCAATCTAAGTACTTTTGGAAATAAGCTGCACGAACACCAAGCATGATTGAGAACTTTCTGTCTACTTTAAGGTGATAGGAATATACACCTCCAACCATGGATGTCTGAATAGTTCCTTGACCTTGTTGATCGTGGGTTGCTATAAAGCCTAATCCACCATTAACGCTTCTACCATAGGTATCGAAAGCTGCAGAATATGTTACGTAGTTTCCAGATAAGCCAGGCCACTCGTTTCTATAATTAAGAGCAATTCTAGGACAACCACTTGAGCCTGCGAGTGCAGGATTCAAATATACAGGATTTGAATAAAATTGAGTGAAAGTGGGGTCTTGAGACCGCGCATTGAATATATTTAACACTAAAAAAAGCGCTAATAAAACAGTAGAATATAGAATATTAATTTTCACA
Source organism: Crocinitomicaceae bacterium (assembly GCA_044358575.1). GTDB lineage: Bacteria > Bacteroidota > Bacteroidia > Flavobacteriales_D > Crocinitomicaceae > UBA952. The sequence continues at coordinate 297,405 of JBIKNN010000002.1, forward strand.
AACCTAAAATTAAATATAAATTATTAAACGCAACTTATCTTTCAAAGGTTACAAATATCGCTTAATTTTGAAATATATGCTAATTTAATTCGTTTTTTATAAAAAACAACTAATCTGACATGAAGATTAACTATTTTATTCCATATTTATTTTTGTGTTTAGCGAATTTTTCCTTCTCACAGGATATTTTATTAGAATTGAATTGGCAAAAACCAGTGGAGCATCTTTTTGAAGGAAAGTCGTACTTTATTCCCTCAATTGAAGGTCAAGAATCTAGTGGTGGAAAACCGAATTATTTTTATTTAAAATATTTAAAAAATAACGCTGAACCTATTTTGAATGATATAGTTTATGAATTAGCTCCAGAGAATGACCTCAAACAACTTTCAGCATTAAACATTCAGGTATCTGAAAATCTTGAAATTTCTTACCAAGTTACAAAAGCGACTAATGATTATTATTTTGCTGTTAATGTTTTTCCCTATAAACTAATAAATAATCAATTACACCGTGTTAAAAAGATGGTATTTGAATTAGCTGAAGCTTCAGTAGTTGGTCATCAAAAAGACTTTGTCACATCCTCTGTTCTTGAGGATGGAAGTGGCTTGTGGTATAAAATTGCAGTCAATAAAGATGGTATTTATAAAATTGATAAAAATTTCCTCGAATCCTGTGGTATTTCTACAAATGGATTAAACCCCGCACATATTCATATTTATGGGAATGGAGAAGGTGTTTTACCAGAATTAAACTCAAGTCCTAGAATTGATGATTTAGCTAATAATGCATTATTTATCCAGGGTGAAGCTGATGGCAGTTTTGACGCTAATGATTTCATACTTTTTTATGGTCATGGACCGCACAGATGGCGAGCAAATGGAACGGTTGAGTTTGATCGCAAACAAAATATTTATTCCGATAATTCATATTATTTTATTAATATAAATTCTAATGAAGCACCCTTAAGAATAGAAACTTTGCCTGAAATACAGGGGGTCACCAATTCTGAAATTTCTTCCTATGATTACCGTGATGTTTATGAAAATGATTTAGTCAACTTAGTTGGGGGTGGACAGCGGTGGTATGGCGAATTATTTGATGTTGAATTGGAAAAAACATTCACGTTTACAATTCCAAATATCGACACGAGTCCAATTAGGTTTAAAACTGTCATTGCATCAAATGCAACAAATTCGGTTGGAACGGCTCAAAATTATAGTATTAATGGATCCACATTAACTGAAAGTTCTTTACCAAGTACAGGATCTGGTTTTGCTCGCTCTAATCAATCTTTTCAGTTGAATAATCCTGTTTCATCTTTGCCACTCAAGATTAAAATAACTCGAAATAGTCCCAATACGCTGACATATTTAGATAGAATTGTTTTAAATACAAGGCGAAAACTTGTCTTTTTTGGAACACAATTTGGTTTCAGAAATTTGAGCCCTCAGGATTCACTTTCCTTAGTTTCCTATTCCACCTCAAACTTTCCAACGAATGGTTTTATTTGGGATATTTCTGATCGTCAAAAACCAAAAAAGATTTCAGGTACCTTAACAGGTTCAACTTACACTTTTAAAACTTATAATATTTACAATGAATATGTTGCTTCAAATGGAACTTCTTTTTTTACACCTGAAAAAGTTGCTTCAGTTTCAAATCAAAATCTACATGCATTGCCACAAGCAGAATTTTTAATTATTACGCATCCAGATTTTTTAGCACAAGCAAATCGTTTAGCTGATTTACATCGTGAAGAAGGTTTGAGTGTTCATGTTACAACAACAGAGGAGATTTTTAATGAATTTAGTTCTGGTGCCCCAGATCCAACTGCAATTAGAATGTTTGCTAAAATGTTTTATGATCGTGGAGCTTTGGCTCCCTCAACAAAGCCAAAATACCTATTACTTTTCGGCGATGGGACGTATGATCCAAAAAATCGAGTTCCGAATAACAATAATTATGTTTTAACCTACCAGGTTGAAAGTAGTGAAAATTATATTGATGCGATGGTTACAGATGATTATTATGGAATTTTAGATGATAATGAAGCTATTTCAGCCGTAGATTTATTAGACATTGGAGTCGGCCGAATTTTAGCAAGTAATTTAAATCAGGCAAAGCAACAAGTGGATAAAATAGAACATTATATGAAAAATGGGTCTAATTTATTTTCCTCTGCTGAGGGTTCCTGCTGCTTAGGTGAATCTTCAACTGAAACTTACGGAGATTGGAGAACAAAATATGTGCAAATTGCTGACGATGAAGAAGGCGGATATTTTATTAATAATGATACCGAGCCTCAGTACAATAATGTAAAAACTGATCATTTTGAGATGAACTGTGATAAATTATACTTGGACGCATATCCTCAAGAAACTTCAGCTGGAGGACAAAGGTATCCTGAGTTACAAAATGCAATTACAGACCGTGTGCAACGCGGAGCCCTAGTTGTTAATTATGTTGGGCATGGCGGTGAGGTTGGATTAGCTGAAGAGCGCGTTGTAACAATACCTCAAATAAATAGTTGGACAAATATCAATAAGTTACATCTATTTGTCTCTGCTACCTGTGAATTTACAAAATACGATGACCCAGCAAGAGTTTCAGCTGGAGAATGGGTTGCATTAAATCCAAATGGTGGCGCAATTGCATTAATGACGACTACAAGAGCTGTTTATTTTAGCGTAAATACAACTACAGGATTAGCTTTTTTTAATAATGTTTTTGATCGTAATCCTGACGGCTCGCCTTTAACTTTTGGAGAAATTGTGAAACGGACTAAGAATGCATCCGGAAACAGTAATAATAAGCGAAGTTTCACATTAATTGGAGATCCAGCTTTAAAGATTGCTTTACCAACATTTAAAGTTATTACGGATAGCATTAATGGTAAAAATCCTTTAATCGAATTAGACACTTTAAATGCCTTGAGCAAAGTTCGAATTAAAGGTCATTTAATAGATAATTCTGGAAATTTAATGTCTTCGTTTAACGGTATTCTTAATCCCTCTATTTTTGACAAACCTAAAAAGCAAACAACCTTGGGTCAGGATAATGGTTCTCCTGAAATAGAATATGAATTGCAGCGAAATATCATCTATAAAGGCAAATGTTCTGTGGTTAACGGATTTTTTGATTTTTCCTTTGTTGTTCCAAAAGATATCGCATTAAATATTGGGCGAGGAAAAATAAGTTACTATGCTTTCGGTCAAGGAATTGATGCAATAGGTGCAGATACAAATTTTAGAATTGGGGGAATTGATCCAAATGGAATTAATGATGATATTGGTCCAGATTTAGAGTTGTATTTAAATGATGAAAAATTTATAAGCGGCAGTATTTCCGATGAGAATCCAGTTTTGTTTTTAAAAGCATTTGATGAAAACGGAATTAATACTATTGGCAATGGAATTGGCCATGATATTGTTGCAATTTTAGATGGAAAAACTTCTGATCCAATTGTTTTAAATGACTATTATACTACAAATCTGAACGATTATAAATCTGGAGAGGTTCGCTATCAATTTAAGGGATTATTGGCTGGAGAACATACACTTGAAGTAAAAGTCTGGGATGTCAACAATAATTCTTCCACTGCACGTTTAAATTTTACAGTCCGAGAAAAGCAAAAGCCAAATATTGAGCGTGTCTATAATTATCCAAATCCATTTACAACTAAGACAGAATTTATGTTTGAGCATAATCTTTCTTGCAATAGTTTAGATGTTCAAGTTCAAGTTTACACTGTTTCAGGCAGACTTGTAAAAACGATAAATAAGTACATTAGTAGCAAAGGATTTCGTGAATCTGGAATTGAGTGGGATGGTTTGGATGATTTTGGTGATCGCTTGGCAAAAGGTGTTTATATTTACAGATTAAAAATCAGTAATTCAGAGAATCTAAGTGCTGAAAAAACAGAAAAGTTGGTTATTTTGCGTTAGTATGCAATAAAAACAAGTCTTTATCGTATAGTAACTATAAAATTTATCATTTAAGATCAATGAAATATATTAGCTTTTTTATTTTAACTTCAAGTCTATCATTTTACACTTTTACTCAAGCTCCTAACGGTGGCAGTGGCGCTAATGTTTCTGATTTACAATTAAACACCATTACAACTTCATTGCCTTTTATGGCAATAACGCCAGATTCAAGAGCTGGTGGAATGGGAGATGCAGGAACTGCATTAAGTCCAAGTTCTACATCCATATATTGGAATACTTCTATATTGAGTTTCGCGAAACAAAAGTCTGAAATTAGTATGTCTTACACACCTTGGCTAAGGCAATTAACAAATGACATCTCTTTATCTTATCTATCTGCATATTATAAGATTAATAAAACCCATACAGTTGGAGGATCGTTGCGTTATTTTAGTTTAGGAGAAATTACATTCACCGATGCACAAGGAAACGTTTTGCGTGATGATAAACCAAGTGAATTTGAATTAACAGGTGCTTATGCTTTTCGCTTGGGAAAAAAATTTAGTATTGGAATAAATGGAAAATTTGCTTATTCTAACCTAACAGGAGGAATACCAGTTGCCGGTGTAAACACAAAACCAGGCATTGTAGGCGCTACAGATTTATCTTTCACGTATTTAAATGATGAGGCAAAAATAGCTAAGAAAAAAGGCGTTTATACTTTTGCAATCACCTTAAATAACATTGGAAATAAAGTGGCTTATTCTGAATTATCTAGAAGAGATTTTATTCCAATGAATATGAAAATAGGAAATTCGTTCACTGTGCAAAATAACAGTTATAACAAGTTAACATTTTCGTTTGATGTTCAACGCTTATTAGTTCCTACTCCCGCAAAGTATATCGTAGTTGATGGACAAAATACATTGATATCGGGAAAGCCAAATGATATAGGTGTTATTGCTGGAATGCTTCAATCTTTTTCTGATGCTCCTGGTACAGTTTTAGAGGATGAAGATGGAAACTATATCCAAAATGAAGATGGAACTTACGCAATTGCTAAATGGTCTCGATTAAAAGAAGAATTAAGTGAAATCAATATTGCTGCAGGAGTTGAATGGTGGTACAATGACGTTTTTGCTTTGCGTTCTGGAATCTTTTATGAAAGTAAAAACAAAGGAAATCGACAATTCTTAAATCTAGGTGCATCTTTAAAGTACAATGCATTTGCTATTGACTTTTCTTATTTGGCCTCTTTAAATGGCCGTCAAAGTCCGTTAGCAAACACCCTGCGTTTCACACTGCGATTTAATATCGGAGGAGTTACAACAGCAAAAACAGAAGAACCAGAATAATATGCAAACTTTTCGAATAGGTTTTGGTGTTGATGTGCATCAACTTGCAGAAAATCATTCTTTGATTGTTGGCGGTGTAAAAATCGAATCAAATATTGGATCCGTAGGTCATTCAGACGCTGATGTTCTGTTACATGCAATATGTGATGCACTTTTAGGCGCTGCAAATCTTCGCGACATTGGCTTTCATTTTTCAGATACTGATCCTCAATTCAAGGGAATTGATTCTACGATATTACTTTCAAAAGTCTTTAAAAAAATTCAAGAAAAGGGTTATTCAGTCGTTAATATTGACTGCACAGTCGTTTTAGAAAAACCAAAGTTAAATCCTTATATTCCTATCATGCAAAGGATAATAGCAAAGCTAATTGGTGTTGATGAAGATGCAGTCTCATTGAAAGCAACAACTCATGAAAAGGTAGATTCTTTTGGTGAAAGCAGAGCAATAAAAGCGTATGCTTCCGTTTTGTTAACGAAGGAAAACTAAGATTGAGTCAATAAATTATCCACCAAAGTCGTCAAAACGCACATTTTCATTAGGAACTCCCCATTCATCACACAATTTTAGTATTGCATTGTTCATCATTGGAGGCCCACAGAAATAGAATTCTAAATCTTCAGGAGATTCATGGCTCTTAAGATATTGATCGATTACTGCTTGGTGAACAAATCCAACAAATCCATCTCCAGTGTTATCATTCATATCTTTCTTTTCAGTCCAATTGTCTTCAGGCAAAGGTTCTGAAAGAACGAGATAAAATTTAAAGTTTGGAAAATCCTTCTCTAAATCTCTGAAATAATGGATATAAAACAATTCCTCTTTCGAGCGACCACCGTACCAGAATGTTACTTTTCTTCCTGTTTTGATTGTCTTGAATAATTCGTAAAGGTGAGAACGCATTGGCGCCATACCTGCACCACCACCGATGTAAATCATTTCCGCATCTGATTCATTGATGAAAAATTCGCCATAAGGTCCAGAAATAATTGTTTTATCACCTTCTTTCAAGCTAAAAATATAGGAAGATGCAATTCCAGGATTTACATTCATCCAAGCATTCCTCGCTCTGTCCCAAGGTGGAGTTGCAATTCTTACATTCAACATAACGCGTCTTCCTTCAGCAGGATAAGAAGCCATAGAATAAGCACGAATAACTTCCTCCTCATTTTTCATTACTAAATCCCACATTCCAAATTTATCCCAATGCTTTCTAAATTTATCAAGTTCTCCCGGGTGATCTTGCGGATGTGCATCGATGTTCATTTCAGAATATTTTACTTCACATACTGGTATCTTTATTTGAATATAGCCACCAGCTTTGTAGTCCATATCTTCTGGAATTTCTACAATAAATTCTTTAATAAAAGTTGCAACGTTGTGATTAGAAATAACGGTAGCTTCCCATTCTTTGATACCAAGAACTTCTTCTTCCACATGAATTTTCATATTCTCTTTCACCTTCACTTGGCAACCTAAACGCCAATTATCTGCGATTTGCTTTCGTGAAAAATGCGGTATTTCTGTTGGTAAAATTTCTCCACCACCTTCTAAAACTTGGCATTTACATTGAACACAAGTACCACCTCCACCGCAAGCAGAAGGTAAAAAAACACCATTATTGCTCAATGTAGTAAGTAAGGTTGAACCTCCACCTACCTCTACTATCCTTTCTCCATTATTGATATCGATTGAGATTAACCCTTTAGGAGTAAGTTTGGCTTTCGCAAAAAGCAACATTGCCGTAAGTAATAATGTAACGAATAGAAAAATTACAATCGTTACAGTCATTAATAAACTTAAACTCATTGTTTACTTGATTTAGAAGTTGATAATTCATTTGTTTTTGAGGAAGAAGACTCTGAATTTTTAGGCTTTTCTTTCTTTACTTCATCAACATATTTTATACCGCTAAAACTCATGAAAGCTAGTCCCATTAGACCAGTGATGATAAATGTAATGCCCAAACCTTTCAGTGGAGCAGGAATTTTTGAATAACGTATTTTTTCACGAATACCGGCTATTAAGATAATTGCAATTGCCCATCCAATCCCTGAGCCCAATGAGAATGCCGTAACATCTAAAAAAGTTGAATATTGACGTTCTTGCATAAACAAGGCTCCACCTAATATTGAGCAATTAACAGCGATAAGCGGCAAGAAAATTCCAAGTGCACCATAAAGAGCTGGAGAGAATTTTTCTACAATCATTTCTACCAATTGCACAACAGAAGCAACCACAGCAATAAACATAATGAAAGAAATAAAACTTAAATCAATTTCCTTCCAAGCTGGGTTTAACCATTCTAAAGCACCTGCTTTCAGCAAATAATTTTCTAAAAGCCAGTTTAATGGAACTGTAACGACAAGTACAAAAACGACAGCTGCACCTAATCCTACGGCAGTTTTTACAGTCTTAGAAACAGCTAAATAAGAGCACATTCCGAGAAAGTAAGCAAAAATCATATTTTCCGAGAAAATAGACTTTATAAAAATATCTAAGGTAGTTTCCACTTTTTAAATTTTAACTCGTTAATTAATTTTCTTCTTGTAATGTTGTGTTCTTAGCACGTTGCACCCAAATTATTATACCAACGATTATCAATGCCATTGGCGGCAAGATAACAAGGTTATTATTTACGTAACCCATTGAATAAAGACCAGTTTTTTCAATCGCATCACCAAAAAGTGGCATTCCAAATAAGCTTCCTGACCCAAGAATTTCTCTAACAAAAGCAACGATTAAAAGAAGAATTGCATAACCAGCTCCATTTCCTATTCCGTCTAGGAAAGATGGCCAAGGTTTATTCGCCATTGCGTATGCTTCAAAACGGCCCATGATAATACAATTTGTTATAATTAAACCAACAAATACAGAAAGTTGTTCTGAAATATCTGGTAAATACGCTTTTAATATCTCATTAACGATAATTACTAATGCAGCAGCAACAACTAATTGAACGATGATACGAATACGTGGCGGCATGATATTTCTTAAGGCAGAAATAACATAATTTCCCATTGCTGTAACGAAAATAACTGAAAGCCCCATTACTAAGGCAATATCCATTTTTACTGTAATTGCAAGCGATGAACAAATTCCAAGAACTTGTACAGTTACAGGATTATTATCAGTAAGAGGTTCAATCAATAATTTCCTATTTTTTTTAGAAAACAATGATTCTGAAGGTGCTTTTATTTTTGCAAGGTTTTCACTCATTTTTAATTATTATAAAGTTTTAAAATAAACAGTATATGGAACTAAGCAGCGGTTCATCATTTCTTCTACACCTTCTGAAGTTATTGTCCCACCTGATATTCCATCAATTTTAGAAGTTTGTGCTCCAGTACCATCTTTTACCACATCAAATTTTTGATAGTCACCATTTTCATCAGTGATTTTCTCATCACCTTTTACCCAGCGATCAATAAAAAAACCCAGCGAAATTTCTGCACCAAGACCAGGAGTTTCTCCTTTGTGACCAAATGAAGCTCCTGCAATCGAACTTTTATCTTCTGCTATGCAAACATTTCCCCAAATAGGTCCCCACAGTCCCATTCCAACAATTGGAATAATATAAAGTGTTTTTCCATTTTTCTTTGCAGTAAACATAGGATAAGTACGTTTGTTTACAGCTATAGTTTTATCTTTATATTGAGCTTGAATATTTGTTTGGAAAGCCGCATCTTTCCCTTTTTCTCCATCAGCTATAACTTTTCCATTTACATCGATAACAACACCTCCAGTAATGTATTTTTCATATTCAGCCTCGGCGTTTTCTCTTGAAACTTTCTTCATTTCATCAGGAGAAAGTAAGGCAGAAAGAACCTCCATCTTTTTTTTAATTTCGCCATTTGCATCTTGTCTTTCTTTAAGACTAATTGCCAAAAACGCTAATAATCCTCCAACAACAACAACCATAATCGTAGCGAAAATGATTGTATAAGCGTTACTTTCTTTATCCATTGCCATTTTTATGCAGTTTTAATTCGTTTTAATCTACGGTTGATATTTCCTTGAATTACATAATAATCAATTATTGGAGCAGAAATATTCATGAATAGAATTGCAAGCATAACACCTTCGGGATATGCTGGATTTAAAACACGAATTAAGATTGCAAGTAAACCACCAAGGAATCCGTATACTAATTTTCCTTTTGCCGTTTGAGCAGCGCTGACAGGATCTGTTGCCATAAAGATTGCACCAAAGGCAAAACTACCAATTACCAAGTGGTAAACAGCGGGTAGTTCAAAATAAGGATTTCCACCCATTAAATTCAATAATAAGCCCATAGCAAGTCCACCTACAAAAAAGGAAGCCATAATTCTCAAGGATCCAACTCCTGTTATGAGTAAAATCCCCGCACCAATTAAACACGCTAAAGTTGACGTTTCACCAACAGAACCTGGAATCATTCCGATAAAAGATTCTGATAAGGTATATTCAGAGGTAAAGCCATTTAAATTTTGAAAAACAGGTTTATCTGACATAAAAGTTGCCAAATCTCCTAGCGCAGTAGAACCAGTAAATCCATCAACTTTAGTCGTTTCAGTACCGGCCATCCAAACTTTATCACCAGACATAGAAGTTGGATACGCAAAAAATAAAAAGGCACGAGCCGTTAGTGCTACATTGATAATATTCATTCCCGTACCACCAAAAATTTCTTTACCTATAATTACAGCAAATGCCGTTGCAACTCCAACCATCCAGAGAGGAACATCAGCAGGCATCGTTAAAGGAATAAGCATTCCAGAAACTAAAAATCCCTCGTGCAAAGAGTGACCTCGTAGCATTCCAAAAAGGAATTCAATTCCTAGCCCTACACCATAGGAAACAACAATTAAAGGAAGAACAATAAGAGAGCCATTCCAAAACTTATTCAAGCCATTTTCCCAGTAAGGTAAATTCCTATTTCCTAATTCTGCAACCATTTGCCAATGACCTGTATTGTAAATTCCAAAAAGTAAACATGGAATTAAGGCGATGATTACCATCATCATGGTTCTTTTTAAATCTACGCCATCACGTATATGAGCACCTTTTGTAGTTACTAGCTTTGGCGTGAATGCAAAAGTTGCAATTGTTTCAAACAAAGGATTCCATTTTTCATACTTCGCACCTTTTACGAAGTTGGGTTCCATTTTGTGTAATATATTCTCTAAGAATTTCACTGTTCTATTTTTTTAGTATTACAAACATTCTTCAGCAACTATGTCTAATCCTTTTCTGATTTCGTCTTGGATATTAATTTTTGTTGTACAAACGTATTCGCACAAAGCAAAATCCTCCGGTGCAACTTCATAAATCCCCAAATTTTCCATTCCATCGATATCTTTAGTCATTGCAGCTTTCACTAATTGCATTGGGAAAATATCGAAAGGAAATACTCGTTCTAGTTCACCAGTTACAACAAAAGCTCTTTCCTCGCCATTGGTGTTCGTGTCTAAAACAAATTGTTTTGATTTTGGCAGTAAAAAAGTTGGGAAAAGTCGCGAATTAGAAAACTTATCAAAACCAAGTCCTAACCAACCTTTTGTGAGGAAGAATTTATAATTGTCCCCTTCAGGAATAACTGTAATTTGATTGTGATAATATCCTAAATAATCATTTTGTTGTTTTTGATCTCCCGTCAATACATTTCCAGAAATAAAACGAACATGATTTCCTTTAACTTTCCCTTTTACAATACCATCAAGGTTAGTTCCGATAAGTACATTGTAATACTGGGGCTCACTTACTTCAGAGCCAGACAGAGCAATTGTTCTTCGAGCATTTAATTTCCCCGTATTAAAATAATTACCAATGATTACAAGATCCTGAATATTGATTGTCCAAATATATTCGCCTTTATTAATTGGGTCAATATGATGAATTTGTGTACCCACATTTCCTGCAGGGTGTTTTCCTGCGAATTTGTTTATTTCAACTCCTTTAATATTTGAAAATAGTACGCTATCATTTTTAGCATCAATATTCAAATGTACCTTTCCTTTAGTTAATTGACAAAGAGCATTAAATCCAGTTTGTAAATCTTCCTCTCGGCCTTCCAAGATAAAATTATAATCTGGCGCTAGAGGCGAACTATCAAATGCTGAAACAAATATTGCTTTTGGTTCTTGATTCTGATCAGCAATTACATCTATTGGTCTTTGTTTTATAAAAGGCCACAAACCACAAGCAAGCATTTTTGTTTTTAATTCTTCAGAAGAAAGTTTGCTTACATCTTCGGCTGATCCATTTTTATATTCTTGATTTTCAATAGTTTCGATTAAAACTTGTAAAATTTTTCTTTTTTCACCTCGAATTATTGATTTTACCGTTCCGCTTGCTGGAGTCACAAATTGAAGTGCCTCATTTGTTTTATCAAAAAAAAGAGGATCACCAATTTTTACAGAATCACCTTCTTTAACGAGTAATTTTGGATTTAAACCATGAAAGTCTAGGGGACTGATACAAATTATTCTTGAATTCGGTAAAATTTTTAGCTGCTTTTCCGCTAATCCTTGTAACCTAATGTCTAAGCCTTTGTGAATACTGACTAATCGTGACATGAAGAGAGTGTTTTTATAAATTCTGCACAAAATTACTCAATTTATTTTGATAGATTGCTTTTTCTATCCATCATTTTTTTTGAAATTTAGAATGAATTTAAATAAGAGCAGAAATTCAACAACTTTTAGTAATTTTCGTTATATTTATGATCATTAAATGAAGTTTATTTTATGGAACAAAAAATAGAGCAAAAAATAATTATTTCAGTTTCTAGTTGGTTTCGCGAAGACTTGTCAGATGTTGAGAACAATAATTTTTTCTTTAATTACAAAATCAACATTCAAAATACGAGTAATGATCGTGTTCAATTGACCCATCGGTATTGGAAAATCGAACATCTCACTCTTGGTTCAAGCGTTGTTAGTGGATCAGGCGTAATAGGAGAACAACCAATTTTAGGCAAAAATGAGTCCTTTGAGTACATTAGTGGTTGTGAATTATGGAATCCCTATGGTAGAATGAGTGGATTTTATACTTTTTTAAACATAGAAACTAACGAAGAATTTACGATTGAAATCCCAGCTTTTAAGATGGTTTATCCTCCGTTATTAAATTAGATAATTACGTGAATTATTTTTTTTGTTTCAAAAAAATCTTCTTTAAAAAAGTTACTTAAATCATATTCTTTGTAGCGGTATTTTACAGATTTCATTTCTTCTTTTAAATCCCCACCTTTCAAATAAAGGATTCCATTTTTTAGTTTGTTGTTGCGTTCTTTTTTTATCTTATTTCTGACATAATTTATAAAAATAGGCATTTGGGTAACTGCTCTACTTATTACAAAATCAAAATTCCCTTTAACATCTTCAGCCCTCAAATGTAAGCCCGTTACGTTTTTTAAACCGAGAGCGGCACAAACTTCATTTACAACTTTTATCTTCTTGCCAATCGAATCAACTAAGGTAAACTGCACATCTGGAAACATAATAGCCATTGGAATTCCTGGGAATCCACCTCCTGTTCCAACATCAAGAATTTCTGAAGCTTTTTGAAAGCGAATTATTTTTGCGATGCCCAATGAATGCAAGACATGTCGTTCGTAAAAATTTTCCGTGTCTTTTCGTGAAATCACATTAATTTGTTGATTCCATTCTTCGTAAAGGTCTTTTAATCTTTCGAATTGTTGAACCTGTTCTTGTGATAAATTTGGGAAATAGTGAAGTATTTCTTTCACTTTTTAAATGGTCTCTTTTGTCTTATCAATCATGGAAGCAAGGAAATCGCGGGCCCGAAACAATTGAGCTTTTACGGTGCCCAAAGGAAGATTCATTTCTTCCGCAATTTCTTCATAACTCATTTCCTCAAAATATCTTTTTTCCACAAGCTCGCGGTATTTTGGTTTAAGTTTACTTACAAGCAAGCGCATGTGATCTATTCTTTGTCCTTGAATAATCGTTTCTTCAGGATTTAAGCCAGTAGAACGTGCATCAATTTGTATAGATTCACCATCACTATTGCTGAATCCAGAATCCATAGAAGTAACTTGAATTCTTTTTTTTCGAATAAAATCAATGCTATTATTGGAGGCAATTTTAAAAAGCCAGGTACTAAAAGCAAAACTCGGTGAATATTGCTCAAGTCGATTAAATGCTTTTCCAAATGCTTCAATCGTTAAATCGTCTGCATCGTCTGTATTTTTTACCATTTTGAGCATCGTAAAATAAATTGAATCACGGTAACGATCCATTAATTCTGCATAGGCTGCTTGGTTTCCTTTTTTAGCTTCTTCAACAAGAACTAAGTCTTGTTTTGCTTTATCCGATAAATGTTCAAATTCTACCATTTATGAAAACTTTTGTAGTTCCACCCTTTTAAAACCTAGTTAAACGCTATTAAAGCTTTAAAAATTGCTATAGATAAATTCCTAAAACTATTACTAGGAAGCAAAGGAACAAACAAAAACCAAGTAAAAATTTACTAAATAGGTTAAATTCCTAACAAACTTTTCTTAATAAGCCTCTTTCTCATAGAATTTTTATAATTTTTGCCTTTGAGACATCCATTTTTAGTAGATTCTTGTTGCCATAAGACGAATAGAAAAAATCAAAAGAAAATAAGCGTTAAAAATCTAGAAATATAGTGCTTCGTTAAAACTTAAGTTCAAAGACGAATTACGAAATTAAATACCCTTATATTTACCCAAAGTTTTTTCAACATATTTATGCACTTTGAATTAATAAGTCACGATAAATCTTCTAAAGCTAGAGCAGGATTATTACACACAGACCATGGAATAATTGAGACTCCTATTTTCATGCCAGTTGGAACTGGAGGTTCTGTGAAAGGAGTTCATCAAAAGGAATTAAGCGAAGACATTCAAGCTCAAATCATTCTTGGAAACACTTACCATTTATTTTTAAGACCAGGAACAGAAATCATAGAAAAGGCAGGAGGTTTGCATAAGTTTATTTCATGGGATCGTCCGATGCTAACAGATAGTGGCGGTTACCAAGTTTATTCAATGTCAGGTTCCAGAAAAATAAATGAAGAGGGCGTAAAATTTCAATCTCATATCGATGGCTCTTATCATTTTTTTACACCTGAACGGGCAATAGAAATTCAACGATCTATAGGTGCAGATATAATTATGGCTTTTGATGAATGCACGCCTTATCCTTGTGATTATAATTATGCAAAAAAATCTATGCAAATGACACACCGTTGGCTGCATCGTTGTTTTGAGGCCTTTAATGCTACTGAATCAAAGTACGGATATAATCAAAGTCTTTTTCCAATCGTTCAAGGAAGCACATACAAAGATTTAAGAACAGAATCAGCAGAAACAATTGCCTCTTTTGGTGCAGAGGGCAATGCGATTGGCGGCTTATCCGTTGGGGAACCAGAAGATGAATTATATGAAATGACAGAACATGTCTGTGCCATATTACCCTCCGATAAACCACGCTATTTAATGGGAGTAGGCACACCAAAAAACTTATTGGAATGCATTGCTTTGGGAATCGATATGTTTGATTGTGTCATGCCAAGTCGTAATGCGCGCCACGGAATGTTATTTACAGAAAACGGGACAATTAATATTAAAAATGAAAAATGGACCACTGATTTTTCACCAATTGACAAAGAAAGTCCTGTATGGGTAGATCAAGTATATTCAAAAGCTTATTTGCGCCATTTAATTAAAACAGGTGAGAATTTAGGTATACAAATAGCCACGATTCACAACTTATCTTTTTATCTTCGGTTAATGAAAGAGGCGAGAGAGAAAATCAAGTCAGGAGAATTTTCTATTTGGAAAGAGAAGATGGTTAAACAATTAAGTCAACGTTTGTAAGGAAATTATATGTTATCACTAATTGATCGCTACATCATTCGAAAGTTTCTATCAACATTCTTCTTTATGTTGGGAATCATCATGTTGTTTGCAATGGTATTTGATATTTCTGAAAAATTGAGTGAATTTATTTCCAACAAAGCACCGATAACAGCTATTTTTTTTGACTATTATTTGAATTTCATTCTTTTCTATGGAAATATGTTTTCATCGATGATTATTTTTCTTTCTGTAATATGGTTTACCGCAAAAATGGCTCAAGACACAGAAATTATTCCGATTTGGTTTAGTGGTCGGCCTCTTACTCGATTTTACAGACCCTATTTGATTGGAGCAACTGTTTTAATGGTTATTTCGCTCGTTTTAAATCACTTTATTGTTCCATGGGCGAACAAAAATCGCCTAGCATTTGAAGAAAAATATTACCGTGATGAAATGAGTGTTGAAGATTATCACGCTGATTACCCCGGAAATCAATCTGTTTATTTTTCAAATTATACTAATTCTGAGGGACAAGTTCACGATTTCACAATTCAGCGATGGAATGATAGTAATGAGATTGTTTATTTTTTAAAAGCTCGCTATGCAAAGAATTATCCTGGAACAAACAAATGGCAATTAAAAGATTATTACGAAAAAGATATTTTATTTCCGGAGGGGACACTTAAATTTGGAGCTAAAAAAGATACGGTTTTTAATTTCGTGATGGAGGAAATGGCGCAGCGAAACACAATTGCAGAAACGATGACATTTTCTGAGTTAAAGAATTTAATTTCACGAGAAAAATTAAAAGGATCAGCAGCTGTTTCATCTTATGAAATTGAGTTGCACCAGCGTACTTCTTACCCTTTTGCTGCCTATATTTTAACAATTATAGGAGTTGCTGTATCCTCACAGAAAAAAAGAGGTGGAATAGGATTAAATATTGCAATTGGTTTGGGGTTTGTGTTCATCTATATTTTTTCCATGAAGATGACGACTGTTGCGGCAATAAATGTTGGATTTTCTTCGCTTTTGGCTGTCTGGATTCCGAATATTCTCTTTAGTATAGTTGCTTTTGTTCTTTATCGTTTTGCTCAGAAATGAAGTTTTGTATCTTAAAGATTACTAGATTAAATCCATAATTGAAAGGTCTTTAGATATAAAAAAATACTTATCTTTATCTTAAACAGATTTTTAAATTAACAAATAATTATATTATTATGAATCAACTTAGATCATCAGAGACACCCAATAATTTTTGGAAACGAGCATGGATTTATTCTAAAGAAATGTTACCTGTAACCATTTATTTACCTTACGTGGCTTCCTTATATTTTTGCCTTAATATAGTGATTCAGATTTTAAATACACCAATTTATAAAAGTTTTAAACAAGGTTTAGGTGGCATTTCTAAATTACCCGAATCTATCTATCAGGCAGGATCACAAGTTGTTTTAGATTCTACATCAATAGCAGGAGTGGTTACAGCTTTTTTTATGATGCTTTTGATGAGAACTTTTGATGACTTAAAAGACTTTGAGCTTGACGCCCATCTTTTTCCGCATCGTGCTACTGCGCGGAAATTAGTTTTAAAAAGTGATATTCAATTGTTGAGTGTTAGCAGTTTTATCATTGTGGTTTTAGTTAATCTTATTTGGGGTCAGCAAACCTTTATGGTTTTTACAATAATGATTATTTATGTTTTACTAACTTTTAAATGGTTTTTTGCAGAGAAATTTCATCGTGAACATATTTTTATTACTATGCTAGATCACCAACCTCTTCCTTATGTTATTAATTTTTTTTTAATCCATACTGCATTAGCTTCAGGAACTGATTATGAGTCATTTAATATTGTACACTTGTTTTTATTGCTTATAGTTTCTATGCCTATAACGGCTTGGGAGGTTTCGCGTAAAATTCGTTCAGCTGATATGGAAACAGAATATGAAACATTTTCTATGGTAATTGGTCTTAAACTAGCAACTTTAATTCCTTTGATATTTTTTATGATAGTAGGATTATTAAGTATAAAAATTGGTAATATCTTATATTTCGATTCATTATTTTATTATGCCTTAATTACAATAATGACAATAGTACTTTTCTTTTATGTGAGATTTCTAATTAAGCCGATCAATAAATATAATGTTCTCACCAAAGTCTCGTTATTTGCAACCACTATGTTTTTCTTAAATTTATTGGTAAATACTCTTTTACATTATTCTATTTTTTAGCTTTGACTACTAATTTATTTCAATCAGAATCTACAAAGGTTTCTGAGATTGGTGGAAAAGCATATAACTTGTTTATTTTGCTTGCAGCAGGATTTCGTGTACCTTCATTTATTGTAATTTCTAAAAGTGATATTGAATTAATTTTTGGTGAAGTAATCAATAAAGTTGAAGCTAAATTTTCTATTGCATTAAATCAAATAGAATTAATTTCCTCAGAAGCACTTCACAATTTATGTGAGGATTGTAAGGTTTTAATTATGAATTACGAGCCTAAGGAAGAATTGAAGCAAGAAATTTTTAACCGTTGTGAAAGAGAATTTGGAATTGATTTTTCTATTTCAGTAAGGTCATCAGCTATGGCTGAAGATACTTCAGATATTTCATTTGCAGGTCAGCACAGTACTTTATTGTATACTAATTCGGATACACTTATTCATAACATAAAAGAAAGTTTAGCTTCAGCCTGGAGTTTTGGAGTAATAAGTTATAGAAAATTTCATAATCTTTCATGCCTTAATATTCAATATGCACTAGTTCTTCAAAAAATGGTTTCTGCTACTAAATCTGGAATTGCTTTTTCAATGAATGCAAATGGAAATCTTGCAGATGCAGTAATTAATTGCGGGTATGGAATTGGTGAAGGAATTGTAATGGATAAAGTGGCTGCTGATTGCTTTTATGTTAACCGATCTATAAAAAGTATATCACGAAGTATAGTTCGGAAAGAAAAAGCCATGAAACATAATGATAGCAGAGGATTATACTTAGCTAATGTTCCAACTGACCAGCAAATGCAAGCTACTTTAAATGATGAAGAGATTTTAGAAGTTTTAGAAGTTGCCATTAAAGCAGAAAATCTTCTCAAAAAACCTGCAGACATTGAATTTCTATATGGCGAAGATGATGAACTTTATGTATTGCAAATGAGGCCAATCACAACTATTCAAAAGGAAAATCTTATTTTATTGGATAATTCAAATATTATTGAAAGTTATCCCGGTATTACACTTCCTTTAAGTTTCTCATTTGCTTCAATGGCATATTCTAATTTATTTCAAAGAAGCGCAAGAGCTTTTTGGATCTCAAGCGATAGATTTGATGCAAATAATGAAGTATTCTCAAATTTAATAGAACATTTTTATGGCAGAGTCTACTATCGCTTAGATAATTGGTACAAAATGATGGCTGTGGTATACAACTCAAAGCGATCAATGGAAGCGTGGGAAAATGCTGTTGGTCTTCCAGATTCAGCTAGCGATTCTTATCATTTTTCGCTATCAGGTAAAATAAAAACATCGCTATCTCTATTTTGGTTAATTATTAATTATAAAAGAGGAAACAAAAGATTTTTTAATCATTTCAGAACTGCGTATAAAAAATTTCAAAATTTTGAGTGCTATCAAGATTCAGCAAAGGAAATGTGGGAACATTTTGCTCGCTCTATTGAAAATACTTTTGAGAAATATCATATTACTATTGTGAATGATTATTTAGCTTTTAAAATATTTTCTTGGCTTCAAGATTTTATTACACGTTTAAAAATATCAGAAAATTCAGTCTTAGCTAATGAATTGGTTGTCGGGCAGGGATCAGTAGAATCAGAATTAGCAGTTTTAGCTTTTTTAGGGATTAAGGAACAAGTTAAATCAAACCAAGCATTATTGGATATTTTTAAACTAGATGATTTTCAGGTACTTGAAAAAATTAAATCCAATGATTTTCATTCCTTTTATACTGATTGGAATGGATATTTGGAACGATTTGGAGATCGTACTTTGGAAGAATTGAAATTAGAAATAAAATCTCTCCGTCGTAACCCTGACATGTTGGTTAAACTTGTAAAATCGCAATTGGATTCTACTATTACAGCTGCAAATTTTAAAGAAAAGCAAGCTAAAATTTATGAATCTGCCAAAGAATTAGTTTATTCTAAACTTCGATGGTGGATGCCAAAAACTTGGTATTTCAATTGGGTTTTACAACTTTCTCGTTATGGTTTAGCTAATCGAGAAAATATGCGATTTTGTCGTACCCGAGTTTACAGTGTTTCTAAAGATATTTTTTTAGCTATCGCTGAATTGATGGTCAAAGAAAACCATTTGGATTCTAAAGAAGATATTTTCTATCTTACATTGGATGAAGTAAAATTTTATTGCATAGAAAAATCTTCTAGTTTTAAGCATCAAGTAGTAGAACGCAAAAAAAAATATTCTGATTATAAAAAATTACGATTACCTGATCGAATTATTTATAATAAGAATGAAAAACCAGACTTTGATAACTACTTGGAAGATATTACACGTGACAGCTTTAATCAAAACCAAATATTAAAAGGGGTTGCTGTATCTAAAGGTATTATTGAAGGAGAAGCACTTGTTATCACTGAACCTATCCTTACTGCTAATGTTAAAGGAAAAATTCTAATCAGTAAAATGACAGATCCCGGATGGGTCTTTTTAATGTCTCAAGCTATTGCATTAGTAACAGAAAAAGGATCCTTGCTTAGTCATACTGCTATTGTCGGTCGTGAGTTGGGTATTCCTGTTGTTGTTGCAGTTCAAGATGCAACTGTAATAATTAAAACAGGTGACTACATTCGCGTAAATGGAACAACTGGAATTATTGAAAAAATTTCTTGAAACGGCTTTAAGCCCAAATTCGTCTTGAATCGCCATTTTTTGTTGTGATTTGATACCCACTTTTTTTGGCTTCACGTTTTAAAGTAAAAATTAACTGAGCAGGAAAGAAGGCCTTTAAGAACCGAGAACCCTTTGAAACTTTATTGTATTTGACTAATAAACGAAAACAGTTTGAAGCACAACGTTCTCCCCAAAAAGAATAATCCCATTCTGGGTTAGCGACATTTTTCAAATAAAATTCTTTAATTTCTAATTTTTCTTCCTTTGAAAAAGGAATTGAAATAATTGTTTCTTTTTTTAATCGAACTATTTCCTTCCATTCATCCAATGATTGATTTTGAAAAATAGAGCTTTTATTTTTAGAATTCGGGAAAATATGAATTCTATTTCTATCAGCAAAATAAAAACCGAAAACACGATCATCAACTTGTACAGCAACATGTCCACCAAAAAGACCCCCAAGTTCAAGGTACTCATCTCCGCTGAAGGGTTTTGCAAAAGAACCATGGAAAATTCGTACATTTATCATATTATAAAAGTATAAATTTCTATTTAAATGCCTATTTTTATTAATTAAATGTATGATTAATAACCATTCCTATCCTCTACTTTATGAAATTCAACTCGAACAAAAACTAAGAACAAAAACTTGGTTAATTCCCATTTTTACACTAGTAATGGGTGCCACACTTTATATTTTTCTATATTTTCTAATGAACTTATTTGAAGCCGGTAATTACTGGGTAGTTCTATTTTCAGGTTTAGTGATGCATGCTTTTTTTATAGTGATTATACACGATGGAGCACATAAATCTATAACACGAACCAAGTATGATCGTCTAATTATGAATATTGGTTCAGGTTTCATGCTTTTACCTATTTATGCTGAGTTTTTTCGTAAATACCATCTAGTACATCATGCAAATACTAATTCGGAGGTTGATCCACTTTGGTCGGACACAAAAAAACATCTTTTTTCACATTATCGTTTTTTATATTTATTCTTTTCATTAATTCCATTTCTGTTTACAATTTATTCAATTTTTTTACAGCAAAAAAAAATCCGTAAAGAGAATAAAAAAGTAAAATTCCCTTCTATAAATTATTTCAATTTGCTGTGGGCAACGTTAATTTCAATTTTTATAATCTATTTCATTCAACCTAATGTCATTTTTTTAATATTGACTTTATTTTCTGTTTCAATAATTAGTAGTCTAAGGCATTGGTGCGAACATTTAGGTTACAATAAAGAATTAGAAAGCAACACATTTTGGTTTCCTTTGGGCATGGGAATTGGAAATCATGATGTCCATCATAAAGCACCAAATATTTCATGGATTTCGCTTTTGCTTGGCTTGTTTAGAAGACCAAAAACTACAACTATTTTTAGGGCAATATATGGAATTATCTTCGATAAAAACTTCAAACATTTTATTCCTAACTCCTCCATTATAAAAAATAAGGGAGTTTAAAAACTAAAAATTAATTTTTATTTATGCAAGAACTTCCTCTTATTATGTTGCTTATTATTTCATTTTCAGGAATCACAGCCAATGTATTTATGAACGCATCTCCAAATGATATTAAATTTATAAAAGATGATAAAACTATTTTGATTTTTAGAATTTTAATGCCTATTTCAGTAATTTTTTCATTTCTTGTTGCTTATGCAGATCCTTGGAAATTCGCTTTGGATTCAGACAAATTAAACTTTTTAGATTTCTTTGCCGTATTACTTTTTATAGCTGGAATTGTATTAAGATGGGGTGCTATTTTTAGTTTAAAAAAAGCATTTACAGTTAAGGTTAGCATTTTAAAAGACCATGAACTGAAAAAAGATGGTTTGTACAAATGGATAAGGCACCCAAGTTATACAGGAATGTATATTTACGGATTAGGTTATGCCTTATCATTTCATAGTTTTTTATGTATTGGATTAATAATCAGTTCAGTTTGGATTTCAACACATTTACGCATAAAGGTTGAAGAAAAAGTTTTAGAATCTCATTTTGGCGAATCGTACCTTGAATACAAGAGAAAAAGTTGGAAGTTATTTCCAGGAATTTATTGACGTATACCAGATTTTAAAACCCAATACAAGCCTTTTACATTTGAACGTAACTTTTTAAAATAAATCAATATAATTATTTCTTCAAGACTACTCATCCATCCCCAAATCATTGCCAGGTAAAATATGGGTGGATAATAACCAAATGCGAAAAGGCTGAAGAAATAAATCCCTTGTAAATAACCGCCAATTTTGGCGCTATACATGTGTAAACTTGGGAGTCTTTTGAATTTCACAAATGAAAAAATATTGTAAAAAACGATTAGACCAATAAATACATAAAGCAACCAGAAATCTGCTTTATGATCTTCCATTTTGAATTGATAAATCCCTAAAAACGCCAAAATATATGTTCCCCAGTCAGCTAAAGAGTCCAAACGTGCACCAAATTCTGTTTGTAATTTGAAAACTCTTGCAATGAGACCATCTAAAATATCACTAATTAAGTTTATGCAAAGTAAAAGTGCAAATAATGATTCATCATTAATATAAATTAGGTACAATAAAAAAGGGAATGAAACTAAGCGATATAAACTTATCACGTTTGGTAAATTCCATAGATTTTCTTTAGGTTTAATAGAAGACTGAGTCATCAGGGATTAAATTTAAAATGATTTTTTGATTTTAGCTGCTACCAAGATCAGTGATAATACTACATGTAATACTACTGCGATTAAGAAAAACTCTATCATTAGCTTAATATTAAAATGATTTAAATAACCATAAAATAAACTTAAGCCGAATGCTGAATCTGTCTTATCTATTAATTTAAAAAAAAAACGATATTTCGGACTGTATTCTCCAGCTTCAATACCTAATCGCCTTTTCATAAAAGAATTAGGTAATTCAAAAATAACATAAAACAATCCATAAATCCCTCCAATTATGAAAAGAAAAAGTGTTGGATTATTTATCGAAAAATTATGATTTATAAAAGTATTTAACTCTGATAAAGAATAGCTCTCTGACCAATTTAAGATTGTATATAAGATTCCATTTACAAGCGGTAAAACAATAAATCCGCGATAGGTTTTATTTTTCCCAAACCAACCTTCATTTATGGGGAAATTCAAAATTGATAACCAATTTTTTTTAACCACAATCATGTGTAAAATATTACTTACTATTAATGGAATTAATGTCCCTGCCAGATAAATAGTTTTTGAAGAATAAATTTCAAGCATTTCTATAGTTTATGACTTTTTAATTCATCTAGTATTACTTTTTGCATTCTAATTGAAACTGCCAAAATACGCTTTGAAAAATCGTACTTAGCAATAATTCCTGAGATTTCGTAAAAAGATACTCGGCAACAGATATAAGTTCTAACTGCCATTTCAGATGCTTTTAAGTACTCTTTGAATCCCAAATTATGTCCCGGCCCTTTTCTTAAAACAATACTATTATAATGATTATGTAAATGATTTAATAAAGTTTCTGATAAAAATTTTTCAGAGAGCACAAAACTTAAGAATTCAATTATATCCCGCTGAGGAAAATCCAACATTGATAATTCCCAATCGATGATGCAGGGCATTTCATTAGAACGAATAAGTATATTTCTAGGGTTGAAATCATTGTGTATTGGACTTCTTGGCCATTCAATTTTTTTGCAATCTTCTTCAACATTCAGTAATGATACTTTGATGTTTTTAAGAACTAGGGTTTGAGCTTTTTCATCACAATTGTCAATTAGAATATCCATAAGTTTCTCATACAAAATAATTGAATTCCATGGTTTAAAAACATTGAGCAATGATGGATATTCTAATGGCAAGGATTCTAGCATGTTATGCGCTAAAAAAATACAATTTAGACTTGAGCTAATCCATTCATCTGTCCATTTTTCAGGATTGTTTTCGCTATTGTTTAATAAAATTTGGTCATTACAAACCAACTCCTGACCTAATAAGTAAATTTCTCTCTCTACATTAATATATTTTCCATAAAAAGTTGGCATTGCCTTAAAACCTTTTTTGTTTAGATATTCATATACTACTAGTTCCTTTTCATGACATTGAAAGAATTCCAACTCATTTTTTTGTTGTTTAATTAAATCAGAAAGTTTAGGATCAATTGATGCAAAAATCATGTGTAAACCCTTTAAAACTTCAATGTCTTTGGCTTTAGACTTAATTAACAGATTTTCAAAAGCCCCATCTTTTAACTCCAATTTCATGGGTAAAAACCCTATTAATTTCTTTGTTATTCTACTAGTAATGTTTGTGATAATACCATTTTCAAGATAATTGGTATCTTTCCATACAAGATTTTGGATAACCCAATTAGCCGGAAGTTCTGAGAAATGACTATGAAGAAATGTAGGGGTGATTTCTGATTTTAGTAACCATGAAATTGGTTTGTTACGGCCTAATTTTTCGTGAGATTTAGCAAACTCACCGCTTACAACCGCTGAATAAGTTGAAAGTTCTAATCCCATAGTAAAGCCTGCAATTAATTGTGCAAATCTATTAACTTTTCCAGTCCCCAAACAACCCATAATTTCTAATGCTTCGGCTTGTTTCTTTAAATGTGTGCCACCGCCAACTGTACCAATAACTAAATTGGGTAATGTAAGATGTAAACGAATTCCATCTGGTTTTACTTTATTTCCGATGTATTCTAAATGCAAAAGCCCTGAACTTGACTCATGAATACAAGCTAGGTCTTGACCAGTCGCCACAAAAATTGCCGCTACAGCATTTGCAACATTTACATTATAGCTTACCATACCAACACTTTCCGCATTTTTTTTTGTGGGCATATAGAATTTCAGAATTTGTTCAGGAGTTGTACGTAAAATATCTTTAATTACCTGACGAGAAATATCGCATTGAGCGCTTACATGAATACCCCTTCCTTCTTCAATATTTTTCAAAGCAACCTTTTTATCAGAAGCAGCGTTTCCTTCAATTATGTAATCAAATGGATATTCTGAAAATTCATTTTTTAAACGGTCTACAATATATAATAAGGCATGCCATGTACAAGTAGTGGTCATATTCTGTCCTGCAGCATCACCAGTTTCATAAACAAACTTAAGATTAAGAGAAAAGTCAACTAATTCTGCTTTAATTTGTATTAAACTAGCGTGGTTAGAGTACGCTTGTGCAATTTTTTTAATTTCGGAAAAATTAGCTTTCAACCAATCTATTATTGGCTGAGCATGTTTACTATTTTCCAGTAATAAAATTGGAGTTCTAACCATACGTTGCCAATGAATTTTTGCAGTAAAGCCATTGCTTGATGCGATTGCTTTTGCTCCACGATTCATACTAGCAACTAAGGCCCCCTCTAGAGTTCCAACTGGGGCATAGACATATTCTTTTTTATTATTATTATTGAAAATTATTGGCCCTACAATTCCTAATGGTATCTCTACACTTCCAATAAATGATTCTATGTTGTTTTGAATAGAATTGATTTCGAGATTATAATCTGCAATGGCATCAATTTTTATTTCTTTAGATTTTAAGAAGTCTAATCTGAGTTCAGTTGCAGTTCTTGTTGAAAGACCCCGCCCGGGTATTAAAGGAATATCACTCAAAAGAAGATGTTTAGAATACTAAAATAAGATTTTAATCAATACAAAAAGACTAAACTATTATTATCCCCTAATATTTAGCTCAATAACCATTCCATCTTCTGCTACGATTGTTTCTTTAAATATTTGAGTGGCTTCGAGCAAATGACCTTCACTATTTTCGTATCGCGATGAAAGGTGTCCCAATATTAATTTTTTAACATTTGCTTTTTGTGCTATCTCTGCAGCTTTTTTAGCGGTACTGTGTAAAGTTTTCTTTGCTCGGTCTGCAAGTTCTTCTGTAAATGTTGCTTCGTGATAAAGTAGGTCAACTTTCTCAATAGAATTCAAATATTTATTGCTTGGATAGGTGTCTGAGCAATAAGCATATGAAAGCGATTTTTTTGGATCTAAAACACAACTTCTAAAATCAATTTGTTTGCCATTTTCAAGTATAATATTTTCCCCTCGCTTAAGTTTTGGGTAATCTTTTAAGGGAATAGCAAGTTCTTTTGTTGCCTCTGGATTGATACTGTATTCTTTTGTTTTTTCTTCAATTTTAAAGCCACAGGTTGGAACTCTGTGTTTTAAAGGAAAACTCTTGACGCAAATTAGTTTATCTTCAAAAAGGACTTTTTCCTCAGTGAAATCTAGCGGAACAAAGTTGAGATTAAAATTCAGTTGTTGACCACCACAGCTAAAAATATCATTTAAAAGTGCATGAAGATTTTCAGGACCATAAATTGTAAGTCCGGTATTTCTTCCTAAAAGATTCATTGTGCTTAATAAACCAGGAAGACCAAAAAAATGATCTCCATGTAAGTGAGATATAAAAATATGGCTGATTTTCTGAAAATGAACTCCGAATTTTCTTAATTGTGTTTGAGTTCCCTCTCCACAATCAATTAGTAAATGTCGGTTAATACAATCAATGTATTGTGCTGATGGTCCTCTTTTATTTGTTGGCAAAGCAGCACCACTTCCAAGTATGGTGATCTTAAAACTCAAAATTCAATGGCGGCTTGGGCTTCATCAACTGTATCACAAATTTTAAAAACACGATCAAGTTGCGCAATTTCAATCATTTTTTGAACATTTGCCTGAAGTCCACAAATTACGAATTGACCATTTGTATCTTTACAAAGTCTGTTTCCTGTCAGTATTGCACTTAATCCAGATGAATCACAGTATTTTGATGTTGATAAATCTAAAACAATATTATTGATACCTGAGTTATTCAATAGAAAGAAATGGCTCTTTAATTCTGGAGCATTTGATGCATCTAGTTTCTCAACGTTTGAAGTAACAAAAGTGACATTTCTTATTTGGTCAGTTGAAAAGTTCATTTTAAACGTTTTGTCAAATGTAAAAATAATTAGCGATCAATCTTCGCTGCGAGCAAATAAATTACTGCCATTCGAATTGCAACACCATTTTCAACTTGATTTAAAATGATACTTTGTTTAGAATCCGCAACATCGCTGGTAATTTCAACACCGCGATTTATAGGACCGGGGTGCATTACCACAATTTCTTTTGAAAGACTATTTAAAATTTCTTTGTTTAATCCAAATTGCATTGAATACTCTCTTAAGGATGGAAAATAACTAATTTCTTGTCTTTCCGATTGAATTCGCAGCATATTTGCAACATCACACCATTCCAATGCTTCTCTTAGATTGTGTGAAATTTTAACATTTAATAAATGCATGTCTTTTGGAATAAGGGTTGTTGGACCGCAAACCATGACTTCTGCACCTAATTTCTGTAGGCAATAAATATTTGATAATGCTACGCGAGAATGTAAAATATCTCCCACGATAACTACTTTTTTACCTTGTACAGCGCCAAGTTTTTCACGAATAGAGTAAGCATCCAAAAGTGCTTGAGTAGGATGTTCATGTGTTCCATCTCCAGCATTTATGATTTTTGCATTTACCTTTTGAGATAAAAAAAGTGCTGCTCCCGGATTCGGATGACGCATAACTACCATGTCCACCTTCATAGAAAGGATATTGTTTACAGTATCAATAAGTGTCTCTCCTTTTTTTACTGAACTCCCAGAAGCACTGAAGTTAAGAATGTCAGCGGAAAGTCTTTTTTCTGCTAATTCAAAGGAAAGTTTTGTCCGTGTTGAATTTTCAAAGAAAATATTTGCAATTGTAATATCTCTCAGTGAAGGAACTTTTTTAATTGGCCGGTTAATTACTTCTTTAAAGCTATCTGCGGTTTTGAAGATTAAGTCGATGTCCTCTTTGCTGAGGTCTTTTATT
The DNA here is from genome assembly GCA_044358575.1 of Crocinitomicaceae bacterium. Lineage (GTDB taxonomy): Bacteria > Bacteroidota > Bacteroidia > Flavobacteriales_D > Crocinitomicaceae > UBA952. The sequence continues at coordinate 325,256 of JBIKNN010000002.1, forward strand.
CCGGTAAGATGATCTACACTTAAATTATTCATTTGAATCTTTTGTATACAATACTATTTTATCCTCACCTTCTATTTCTTCCCATTCTACTGATACGCGTTCTGAAATTAAGGAATCTACCATTTTTCCAACATAGTCAGCTTGAATTGGTAAATCTCTGCGAAAGCGGCGGTCAATTAACACGAGTAATTCTACTTTTGAGGGACGTCCAAATGTTAGTAATGCATCTAAACCAGCTCGAATTGTCCGTCCAGTATATAGTACATCGTCTACTAAAACTACTTTTTTATTTTCGAGGCTAAAATCAATATTTGTGATGCATGGAATAAGTGGTTTTTCTCTTCTTCTAAAGTCATCCCTGAAAAAGGTTATATCGAGATTTCCGCATATAATTTCTTTTCCTAAAATTATTTCCAGTTGCTTTTTTAACTGAGAAACAACATAGATTCCTCTTGGTTGAAGACCAACTAAAACTGTATCTGAAAAATCGTTATGGGATTCAATTAATTCGTGGGAAAGTCTTTTCAATGTAAGTTCTAAGTGCTTGGAATTGAGAATGACTTGTTTTTCCATTAGCGCAAAGATAAATAATTTTTTAGATATTAAGAAGGATTGTCATCGGCTTTGAAATCTGCAATGAGAAAGAAACTCCCAATTACCAGAAGTGTATCCTCCTTGGAGAGCAATTTCTTTAGCTTAGTTATGGCTAAATTAATATCCTCAAACACTTCTTTTATTTTTGGATTTTGGGTTTTTAAAATTTGATATTCTTCAAATTTTCGACTTCGTTCATTATTAAAAGCACATAAATAGATAGTTGTATTTTCTGGAAATAAGTTCAAGTGCAGGTTGATATCTTTGTCATTAGAAGAGCCGAGCAGAACAAGCAATTTCCCTTTTGGCTTTAAGATAAGTGCATTTAGAGTTGCTTTTATTCCGTCTTCGTTGTGCGACACGTCTAAAATAATATCAGGATTTCTATTTATGTGTGTCATTCGTGCAAAGAGCCCCGTATTTTTTTGGAGCTTATCAATACTTTTTTGAATTATTTTTTGTGAAATGGAGTAGGAGATTAGCTCCAAGCTTTTGAGTGCAGTTTGTAAATTTTCAATTTGGTAGGCTGGATAAAGTTCTATTGTATTATTTTTGTTTTCATCGGCAAAGAAAATTTTTGCTTTTTTTTCTTTTGCAATATCAGTAAATAATTCTTTGATCTCTTTCTGTGTTTTTCCAATTACTACCGTTGTATTTTCTTTGATAATGCCGGCTTTTTCTAGTGCTATTTCTTTAATTGTATTCCCTAAAAATTTCATGTGATCCATGCCAATATTAGTAATAATACTGATTTTCGGAAGTATGCAATTTGTTGCATCTAAACGCCCACCTAAACCAGTTTCGATAACACAAATACTACAATTTTTAGCTTGAAAATGAACTAAAGAAAGCACAAAAGTTATCTCAAAAAAAGAAGGTTCAAAGTCTAGTTTTAATGCTTTAATTTTTGTGCAAAAAGAAATCACTTCAGCTTCTGTTATTTTTTTTCCATTTACTCGAATTCGCTCACGGAAATCATAAATATGTGGAGAAGTAAAAAGCCCAACTTTTTCTTTTAATTCTGTCAGTATAGATGCTGTATAAGAAGCTGTAGATCCTTTGCCATTTGTGCCAGCAATATGTATAAATTGTAATTTATCTTGTGGATTATCAAAGGAGTTTAGAAGAGAAATTACATTTGACAAACCTGGTTTATAAGCTTCAGCCCCCAAATTTTGAAAAGATGGAAATTGCTTAAATAACCATTCAATGCTTTTTTCGTACTTATTTAGCAAGGATTTTTACAGTATAAAAGGTGTAAATTAAGCCAGCACCATTTTCTTTTTTGTATTTCACTTGTCGTATTACTTCATTAACAACTTGGTTAATAATACGCTGATCTGAGCAGGTTGTTTTAGATTTTATGCTTTTTGCAGCTACGACTTCTCCATTTTCATTAACAGTTAATTGCAAGTGAATACTAACATCAAAATCATTATCGTAAAGAGGAAGAATTACATTGCTTATTCTTAAACGTCCCCCATCTCCTTTTCCAGGACCGTCATCTCCATCATCACTGTTACCCGGTCCACTAAATGGCCCATTGCCAGCCCCATTTTTTCCTCCAGACCCACCAGATCCAAAAGGATCTTGACTTTGCACTGTTGTAGATGCTTCATTATTGACATCATTACCATTTGTTTTATTAGACTTTCCAGTTTTAGTATAACTTCTTTTTGATTTTCCAGTTATAACTTCCTCTATTTGTTCCTTTGGTTCATCAACAGGATCGTTTGATGCTGAGCCACCACCAATACTACCACTTTCTATTTTTAAATCTTCTAATAGAATTTCACCCACAATTGTTTCAGCATTTACAACTTCATCTTTTGGTAGTGGATTTGCTATTTCGTATGTTATGAAAAATAGTAAAATCATTAACACTAGAATAGAAAAAAGTGCGCTTATTAATCCAACCTTAACATCTCTTGGATCTGCTACTTGCGGTGTTGATATGTTTTTATTTTTTGACATTTATTTATTTATCATAAGCTAAAACTGGATCCCAACCATTTGCTTGTGCCAAAGCTAAAACATTAAAAATAGCTTCATAACTAGCTTTCCGGTGACCGGCAACTTTTAGTTTTAATTTTTGTGACTTTGCTACCGTTGCAGCTGTAATTTCTTTTATTTCGTCAAAATCCATTGGATTCCTCATATCTCCTCCAGGCATTACAACATAGCGATTATCTTCTGTAATTACAACCATAGCCTCAACAGGATCTTGAACTGTAGGAAGATTTTCATCTGGTTTTGGTAAATCAATAGGAGTTTGGTTATTTGCCATTAAGCTCATTATAATGAAGAATATCAGCAACAAGAAGACGAGGTCTGTCATAGACGCCATTCCACCTTCTACTTTGACTTTATTTCTTGGGCGAAGATCCATTATATTATTTTTTTGGAGAATTCAACATATCCATAAATTCAAGTGCTGCATTTTCCATTTGATAAACTACTTTTCCTATTTGACCAACAAGGAAGTTATAACCCATGAATGCTAGAATTCCTACAATTAATCCGCCAACTGTAGTTACCATTGCTGTCATGATTCCTGGAGCAATTGTTTTCAGCTCTAGGGCACTAGAATTTTGTAAATCAATAAATACAACTACCATTCCTATTGTGGTTCCTAAGAAACCAATCATAGGTGCTGCACCCGCTGCGGTTGCCAAGAAGTTTAGTCGTTGTTCTAAGCGAAGAATTTCGAACTTTCCAGTATTTTCAATAGTTGCAGCAATGCTTTCATTTTTAGCTGAGCCCATTCGTGAAATACCTTTGGCTAGCATAATAGCAATAGGAGAATCTGAGGCATCGCATGCATCTTTTGCCCCTTGAATGTTATCATTAGCCAAATGAGTTTTAATATTGTTAAGCAATCCAGTATCTTCTTTTGTAGCTTTTCTAAGCGCCAAAAAGCGCTCTACAAAAACAAAAACGGTATAGCCTAACATGATTAAAAGGATTAAATTAATAAGCCAGCCAATTCCACCGTTAGACTGATCAATAATATCCCAAATGGGAACATTTTTTACACCAGTTTTTGTTTCATTACCTGTAGTAAGTCCTGGAGTGGCTTGTAGAAAAAAGATTAAGTTCATTTTGTTTTAACGTTTAAAAGATTAGAAGTTACGAAATAAAATAAAAAAAGCAATTCCACCAAAATATCCTAAGGCAGCAAGTAAAGCAATATTTTTAAAGTACCAGAAGAAAGAAATTTTTTCCATTCCCATTGCAACAACTCCTGCAGCCGAGCCAATAATAAGAATAGAACCTCCCGTTCCAGCAGCATAAGCAATAAAATACCAAACATCAGTTCCAGGCAAGTCATTAAACATACCAAAGGATGCAGCAACTAATGGAACATTATCAATAATGGCTGATATAAGCCCTAAAGAGATAACAATGATATCTTTAGAAATCTCAGAGTTTCTAGCGAATTCCCCTAAATTATAAATCATTCCCGTTGATTGAAGTGCTGCAACAGTCATTAAAATTCCTAAGAAAAATAAAAAAGAAGGCATTTCTACTTTACTTAATGCTTTCATTGTAGGACCTTGATGCAATACACCTACTTCAGATATAATTCTTTTAATGCCTTTTTTAGTATTAACTAAACTTTCTGCAGTTACTGAAAATAGTGCTAAAGCACCCATCATTCCCATGTAAGGAGGAAGATGTGTTATAGTTTCAAAAATAGGAACAAAGATGATTAGAATAAGTCCAAAATAGAGCATAAACTTAGAATTTGGGTTTACTTTTTTCGTTTTAACTTTTTCTTCGTCAACAAGTTCAATTTCCCCTCTAAATACTGGCATAAATAAAGCAGCGATAAGTGGTAGCAATATACATATTAAGGATGGGACACCTACTTTCAACATCAAATTCCCTGTAGAAACTTGGTGTGCAGACCATAGCATTGTAGTTGTAATATCACCAACGGGAGTCCAACATCCACCTGCATTTGCAGCAATTATTATGAATCCAGAATACCACATACGATCTTCTTTATTACTTATAATTTTTCTCAAAACAGTTATCAATACAATTGTAGCCAACATGTTGTAAATAATAGATGATAGCAAGAACGCTATTATTGAAACAATCCAAAGAATAGTGGTTTTTTTGCGAGATTTTATCAGGTCTTTAATGGAAGAAAACCCATCAAAGTATTCTATCATTTCAACAATTGCCATTGCCCCCATCATAATCACTAATATTTCTACAGTTTTACCAAAATGATGGAGTAGTGTTTTATTTACATGTTCAATTTCCAAATTATTTCCTCCTGTAAATTCCTTTGCTATTCCTTCTGCATCAATCCAATATGTTATATTATCTACATTAATTGCTATGACTGTCCAACAAGCAACCATCATTAAAAGTGCAGGGATTAATTTATCTAATTTTAGAGAATGCTCCATTGTTATTGCTACGTATCCAAGAATAAAAAAAGCGATGAGATAAATTTCCATTTGTAAATTAATTAATAGGCTTGTTTTCAACAACAAAAATGCGAAGCGAAGTTAAACAAATTGTCTTTTTGTGAATTTGTTTTTTATTGATAGTTACGAACAAGTTAATTGTGAATAAAGTGGAATATATAAGCTGCTTAAATTCGATGGTATACTCCTGTACAAAGCGATAATTTAGCTCCTGTAACACTTGAGATAGTTGTAGACTCATTGCGTAAATAACGTGCACCTAAAAATGCAAAAACGATTGCTTCTTTGAAATCTATTACTTCGTCTTTGGGAATAATTACATTTCCAGAAAAATACTGTTTAAGGCATCCTATTAGGAAATTATTGTGAGCGCCTCCTCCTGTTATAAATACAGAATTGAGTTGTTTGTCATTAAGAACTACTGATATTTGAATAGCGATATGTTCTGTAATGGTTCTTAATTTTTTTTCAGGACTAAGTTCTTTAGGAATTAATGGTAAAAATTGTTTTTCCAACCATTCTGTTCCAAGAGATTTTGGAGCTGACAAAGAATAATAATTAATGTTATTTAATTCTTTGAGTAAGTTGTGGTCTAATTGTCCATTTTTAGCAATCTCACCGTTTTTATCATATTTAAAACCTAGTGTTTCTGCAAATTTATTCAAGGGTAAATTTCCAGGGCAGATATCAAAAGCAGTAATTTCATCACCTTTTTTAAAACTAATATTTACAAAACCTCCAATGTTTAAAAAAGCATCCGCTTGCTCCGAAAACAGTAGAAAGTCACCAATAGGAACTAAGGGTGCACCTTGTCCACCAGCAGCAACATCCAAGCTACGAAAATCATTAATTACAGGAATTCCAGTGAGAAATGCAAGTGTAGTTCCACAACCAATTTGCTGCGTAAAACCATTTTCAGGTTGATGAAAAATAGTTTGCCCATGACTAGCAATTGCAGCAATTATTTTGGAATCAATTTTATATTTTTTTATGAAATCTACTACTTTTATTGCATAAAATCGTCCAATTTCTTTGTCTAACATCAGCATTTCAGGTACTGAAAATGTCTTTGCTACGTTTAATTTTGCAAGAATTTCATCGGAATATGGAAGAGTTTCTGAATGCAGTAATTCAAACGTTGGAAGCGATGCAGAAAAATCAAATGCAACATGAGCGATATCCAAACCATCGAGAGAAGTTCCGGACATTAAACCAATTATTTCAATATTCTTTAACATGTAGAACTATGTAAAAAAGATTTGCCTTATTTTTGTCAAAATTAAATGAAATATTCCAACAATGAATTTTGAATTATCAGAAGAACAAATTGCAGTTAAAGAAGCAGCGCGCGATTTCGCTCAAAATGTATTAAAACCGGGCGTTATTGAACGAGATAACCTTCAAAAATTTCCAGCAGAGGAAATGAAACTTTTGGGAGAACTTGGTTTTATGGGCATGATGATCGATCCAAAATACGGTGGAAGTGGTATGGACACGATTTCATATGTTTTAGCAATTGAAGAAATTTCTAAGGTTGATGCTTCTGCTTCAGTTTGTATGTCTGTTAATAATTCTCTAGTAACTTGGGGTTTAGATAAATTTGGCACAGAAGCACAGAAACAACATTTTTTAGTTCCACTTGCAAAAGGCGAGAAAATTGGTGCATTTTGTTTATCAGAGCCAGAAGCAGGTTCCGATGCAACATCACAACAAACTACAGCGATTGACATGGGCGACTATTATCTATTGAATGGTGTAAAAAATTGGATTACAAATGGTGGCACAGCCTCTACCTACATTGTAATCGCACAGACGCATAAAGAATTAGGTCACAAAGGAATTAATGCCTTAATTATTGAGCGCGGAATGGAAGGATTTATTGTTGGCGCAAAAGAAGATAAATTAGGAATTCGAGGAAGCGACACACATACTTTGATGTTTAATGATGTGAAGGTTCCAAAAGAAAATAGAATAGGGGAGGACGGCTTTGGATTTACTTTCGCAATGAAGGTTCTTGCTGGCGGCCGTATTGGAATTGCTGCACAAGCTTTGGGAATTGCAGGTGGCGCTTTTGAGTTAGCATTAGCTTATTCTAAGCAACGAAAAGCTTTTGGCAAAGAAATCTACAAACATCAAGCAATTGCATTTAAATTGGCAGATATGGCAACGGAAATTGAGGCAGCTCGACTTTTAGTTTACAGTTCTGCCTTGGATAAAGATGCAGGGAGAAATTACGACCAATCCAGTGCAATGGCAAAATTATATGCTTCAAAAGTTGCGATGGAACAAACGGTTGAAGCAGTTCAAATTCATGGTGGATATGGATTTGTAAAAGAATATCACGTTGAGCGAATGATGCGAGATGCAAAAATTACACAGATTTACGAAGGAACTTCTGAAGTTCAAAAAATCGTTATTTCTCGTGGAATATTAAAATAAATTTTTCTTAGGCGATTCGACCCCAATTGGGTTTTTTGCGTAAAATTTCCTGAACACATTCTTTTAATTTTTGGTGTTTTGGCATGCTAAAATCAGCATCTTCTTGAATTAAATTTCGTGCAGCATCTCTAGCGATTGTTACTATTTGTCCATCTCTTGCTAAGTCGGCAATTTTCAAATCCAAAACGCCACTTTGTTGAGTTCCCATAAGATCGCCAGGGCCCCTCAGTTGTAAATCTACCTCAGAAATTATGAATCCATCATTTGTTTGTACCATTGTTTCCATTCTTTTTAAACCATCTTTTGAAAGTTTTTCACCGGTCATCAGAATGCAGTATGATTTTTCAGCGCCTCGACCTACACGTCCGCGCAATTGGTGCAATTGAGATAAACCAAATCTTTCCGCACTTTCAATGACCATTACAGAGGCATTTGGAACATTTACACCAACTTCAATCACAGTAGTTGCGACCATTATTTGAGTTTCCCCCTTCACAAAACGCTGCATTTCAAATTCTTTATCTTCAGGGCGCATTTTTCCATGGACAATACTTACTTGATATTCTGGCATAGGAAAAGACTGTGATACCGCCTCAAGTCCATCCATTAGATTATGAAAATCTAGGGTTTCGGATTCTTTAATAAGCGGATAAACAACATAAATCTGTCTTCCTAAGGCAATTTGCTCTTTCATGAAACCAAAGAGTCGCAAGCGGTGACTTTCAAAGCGATGAATTGTGGAAATTGGTTTTCTTCCCGGGGGAAGTTCATCGATTACAGAAACCTCTAAGTCACCATAAAATGTCATTGCTAGTGTCCTTGGAATTGGTGTTGCAGTCATAATGAGAACATGCGGTGGCACCGTATTTTTTCGCCACATTTTTGCTCTTTGCGCCACACCAAATCGGTGTTGTTCATCGATTACCACAAGACCTAAATTCTGAAATTGGACAGTGTCTTCCAATAAGGCATGCGTGCCGATTAAGAGTTGAATACTTCCATCTAATAAACCTTCGTGAATTACTTTTCGCGCTGCTTTTTTTACCGAACCAGTAAGAAGTGCAACTTTAAGATTTAAGGGAGCTAGAAGTTGTTGAATGGATTCAAAATGTTGTGCAGCAAGAATTTCTGTTGGTGCCATCAGTGCCGACTGAAAACCACTCCCAATTCCTATCAACATAGTTAAGAGTGCAACAAGTGTTTTTCCACTTCCAACATCTCCTTGAAGCAAGCGATTCATGTGTTTCGCACTTAAAAAGTCTTTCCGAATTTCTTTGATAACCTTTTTTTGCGCATTTGTAAGTTCAAAAGGCATGTGTTGGCTATAAAACGTATTAAAAGGTTCTCCCAATTCTTTAAAAACAAATCCGTTTAATTTTTTCGCACTCACCTCTTTTCTAAGCAGCATTTCAAGTTGCAGGAAAAATAATTCTTCAAATTTTAAACGTAACCGTGCTTGTTGAAATTCCTGCTCATTTTTTGGAATATGAATTCCCAACAATGCTTTTTCTCTTGAAATAAGGTTGTGTTGCGTGCTTATCCATTCTGGCAGTATTTCTGGGATAAAGCCAGATATTTGTGGGATTAAGGCATGAACTAGTTTTTCAATCCCTTTTGAATGAAGGTTTCTGGCACTTAGTTTTTCGGTGCTAGAATAAACTGCTTGTAAGCCACTGCGAATTGTTAATTCTGAGAAAAGCGTTAATTCAGGATGCGGGATATTCCAAGTTGAGCTATATAACTTTGCTTTACCAAAAACCTGGTATTCTACATTGAGTTTTAAATTTGGTTTTATCCATTGAAAACCTTGGAACCAAACTAAATCAATCGTTCCGCTAGCATCTTCAAAGCGCGCTGTTAATTTTTTATAGCGCCCGGCACCACTTTCTTTTACCTCTTTTAATACGCCTCTAAGTTGAACAGATGTATCAACATAAGGCAAATCAGAAATCCGATGGTAAGAAGAACGATCTAAGTAACGAAATGGATAATATTCAAGTAAATCTTTAAAGGTAAAAATCCCAATTTCTTTTTGTAACAATTCAGCACGCTGAGGCCCAACACCTTTTAAAAACTCAATAGGTGTTTGTAGCAATTGGTTCATTTAGCGCTGCTTAAAAAGGTTATTTCCAAACGCCCATTTTATTGAACTTCTCAATACGTTGTTCAACTCTTTCGTCGGGTTTAATGGCTTCTAATTGTTTGATGTATTCCTTCACCTTCTCTTTTACAATGGAAAACATTTTTTCCTGTTCGTGGTGTGCACCATTGAGAGGTTCTTTTATCACTTCATCTACTAAGCCATGAGATTTCATGTCTGTTGAAGTAAGTTTTAGTGCCTCAGCGGCTTTTTCTTTAAAATCCCAAGAACGCCATAGAATAGAAGAACAAGATTCAGGAGAGATAACAGAATACCATGTATTTTCAAGCATTACAACCTTATCTCCAACTCCAATACCAAGTGCTCCACCAGAAGCTCCTTCTCCAATAATTATGCAAATAACAGGAACTTTTAAGCGCATCATTTCGTAAATATTACGAGCAATTGCTTCTCCTTGACCTCTTTCTTCTGCTTCAATACCAGGAAAAGCACCAGGAGTATCAATAAAAGTAACAATTGGCTTATTAAATTTTTCTGCTAATTTCATCAAGCGCAAAGCTTTACGATAGCCCTCAGGATTTGCCATTCCAAAATTTCGGTATTGGCGCATTTTTGTATTTATTCCTTTTTGCTGACCAATAAACATCACACTTTTCCCATCCAATAACCCAAAGCCACCAACCATTGCTTTGTCATCTTTCACATTTCTATCGCCGTGAAGTTCCATGAAATCACCGTCTGTTAAGGCATTGATATAAGCAAGCGTGTAGGGGCGATCTGGATGGCGTGAGAGTTGTACCCTTTGCCAAGGACTTAACTTTGAAAAAATATCCTTTGTTTTTGCTACTAGTTTTCTTTGAAGTTCAGATACTTTATCGCTCATATCCACATCTGTGGTTTCACCAATTTTTTTGGTTTGTTCGATTTGTTCTTCCAAAGCTTTTAACGGTTCTTCAAAATCTAGGTAAGTTGTCATTTATATTAATTTGAAAGAACAAATTTAAGAAAATTGCTCGGTTCTTTTAACTTTGTAAGATGATATTGTTTCCACCGGCAAAAATAAATCTCGGTTTACAGATACACAGTAAGCGCAGTGATGGCTTTCATGAAATTGAGACCTGCATGGTACCGATTCCTTTTTATGATATTCTTGAGCTAACACTTTCTGCTGCTTTTTCTTTCGAACAAACAGGAATAAAAATACCGAGTGCTGTAGGAGAAAATTTATGTGAAAAGGCATTTTACTTAATGAAGTCGCGCTATGAAATAGGAAATGTACGTATTCATTTACGCAAGCAAATTCCGATTGGTGCCGGCCTTGGTGGAGGTTCTTCGGATGCTGCACATGTGCTTTTAGCTTTAAATGAACTATTTGCATTAAAATTAGATATTGAAATTTTATGTCTCCTAGCAGCTGAATTGGGAAGTGACTGTCCTTTTTTTATTCGGAATGAACCACAACTTGCAAAAGGCCGCGGAGAACTGCTAACACCAATTTCATTAAATTTAAATGGTCTTTACTGTGTTCTTTTTAACCCAAAAATTCACGTTTCAACTAAGGAAGCTTATTTAGGAGTTTCCCCAAGAATACCAGATAAAACAGTAAGGGAACTACTTTCTCTACCAATAGAAGTTTGGCCTGCAGTGCTGCAAAATTATTTTGAAGAAAGCGTATTTAAAGTTCATCCAGAAATTGCACAATTGAAAAGTGAATTAGAAAAGACGAGCGCATGCTATGTTTCTATGTCTGGATCTGGTGCATCTGTTTTTGCACTTTACAATGAAGAATATGAAGTGCCCTCTTCTTTAAAATCAGCTGTGCTTGCAAAGTTTTATTTGTAGATACTCTTTTTTATTTAATTGGATATATAAAATTATTTTCTAACGACTAAAATAAAAAAGATAGCCGTCTGCTCTTTAATTTACTGAAATCGATATGTATATGATTAAAGTAATAAAGTTAAATAATAAGCATTTAACGTTTTAGTTTGATAAATTTTATACATTTAAGAAATTAAACTTAAAATATTATAATTATGAAAAATCTACTACTTCTAACTGCAATATTCTTATTATCTGTTCAAATAAGTTTTGGACAAGTTAAGAAATATTGTTATTCAACTTATTCTGGTAAGTATGTAATGTCACTTTATGATGACGGGACAAAAAAAGCTGTTTATCAATTGCTTAATTCAAATGGGGCCATACAAAAAACAATGCAGGGGGAGTGGATACTTCGAGATGAAGGCATTTACGGTACGGCATACATGATAACAGTCACTTGGAATGGTGTGAATGCTGGAATGCAAGAATTGAAATTTGTTGCCCAGTATGATGGTTATGGGAATTTACAAGGAATTATTGATAGCCAAAGTCGCACTTGGGATTCATGTCGTTAATTTCGGTCGCTTGAAAATAAAAAAGCCCTCTTCAAAAATGAAGTGGGCACTTTTTGTGATCTGCTCAGGAGTAGAGAACCTAAAAAATGGCTCATTCCAAGCATTGCGCTCCACTTTGCTATGCAAAGCTCGGTCATTTCTATTTTCTTAGCTTACAGAAACAAGTTTCAGTCGCCTGAAAATAAAAAAGCCCGCTTCAAAAATGAAGTGGGCACTTTTTGTGATCCGCTCAGGATTCGAACCTGAGGCCTTCGCCTTAGAAGGGCGTTGCTCTATCCAGCTGAGCTAGCGGACCAATCAATTGAAACTAATAATTAGTTTCAATTAAACTAATTAAAAAAGGGGGATGATTGCTCATCCCCCTCGTCGGGGCGGCAGGATTCGAACCTGCGACCTCCTGGTCCCAAACCAGGCGCGATGACCGGACTACGCTACGCCCCGAACTAATGTATCATCTGTTTAATTAAATCTTCCTGAAACGTTTCTCAGAAAGTGAGTGCAAAAGTAATAAGATTATTACGATTTACAATAGATAAGCCAACAATAAGACTATTCTTCATTAGATTTGAACCCGCTGGTTCTCATCCCGAAACAATCCGTTTTAATATTTATTGCGGAGGGAGCGGGATTACTTCAAGCTCCTATTGTCGCTTTTCAGTGAGCTCCGCTTTGCTCCGGTTCGAACCCGCTGGTTCTCATCCCGAAACAATCCGTTTTAATATTTATGGCGGAGGGAGCGGGATTACTTCAAGCTCCAATTGTCGCTTTTCAGTGAGCTCCGCTTTGTTCCGGTTCGAACCCGCTGGTTCTCATCCCGAAACAATCCGTTTTAATACTTATGGCGGAGGGAGCGGGATTACTTCAAGCTCTAATTGTCGCTTTTCAGTGAGCTCCGCTTTGTTCCGGTTCGAACCCGCTGGTTCTCATCCCGAAACAATCCGTTTTAATACTTATGGCGGAGGGAGCGGGATTCGAACCCGCGGTACAGTTTCCCGTACGTCAGTTTAGCAAACTGGTGGTTTCAGCCACTCACCCATCCCTCCAATATTCAATGAACAGGGGGCAAAAATATAAATTTTATTCCTTTTATCAGTAGTTTTTTTAGAAAAAGATTAGGAATTATAGCTGAATTCTCCCTTTTCACTTTTAATACTTACTTGTTTGCCGTCGAAAGAATCTACTTTGCCAATAACCTGAGCTGCAATTCCAAATGATTCTGAAATAGCAATAAGATCTGAAGCTATTTCAAAAGGAACATAAATCTCCATTCTGTGTCCCATGTTAAAAACTTTATACATTTCTTCCCAAGAGGTCCCTGATTCCTCTTGAATCATAAGAAACAAAGGTGGAATTGGAAAAAGATTATCTTTAATGATATGAAGGTTATTTACAAAATGCAAGACTTTAGTTTGAGCTCCTCCAGAGCAGTGAACCATTCCATGAATTTGCGAGCGATAAGAATCTAAAATCTTTTTAATTACTGGCGCGTAAGTTCGTGTTGGCGATAAAACAAGTTTTCCTGCATCTAAAGGAAGGTTTGCAACTTCATCTTCCAATAATTTTCCGCCGCTATAAACAAGATCATTCGGTAAATTAGGATCAAAGCTTTCGGGAAATTCTTTTGCTAATTGATAGTTGAACACATCGTGTCGAGCACTTGTAAGCCCATTACTTCCCATTCCACTGTTGTAGGTGTTTTCATAGCTAGCTTGACCATAAGAAGCCAAACCAACAATGCAGTCTCCTGCTTGAATTTTATGATTTGAAATAACATCACTGCGTTTCATTCTGGCAATTACAGTAGAATCTACAATGATTGTTCTTACTAAATCGCCTACATCTGCAGTTTCTCCACCAGTGGAATAAATTTCAATACCATGAGACCTTAAATCTTTCAAGAGTTCTTCTGTTCCGTTGATGATTTCAGAAATAACGCTACCAGGAATGAGGTTTTTATTACGACCAATAGTTGAAGATAAAAGAATGGGACCAGTTGCTCCTACACATAATAAATCATCAATATTCATTATCAATGCATCTTGAGCAATTCCTTTCCAAACTGAAATATCTCCAGTTTTTTTCCAATACATGTAGGCTAAAGATGTTTTTGTGCCAGCGCCATCAGCATGCATTACAACACAATAATCATCATCTCCGGTTAAATAATCAGGAACTATTTTACAAAAAGCTTGAGGAAATAAACCTTTATCCACATTTTTTATAGCATTGTGTACATCCTCTTTTCCTGCTGATACTCCTCTTGCTTGATAACGATTGTCTGACATATGTGTATTAAAAAGGTAAAGTTAGAAATTTGACTTATTCTTCAGCCTTATCCTCCTCAAGTTCTTTGAGAATTTTCTGAACATCACCTTCAGTTGCACTTAATTTAGCCTTACAAACTCGAATTAAAACAGTTGCACGTTTCACTTTTTCCGCTAATTCATCTACACTTATATTTCCATCTTCCATGTCACTTACAATTTCTTGTAATTCTTCAAATGCTTCGGTATATTTTTGCTCTGTCATTTTAGGTAATTTTCTTTACTTATGTTTAAAGATACAACAATAAAAACAATTTTGAAAAAGCATTAATTACTTAAATCCTCTTCGTTTTTTTATTGCTTCGTATGCATCTTGTATTTGCTGAAATTTTTCCTTTGCACCTTTTTGGTATTCTTCGCCCATTGTCGCAACTTTATCAGGGTGAAAGGAAATTGCCATTTTACGATAAGCTTTTTTAATTTCTTCATCAGTTACAGATGACTCAACACCTAAAATTTTATAATCAGAATCTACATTTCTGTAGAACATATTCTTCACACTTTCAAATTCTACTGCAGAAACACCGAGCATTGTAGCAATTTTTTGAATAATATTCATTTCCGCTGGAGCAACATCGCCATCTGCTTTTGCAATACTAAACAAATAGTGAATTAATTGTACGCGGACTTCCGAAGGCATTCTAGTGCGAATATCTGCGCAAATTTCTTGAAGCGGTATTTTATCAGAATCCAGGAAATTTTTAAGGATTTGAAGATGCTCACTAGTAAAACGATTGCCAAATTGCGAAGCAAAAAAACGTTTCACAAAGTCAAGTTCGATTTTTAAGACTTTCCCATCAGCCTTCATAACAGATGCGGAAAGAGCCATGAGCATGGTTTGAATATCGTAGCGAGAGGATTGTTGTCTGTAATATTCAAATGAATCTTGAAAACTTTTTCGTCCACTAGAAGAATTAGAGGCACCAGATTTACTAGTTGTCCGATCAATTAAGGAGCCAATGATGAATCCAAAAAGACCTCCTCCCAACCTTTGTGTAGTAAGATAAAATCCAAGTCCTAAAATCCACTTATACACGCACTGAGTTTTAAAAAATTTTATTAGGGAAAATCCCGTGTAAAATTAGTAAATTAAGCAATATGCTCAATGTTTCGCTCAATAAAACTATCCAATGCTTCGCCCTTTAACATCCCTTGAGCCAAAAGTGCAAGATCTGTAAGTTGCTTTACACTTGCCTTTTGATCCTTTGCTTTTTTCGTTAGAAGCTGAGCAATTTTTGGATGATTTGCATTTACAACGAGCGTATACATTTCTGGAAAAGCTCCGAACATTCCACCGCCGCCTAATTTTTGCTGTTCCATCATTCGTCGAATAAATTCTGGTTGCGTAATAATCATTGGAGAATCACTTTCACTCATGCTTTCAAATTGAACAGTATATTTTTCTTTATTTAAGCATTCTTCAAAAACAGGCTTTAACTTTTCTTCTTCCTCTTTTGAAATTTTTGAAGGAAGTTCATCTGTTTTACGAATTAGTTTATCTAGAGTGTCAGAATCAACACGAACAAAACTTGTATTTTCCATTGATTGCTCGAGTTTTTGAATCCAATGAGAAACCAAAGGGCCTTCTAAATGAAGAACATCGTAAGCTCTTTCTTTTGCTTTTTTAACAAAGGAGAATTGTTCTTCCGGGTTATTGGTATACAAACAAATTGTTTTTTTGTCTTTATCAACCTGAAGTGCTGCAATTTTTTCTTTGTATTCTTCCGGAGTAAAATAAAGCCCATCTGTATTTTTCAATAAGGAAAAACCTGCAGCTTTTTCAGCAAATTTTTCATCTGATAACATTCCATATTGAACAAATATTTGAAGGTCATTCCATTTATCTTCAAAATCCTTGCGGTCTTTTTTGAACATATCAGCCAATTTATCCGCCACTTTTTTGGTGATGTGAGAAGCTATTTTTTTGACGTTGCCATCACTTTGTAAATACGACCTTGAAACATTTAAAGGAATATCTGGAGAATCAATTACTCCATGTAAAAGCGTTAAAAATTCAGGTACAATTTCCGCAACGCTATCCGTAATAAAGACTTGATTGGAATATAAATTTATTTTATTTCTCTGAACTTCAACATTCTCCTTAATTTTTGGAAAATAGAGAATGCCCGTTAAATTAAAAGGATAATCTACATTCAAATGAATATGAAAAAGAGGCTTGTCAAAGGTTGAGGGATACAATTCACTGTAGAATGAAGAATAATCTTCATCATTCAAATCTACAGGTGCTTTCGTCCATGCAGGAGAAGGATTATTAATTTGATTTGGAACTTCGATAGCTACTCGCTTTATATTTCCTTTGTCATCTTTTTCCCCTTCTGGCGAGTCGATGTATTCTGTTTTGTCACCAAAAAACACAGGAATTGGTAAAAACTTACAGTATTTCGTTAAGATTCCAGAAATCCGTTCTTTTTCCAAAAACTCATTTGATTCTTCGGAAATATATAAAACGATGTCAGTTCCTTGTGTTGTTTTGTCAATTTCAATAATTGTATAGTCCGGAGAACCATTGCTTTCCCATTGAATTGCTTTTTCTCCCTCATGGCGAGATTTACTGCGAATCTGCACTTTTTCTGACACCATAAATCCTGAATAAAAACCTAGTCCAAAATGACCTATAATTTGTTCAGCACCTTCTTTTCCTTTGTATTTTTCTACAAACTCCTCAGCCCCAGAAAATGCAATTTGATTGATATATTTATCAATTTCTTCAGCAGACATTCCGATTCCAGCATCTCGAATGGTAATTGTTTTTGCATCTCGATCCAATATTACTTCTACCTTCAAATCTCCAAGTTCACCTTTATATTCTCCATTTGCTGAAAGAACGCGTAATTTTTGAGATGCATCGACAGCATTGGAAACTAATTCACGTAAAAATATTTCGTGATCTGAGTATAAAAATTTCTTAATTATGGGAAAAATATTTTCCGTTTGAACGTTAATTTTACCTGACTTGATTGTGTTTTTTTTCATTTTGTTTTTTATTTGAAATCAATTAGTCAATCTATATGCCAAGTTAATTTTTATGTCATTTTGTCTTTTTTTATTGTTAAATTGACATAAACAAAGCAAAATAGAAATTTTCTATTCAAATTTGCAATATGAAAAAATACGTTTTTATTACAGGAGCATCCTCAGGATTTGGGGAAGCGTGTGCACATATTTTTGCAAAAAATGGGTTTTCACTTGTTTTAGTTGCTAGAAGAAGTGATAAATTAGAACAATTGAAAGTTTCCTTGCAAAATGATACTGTCAATATACATTGCCTAGAACTTGATATTAGGAATGAAAAAGAGGTTATTCAGTCTATTAATTCACTTCCTGAAATAATTAAAAATAACATTCATATCCTTATTAATAATGCGGGATTAGCAGTGGGAAGATCTTCAATAGAAAATGCCGTAACAGATGATTGGGAGCGAATGATTGATACGAATATCAAGGGATTATTGTACGTTTCAAAAGCTATTATTCCCTTTCTAAAACTTCATGAATACTCACAGATTGTAAATATTTCTAGTATTGCTGGAAAAGAGGTTTACCCTGGCGGAAATGTTTATTGTGCTACAAAACATGCAGT
Organism: Crocinitomicaceae bacterium; assembly: GCA_044358575.1. Taxonomy (GTDB): domain Bacteria; phylum Bacteroidota; class Bacteroidia; order Flavobacteriales_D; family Crocinitomicaceae; genus UBA952. The sequence goes on from JBIKNN010000002.1 coordinate 343,159, forward strand.
TGATGCACTTTCAAAAGCGATGCGAATAGATTTAGTTTCTCATGGAATAAAAGTCACTAATATTGCTCCGGGAGCTGCAGAAACTGAATTTTCGTTGGTGCGATTTAAAGGAGATGTTAAAACGGCAAATTCTGTATATGACGGTTTTGAGGCTTTACTTGCAAATGATGTAGCGGAAGCTATTTGGTTTGTAACTTCTCGGCCGGCTAATGTGACAATTAACGATATTACAATCATGCCAACAGCACAGGCTTCAGCAACTATTCTTCATAAGAAATAAGCATTCTTAATCCAAAGGTATTGGAGGACTTAGCAAGGTTAACTTAGCAATTAAATCCTCGTAGCGCTGTTTTAACTTCTTTTTTTCAAAGACAGTCCCAAAAGATTTAGCTTCTTCCAATTCTGCTATTTCTGCAGCTAACTCTTCAACTTTAGTGAGATAAATAGAATTAGTGTATTCAATTATTTGTCCAAAATAGAGTTGCACTGCAGCGCCACCTTTTTCCTTTAATAAGGTATAAAATTCAAGTGATTTTTCTTGTAAATCTATTTCCATTCTTAATATTAATACAACATAAGCTACAAAGACATTTAATTCATCATACCCCTTAAAACTATTATTCTTTAAATTTTTATCAAAAAATAGAATATCTTCTTCAGTTCCTAATTGTTGTAAAACCCCAGCAATTGAGACATTAAGTGTAGGATTTCCTTCTTTCATTAATTTTCTTGCTACAATTAAGGCTTCTTCAGGATTTATTTCCGTCAATAATGCAAGAGCTGAAGAGATAACTGCATAGGATTGATCAGTACTTATAGCAGCTTTGAGTAGTTCAGTGGCTTCCTCTTTTGGTAAAGCAGACAAAGATTTAAGTGCTGCAGCCCTAACTTGCGATTTTGGATCACTTTTAGCTAATTCTTTAATTCGACTCAAAGTTTCAATACCTAAATCATTTTTTACATTTTCAATTGAAGGAAGTGCAAGTATTCGGATATTCCAAAAAGGATCTTTCAAGGCATCGAAAAGTAATTTTTCGCTGTCACTATTTTTTGTTCGTTGCGCCATTGTAATAGCTGAAGCTCTTGCTTTGTATCTTGTAGAATTATAGTATTGATGAACATATTGACTTAAGGGTTTATCTTCAAAATATTTTCCTAACAGCATTTGTTGCTCATCAAAGAGAATATTTTTTAAGTCACCAGAAAAGCTAAATGTAAAATTCTCTTCTAAGTTTTCAAGCACAATTTTTTCAGTTCGTTTTCCATTAGCATCCCAAATAGCGACATTTACAGGGAGTTTATACAAAGGAAAATCATCGGTATTTTGCTTTTGTTTCACATTAATGGTAACTGTATTATTCTCAGGGTTTATTACTTGAGAAGTATGAACTATTGGGTGCCCTTTACCTAAAAACCACTGGTCAAAAAACCAATTAAGATCTTCCCCAGAAACCTCTTCAAAAGCCATTCTAAGATTATGAAATTCAGCAGCTTTAAATTTATTATTAACGAGATAACTATTTAGCCCTTTAAAGAAAACCTCATCTCCAAGATAATTTCTAAGCATGTGTAAAATCCTTCCTCCTTTAGCGTAGGAGTGACCATCGAACATATTTTCTTTATTAGGGTGTTCAAACCAAATCAAATTATGGTAGTTTTCAAAAGCTGAATTAAAATAATTTTCTGCTTCATTGGACCCTTGATAATCAGCTTCATCTATTCCGTATCGGTGCTCGTCCCATAGATACTGAGAATAATTGGCGAAAGATTCATTTAAGGGTAAATTTGCCCAAGATTCACAGGTCACCAAATCTCCAAACCAGTGATGAAATAATTCGTGTGCTATTGTAGATTGGTCATTATTATCTAATAATTGACGTTGATTTTTGTAAACATAATCTCCAAAAATTACAGCACCAGTATTTTCCATTGCCCCGGAAACATAATCTCTAACAACAATTTGTGTGTATTTATCCCAAGGATATTCTATTCCGAGTTTTTGAGAAAAGAATTTTATCATAGCTGGTGTTTCACCGAAAATTGCTTTCGCATCTTTCTCAAATTCCGGCTCTACATAATAGTTGACCTCCATTTTAGAACCATCATTGCGTGTATAGAAATCCTTAACCACTTTAAATTCTCCAACAGCCATCATAAATAAATAGGGAGCATGCGGCAAATCTTGTTTCCAATGGTCAGTGCGCGTACCATCTGAATTCTTTTTTGAGGAAATTAATTTTCCATTGGAGAGGGTTGCATATTTATCCTCAACTGTCATTAGAATTTCTTCTGTCGTTTTTGTATTTGGAGCATCTATTGTTGGAAACCAAACTGAATTTGATTCTGTTTCTCCCTGTGTCCATATCTGTGGCATTTTTGATTTATCTTCTCCTTTTGGATTGATAAAAAATAAGCCCTTATCAGATGTAATTGCAGCACTGCCATTAACAGTTCTTTCATCTGGTTTTGCAACATAGTCAATTTTCAAGGTAAATTTTTCATCTCTAGAATAGCTTCGGTCTAATTTAATATGAAGTGTAAGGGAATCATTATAGACATAATTTAATACTTTGCCGTTCATTTCTACTTTTTTAATATCCATTCCTTTAGCGTCTAAAACTAAACTATCTGAGGCATGAAAATGTGGCTTTGCAGTAATAGTAGCAAGACCATTTAATTGAGATTTCGCCCAATTAAAATTTACTTCTAGTTTCGTATGAATTAAATCTGTGTATAAAGTCCGAGAACCATTATAGATAGCTCTTACTTTTAGTTCTTCCTCAAAACTTATTTCATCATCGTATGCTGTTGAATCAAATTCGTTGAATTCATAGTTTTCTGCATCTTCAACTATTTCTAAATCTGCAGAAATATCTTTACTAGTTGTACAGGCAAGTAAAAACAATAAAAGCCCAATAAAAATCGTGATTTTTTTCATAAAAAAAGTTTAATGTAAAAATGCAAATAATTTTTGTTTTGACAAGGTTTAAACAAAAAATACTTCTCAAGTTACAAAGCTTTTTTAGATTTGCAGAAAAAAGAATAGTATGATTAATTTTCTTGATTATGACTTCTCAAACAAACGCGTTTTAATTCGTGTTGATTTTAATGTTCCTCAAGATAAATCTACTTTCGAAATTACAGATGACAAAAGAATTCGTGCAGCTTTACCAACATTAAAGCACATTTTAAATAAAGGAGGAAGTCTTGTCCTAATTTCACATTTAGGCAGGCCAAAAAATGGTCCAGAAGACAAATTCTCACTCAAGCACATTATTCCTCATATTGAAAAATTAGTAGGAAAAGAAGTGCTTTTCGCGAATGTCTGCATTGGAAGTGAGGCACAACAGAAAAGTGCTGCATTAAAACCTAGAGAAATCCTATTGTTAGAAAATGTGAGGTTTTACCCTGAAGAAACTGCAGGAGATATTAATTTCGCAAAAGATTTAGCCTCTTTAGGAGATTGTTTTGTCAATGATGCTTTTGGAGCTGCACATCGAGCTCATGCAAGTACAACTCAAATCGCATCTTTTTTTCCTAATGATAAGATGATGGGCTTTCTGATGGCAGCAGAAATAGAAAGCGCAGAAAAAATAATAAAAAAAACAGAGCGTCCATTTACTGCGATTGTTGGTGGCGCTAAAGTTTCAGACAAGGTTTTAATAGTAGAAAACTTATTAAAAATTGCCGATCATATTATTATTGGAGGAGGAATGGCTTATACATTTTTCAAAGCCTTAGGTGGAGAAATCGGAGACTCACTTTGTGAAAATGAACGTTTAGGGACCTGTAAAGAAATAGTAGAGCGTGCAGAGAAAATGGGTGTAAAAATTCATTTGCCAATAGATTCAAAAATCGCAAATAAATTTGCTTCTGATGCACAAACAAGAAATCAAAAAAGTGCTGCTATTCCAGAAGGATGGATGGGATTAGATATTGGTACTGAAACAATTAAATCTTTTACTAAGATTTTAATGAATAGTAAAACAATCCTTTGGAATGGCCCAATGGGAGTTTTTGAAAAGGATGCATTTGCACATGGCACAAAGTCGATTGCTGAAGCTGTTGCCGAAGCAACAAAAAATGGCGCGTATTCATTGATTGGTGGAGGAGATAGTGCTGCTGCAGTTCAGAAATTTGGCTTTGCCTCTCAAGTAAGTTATGTTAGCACGGGTGGAGGAGCGCTTTTAGAGTACTTTGAAGGAAAAGAATTACCAGGAATATCGGCTATAGTTAATTAAATTTGTTGAGTGTACGCTTTAGTACCAGCAATCAAAATTCTAATCAAATTCATAATGCTAACAATAATCTCAATTTGAGAAATTATTCTATTTTCCTTTCTTTTTTTCTTGACAAAAAAAGAAAGGAAAAAGTCAAGGCTCTGAATTTCTATTTTGTTCGCGAATGATTATTTTACAACTACTTACAACTCGTTGCGAACAAGATAGCTCCTTTCTAAAACTGAAATTTTTCAAAAATGTTCTTGCAGAAATTTTAAAAATTAAAAGTTTCAGTTCAGTAGCAAAAACCATGAAATTCAAGGCCGAATAGTGTTCGCTAATATTAACTATATAGTTATCACTTTGAATGAATTCTTGATTTTTAACATGAAAATATCTTTCTGGTAAGATTGCGAATACTCAATTAAACTTCTTCACAAAATCAATTAATCTATGAGAATAACCCGCTTCGTTATCGTACCAACCAACAACTTTAATAAGGTTTTTGAAAACAAGTGTAAGTTCTGAATCAAATAAACAGCTGTAAGAGCTTCCTATTACATCAACAGAAACAATCGGATCTTCTGTATATCCTAAAATTCCTTTCATAGAACCGAGCGCTGTGTTTTTCATTGCAGTATTTATTTGTTCAACAGTTATTTCATCTTTGGTAATAATTGTCATTTCAGTCATTGAGCCATCTAAAACAGGAACTCGCACGCTTCCTCCGGTAATTTTTCCATCTAAATCAGGAAATATTTTGGTAATTGCCTTCGCTGCACCAGTTGAAGTTGGTATAATTGAATTGGCAGCTGCCCTTGCTCTTCTTAAATCTTTGTGAGGAGAATCGTGTAGCCGTTGGTCAGAAGTGTAACTATGTACTGTTGAAATGTATGCAACATCTATATTTACTAATTCATTTAAAACTTTTATCATTGGTGCAGCATTGTTTGTAGTACAAGATGCATTTGAAAAAATAGTATCCGATAAATTGATTTCCTTCTCATTTACACCCATTACAACAGTTGGAATATCTGCGTCATTTGCAGGAGCAGAAAGGATTACTCTTTTAACGCCGTTTCTTAGATGTTTGCTTGCTGAATCTCTTGTTAAAAACATTCCAGTTGAATCTACAACAGTTTCTACAGAATAATTACCCCATGGAATTTGTGATGGATCTTTTTCTTGCGTAAAAATTATTTTTTTTCCGTTTTCAAAATGCAAAGTATTTCCTTCGATTGTAAAAGAAATATTTAGAGTTCCATGGATGCTGTCGTACTTAAGCAAATGCGCAAGTGTAGAAATATCGGCAAGGTCGTTAATGAGTGCAATTTCAATAGAATTATCGTTCAATGCAATTCGCGTAAAACATCTTCCTATCCTTCCAAAACCGTTAATTCCAATCACATTCATTTTAAAACATTTAAGACACAAAATTACTCAATCATTGAGTACAAAAAGGAAACGTATTAAAATAAAAAGTGTTTAAACTAAATACGAAAAGATTTTTAGTGATTTTAGTTAAATGTATAAGTGACACCATTCACTGTAACCGTAAAAGTAAAGTCACAGATTCCAGAACCATAATCTACGATACGTAGCGGTTTATTTTGTGGTTGAAGATCAATTGTTCCACTGACCGGAAATCCACAACCTACTTTTACATGGATTGGATTTGTAGTTTGAGAAGTAAATCCGCCTCCAGATGAAAAACTACCTTGAGCATTGCCCGTAATATCATACTCATCATCAAAACGATAAAGTAAGGTATTGAAACCTGAAACCCAAGTTCTAACTCGTGTTGATAAATACGTTAGTGTTTCACCAGAAGTTAATGTTGCAAGACCATTAACGTTTACATTAAAATAGGGTTGATTGTTTGCATTTAGCCCCATATTTTCCACTGTTTTTGTCCCTTCAATTTTAATATCATTCACATAATAATCTATTGGTGTATGAGTAATTACTGTTCCTTGAGCAATGTATTGTCCTGTGAAAGTTGTTACTATTTTCCCTCTTCGTTGTTTATCATCATTGCAATCACAATTTGTATTTCCATAATCTACAGTAACAGTTTTAAAAGAATTGATGGTATCTAAGGTAATTATTACATCGCAAGGTGTTTTCTCTAAAACTGGTTTTTCACCTGGTTTTGTAGAGATAATTTTACCTGACTTATAATAAACCAAGTTTCCATTAACTGCTTGATCAGAAATATTTGTCATTTCATCAAAAGCAGTTTCAATCTTATAATTTAACATAGCAGATTGATCGTTATCAAATTGCTTTTTTCGGCATGCACCAAGCGCAAGAATCAAGATAGAAGATAATAAAATTAGACGTTTCATTTGTAATTGTTTTGAAGTTGATAATGATTTAAATGTTAAAAAAAAGAGTTTCAATTGCAAAAGTAATATTTATTTTTTTTTTCAAAAATATTAATTACTTTTTTAAATCCCCAACCTGAATAGCCTTTTTCATCATTAATAAAAAGTTTCAAAATCAAAGTTTCAATTTTCCCTTCAATTCAGGGGATAAAGCATCTTTATGAATGTAGATATTGATTGTTTTGAATTTAAAATATTCTTCAGAAACATATAAATAACCTTTTGGAAAATTGCTAGTGCCCCATGAATTTTTTACCAAGAAAAATTTTGTGCCAGATTGATCTTGGTATAAGCCAACAATATGCATTCCATGATCATCGGTTGTTGTTTTATTATCATAAGCATATTGTCTGATTTCTGGAGTAATTTTTAATTCTTTCGTTGGATTTAAAAATGCATTTGATATTCTATCTGCACCAGCATTATTAAAATTTTTATTGTCTTTCCCTTCTACTTGTATAGCATCATTATTTTCAGGAACAAGCGCAATTCCATTTTTAAAACTAAAGCCTTTTTCAGAAACATCTGCTCCCCAAGCCACTGTGTAGCCATTTTTTAATGCTGTTTCACAAGCGCTAAATAATTCTTCTAGTTGTACATTGTAGCTTTCTCCCCATGCCCAATTATCAGGAATTTCTAAAAGGCATTTTTCATGCATAGTATGATTAGTAAAAGAAGTTAAGGAAATATAATTATCCATAACAAGACCAATTGATTCTGCATAAGATTTTGAAGAATATGTTTTTCCTTCCCATTTGAATTTTTGAAGGTCAGCTCCAAAGTTTTTATCAAGTATAGCATTGTATTCTTGTTTCCAAGATAAATCCAGCCCTTTTGGAGAACTTGCTGTTGATAATAATTTTTGCATAAACTCATTTATCTCTGAAAAAAGTGCAGAATGATCATATGCTTTACCTTCAATAAGATTACTGTTATAAAGTTCTTTAGGTACGATTCCAAAATTTTTAATAACAAGAGGAATATCATGAAAAGCTCCACCTTCTCCAAAATTTATCTTCCCATCCATTCTAATGAATTTGTCAGCTTTTAATTCGTATGCTTTTCGAACGATATACATTTCAGATAATTCGGAAGGCTTATTTTTACCTAGGCGAATCAATTCAGATTCCAGAAATGACAAAGCTGAAAAACTCCAGCAAGTTCCGGTATTTCCTTGACTTTCTACGGGAGTATTATCTAGGCGATAAATTTTAGTAAATTCATATTTACTATCTTCTGCATTGCTTACTTGAGCAATAGAAAGAAAAGACACCCCAATAAATAGAGCAGTAATAATTTTAGAACAGTAAAGCATATTTTTTATTTATTTAGAATCCAACCTTTATAACCTTTTTCATCAGCATGTAGGATGATTTGTTGAATTTCAGCATCTGTTTCAGCACTTCCAATACTCACGCAATAAAGTGATTTATCCAGAGTAAGTTTTGCATCAAAGCCTTCTTCTTTTAATTTTTCAATAAAGTTAATAGCACTTTTTTTACGTTTGTAGCAACCTACTATGTATTCATAAAAATCGATTTTTACAACTTCAGGCAGGATATCTTCGATTTCTTGATCTTTAATTTCTTCAACCTGGATCTCTTCGATTTTTTTTGTAGTTATTTTTTTTTCAAGATGAACTAAAATATTTGTTTCCTCATCAAATTGATAAATTCCAATACGATGGTTTCTTCTTTCTTTTATGCACTCTTCAAAAATAGTTATTTCCTGATTATTATTTTTTGGGAAATCAATTTTTTGTTGAGAGTAGTTCCCGATCTCTTTTTTATAAAATGGATTAAAATCCTTTTGTGAAATTAATCCAGATTCTAGCACACCAGAATGTGTTGGTATCCAAAAGGAATAAAAAGCAAGTGGTAAAAGACAAGCTGCTGCAGCATATTTCAAGTAATTAATTTTGCGGATAGGCGCTTTTACTTTTATCTTTTTTTCTTTAAAGCTTGGCTCATTAATCTCAGGTTCTTTATTAGCAATAAATTGAACGTGGCTAAGTCCATAGGAACTCAATAAGAGGTTAAAATAGCGGTCTTGTTCAAATACTAAATTTCCTTCAATATCATATGATAATTTTCCAACTCGTTCAATGTGAACTGATTGTTTTGAATTCAATTTTGATTTAAGATCTAAAACAAATTCTTCAATATCAATTTGGCTCTTAGAATATTCAATTGCATTTAGACTAGCATATTCAGAAATTAATAATCCATCATTATTTAATAAGTTTTTATTAAACAAAAGTTGCTTTGATGGAGCTAAGAACAAACCGCGATCAAGGTCTAATTTAGCAGAGATAGTTTTTGCTACAAAGCCTCCAAAATTAGGAATGATTACGCAAGAATGGCGCAATAATAAGGAACTAACAATATCTTCTATTTTATGCATAATCCAAAGCTACAAAAGATTAATGAAACTACTATAAACTTCGTAAAACATTTTCAATATCTTCAATGGTATCGATGTTTGGAGTTTCGATAGTAGTTTCAGAAACATAAATAGAAAAACCGTTGTACAACCATCTCAATTGCTCTAAAGATTCTATTGTTTCCAAAAGAGAAACAGGCAAGTTAGCAATATATAAAAGTGTTTGTCTGCGATAGGCATACAAGCCAATATGCCGAAGAAATGGGTATGAGCTAAGTCCATCACTTTTAAAATTTACTTGATTTGGAATCGCACTACGACTAAAATAAAGCGCTGAATTATTTTTATCTACAACTATTTTAATTCTATTTGGATTTTCAAGTTCTTCACTTGTTATTTTTTTTGTCGCTAAGGTTGCAATTTGAATACTTTCTTTTTCAAAAACTAGAATTAATTGATCTAATTGTCTAAAGTCAACGAGTGGTTCATCTCCTTGGATATTAACTATTAAATCGTATTCTGGGTATTTTTTTGCAACTTCAGCACAGCGATCTGTTCCAGAGTTGTGTTTCTCGGATGTCATTTCAACATTTCCGCCAAATTTCAGAACCTCGTCCTGAATTCGGGCATCATCTGTTGCTACAATTAGAAGGTCAATTAATTTAGATTGTTTAGCGCCTTCATAAACCCGTTGAATCATGGTTTTTCCTTTGAGATCAATTAAAGGCTTTCCAGGAAAACGGGAAGAAGCATAGCGCGCAGGAATAATTCCTAATACTTTCATTAAAATTTCATTTGAAGTTGTGCCATAAAATTTCGTGGTGCCTGAATATCTCCAGGTCTACTTGAATATTCAGCATTAAATATATTATTGGCAATCAAACCAATTCTAAAATTATCATTCAATTTGTATCCTAGGCGGAAGTCAATCACAAAAACTCCTTTGTTATATTTTTTACGGTATTCTTCCAAACCAGGAAGAATATATGTTGATCCTGCAATTGGTTGTTCAAATACCCGGTCTATATTTTCCATAAAACTATTATATCTGCATGAAATTCCACTGCTGTATTTCAAGTAGTTTGCTTCTACATCTAATTTTGCTAAATGTTTGAATCTGTATTTCAATAAATTTGAGTTTGGTTTTGAATAATTAGCAATGTAGGCGGGGTCTTTATTTAAACTAACTGGGTTCATATAAGTATATCCAATTAATGAAATGATTTCTACTTTTCCAATACTTCCTGAACTATTGAAGGAAAAATCGATACCTGTAATTCTTGCTGCTTCAGCATTTTGTGCTTTAAATCCAACCCAATTATTTATATAACCTGGATTATTTGGATTAGTTGATAATATGATTGAATCCGGATTAAAAATCCCAAAAGTAAATTCCATCATATTACTATATTCATTAACAAAAGCTGCCACATCAAGCATACCTTTCCAAGATCCAATTTTAACACCTTGTTTGATTCCAAGTTCAGCAGCCCAACCTATTTCTGGTCTCAATGTTGGATTTGGGAAAATATTCAACGCCCCAACGGAAGTTGCCGTATATCTTTCTGCCACTGAAGGGTAACGAATACCTTGACCTAATGAAGCACGAAGATGGGTATATTTTGCTAATTCATAATGGAAACCTGTTCTGAAAACTGGATAGAAGGGTAGAGTAAGCGAGTCCTTTTTTGAAAGCATAAAATCAGTATCTCCAGATTTTCCGTCCATTTCAAAATATTCTAAGCGCACTCCTGCTGTGATATCTAATTTTCCAATTTTATGTTCATACTGGCCATATGCAGCGATGTTATTAGAAGTGTGGTTTCCAAATAATTTTGAAATTACAACATTGTATATATTTGAAATACCAGATGTTAGTGTAATTCCATTTCCAAATTGTTTTTGAAATTGGTATTCAGAAAAATAAATAATGGCACCACTTCCTTGCTGTGGTTTATTAATATTATTGTTCGTAGCAGAATAAATTCGTGCTTTAAGATTATGACGATTGTTGTACTTGTCTATGTATTTAAGATAAGGGTCAATAAAAAATCGATGACCAATATTGTAGGTTAGGGTCGATTCAGAATTACTAGTGTCAGCGCCACCACTTGGAGTATATCCTAATGAATCACTTTGCCAGATTAAGAAATTCCCAGTTTTTTGATATTGATAATTATATCCTAAGCCTGCTTTTAGGCGTAGGATTTTTTGTGGTTTAAAAAATAAGCTTCCACTTACTCTTCCTCTGTATTCTGTCTCTCCTTGTTTGAATCCATCATTGTGAAATAAGGTTGTAGAAAGCGTGTACCCCATTTTTTTAAACATTTGTCCATGATATGCCTCAATTTGTTGCATCATTGGTGTTTTCGACCACCATTTTAGAGACGTACGTCTGGGATTATCGAAGAACCCATAAGCAACTTTAACTTTAGTCTCTGGTATAATTCCCGGTTCTTTTTCTACTAATGAAATAACGCCATTTAATGCGCCACTGCCATAAAGTACAGATGCCGCACCTTTCATAACTTCAATTTGCGCAGTTTGTTCCATTGGTATCGCATTCCATTGCGTATCGCCTGCATAACCAGAAAGAAGAGGCATGCCATTCCACAAAAGTAAGACGCGACTTCCAGTTCCGTAAGCAAAACCTGATCCGCCACGAATACTTACTTGCCCATCCATTGTAAAAACACCAGGAGTTTGATCCACCGCTTGCTCTAAGTCTGTAATTCCTTTATTGTCTATTAATTGTGGTCGGATAATTTCCATTGAAACAGGAACTTCTTCAATTACTTGTTTTCTTCTACCTGCAGAAACAACAACAGTTTCTAAATCTTTAGTTTGTTCTCCCATTTTTATTACAATTTCTTCTACTTTGTTCACAGTAATTGTATCATTTAGGAATTGCATCATTGAAGTAATAATTGTAAGAGGAAATTTCTGACTATTCAATTTAAATTTTCCATCAAAATCAGAAATTGCTTTTGACCCATCTGAGGCGGTAATTTTAGCGCCAACAATTGGAGTATTTGTGCTTTTTTCTCTTACTATTCCAGAAATTTGAGCAATAAAGCCGATTGGAATAAATAGTAATAAAAGTAGAATTATACTTTTCATCTTAGATTAGATTTTAGTTATCAATATTAAAAGTATTTTTTTGATATACAATAAAATGTTTTTAGATTTCTAATATCCTTAGAAAGCATATTGCAATTGGAGTAAAAAATTTCTAGGTGCTTGCAAATCTGCTGGGCGGGAAACATATTCAGCATTAAAAAGATTATTTACAATTAAATTAAGCTTCATTTCTTTTGTAATATGATATATAAATCGACTATCAAAAACAAGTGCTCCACTGCTGTTATTTTTTCGGTATTCTTTCAAGCCAGGTAAAATAAATTGTTCTCCAGCGTCTGTTAATATTGGCTCTTCAAACATTAAATCAATATTTTTCATAAAACTATTGTATCTCAAAGATATACCCAAACTGAATTTTTTGTAAGTAGCTTGAATATCTAATTTTACAAGGTGTTTGAATCTGTATTTAAGCATATTTGAAGTTGAATCAGAAAAAGATATACGGTAAGTAGGATCTTGATTTAAGCTAATAGGGTTCATATAAGTATAGCCCAACAATGAAGTTAATTCAACTTCTCCTATTTTTCCTTGACTATTAAATGAAAACTCTAATCCTGTAATTCTAGCTTTTTCTGCATTTGTAGCTCTAAATCCAACAAGTTGAGAGAGTACAATGCCCTGTGCTATTAGTTCATTATAAGCTTCAGTATCAAGAATCCCATTTGAACTGAGACTTTCTCCAGTTAGTGGATTATAGATACCAAAAGTAAATTCAGTCATATTGCTATATTCGTTAATAAATGCTGCGACATCAAAAAATCCTTTCCAGGAACTGCCAAGTTTAACAAGTTGTTTGAATCCCAGTTCGGAAGACCAACCCTTTTCGGGTTTTAAATTTGGATTTTTAAAAATTGTCAAGCCACCAACAGAAGTTGAAACAAAGCGTTCAGCAATAGAAGGAAATCGTACGCCTTGTCCAAATGAAGCCCTAATATGTGTCGCAGGAGTTAGCTTGTAATGCATTCCCATTCTAAAAATAGGATAAACAGGAATTGACAAAGAATCATTTATGAAAAAGCGAGAATCAGCCTTCATCTCATCTAATTTATAGTGCTCTATTCTCATACCTGCTGTAATATCCAATTGTTTAAATTTAGATTCTACTTGTCCATAAAGAGCAGAATTACTAGAAATATGATCCCCAAATACCCAACTTTTTACTTGCCCTAAGTTATGTGTAATACCTGCGGATAAATTTATAGAAGTCCCAAATTTCCGTTGAAATTGATAATCAGCATAAAATAAATCGGCAATAGAAGCATCACCAACTTTTGATTCATTCCCACTTGTAACGAGGTAATACCTTGTTTTTAGTTGATGTTGATTTTGGAATTTGTCATAAAATTTAATGTAGGGATCAACATTAATTCGAATTGCTTTTTGTCGTGAGAGTGTATTATCCTGAGCTTGGTAACCCAGAGTATCATTCTTCCAAAGAATAAAAACTCCCATATCTTGGTATTGTGCATTGTAACTTAAACCTGCCTTTAGTTTTGTGTTACTTTTGGGTTTGAAGTAAAAAGAACCATTTAAACGAAATCTTTTTTCGTTTTCTCCTTGCCGAAAACCAGAATCTAAATAAGCATTTGCACCTACTGTGTAGCCTAAATATTTATAAGATTTACCAAAATAAACATCCGCTAGATGAAAAGTTGGGTTTTTATCCCACCACTGCATTGATTTTCTTCTAGGATTACCATAAACCCCTGATTGAACTTTAGCAGAAAAATTTCCTTTTGGACATGGTTCTTTTTCAGTTAATGCAATAATTCCATTTAAAGCTCCGCTACCATATAAAACGGAAGATGCACCCTTTAAAATTTCTATCTGCGAAGTCTGTTCCATTGGAATAGCATTCCATTTTGCATCACCTACATCCGGAGACATCATCGGAACGCCATTCCAAAGTAAAGCAACGCGACTTCCTGCACCGTATGCAAAGCCTCCTCCTCCTCGAATACTAACTTGTCCATCCATGGCGTAAACACCAGGACTTTGATCAACTGCCTGTTCTAAATTTGAAAAACCTTTGTTATTGATTAATTCTGGCTTAATGATTTCCATTGAAATTGGTACATCTTCAATATTTTGGTTTCTTCTGCTCGCAGTAACAACAACGTCGCTAATTTCTTGCACTTGTGTTTTTAAGTTAATCGTTAAAAGTGAATCCTTTGATAGTTTAACAGTTTCTGAGATAAAGCCCATCATAGAAACAACAAGTGAATTTGGATATTTGACATTACTGAGTATAAACTCACCAGTGTTACTAGTAATAGATTTTTGTCCCGATGATAAGACAATCCGAGCACCAATAATTGGATCACCATTTGAAGCATCCAAAACAATACCTTTTGTCTGCGAAAAAAAAACTGTTGAGTTTAATAAAATTAAAATAAATAAAATAAAATACTTTGGCATATTCTAAATGAAATGATAATATTCATTATCTTAATACGACGAAAATAAGAATATTTTGTCAAAAACAAGCGAAATTTATAGAATAGCACTTAGTAAATTAAATGGCATTGGTCCAATTCGTGCTGCACAAGTTTTATCAAAATTAGAAAATATAAATTTCCTTTTTGAAAGTACCTTACAAGAAATCAAAATCCAAACAGGACTTAGCGAATCATTTTTGAGAGCTTTAAAAAGAGAAGAGGCAATTAATTTAGCCGAAAAACAGCTAAATTTTAATCATAAAAATGGAATTTCAACTCATTTTTTCTTGGATTCTACTTATCCGAGAAGATTGAGGCAATGTTCAGATGCTCCAATTGTAATTTATACAAAAGGAAAAATGGATTTAAATCATACACAGATTGTTTCAATTGTTGGAACGAGAAATCATACAGAATATGGAAAAGAGCTATTAAAATCTTTACTTTCATCCTTTAAGGAAAAAAATATTTTAGTCGTAAGTGGCTTGGCTTACGGCGTTGATATTCATGCGCATCAATTGTGCTTGCAAAATAATATTCAAACAATTGGTGTCTTAGGGCATGGCTTAGATCGGATTTATCCCTCGCAGCACAAGCAAATAGCAAAAGATATGCAAGAAAATGGTGGTTTACTTACTGAATTCATGATTAGCACAAATCCAGACAGAGAAAATTTTCCTATGCGAAATAGAATTGTAGCTGGACTAGCAGATGCAACTATTGTAATTGAAAGTAAGGAAAGAGGAGGATCTATGATTACAGCAGAATTGGCAAATGATTACAGTAGAGATGTTTTTGCTTTTCCTGGAGACATAGGTCGTCAGACATCGGAAGGCTGTAATTTATTGATAAAAAAGCAAAAAGCTCATTTAATAAGTTCACCAAACGATTTTTTAACATTTATGAATTGGGATTCAAAAAGAGTTTCAGTTCAAAAAGAGTTGGAGCTAAACTTAGAACCAGATGAAGCAAGGATTTTAAATCTTTTTGAAAACGCTGAAATTCTTCATTCAGATATTATTGGAATGAATGCGGAAATGTCAGCTTCAAAAATCAATGTTTTATTATTCCAAATGGAGATGAAAAATATAGTAGAACAATTGCCAGGAAAACGCTATCGGATTCTTAAAAAGTAAAGTTAGTTTCTTTTTATAATTATCTTTTTTGATGACTCTGCTTTACCATCAGAAAGTAATAAGTTATAAACTCCTGAAGCAAGTTCTCCAAGATGAATATCTTTAATAATTTTCCCGCTTTGATTTTGATTTGCTAATTCATCTTCATAGATTAATTGCCCTGCTGCATTGTATATCTTTATTGTGTAGTTACTTCCAGAAAAAGTCGTAAAAGAAATACTGAAGTCGCCTTGTGAAGGATTAGGAAATATAGAAAAAACATAGGCATCTAAATCTACTATATCTACAAATTCATTTACCGTTATCCCAACAGAGCTAGCAGAACAACCCTGAGAATTAGTAACTAAAACTGAATATAAACCTACTAAACTTGCTGTGTAGTTTTGGCTAGTAGCACCTAAAATTAAAGTCCCATTGTAATACCATTGGTTTCCAGTTGCAGAACTAGATGTTAAAGTATTAATGTTTTGAGAAATAGTAGGTGTGCTTGGCAAAGGATTAACTGTTACATTGACAGGTGAAGCATTTGCAGTACTAGAGGTAACACAGGTACTATTTGATGTTAAAACAAGATTAACAATATCTCCATTAACAGGTATGAATGTGTAAGAAGATATATTTGTGCCAACGTTAGTTCCATTGACAAGCCATTGATATGCAGGTGAAGAACCAGAATTACTAGAGAATGAACCTAAAGTTATAGATTGACCAGCACAAATAGCCTGATTTCCAAAAATATTAACAGACGGAGTAACAGGGTTAACAACTGATACAGTTATGGTATTTGATGTTGCAGGGTTTGTTTCTGCACCACTTAAGTCTGAAGTCATAACACAAGAAACAACAGAACCATTTACTAAGGATGAGGTTGTGAAAGTTGAACTATTTGACCCAACAGGACTATTATTTACATACCATTGGTACGAAGGATTTGTTCCTCCGTTTGTTGGTGAAGCAGTAAAAGTAACTGTTGAGCCTGCACAAATTGAATTATCTGCATCTGAGGAAGTAACAGAAACGAGAGCTGCGGTAGGCAAAATTAATTGAAAAGAGTAGATTCTTGTTCTTGCAGGTGAAGTACTTGTACCGCCCATATATTCTCCGGTGTGCCAAAAAGTACTGCCATCAGGATCAAGCGTTGTTTGTGAATAATCTCCAACTCTGTTTAAACCTGTTTGTGAGGCCGTTCCAACAGCAGCAATAGTTTCTGCATATGTCATTGTATTGAGTGGATCACTTGCTAAACGTCCGGTATAACCTAAACTTGGATAAATAGTTGTAGCCCCAGATTTTAAGTAGCACAAGCCAATATTTCCATTATCGTCCATCGCAATAGATGCCAACCATCTTGTGTAAGCATCTGGAGTAAAAACACCTTGTTGATAAGTTGACCAAGCCATTGTAGTTTGGTCCTGTCTTAATTCACACCACATAACACTTCTTTGAGTAGTGCTGATTTTGACTGGCCAAGCTAGAACAACACTGTTGTAAGTAGCCCATTTTCTCCATTGAGCACGATAGCTTAGAGTTCCTCCAATTCCATCTAGTTTTTGAGTAGTACCTGGTTGAGAAACATCATTCCAACTTGAATTATAGGATCCATCAAAACTAGCAGTAGGAACGGCACTCACAAATGATAATGTCGCTGTAGGGGTTGTTGGAACCCAATTTACAGCCATTTGATAAATTTGAATTCCATCTATAACACTTCCTCCCCATGCATTGTCTGAATAGGAAAAAATCGGGCATGGAGTTCCTGCAGGAGCTAAGCCTGTATTTCCATCGGAATCACCTGCCATCGAGCAGAAGAATCCACCACCAGAAGGAGGAGTAAAAGTCTTATAAATAGATCTTGCTGCTGGGTTGCCAATTAACATCGCATCTCTTTCAAAAGCAAAAACTTTTTTCGTGCTTTGATTGGAAGTCATATAATAGCCATCTTGCCAGATTGAAAATTTCAGGAAATCAGGAAATTGAGGTGAAGTAAATGTATAGGTGTAATATGAACCAGCTGGATCACTAGTCGTTGAAACCGCGATATAAATTTTATTGCCCGATCCAAATTGTGCCATGAACCAACGGTCAGCGAAGCGATCATACATTACAATTGGGTCACCACTATTACCAGTTGCAGGGCTCCATAAATTCCCAAGAGTTCCAGTGGTTAATACAGCACCAGTGCTTTTATTGTAAATTTTATAAACTGTAGCATTAATTATTTGAATGTAATAGTCATTGCCAGCTGCACCAGAGGGATCCATTGGTCTACTTGAAGATGATTGACCAGCAATATTTATTTTCTGAGTAGGTCCAGGTCTTGAGCCATCATTTTTTTGAATAATAGTTGAATCTGTTCCATATTCGTAGCCATCTTTCTCAAAAGAAAATTCAAAATGCTGAGGATCTCTGTGTTTTTTGTCTTTCGACTCAAGAATTTTCTTCTTCATTTTCTTCTTCATTTCCCTTTCAATTTTTCTATTATTAACAGGAAATTCAGCGTTTATTTCTATAAGAGGCCTTGTAATGTGAAAGTCTTCACAAACAATAACATTTGACTCTTCTTTTTGGGCAAAAATGAGTTGGTTAAAGCAAAGAAATAAGATACAAAGTGAAAAAAGGAATTTTTTAATCATGGAGAGATAATTTAAAAGAAAATATAGATGCCGAATTTAATTTTTTTTTTAGAATTAACAAAATTTTTGATTAAATTGTTCAACCTCCAATTTTAAATCCTTCCTCTTCCTCTTTTTTCTGTTGATCTTTCCAATTTTTAAGTGTTTTCTTTAGTTTAGAATCTTTCTTAATTTTTTTCTGTTCTTCTTTTAATTCAGTTTTAGTTGCAGGGCCAAATTGGATTTTCAGATCTTCTTGAGGCACATCTTTTGGCACATATATTTTTACAGATGTATCATTTTTAAATAAACCAAACTCTGTTTTCAAGATAGATTTAGCATCTTTCTTTGCTTCCTCTCGATTTTCTTTAAAAGCATCTTTTCTACTTTTTTGATCCCATTCAATAATTGGATTATCGAGAGTTCCATACATTCTCATGAATATTTTTAAGCCGGTTCCATCATCTATAACTTCTCCAAACTCTGTATTTTTTTCTTTATTTAATAGCTCTCGAAAATTAAAACCAAATTTATAATCAATATCGTTTTTAAATGTATGCGTACCAGACATCTCTAGATTTAGTGCTGAAGATGCAATGAGCATTGTAGGAATTTCAATTTTTCCATCGTGTATTAAAATGCTATTTTCAAGCACTTTAAATGAAACATCGCTCAGTTTTTGCTCAAGTATTGCGATATTATTTTTACCTACAACTAATTTTCCTACCGGTGTTTTTAAGCTTTCTGTAATATCTTTAAAACCAAGCACATTTTTCAAATGCCCATCGTAAACTTTCATGTCTAAGCGCGCATCGATTGATTTTAAAATTACTCCAGTACGTAAATCAAAGGGAGCATGAAAGTACAAGCTTAGTTCTGCTCTTCCCGAAATATTTTGATCAGAGATTACTGTCTGCTCAAAATTATTCCATTCCTTAAACATTGGTTTAAATTTTAAATTTTTAGTTGCAACCTTAGCGGTAATAGTAAAGATTTCAGGAAGTTTTTCCTCTATTACAAGTGCTCCACTTATTAGTGCTTCGGCATTTACAAAACTCAATTGAGGAAAATGAAGACGTCGAGGTTGTATTTCCATTCTTCCAATTAAATTATTAAATAGATGCTTTTCATATTTTAATGAACCAACAGATAAGTGAATAAAGCCTGTAATATCATTTGGAATAGCGTAGACTCTTCCATCTATAATCTTTTGTTCTTTGGATGTTGTACCAATGTCTTCAATATTTATATGATTACTTTCAATATGTACTTCAGTCTTTAAGTTTCCATTTCTGTTTAGGTAATTATAGATGTTCCCAAAAACTCCGTCAATTTTTAAATCTGTAGCCCCAATTTTTAAAGAACCTCCTTCAATTCCAGCTTCACTATTTCTTAAAAATAAATTTCCATTTACATTTTTGAAAGTTCGCTTATCTTCTTTTAATTTTAATAATACATTATTTAGTTTGACATTTCCATTACAATATTTCATGTCAATGGCATCTTTTAGTATATTGTATTGACCTGCAAATGATGAGTTTATGACAACAGACCCATTTATTTTTTCAATTTCACGTCGTCTTAAAATTGCTTGGGCACTTATTAAATTTATGTTTCCTTTTGCTTTTCCTTCAAAAAATGGATTTGAAAACGCTGTAATTTTTAAATTACCAGAAAAAGGACCACTAGCAGATTGAAATTGAAAATCAAGGAATTCTAAATATTCTTTTTTTGTTCCACCTTTATTTGAATACTTCCCATTTAATTTAATTTTTTTAATTTTTATTCCTTTTAAAGGCTCTATTAATTCACCATTTTTAATGCCGAATTTGCATGTTATATCCATTGGGTTATTTGAGTTTAACTTGCTTCCAATTATTAAATCAAAATTAATTTTTCCTTCGCCCTTAAACTTGTTCATTTTTTTTTCTTCGTCTAATGACAATTTATTTATCAAATCTGTTAGTAATATATTTTTTGATCGCACTCGAAAATCTAAACGTTTTGCAGTAATAGCACCCTCTAATTCAAAAGGTAAACCTTCAATATTTATGAGTGCCTTTGGAAAAGTAATTGTGCTATCAACTTGATTTACAAGCACATTTAGGTCAAAATCGATTGCTTTATTAGAAAGAAGAGTAAGCTCTCCACTTTTTGCAACTTTTAGCACAACATCTCCGCTAGCTGATAGCTCATATTTTTTTGAGCTAAAGTCACCATAAAATTCAGCTTCATTAAAAAGTGTTTTATAGAATTGCTTAGTTTGATAATTTTCATAACTAAATCTTAATTCCTCAAGATTTATTTCTTCTAATTTTAAATTAAAATCTTCTTCAGATTTTTTCTTTGAAGCTTTAAAAATCATATAATTAGCTTCTCCTTTTTCATTAATTTTTAAATTCAGTGTTCCAGGAGAAATTTCTATTGCTTTTATGTGGTAATTTTTATTCCATAAATCAATAGGATTAAATTTTAGACGAATACGATCAGTGTATAATAAAGTATCTCTTCGTGTTGATTTAGGGTCTGCATCCTGAATAAATACATTATTAAAGTCTACTGAAAGATTTGGAAAACTCCCCCAAAATGTAAGTTCAACTGAGGATGCAGCTACTGGAACTGTTAAGTGTTTATTCACCTCTGTAACAACTAAGCCACAAATTCGGTCTCTAAAAAGGTAAACTAGACCTGATATCAAAAAGATTAAAGCAAAAAGAATTGCGAAGAACCATTTTGTGATGCGAATAAGTTTTGTCTTCATTACAAATACTAAATTACATTCTCTTTTTATTAGTTTTGAAATAAGAACATAGTTTTATCAACGCAATATTGTGAGTTGGTCACACTTTTAGTGAGAATAAATTTTAATTGCACTTTTTTAAAGTTTTTTATTTTTGAAAAGGGACAAATAATCTTTTCAACAAATCAATTTTTTTAGTTTTTTGAAATGTATCTTTGTAGGCTAAACTTATAGAAAAATGAATACTTGGTTTAAAGTAAAAGTCAAATACACAAAACAGTTAGAAAGCGGATCTTTTAAAAGGGTTTCTGAGCTTTATTTATTGTCAGCAATGACCTTTACAGATGCTGAAGCACGGATTTACGAAGAGCTTGGTTCTTTCATTCGCGGAGAATTTTCAGTAATGGGAATTACGCGTGAAGATATTCAAGATATATTTCAATACGATGATGCTGATTCATGGTTTAAGTGTAAAATTTCCTATGATAATATCGATGATGATGGGGATAAGAAAAGAACTGTAACTCAAAATTTTCTCGTGTCTGCAAAAACCGTTAAAGATTCTTATGAACGAATTGAAGAGAGTCTGGAGACATTGATGTTAGATTATCAAATTATTTCTATTATTGCTTCTCCAATAGTTGAGATTTTCCCATACAAAGAAGAAGAAGTTGCTTTACCTGGAAAAAAATCTAAAATTGATGCTGATGAAAATCCACCGAAATCAATAGGAGAGATTTTTAGTGCTCCGGGAACTGATTTTGATGACTTAAAAGAAGCCTTAGATATTAATAAGGAAGATGAAAGTGAAATTTCTGATGAATTTTCCGATAAAGAAGAATAGACAATGGATTGGATTCAAAAATTACGCGATTCACACAAAGATTTTGAAAAAGGAAATACTACCCTTGTTTTTGGAGAAAATCCTTTTGATGAATTCATAAAATGGTTTGATGAAGCAAATGTTAAGAACGAACTAGAACCAAATGCCTGCTCTCTTTCAACTGTTTCGCCAGGTTCCTTGAAAGTGAGTTCTAGAATTGTTTATTTAAAAGAATTAAGGGATTCCGAGTTTGTTTTTTACACAAATTATGGAAGCCAGAAAGGAACTGATTTAAAAGAAAATCCGATGGCAGCTCTTTTATTTTTTTGGCCTGGCTTAGAACGTCAAATTCGAATAGAAGGTATCGTACAAAAAATTCCTGCTCTTGAAAGTGATGCTTATTTTGAAAGTCGCCCACGTCAAAGTCAATTGTCAGCTTGGGCCTCAAATCAATCTGAAAAACTCAATCACCGTGAAGATTTAATAAGCAGATTGGAGGCATTGAATAGTCAATTTCCAGAAAAAGTTCCGCGTCCTCCACATTGGGGTGGGTATGCTTTAAAACCAAACACTATAGAATTTTGGCAGGGTCGACCTTCGCGTTTACACGATCGTTGTTGCTATGAATTTATAGATGGAAAATGGATAAATTACCGTAAAAATCCTTAATGAAACAAATTGAACCAAGTTGTCATGTTTTAAAAAATGGCGTTCGCGTTGTGTACTTGAATGTTCCAAATCAAGTTGCCCATCTCGGCTATTTTTTTGCTGCAGGCTCGCGTTTTGAAAAAAAAGATGAGGTTGGCTTGGCGCATTTTCTTGAACATTGTGTTTTTAAAGGAACGACTTCACGCAAAGCACTGAATATTCTTTCGTGTATTGATGCAGTTGGCGGCGAACTAAATGCTTACACTGCAAAAGAAGATCTGTGTTTATATGCTTCTTTCTCCAAAGAACATACAGCAAAAGCCATTAATTTATTATCCGACATTTCTATTCACTCTACCTTTCCTGAAAAAGAATTGGAAAAAGAAAAAGAGGTGATTCTTGACGAGTTAAACTCTTATTTGGACAGCCCTTCAGATAAAATATTTGACGATTTTGAAGCAGAGTTATTTAAAAATCATCCCTTGGGAAATAATATCCTTGGCACAAAGGAAAGTGTTGAATATTTTACAAAAAAACACCTTGTTGCTTTTGTTTCTAATTATTTTACGGCTGACAATTTAGTGGTTTCGTATGTTGGAAATTTAGCTTATCCAAAACTTGAAAAATTACTTTTAGCTTCCTTACAAGAAATGCCTTTAACAGGAAAGAGAGAAATTCCGACAGATTTTAATACGTATATCCCCTTTAAAAAGCGGAGTAAGGAAGCAAACTTTCAGTCGCATGCTGTTCTTGGTGGACTTGCTCCAAGTTACAAAAGTGATGATAGAATGGCAATGTCTTTATTGATAAATATTTTAGGCGGACCTGCATTAAATTCACGTTTAAATTTATCTGTCCGAGAAAAATATGGATTGGCTTACAGTGTAGAAGCGAGTTACAATACATTTGCAGATACTGGTTTTTGGCAGATTTATGTTGGTTCGGAAGCTAAAAACATGAACAAAGCAATCGATCTTATTTACAAAGAACTGCAGGTTTTTCAAACAAAAGAACTTTCATCTTTGCAGTTACAGCGTGCTAAGGCACAACTAAAAGGACATTTGGCACTTGGCATGGATTCTAATGCTGGACTTATGCAAGGTTTGGGAAAAAGTTTATTGGCTTTCAATCAAATAGATACACTTGCAGAAATTCATCACGGAATTGATAAAATAAGCAGCAGCCAACTACTTGAAATCTCGAGAAAATATTTTAAAAAAGAAGCGCTTTCAGAATTGATATTTGATTTAGCTGATGCTTAGGATATTTAATTATTAAATCAAACCTACAAAGTCCCTCGTTTTTCTTGTTCTCGTTCAATCGATTCAAACAAAGCTTTAAAATTTCCTGCTCCAAAACCTCTTGCTCCCATTCGTTGGATAATTTCAAAAAACAAGGTCGGGCGATCTTCCACAGGTTTAGTAAAAATCTGAAGTAAATAACCTTCTTCATCGGCATCAATCATAATGGAAAGCCTTTGTAATTCTTTAATATCTTCCTTCATCATTTTCATGTGTTCACCCAAGCGCGCAGGTATTTCGTCGTAATATGCTTGTGGTGGTGCTGATAAAAAATCAATTCCACGGGCACGTAAAAGTGATACCGTTTTAATAATATCATCTGTTGCCACAGCAATGTGCTGCACTCCTGAGCCCTCATAAAAGTCTAAATATTCTTCAATTTGCGAACGTTTCTTTGCTTTAGCAGGTTCGTTTATCGGAAATTTAATACGTCCATTTCCATTGCTCATTACTTTAGACATTAAAGCAGAATATTCCGTATGAATTTGTTTGTCATCAAAGGAAAGGAAATTTACAAATCCCATAACTTCTTCGTACCACTTCACCCACGTGTTCATTTCTCCCCAACCCACATTTCCAACCATGTGATCAATAAACTTTAAGCCGACAGGACTTGGATTATAATCAGAGTCCCATTTTACAAATCCGGGTAAAAATTCTCCCCTGTAATTTTTTCTCTCAATAAAAAGATGAACAGTTTCTCCGTAAGTATAAATTCCTGCACTCACAACTTCGCCATTTGCATCATTTGTAACAAGTGGTTCTTGGTATGATTTAGCGCCGCGTTTCATCGTTTCTTCATAAGCGCTTCTGGCGTCTTCAACCCAAAGGGCAATAATTTTAACGCCATCGCCATGTTTTTTTACATGTTCCCCGATTGGAGATTCACTTTTTAAAGCTGTTGTTAAAACCAAGCGAATTTTATCTTGCGTTAAAACATACGAAACACGGTCTTTCATTCCAGTTTCTAATCCTGCATATGCATGAGATTGAAATCCAAAAGCTGTTTTATAAAAGTGCGCTGCTTGTTTTGCATTTCCAACGTAAAATTCTACGTAATCTGTTCCGAGTAAAGGCAAAAAATCTTGCGCTCCCTCAAATATTTTTTCTAAACCGTATTCAATATTTTTTATCTCTTTATTCATCTTTTGTATTATTTAATGTACCCAAGAATTCATATAATCTGACATTTCTATACCTAAAGCTTGTTTTGTTAATTTTAAGGGTTTAAAAGTATCAATCATAACAGCAAGTTCTTTTGTTTCTTTTTGTCCAATACTTCTTTCATACGCTCCGGGATGTGGACCATGTGGAATTCCAGAAGGGTGGAGTGTTATTTGCCCTTTATCCACGTGATTTCTACTCATAAAATCGCCATCAACATAATACAACACTTCATCCGAATCAATATTACTATGATTATAAGGTGAAGGAATGGCGTCTGGATGGTAATCATACATTCTTGGTACAAATGAGCAAATTGCAAAAGCTTGATTTTCAAAAGTTTGATGTACCGGCGGCGGTTGATGCACGCGTCCAGTAATCGGCTCAAAATTATGAATTGAAAATGCATACGGAAAATTGTATCCGTCCCAACCTACAACATTAAAAGGATGGTGCGCGTAGACATAATCGTACATCGTGTCTTCTTTCTTAATTTTTATTAAAAACTCACCATTTTCATTGTGTGTTTCAAGTTCATGAGGTGCGCGAATATCTCTCTCGCAATAGGGAGAATGTTCCAATAATTGTCCAAACCAATTTCTGTATCTTTTTGGAGTGTAAACAGGATGAAAAGATTGAATAATCAACAGCCGATTTTCTTCATTTTCGAAGTGCATCTGATAAATCATTCCTCTTGGAATTAGCAAATAATCACCGTAAGAAAAATCTATATTTCCCAATTGAGTTTTTAATTTCCCGCTTCCTTTGTGAATAAAAATAACCTCGTCGGCATCAGCATTCTTATAGAAATAATCTGTCATCGATTTTTTAGGAGCTGCTAATTCTATGTAAACATCAGAATTTACTAGCATTGGAGTTCTACTTTCTAAATAATCATCTTTTGCTTCAACATTAAATCCTTGTAGACTTCGCATCTGCATATTTTTATCCAAACCAATTTCTGGCGCCACAGATTTTTGCTGTACGATTTTTATTACAGCTGTAGGAGGTTGAATATGATATAATAAAGATGACATTCCATCAAATCCGATCGTTCCAAATAATTGTTCGTGGTAAATTCCACCTTCTGAATTTTTAAAAACAGTGTGTCGTTTTGGTGGTATTTTTCCAAGCTTATGGTAAAAAGGCATTGTATTTAGTTTTAAAGTGCTAGTTGAATTATTCTTCTTGCTATAATTACTATTCAATTATTTAATCCTAGTTACTACAAATTTAGTTAAATCAATTCATTAAAATAAGTCATCTAAATAAGCTTTTTGTATTCGGGGCGATAATTTTTATTTTTTAGTTCTAAAAATGAATTCAGAAAGTTAAATTTGCATTAAGAGAAATAAATATATGCCTAAAATTATTGTTATTGGCGCTTGCGGTCAAATTGGGATAGAACTAGTAATTGAATTGCGCAAAAAATATGGAATAGCTGAAGTATTTGCTACGGATATTAAGGATGAATGTCCTGCGCTTATAGCAAATGGTCCGTACAAAAAAATGGATATTATAGATCGCGAGGATATTCGTGAGTTCATTATATCAAATTCAATTCAAGAAGTTTATTTACTTGCTGCGCTTCTTTCTGCTACTGCAGAACGAAAACCAGATTTCGCTTGGAAACTAAATATGGAAGGATTGTTTACTATTTTAGATTTAGCAAAAGAAGGATATGTAAAAAAAATCTTTTGGCCAAGTTCAATTGCAGTATTTGGACCAACAACTCCATTGGACAGTACGCCACAATATACAGTGATGGAACCTTCAACAGTCTATGGAATTTCAAAGCAAGCAGGTGAGCGTTGGTGTGAATATTATTTCAATAGATTCAATGTAGATGTCCGTAGTATTCGCTATCCAGGCTTAATCTCATACAAAAGTTTACCAGGTGGCGGCACGACAGATTATGCAGTTGATATATTTTATAAAGCCAAAGAGGGAGTTCCATTTACTTGTTTTCTTAGTGAAAATACTGCACTTCCAATGATGTTTATGGATGATGCAATTAAGGCAACTATTGATTTAATGGGTGCACCTACTGAAAAAGTTAAAATCCGTTCGAGTTATAATATAGGAGGCATTAGTTTTACACCAAAAGAACTTGCTGAAGAAATCCGAAAAGAATTACCAAATTTTAATATCAATTACGAACCGGATTTTCGTCAAGCAATTGCTGACAGCTGGCCTAATTCCATTGACGAAACGCATGCTCAAAATGATTGGAATTGGAAACATACATTTGATTTAAAAGCAATTGTTAAGACAATGTTAGATAAGGTTAAAATTTCTTAAGAAAATAAAATCGACTTCTATAAAATTAATTTGATAATTTATTCTTGAGCTTTTTTGAAAATGCAAAGAGAATAATTAGTACAGCCACAAAAGAAAAACTCCTTCCAATATAATCGCCCTGTTGACTAAAAATAGTTTGAGTTTTTAAAAGCGGAACCGTAGCTGAGAGAACAGCTGGCTTCCAATAGGGTGTTTGTGCCATAACCTCACCATACTC
Source organism: Crocinitomicaceae bacterium (assembly GCA_044358575.1). Lineage (GTDB taxonomy): Bacteria > Bacteroidota > Bacteroidia > Flavobacteriales_D > Crocinitomicaceae > UBA952. Next base: position 370,669 of record JBIKNN010000002.1, read on the forward strand.
ATTTATTATCCCACTAGTTCCTGTATTTGCTGAGCGTATAACCCAACGTCTTGTTTCGATAGCTCTTAGTCGTGAAAAACTAAAGTGCTGTTTATAACCGGGAGTATCTCCCCACCAACCATCATTTGTCAATACACATAGAAGTTCTGCTCCCTTTCTTACTTGGGTTGCTGTAAATTCACCATAAATTGATTCGTAGCAGATAACAGGAGCGATACTTGTTTTTTGTGTTTTAAAAATCTTTGGAGAATCTTCAACTCCTAAAGTTCCTGATGTCCCGCCATTGCTTAATGCAAGTTTTTCTAAAAAGGGAAGATAAGATGAAAAAGGAATTATTTCTGCTCCCGGCACTAACTTTGATTTATGAATAAAGTCAATTTTTTTGTCTGAGGTTAAAAGCAGAGAAGTATTGTAGTTTTCATAAAACTCTCCGTTTGGCAAAGGAAATGAAGCATTTGATTTCTTAGTTTTAAAAAGACCGAAGGTAGAAGCCCCAATTAAAAAATTTGTGTTTTTCCATTTGTTCCCTTTTAAAGAGAGGTACTTAAAAAAACCTTCATTCTCTATATTTGACTCTACAAATCCTGTGCTTATTGCCGTTTCTGGTCCGAGGAGTAAGTCTACATCACTTGCGTATTTTTTCTCTGCTAATTGAAAAAACTTACTTAGTTGAGTCTCTACACTTGAATTGAGAGCAAATTTCTCGTTGTATGGATCTATATTTGGTTGAACAATTACAACTTTATAATCTGTACCATCTTTCCCTACAGGGCCACCACTAAATCTGATAAAGAATGAACTTATTATTGGTATTAGTAATATAAATCCAATCACAATAAATTGTTTCGTTAGTGGAAGAAATTTCTTGCCGTTATTCAAGTACTGCTTTAGACATCTAAATATTAAAACATTTAGAATTAAAACCCAAATAGTACCACCATGAACTCCAGTATATTCATACCATTGTATCCAGCTAGTTCGAACTGAAAAAACATTCCCTAATGCCAGCCAAGGCCATGAAATATCCCAATTAAAATGGAGGTACTCAAATCCAATCCAAAGAAAGATTAAGGAAAGATAACCCTGTTTTCTGCCGATATGTTTTTTTGCAAAATGAAATGCTTGGAACGTAATGGACATCAAGAACGAATTAGCAATTATAGCTGCAACTCCTCCATTAAAACTAGCATTGCAAACCCACCATGTCGTTCCGATATTGTAAATTAAAAACGTGATGAAAGCAAATAAAAAAACAAGAGCTGATTTCTTTTTTTCAACTTGTATAAAATCTTCTACAATTAAAAGAGGTACCCATGAAATGAAAACCAATATTGTTAAACTTCCAGTAAAAGGGAAGCAAAGAATCATTAAGACTCCACTTAATAGTGAAAGCAAGTAACATTTCAAACGAGATAGTTCTAGCATTATGGGTCTTTAATTTTGAAGTAAAGTTAAGCATTATGAACTTTAATAGTTCAAATTTATTTGTTTCAGAAGAAGTTTTTGGCATTAAAAAAGGCCGCTAACCAATGATTGCGACCTTTCAAATTTTATAGAATTTTATCTTATGCTTGTGCTGTCTCTAATGGAACAATTGAAACAAAAGATCGATTGTCTTTCTTCTTGCGAAATTCTACAAGTCCATCAGTAAGAGCAAATAGCGTGTGATCTTTACCTATTCCTACGTTAGATCCAGGGTGATGATGTGTTCCTCGCTGACGAACAATAATATTTCCTGCAATTGCAGCTTGCCCGCCAAAGATTTTTACGCCAAGACGTTTGCTATGAGATTCTCTTCCGTTTTTTGAACTACCAGCTCCTTTTTTATGTGCCATTGTTTTTTATTTTTTTCCTAAAAATAGGGAAGGTTAATTTATGCTTTTATTGTTTTAATTGTAATAGATGTAAATTGTTGACGGTGACCATTTCGTTTTTTGTATCCTTTTCTTCGTTTCTTTTTGAAAACGATTACTTTGTCACCTTTCACGTGATCATTTACTTCTGCGGTGATTTTCGCACCTTCTATAGCCGGGGCGCCAACGTTGATTTGTCCATCGTTATCAATCAACAAAATGCGGTCAAATGTAAGTTTTGAACCAACTTCTGCTGCTAATCGATGTACATAAACCTTTTGGTCTTTTTGCACTTTAAACTGCTGCCCTGCTATCTCTACAATTGCGTACATAATAGCTTATTTTTATTTATTAGTCCCTAAAATTAGGATTGCAAAGATACAATTTTATTCTTTTACAACAAACTTTTTTATGTTTTCTTGCTTCTAGAAAATAGTTTTGCTCCATAATTAGCCAAAACTACACCGATTAGAACAATGAACATTGCTAAGATCTGCCAATTTGAGATCGTTTCACCATAATAAAAACCAATTATTACTGCTACAATTGGAATAAAATAAGTGACTCCACTTGCAAAAAGAGCTGAAGATACCCGAATAATACCATTAAAAAGAAAAACTGCAAGTGCCGTACCTACAATTGCAAGAATTGCAATAGCAGAAAAGCCATTCATTGCTTCTGAGCTTTCTAAAAAAACAGTAGCTGTATTTAGAAAAAAGAAACCAAAAAGAGAGGGTAAAAAAACAAGTAGAAAGCCCAAGGAAGTTATTTCTGAAGCAGAGAATTCTTGTAATTTATATTTGATTGTGTTTAAGCTAAGCCCGTATAAAAAAGTTGCTATAATAATAGCAAAAATATGACTCCAGTCGCCTTTAAATGACACATTTTTTCCTGTAGTAATTAAAAAATAAATACCGATAGTTCCAATTATCGTTCCTATAACTTGAAATTTTGTCATGCTATTCGAAAACAGCAAAAAGCCAAGTACGAGCGTAAAAATAGGAGTAAAGCTATTAAGCATCCCTGCAAAACCTGATGAGACTTCAGTTTCTGCATAGGTAAATAAAAATGCAGGAAAAAAATTCCCGCAAAAGCCAACAATACATAAATAAAGAAGCTGTTTTTTATTTTTTATTTTTTTTAAATTGTAAAGTGAAAGTGGAAGTAGAATGGCGGAGGCAATTAACATTCTTAAATTTCCCACTTGGAGAGCGCTGAATATTTTTTCGCCACCTTCAGTAAACATCCCTTTCTTCATCAGCATAAAAGAACTCCCCCAAATACAAGCAAGAATTAGAAGAAGAACCCAGCTCTTTAAATTTTTTGACATGGGGCAAAAGTAGACATAAAATAAGCCAAAAGTTTAATTTCTTTACATATTCACATTAATTGTTAAAAAGTTTACCACATATTCCCACTTTAAAAAAATCAATATATTATAAGGGTTTAAAAACTTAAAAAATTTTATTTCGTAACTTTTTAGCGATATAAACGTTAAAAGTTATGAACAATTAAAAGTTAAGTGGTAAAAAGTGGTAAAATTCCATTATTTTTACCCATTATAACGCTATGGCAGGTTTAGTTGGAGAATTCGAGGTGAAATTGGACGAAAAAGGTCGATTTCTATTTCCTTCCGGTTTACGGAAGCAGCTTCCCCCTGCGTCTCAACGTGATTTTATGTTAAACAAAGGTTTTGAGGATTGCTTGACACTTTATCCACTTCCAGAATGGGAAAAGGTAAGTGCTCGACTTTCAAAAATGAACTTGTTTAAGCCGAAAAATCGAATGTTTTATCGTTTGTTTCATCAAGGAGCAAAGCAGATTGCATTGGATAATGCTGGCCGGGTATTGATCCCAACTACGCTTACGGAGCGTGTTGGGTTAGTGCAAGAGGTAATGCTCATTGCATACAATGACCGTATTGAAATCTGGGATAAATCCAAATACTTCAATCTGATTGAAGGGAACATGGCAGACTTCGCTGATTTGGCGGATGATGTAATGGGCGATTTGGATAATGGATAAAAAGATACCGTACCACATACCAGTTTTGTTGCAGGAATGCATTCAGGGTTTAGACATTAAGCCAGAAGGTGTTTATGTGGATGTCACTTTCGGTGGTGGCGGTCATGCAAAAGAAATTTTCAAGCAAATTAATGAGCAGGGTAAATTAATTGTTTTCGATCAAGATGCTGCGGCAAAAGAAAATACTTGGGAAGCCCCAAATTTTTATTTTGTTCCTTCAAATTTTATTTATTTATCAAATCATTTGAAGGCTCATAAATTTGATGCTATAGATGGCTTATTGGCAGATTTGGGGGTTTCTTCGCATCAATTTGATATACCAGAACGAGGATTTTCAATTCGTGAAGATGCGCCTTTGGACATGCGAATGAATCAAAATTCAGAGCGTTCTGCATTTGAAGTTGTGAACCTAGATAGTGAAGATAAACTTATTTCAATTTTTCGATATTACGGCGAATTAAGTAATTCTCGTGCTTTAGCTGGTGAAATTATCCGGCAACGTGCCTCAAAATCGATTAAAACAACTTTTGAATTAATGGCTGTTTTAAAGCCATTTGCCCCAAAATTTAAAGACCATAAATTTTACGCACAGGTTTTTCAGGCAATTAGAATAGAAGTCAATCAAGAATTAGATGCATTAAAACAACTTCTTTTACAATCAAGTGAATTATTGAAGCCAGGAGGAAGATTAGTAGTGATATCATACCATTCTTTAGAGGATCGTTTGGTGAAAAATTTTATGAAACGCGGCTCTTTCGAGGGTGAAATTCAGAAAGATTTCTTTGGAAATATATTAAAACCATTTAAAGAGCTTATAAAACATCCGCTTGTACCCGGCGAGGATGAAATTAGATTAAATAGTCGCGCAAGAAGTGCAAAATTAAGAATAGCTGAGAAAAATGACTGAGGAAAAAAATAGAAATAAGCAAGCACCTTCAAGTGAGAACGAAACTAAAAAACGTTCAGGGAAAGCTAGTGCATTTTCTCAAATATTGAATGGAGATTTTTTAACCAAGGAGTTTGTGTTGAATAATTTGAATTATATCTTTTTTGTGATTGTTCTGCTTCTACTAATTATAGCAAAAGGATATTATGGAAAACAAATTTCGGTTGATATTGATAATACCCAGAAGGAATACGATCAAAATGCTGCCGAATATATAGAGGTAAAATCAAAATTAGAAACTGCTACAAGGCGCTATAAATTAGCAGAAAGACTTCAAAAGAGAGAATTGAAAGAGACTAAAAATGCGACAAAAGTAATTCGCTTGAAAAAGAAAAAAGATGAGTAAGGATAAGAACTTTCTTTATTACAGAGCTTATGCCATCTATTTTGGTTTTGTTATTATTATGATGATAGTGCTTTACCATACTATTTCTTTACAATTAGAAGGGCGTTCAACTTTTTTTGATTCCTCAGATTTAAAAATACCTGTGCGAACAGCAAATAGAAGCCCTAGAATGGGTGAGATTTTAGACCGTAATGATAATCCATTAGTTACTTCTGTTACCTATTTCGACATTCACATGGATCCAACTGTTGTTGACCAAAAAGTTTTTGATGAAGAATTATCTGATTTAGCAGAGGGTCTTCATAAAATCTATCCTGATAAATCAGCACGTGAATACATTAATGCAATTCAAAAAGCCCGGGCCAATAATTCACGCTTTTTACTAATTAGAAAAAAGGTTACAAACGATGAGAGAAATAGATTAAAGAAATTGCCAATTTTTAATAAAGGGAGAATGAAAGGTGGCTTAATTGATACACATGCAATTATTGAGCGTGAACTTCCCAATGGAAATTTATTAAGAAGAACTCTTGGTTATTATTCCATGGATAGGGGAGTAGAAAAGCGAGTTGGCATCGAAGGAGCTTTTTATGAATACCTGAGAGGCGAAGATGGTGTAGAACTTGAACAGAAATTTTCTACAGGTTGGAAAAAAACTGGGCAAATTACAAGAGAAGCAGTTGAAGGAGCTAATGTTATAACATCTATTGATAAAGAAATTCAAGAAGTAGCCCATTCAGAATTAGAAAGACAATTAAGAGATATGGATGCTGACCATGGAACTGTAATTGTGATGGAAGTAAAAACAGGTTTTATTCGTGCTATTGCTAACCTTACAAATAATGATAATAAATCATATAGTGAGTCTTACAATTATGCTGTTGGTTTTCATGAGGTGCCAGGTTCAACTTTTAAGTTAGCTTCTTTAATGGCTGGTCTGGAGGATGGAAAGTTCAAAATTACAGATAAAGTTTCTGCGGTTGGCTCTTATTCTTTTCCTGGAAAACGTTTAGAAGATTCAAATCACGGTATTGGATATGGCACCATAACAATTCAAAAAGCATTTGAAAAATCATCCAATGTTATTGCTCAACTCATTTACCGAAGTTATTATAATAATCCGGAAAATTTTTTAGCGCGCTTAAAGAAATTTGGTTTAACAGAGCCATTAGGCGTTGCGATTAAAGGAGAGGCATTTCCAGTTATCCCAAAAATCGGAACTCCGGGTTGGTCTGCACTTTCTATTCCTATGATGGCAATTGGTTACGAGTTACAACAAACGCCACTTCAAACTTTGGCATTCTATAATGCAGTAGCAAATAAGGGGAAATTGCTACGCCCACTTTTTGTGGAAAGAATTGTGCGTTCTGGAAAAGTTGTAAAGAAATTTAATCCCGTTGTACTTCGTGAAGAAATATGTTCTAAAAACACAATTAAAATTCTTCATTCTTGTCTAAAAGGTGTCATGACAGATGGTACCGGCTCTGATTTAAAAAGTTCCCTTTTTAAAATTGCTGGAAAAACAGGAACAGCAAAATTAATTGGCGAAAATAAATTATACAACGATCAAATAAACAGTGCTTACCAAGCTTCATTTGTAGGATATTTCCCAGCTGATAAACCAATCTATTCTTGTATCGTCGTAATTTCAAATCCTAAGAAGGAAATTTATGGCTCAAAAGTTTCAGGAACTGTTTTCGCAGAAATTGCAAATAAAATTTACGCATCAACACTTTCTTATCACAAGGCTATTAATCAAAAAGCGAAGAAAAAGAATTCTCTACCGCATGTTAAGAACGGAAACAAACGAGATGTATTAGCTGTATTAGATCAATTGAACATTCGTTATCAATTAAATTACGATGGTGAATGGTTATCTGCCGATACTCTCAAAGGTTCAGTTCAACTCTCAAAAAAAATAATTCTTAAAAATAAAATCCCAAATGTTCTTGGACTAACAGCTAAGGATGCTGTTTTTCTTCTTGAAAGCAGGGGCTTAATTGTGAAATTAGCTGGTTGTGGCCGCGTTACAAAACAATCTCTAAATCCAGGAATAATTCCAACTAAAGGTCAATTAATAAAAATAGAATTGCAATGATGTTGCTGTCCGACATATTAATGAATATTAAAACAAAATCTGTTTTAGGTTCTTTGGACCATCCTGTTGAGTCTTTAATTTTTGATTCTCGTGAGGCTAATTCTTCCTCTGTTTTCTTTGCAATTAAAGGAAGTGCTTCTGATGGCCATTTATTTGTTCAGCAAGCACATGATAAAGGCTGTAGAATTTTTGTTGTACAAAACAATATTCCAGATTTATCTGATTCAACAATCATAAAAACAAGTGATACCTCAGCTTTATTAGCATCAATGTCTTGTAACTTTTTTGAGAATCCTTCTAAGAAATTAAAACTTATTGGTGTAACAGGAACGAATGGTAAAACAACTTGCACATCTCTATTGTATAAACTTTTTTCAGATTTAGGTTATAAATGCGGTTTAATTTCAACAGTTGTAAATAAAATTGGTTCTGCTGATATTGTTGCAACACATACAACTCCCGATCCGGTAAGTTTAAATCGTTTGCTTGCTCAAATGGTGTCTGAGAATTGTACGCATTGTTTTATGGAGGTTAGTTCACACGCAATTCATCAAAATAGAATTTCAGGATTAAATTTTTCTGGTGCTGTATTCACAAATATTACTCATGATCATTTGGATTACCACAAAACTTTTTCAGAATATATCCGTGTGAAAAAAACTTTTTTTGATTTATTACCTGCTACTTCTTTTGCGCTTGTAAATACTGACGATAAAAATGGGATGATAATGCTCCAAAACACACTTGCTTCAAAACACACTTTTGCTTTAAAAACACCAGCAGATTTTAAAGGAAAAGTAATCGAGAATGAGTTTACTGGCTTAGTAATAAAAATCAATGGAAAGGAAGTTTATTCTCGACTTGTTGGTGAATTTAATGCATATAATTTATTAGCAGTTTATGGCGTATCACTTTTGCTTGAGGAAGATGAACTTGAAGTTTTGCGAACAATGAGCCTTCTTGAATCTGTTGAGGGAAGATTTCAATACGTTCAAAGTACTAAAGGTATTACAGCGATTATTGATTATGCTCATACGCCTGATGCATTGGATAATGTGCTAAAAACAATTAATGGTATTCGTAAAGGAGATGCTAAAGTAATAACAGTAATTGGCTGCGGAGGAGATCGTGATAAGTCAAAAAGACCGCTAATGGCAAAAATTGCCTGTGATAAAAGCTCTACTGTTCTATTGACATCTGATAATCCAAGAACTGAGAACCCAGAAAGTATTTTATTAGAAATGGAAGCGGGTTTAGATGATATTGAAAAGCAAAAATCAATAACAATTCAAGATAGAAAGCAAGCTATTAAGACTGCAATTTTATTAGCTAATACAGGTGATATTATTTTGATTGCAGGAAAAGGCCATGAAAAATACCAAGAAATTATGGGTGTTCGTCATGATTTTGATGATTTGAAAATTACAGAAAATATGTTTAACGAATTAAATAAGTAATGCTATACTATATTTTTGATTACCTCGATAAGTTCAATTTTCCCGGTGCAGGTTTATTCAATTACATCTCCTTTCGTGCTGCAATGGCCTTGCTCATGTCTCTTTTTGTGTCGATTCATTTCGGTAAACGCATAATCAATAAATTGCGTAATCAGCAAATTGGGGAAACAGTCCGTGATTTAGGATTATCAGGGCAACTTGAAAAATCAGGAACGCCAACAATGGGTGGAATCATAATTCTTGCAGCAATTTTAATACCAACCTTGTTACTTGCTAAGCTCCAAAATGTATATGTTATTACAATGATTATTTCAATCATTTGGCTTGGGTTGATTGGATTTTTAGACGATTACATTAAGGTTTTTAAGAAAAATAAGGAGGGTTTAAAAGGTCGTTTTAAAATTATAGGACAAATAGGAGTTGGTTTAATAGTAGGTTGTATCCTTTATTTTTCTGATGAGGTGGTTGTTCATAAAAGAGTTCCTTTGAATTATCGCTTAAAAATGGATGAATCTTTTGTTACTCATAAACATATTCAAAATGATGGTGAGAATTATAAATGGATAAAAACGGATGATATGACAACCACAATTCCCTTTATGAAAGGGAATGAGTTTAATTACAATTGGTTGATTGGCGATTCTCATAAATCTTATGGCTGGCTACTTTTTATTCCCATTGTCATTTTTATTGTTATTGCTGTTTCCAATGGTGCAAATATGACGGATGGTTTAGATGGTTTAGCAACAGGTTCTTCGGCAATTATTGGAATTGCATTAGCAGTATTGGCTTACGTTAGCTCTAATTATAAGTTTGCGGATTATCTGAATGTCATGTACATCCCAAATGCTGAAGAATTAGTGGTTTTTATATCCGCTTTTGTGGGTGCATGTATTGGATTTTTATGGTATAATTCCTATCCTGCCCAAGTTTTTATGGGAGATACAGGAAGTCTAGCATTAGGAGGAATTATTGCTGTTTTTGCGATTTCAATACGAAAGGAATTACTGATCCCAGTTTTGTGTGGCATCTTTCTAATTGAAAATCTATCGGTAATACTGCAAGTGGGTTATTTCAAATTCACAAAGAAACAGTTCGGTGAAGGCAGGAGAATTTTCTTGATGGCACCCTTGCACCATCATTATCAAAAGAAAGGAATTCATGAGGCAAAAATAGTTGCGCGTTTTTGGATTATTGCTGTTTTATTGGCTGTTATAACGATTGTAACATTGAAATTACGTTAGACTGTGGAGGGTAAAAACAAACATATTGTTATTTTGGGCGCTGGCGAAAGTGGCGTTGGTGCAGCTCTTCTTGCTAAAAAACAAGAATGGAATGTTTTTGTTTCTGACGCAGGGAAAATCAAAGCTGATTATAAAACAGAGTTAGACAATAATCAAATTGAATGGGAAGAAAATACACATTCTATAGATCGTATCTTTCAAGCTGAGCTCATTGTTAAGTCTCCGGGAATTCCTGAAACAACCGACTTAATGCGCGCTCTTCGAAATAAGCAAGTCAAGATAATTTCTGAAATAGAATTCGCTGGCTACTACACCAGAGGAAAGTCTATTTGTGTTACAGGAAGTAACGGAAAAACAACTACAACAATGCTTACCCATCATATTTTGAAGAAAGCAGGCTGGGATGTTGGTTTAGCAGGAAATGTCGGAAAAAGTTTCGCAAAACAAGTGGCAGAAGGTGACCATGATTGGTACGTGCTTGAACTGAGTTCTTTTCAATTAGATGACATGTTTGATTTCAAAGCTGATATCGGAATACTTACAAATATTACACCAGATCATCTGGATCGCTACGAAAATCAAATGCAAAAATATGTGGATTCAAAATTTAGAATCCTCAATAATCAAAATCATGAGGATTGGTTTATCTACAATTATGATGATCCAATAATTAGAGAAGAATTATCAAAAAGAAAGCTTTCAATGAATCTTGCACCTTTTTCATTGAAAGAAGAAATAAAATTAGGTGCTTACGCTGTAAATAATCAACTAATAATCAATATAAAAGACCAATTAACTATGTCAATTCACGAATTAGCTTTGAAGGGTAAGCACAATACCCAAAACTCGTTAGCAGCAGGGATTGCTGGACGCCTTGTTGAAATTCGCAAGAGTGTTGTGCGTGAAAGTCTTGAGGACTTCGAAAATGTTGAGCACCGCCTTGAATTTGTGGCGAAAGTAAATGGAATTGAATTTATAAACGACTCCAAAGCCACAAATATAAATTCAACTTGGTATGCATTGGAAACAATGGAAAACCCCGTTGTTTGGGTTATGGGCGGTGTGGACAAAGGAAATGATTATTCCGAATTAAGTAATTTGGTAAAGGAAAAGGTGAAAGCAATTATTTGTCTTGGCATTGACAATCAAAAAATCATCAAGGCATTTGGTCACCTTGTTGAAACGATTGTCGAAGTTGGATCTGCAACAGAGGCAGTTGCTTATGCTTATCGCCTAGCGAAAAAAAATGAAACAGTTTTACTTTCTCCAGCTTGCGCAAGTTTTGATTTATTTGAAAACTATGAAGATAGAGGAAATCAATTTAAGCAAGCGGTTAGAAAGTTGTAATTGAAAATTTATTGATTCATAACTAAAATGGAAATAAAAGATATTAATCCCAATTTAAGATCGTATTTAAAATACCTTAAAGGTGATCCCGTAATATGGATTATTACGATTTTAATGATGGCTTTCTCTTTGGTAACAGTGTATAGTTTTGTGCCTATACTTGTGAAAATTGAGGGAGGAACACCTTTTCAATATCTTTTCAAGCATTTTATCTATGTTTTAATGGGATTTGCCTCTATGTTTTTTATTCATAGAGTCGACTCAAAATACATCTATCAACTTTCAAAATTTGCCTATTACATTGCACTTGCTTTGCTGCTTTTTACCATTTTTTTTGGTGCAAAAGTAAATGATGCCGGACGTTGGATTCGTATTCCATTTATTGGATTAACGTTTCAATCTTCTGACTTTGCAAAGCTTGCCTTGATACTTTATATTTCTCGTTTACTAGTGCGAAAAAAGGATTTATTAAATGATTGGGAAAAAGGAATTGTTCCCTTAATGATTCCAATATTATTAATTTGTGGACTTATTATTAAAGATAATTTTTCTACCGCCGCCATGCTCTTTTTACTTTCAATGGCAATGCTTTTTATTGGAAGAGTTCCTTTTTTAAAACTTACAACATTAGCTGCTGGTGGAATTGGATTAGTTGCGCTTGTAATTGGTATTCATGTAACTGTTCCTCAGCTTAACCTTTTACCTCGCTATGATACTTGGGTAAACAGATTCAATCAACGTGTTGAAAATGATATGGGAAATATTGCCAATGCGCAAGCGAATAACGCCCAATTGGCTATTCACAATGGTTCTTTGTTTGGACAAGGTGTTGGTGATGGTAAATTAAAAGAGTATTTACCAGAAGCTTATGCGGATTTTTATTATGCAAGTTTTGTAGAAGAATTTGGCTTGTTTTCTTCTTTTTTTCTTGTCTTGCTTTACCTTATTTTATTGTTTCGAATTATTCGTATTTCACTGAAAACAGATGATTTATTCCAAACTTACGCTTCTATGGGAATCGGGGTTCATTTACTAACTCAGGCAAGTATTAACATGTTAGTTTGCACGGGAGTTTTTCCTGTTACAGGTCAAAATATGCCTTTTCTTGCTATGGGTGGTTCTGCATTAATTATGGCCTGTATTTCAATTGGTGTAATCCAATCTTTTTCCAATCAAATACAAAAGGGAAAAAAGGAAGATGGTGTTTTTGTTTCTTAAAGAAGTGTATTTATGTTGATTGAACGTGCAATTATATCAGGTGGAGGAACAGGAGGACATATCTTTCCGGCAATTGCAATTGCAGATGAAATTAAAAAACGCAATCCAAGCGCTTCAATTCTTTTTGTCGGTGCCATAGGGAAAATGGAGATGGAAAAAGTTCCTCAAGCGGGCTACGATATTGTGGGTTTTAAAATAGCTGGTCTTCAGCGAAAATTCTCTATTAAAAATTTCAGGCTTCCATTTAAAATTCTTGGTAGTTTAATAAAAGCTCGAAAAACCCTTGTCGATTTTAAGCCCCAAATTGTTATTGGTGTTGGAGGTTATGCAAGTGGTCCGACATTGATGATGGCAAATTTGTTGAGAATGACAACTGTAATTCAAGAACAAAATTCGTTTCCAGGAAAAACAAATAGAATTTTAGCTAAAAAAGCTGCTTGTATTTGTACTGCTTACGAGGGAATGGAACGATTTTTTCCAAATTCTAAAGTAGTATTAACTGGAAATCCAATTCGAAAAGAATTTTCAACTAATTTAAAATCCAAAGCTGAAGCATGTTCTTTTTTTGGCTTAGACCCTGAAAAACCTACAATATTGGTTATGGGAGGAAGTTTAGGTGCTAAAACCCTTAATATTTCTGTTCAAAAAAATCTTGAAGAAATAATGAATTCAGGAGTTCAGATTATATGGCAGTGTGGTAAATTATACCATTCTCAACTTCTTATTGATCTAAAGGATAAAGAATTAAAGAATATTTGTTTGTATCAATTTATTGAACGAATGGACTTGGCTTATTCTGCTGCCGATTTAATTATTTCGCGTGCTGGTGCCATTTCAGTTTCTGAATTATGTATCGTAGGGAAACCATTAATTCTTGTGCCTTCTCCAAATGTTGCCGAAGACCACCAAACAAAAAATGCTAATGCATTAGTTGCAAAAAAAGCTGCAATTCTAATTGCTGATTCTGAAGCACCTGATTTATTATTCAAGATTGCATTGGATTTATTGAAGCAAAAAGAAAAATGTGAGCTTCTTTCTCTTGAGATAAAAAAAATACAAAAATTAAATGCTACTGCTGATATTATAGATGCATTCGAAAATAGTTTAATAGAAAATGGAACAAAATAAAAATCTATTTAGTGATTTTAAAAATGTCTACTTTATAGGTATTGGCGGAATTGGAATGTCAGCTCTTGCAAGGTATTTTAATAATTTAGGATTTAAAGTAGCTGGTTATGATAAAAGCGCTAGCGATTTAACAAATAAATTAGAGACAGAAGGATGTTTGATTCATTATGAGGATTTAGGGGAACAAATCCCAAATGAATTTAAAAATAAGACGACAACATTTGTGGTATTCACTCCAGCAATTCCGGAGGACATGAAGGAACTTTTCTATTTTATTAGTAATGAGTTTACTGTTTATAAACGTGCGGAAGTACTAGGAATTTTAACACGACAATCAAAAGGATTATGTGTCGCTGGAACGCATGGAAAAACAACAACTAGCTCTATGCTTGCTCATATTTTAGATCACTCTTCATGGAAATGCAATGCATTTTTAGGCGGAATTGCTACTAATTTTAATTCAAATTTGGTGCTTTCTGAGACAAGCGATTGGACAGTTGTTGAAGCGGATGAGTTTGATCGATCTTTTTTAAAGCTATCACCTTTTTCAAGTATTGTAACGGGTGTAGATCCTGATCATTTAGATATTTATGGGAGTATAGAACAATTTAATGAAGGTTTCCGACAATATGCTATGAAAATTGAGCCAAGTGGCTTTTTGATTGAAAAGGAGGGCTTAAATCTTCCAACATTAGCTAAAAAAGTATCCTATGCTCTACATTCTGAGACTGCAGATTATAGCATGAAAAATTTAGTTTTTCGAGATGGCTTTATTTTTTCGGATGTACGTTTAAAAACAAATTTTTGGCAAAATGTTAAGTTGGGAATACCAGGCTCTCATAATGCAGAGAATGCACTTGCTTGCATTGCACTTTTAGATTGTTTGGGAATGAGTGAATTGGAAATTCGAAATGGACTTTCAAGTTTTACAGGAGTGAAAAGACGATTTGATTATCAAATTCGGACAGAGGACTTGGTTTTTATCGATGATTATGCACATCATCCAAATGAATTGAAGGTTTTAATTGAATCTGTACGAAATTTGTATCCCAATAAAAAAATTACAGGAATTTTTCAGCCTCACTTATTTTCTAGAACGAGAGACTTTGCTATGGAATTTGCTGCAGAATTATCAAAATTGGATGAATTAATCTTATTGCCAATTTATCCAGCAAGAGAAGAACCAATTTATGGTATTTCAAGCGCTTGGCTGTATTCTAAAGTGGAATTACCAAAGAAATATTTATTATCGCCTTCAGAAGCCTTACAATATTTTAATCAATTTGATAAAGGAATTGTACTGACGATTGGAGCTGGTGACATTGATAAAATAGTTGCTCCCTTAAAGGAAATATTATCTTCAAATTTAACTACTGCAGAATGAAAAAATGGTTGAAAATTCTTTTATGGATATTTCTTGGAGCTGGTGTAATTACCGTTTTTGTTTTTTCAAATCAGAATGAAAAAAATAAAAAAATTAAAAATCCTGAAATTTCGATACACGTTGAAGGTGAAAACACATTTCTAACAGAAAAAGAATTATGGGAACGTCTAAAATTCATGAGTTTGGTATATAATGGACAATTAAATAATGCGATTAATATTCAAAAAATTGAAAGGGCAATTACAAACATGGATGAGGTGAAAAATGTGAAGGTTTTTAAAAACATAGGCAATCGTTGGTATATAAAAATTACTCTGCGAAAGCCTATTGCACGAATTTTTAATTTATATGGTCAAAGTTACTATATAGATGAGGATGGTTTTATGATGATGAGATCTAATTTACACACAGCACGTGTACTCATTTTTTCAGGATTCATAAAGGATAAGTTTTCACTTAAATCTGTACCTGAAATTATCAACAACGATTCATTGAAAAGTATTAAAAAAATTGATGAAATCTATCACATTTCAAATTATGTTTGTAATGATACATTGTTAAGCAAACTTATAAGTCAAGTTTACTTAGAAAAAAACGGGGATTTTATTTTAATACCTGTTGTTGGTGATCAAAAAATAGTTTTCGGTCCTGTTTTTTCAAAACAACAAATGGACGAAAAGTTTGATCGCTTGAAGATTTTTTATAATGAAGCAATGCCCTATGAAGGTTGGGATAAGTTTGAAGAAATAAGTGTAAAATATGAAGGACAAATCGTTTGTAGAAAAAGAAGTAAATAGTCAAAGTATTACAAGTAAAATAGTTGTTGGCTTAGATATAGGTACAACAAAAATAGCTTGTTTTATAGGTCGACGAAACGAACACAACAAAATTGAAATTATTTCACTTGGAAAAAGTGAATCGTTGGGTGTAATGCATGGTGTTGTAGCTAATATTGAAAAAACTGTACAATCTATCCTTTCTGCAGTAAAGCAAGCACAATCTTGCGAAGAAGGCTCATTATCAATAAAAAATGTGTATGTTGGAATTGCTGGACAGCATATTAAAAGCATGCAACACCGTGGCATGTATACGAAACGAGATAATAAAAGTGAAATTTCTCAAGCAGACATCAATTTTTTTCTTGAAGATATGCATAAAATGGTAATGCCTCCTGGAGAGGAAATTATTGATGTTATACCGCAGGAATATATTATTGATGGTTCGCCAGAAATAAAAGATCCAATCGGAATGGAAGGTGTTCGCTTAGAAGCAAACTTTCATATCATAACTGGTCACTTTAATAATGTAATGAATATTAAAAGATGTATCGAACGCGCAGAGTTGAAGGTCCGAGATATTATTCTAGAACCAATTGCATCAGCTGATGCTGTATTAAGTGATGAAGAAAAAGAAGCGGGAGTTGTTCTAGTTGATATTGGTGGAGGAACAACTGATATTGCAATTTTTCAGGATAGCATTATTAGACATACTGCAGTTATTCCTTTTGGGGGAAATGTGATTACTAATGATATAAAAGAGGGCTGTCAAATTATGCAGCGGCAAGCTGAAGTATTAAAAATTCGTTTTGGAAGTGCAAGTGCATCTGAAAACAGAGAAAATGAAGTTGTCTGCATTCCAGGACTAAGAGGTAGAGATCCAAAAGAAATCACTTTAAAAAACTTGTCAAGAATTATTCAAGCAAGAATGGAAGAAATTATAGAATTAGTTAATTATGAAATTAAAAATTCAGGATATAGTAAAAAATTAATTGGAGGAATAGTTGTTACTGGTGGAGGTGCACAATTAAAGCATCTAACTCAGTTGTTTGAATACATGACAGGCATGGATACTAGAATTGGATACCCAACGGAACATCTTTCTAATTTAAATAATATTGAAAGTTTATCTAGCCCAATGTACTCTACAGGAATTGGTCTAGTATTGCAAGGATTTCAAAAAATTGAAAATAAAGAACAAACAACACAGGAGAATCAAAATAAAGATTCAGTGAGTACTCACTCAGAGGGAAAACGTGGTACTTTCTTTGAAAAACTATTACCCTCTTTTAAGGAATTTTTTACAGATGAACATTAATAAATTTAAAAATATAAATTATGTCAGAAAATATGCTCTTGATGGACTTTGATCTACCTAAAGATTACAGTTCAATTATTAAGGTTATTGGAGTTGGTGGTGGTGGAAGCAATGCAGTAAATCACATGTTTAAACAAGGAATTGTTGGAGTAGATTTTATTGTTTGTAATACTGATAGGCAAGCACTTGATATTTCTCCGGTTCCATATAAAATACAATTAGGACCTCAATTAACGGATGGTCGAGGTGCAGGAATGCATCCGGAAGTTGGAATGGCTGCTGCAAATGAAAACATAGAAGAAATCCGCGAATTACTTTCAAAAAATACAAAGATGGTCTTCGTTACTGCAGGAATGGGCGGAGGAACAGGAACAGGCGCTGCCCCAGTAATTGCTCAAGTGGCAAAAGATTTAGGAATCTTAACAGTTGGTATAGTAACCATTCCATTTAATTTTGAAGGAAGAAAACGTAGACAACAGGCCGAAGAAGGTTTAAATAAAATGAGAGAGAATGTTGATACACTTTTGGTTATTAATAATGAGCGATTGAGAGAGTTAGGTAAAAATATGTCTCTTACTGAAGCTTTTTCTTATGCTGATGATATTTTAACCGTAGCAGCTAGAGGAATTGCTGAAGTTATTTCTGTAACTGGAGTTATTAATGTTGATTTTAATGATGTAAATACAGTTCTTAAAAATAGTGGACATGCAATAATGGGAAGCGCTGCTGCAGAAGGAGAAGATCGTGCTATTGAAGCTGTAAAATCAGCTCTTACCTCTCCGCTACTTATGGACAATGATATTGCGGGTGCACGTTATGTATTATTGAATATCACATATGGATCTAAGGAAGTAATGATGGATGAGATTACTGAAATTACTGATTATATTCAAGAAGCTGCAGGTGCCACTGCAGACGTTATTTGGGGACATGGTTTTGATGAGACATTAGGAGATAAATTAAGTATTACATTGATTGCTGCAGGTCTTGAAGAAGAGCCAATAACTGGTTTTGAAAAAATGCCAGAAAGAAATTTAGTTGATCTTCATGATGAAATGAAAAAAGAAATTACTAGCCCTTTAATTAAGCCGCTTGAGTCTAATCGTGAAGAAGACCATGGAGAAAATGAAATTACTTCAGAGCCTTTTTTGAAGTCCTCACAAATTATTGATAACTCTACTATTCTAGATGAATCCTCAAAATCTAGTTTAGAGGAGAAGAAATCATATGATTTATTTGATTCTGTTTTGGAGGTAAAGCCAACTCAGATATTTGATGTTTCTGATGACACTAATTTTGTTGAGGAAACTAGCATGACACAAACGGAGAATAAATCTGAAATTGAAGCTGATTTGACTATTCAAGAAGATTTTTCTTGGGATATCAATACGAATAATCAGGAAACTTCTTCAAATGATCTTGATGACGAAAAAGAAATCATTGTGAAATATATGCTTGAAGAGGATTTAACAGAAAAAATTGAATTAGATAATACAAATATGTCTGCTTCTCCGGAAGAGCGCCAAAAAATAGCTCAGGATCGTGTTTCTAAAATCCAAGAACTGACTTCGAAATTAAAAAATGCTGAAGTTCTTGCAGAATTTGAAAATGAACCAGCCTTCATGAGAAGAGATATATCTATTGATGAAAGTACTCCAAGTTCTGAGGAATCTTTATCACGTTTTGGTTTATCTCAAGATGAAGATGGTCGCTCAGGATTACGAAGCAATAATTTT
Source organism: Crocinitomicaceae bacterium (assembly GCA_044358575.1). Taxonomy (GTDB): domain Bacteria; phylum Bacteroidota; class Bacteroidia; order Flavobacteriales_D; family Crocinitomicaceae; genus UBA952. The sequence continues at coordinate 389,545 of JBIKNN010000002.1, forward strand.
TTACATGATAACGTAGACTAATGAGTTTTACTAGTATGATTAATGAGGCGATTAAAAAAGCAATGCTTGCAAGAGATAAAAATCGTTTGGAACCATTAAGAGATATCAAATCAAAACTCTTGTTAGAAAGCACATCTGGAAATGGAGAAGTTTCTGAAGAAACAGCTCTTAAAATCTGCATGAAATTACACAAACAACGAATTGAAACATATGAATTATATGTTTCTCAAAATCGTGATGATTTAGCTCAAGAAGAACTTTTTCAGGCTAAAGTTATTGAAGAGTTTTTACCTAAAATGCTTACAGAAGAGGAGGTGAGGATTGAAGTTTTAGCTGCTATTACTCAAACAGGAGCTAATAGTGCTCAAGATATGGGGAAAGTAATGGGTGTTTTATCATCCAAATTAGCTGGAAAAGCTGACGGAAGGATTATTGCTTTGCTTGTTAAAGAGGAGCTCTCAAAGATTTAAATAATAAATTGGCATTTATGCTGCCTTTTATCAATTTATTAAAATGGACAAGGATTCAATTATAGAAGAGCTTATTCAAACTATATCTACTTATCATTCTTGGGGTTGGTCTCCAGCTACCTCCACTAATTATTCATTTGTTGATGAAACTTCTAAAATATGGGTGACAATATCAGGAATTGATAAAAGTAGAATAACTAAAAAAGATTTTATCTCTATTGATTTAGATAATACTATTTTATCAGAAGATTTTAAGGGTTCTCCTTCAGCCGAAACTTTAATTCATTGTACTATATACAAACTTTTTCCAGAAACAAAAGTGATTCTTCATAGTCATGGTTTGTATCCAAATTTACTTTCTTCTCGGGTAAAAAATGAATTTATATTTAATGGACATGAAATTCAAAAAGGATTTCAAGGCGAGATTTCTCATTTAAATAGTGTAAGAATTCCGGTAATTGAAAATAATCAAGAAATGCTTTTCTTTCAAAAGGAGCTCTATTTGAGGAAATCAGAACTGATTTATTCATGTTTTGCTATTCGTAATCACGGAACTTATGCATGGGGAAGGAATATTTTGGAGGCAAAAAGACACCTTGAAACATTGGATTATTTATGTAAATATGAATGGAATTTAATTAATAAATAATGGCAGTACTTTCAATTCCTTCAAAAAATATTGAGATAAACGTTGTCGCGGATATTCATTCTTTTTTAAAAAGTAGAGGTGTTGTTTTTGATCAATGGGTTTGTGATATTAATTTTGACGATTCAGCGTCTCAGGAAGAAATTTTAGAGGCATATGCAAAAGATTTAGTACCATTTATGAATAATTCAGTTTATAAAACTGCAGATGTTATTTCAATTAATGAAGGAACTGAAAATTATGCTGAATTACGTGCTAAGTTTCTTGCGGAACACACTCATTCTGAAGATGAAATCCGTTTTTTTGTAGACGGAAAAGGTTTGTTTTGGTTTAATTTTGATAATGAGCCAGTCTTTAACTTACTTTGTGAGGCTGGTGACTTAATTAGTGTCCCTGCAGGTACAAAGCATTGGTTTGATGCTGGAGAAAAAAATCCTTTTGTTAAAGCAATACGTATTTTTATGGACCATAGTGCTTGGGTTCCAAATTATACCAATTCATCTATTGAGTTAGATTTTTTAAATTTTAAAATGCCGAATTGTGAAGATTGATTGCGATTATATTTTAACTGATATTGAAGGAACAACAACATCTATTTCGTTTGTTCAGGATATACTTTTTCCATATTTTTTATCCCATATAAATGAAATCTATTTATTATCTGACATGAGTGAGGTAAAATATATTTTTGGGAAAGTAATGAGAATTGTTAAAAAAGAGGAAAATAAAGACATCACGACAAGTGAGGAGGTTATAGAACAACTAAAAAAATGGTGTAGAGAAGATCGAAAAATTACTCAGCTTAAAACATTACAAGGTATTTTATGGCAAAAGGGTTATCAATCAGGCGAATTATTCGGTCATATTTATGATGATGTTCCAATCATGCTTAAAAATTGGGAATTATTAGGAAAGAAAATGGGCGTTTTTTCTTCAGGTTCTGTTGTAGCACAAAAATTACTTTTTAGTCATAGTACAAAGGGTGATCTTTCAACCTTTTTCTCCCATTATTTTGATACAAATACAGGTCATAAAAGAGAAACTGATACATATTCATTAATCGCAAACGAAATTTCTCTTCCACCTAATCGTATTTTATTTCTTTCTGATGTTGTTGAAGAACTCGAGGCAGCTGAGAAAGCTGGGCTGCAAACCATTCAAATAAAAAGGGAAGGAAATGCACAATCTTGGAAACAATCGGTATCAGATTTTTCTGAAATTGTGCTCATATAAATTTTAATAAAAAAAAAGACCACTAGTTTTAGTGGCCTTTTAAAAAATCAATAATTTTTTATTTAGTTATTAGTTGGTGCACCAGTATTATTGACAGGAGTTCCACTTTCTGGAGCAGGACCAACTTCACCTTTTATTCTTATAACTGCGTCATAGTAGGTAGGATTACCTTTATCATCTTTACCAGTAACTACATTTGTAGAGATTGTAACACTCTTATTTATAGGTCCAGGTCTGTTAGTATCATATTTTACTTTGATTGATCCAGTTGCTCCTGGTGCTATTGGTTCTTTTGGCCAATCTGGAACAGTACAACCGCAAGATCCTTTTGCATTTGAAATAATCAAAGGTTCATTTCCAGTGTTCTTAAACTCAAATGTGCAATTTGGTTCTCCACCATATTTGATATTTCCATAATCATGAACTTCTTTACTGAATTCAATTTTTGGACCTTTTTCAATTTGTGCATTTACTAGAACAGAAGTTCCAAACATCAATGCGAATGATAAAATTAATTTGTTCATAGTTTTTATTTTTATGTAAATCTATTGTTTTTTGTCTTAATCCTGAATTATTTTAACATAACATTAACAAGATTTTTTTATTCATCTTCTCGGTTTAACCAACCTCGATTTATGAAATATACCAATAAACTTATACCTAGAATAAGCATACAAGCCATTATTATAAAATAACCATTTTGGTGTTTTAGTTCTGGTATATTTTCAAAATTCATTCCATATACACCAACAATAAATGTAAGAGGAATAAATATTGCACTTACGATTGTCAATACTTTCATGATTTGATTCATGCGCTGCCCTTGACTAGCATAATATAAATTTGTTAATCCTTCAAGAATTTGTTTGTTCGCATCAATTTCTTCCAAAATACTCAAGCAGCATGATTTTAAATTTGAGAAATAACGAAGGTTTGATTTGTCGAGAAAATTACTTTCACTATTTAGAATTTGTAAGGTAATGTCACGTGTTGGTTGAACAATTTTTCTAAGTTCAATTAGTTTTCTTTTTTCTAATTCAATTTCCTTAAAAATCGTCTTATTATTTGTGTTATGAATACGCTCATCAAGATTTTCTATTCTTTCAGTTATATTTTCTAGCACTTCAAAATAATTATCTATAATAGCTTCTAGCATTCTAAATAATAAAAAGTCTGGACCTTTCGATCGAATTTTCCCCCTTGCTTTTACAATTCGATCTCGAATATCAGAAAAGTGATCAGCAGCTTTTTCTTGAAAAGAAATCAAATAATTACTCCCTAAAATGAAAGAAATTTGTTCTTGGTTTAACAGATTATCATTTTTTTCTGTCGGAAGCGCAGATTTAATTTGAAAGAACACATATTTTGGATATTCTTCAATTTTTGGTCTTCTTGTTGAAGTGTGTATATTTTCATTGGTGAGCTTATCAATATCCAATCTATGGCACAATTCTTCGATACTTTTAGTATCATCTAAGCCATGAAAATTAAGCCATGCAACATGATCATTGTCTAATTCATTTTCTGAAAAGCTTGAACCAAAAAATTCAGAGTTCTCTTTTTTAATAGCGAAAAATGTAGCATTGTACTTATATAACTGACATTGACTCATTTTTTATTTTTAAAGTTAAATCTTTGTTTTCATTGCTTTAGAAATTCCACATCCAGCGCATGAATCTTTTTTTTGAAAAAACATTTTCCAAAAATGCCGCAAAAGAAATAAAATTGCTAAACCGATACTCAGAAATACAATAATAGTTTGTGTCATTTGAGAATAAATTTACCTTTTTTATTTAGGATTTAATTTTTTAAAAGAAATAAAATCATAAAAGAGCTAAATTTTTTATAATTATCTTAAAAGTTGGAAGGCTATAAAAGCAGCGAAATACGCCATTACTCCCATAACGAATAGCTGAATTAAAGGCCATTTCCAACTGTTTGTTTCTCGTTTAACTACTGCTAGTGTTGACATACATTGCATTGCAAAAACATAGAATATCATTAGAGATACCCCAGAAGCAAGGGTATAGGTTTTTTCTCCTTTTGCATTTTTATCTCTTTTTAGTCGCTGAATTAGCCTTGTTTTAGTTGCTCCATCGTCTTGAACTGCATAAATTGTTGCTAAGGACCCCACAAAAACTTCTCTTGCCGCAAAAGAAGTAATTAAGGAAATTCCAATTTTCCAATCGTAGCCAAGCGGCTCTATTGCAGGTTCTATAAATTTTCCCATTCTTCCGATGTATGAAGCTTCCAATTTTGCAGAGGCAAGTTCACGATCTTTATCTACTTTACTCAACAATGAGAACCGTTTTAGTTTTTTAGTTTTTTCAAGTGCTTCATCCATTGAATTATTTGGTCCGTAGGATGCCAAAGCCCAAAGAATAATGGAGATAGCCAGTATAACTTTTCCAGCATCGAAAATAAATAGTTTGATTTTTTCAAGTATACTAATTCCGATATTTGGCCATCTCGGATTTTTATAACTTGGTAGCTCAAGCAAAAGAAAGCCTTTTTCTTCACTTTTGACAATAAATTTCATGATAAACGAAACTGCTAAGACTGCAATTAAACCCAAGCTATAAAGTGAAAAAAGTACAATTCCTTGCAAGTTGATAAAACCAAAATAATAGATTTTAGGAATTACTAAAGAAATTAAGAGAGTATACACTGGAATTCTTGCACTGCAGCTCATAAAAGGCGCTACAAATATCGTAATCATTCGTTCTTTCCAATTTGAAATAGTTCTTGTTGCCATAACAGCGGGAATCGCGCATGCAACACTTGACATTAGTGGCACAACACTTTTGCCATTTAATCCGAAAGGTCTCATTAGTCGATCCATTATAAACACAACTCTTGCTAAATAGCCTGTTTCTTCGAGAATAGCAATGAAAAAAAAGAGAAGTGCAATTTGTGGAATAAATACAACAATACCCCCAATTCCAGGAATTATTCCATGGCAGATTAAATTATTAAAAACACCTGCTGGAAGAATTTGTGAGGTATAAGCGGCAAAATCAGTAAAAATACCATCAATTAATTCCATTGGAATACTTGCAAAAGAAAATATAAATTGAAAAATCGTTAGTAATACGCATATAAAAATTGCATAGCCCCAAATTGGATGCACAATAATTCTATCAATTTTTCGTGAAAAGGCATCTGTTTTTGTTTCTTTTACTTTCTCAACTACTTCGATTAATTTTTTAATTTTTTCATAGCGCAAATTTGTTTCGGCTATTTGTTTTTCTTGGTCATTAATTTCTGCAACTTTATAATCTTCTAAAAAAAATGATTTCCTAGCAGTGAGATTTAAAGTTTGAATAGCTTGAATAATTCTTTCTTTTCCCATTCTAAGTCGTGCATTAGAAGTAACAATTTGAACTCCTGGGAATGCCTCTTCTAACTTTTTAATATTAATTTCAATGCCTCTTTTAGCAGTAAGGTCCCACATATTTAAGACTAAAATGAGTGGGATATTTAAATCGTATAATTGTGTAAAAAATAAAAGATTGCGTTCTAAATTAGCAGCATCAACAATAAATAGCGCTGCGTCAGGATATAATTCTTGATTTTTGTTTGTGAGTAGATCGTAAACAATTTTCTCATCTTTTGCACGAGGGTACAAACTATAGGTCCCCGGAAAATCGATAATTGAATAGGTTGTATCTCCAAGAGTAAGAAAGCCCTCTCTTTTTTCTACGGTAACACCCGCAAAGTTTCCTATTTGTTGCCTTAACCCCGTTAATAAATTAAAAACAGAGCTTTTTCCGGTATTAGGATTTCCAAATAGGGCAATTTTCATTTGATTGCAAACTTATGGATACATGAGTATCAATTTTTTTTACGTATTTTAATAAGAGTAGCTTCATCCTTTCTCAAGGAGATTACTGTGCTATTTATTTCAATTGCAATTGGATCGCCCAATGGTGCTTTGAAAACAACTTCTAATGAACTCCCAACTAAAAACCCCATTTCTATCAGTTTTGATTTAATAGAGGAATTTTCAATTGCGATAATTTCAGACTTACTTCCTACTTTCATAGTTGAGAGATCAAGCATATACAAATTTAAGATTTAATGTACCTCAAAACATACCTTTAAAGTGGTATTTACAACTTATTTTTAACAACAAATCGTGCAGTTTCTCGTGTTTTTTGTTCTACTAAAATTACTTTTCCTTTCGTCATTTTCGAAATTATTTCCTCATCGTAATGGCGTATTGTAATAAGCTCTAATCCTTCGTTGTATTTTATAGTGTATTCTTTTTTAAAGTATTCGAGAATTTTTTCTTTGTTAATTTTTAGTTCGTCTAGCAAAATAGAAAAACTTAAGGCGGAATTTTGCATTAGGTTAATTTTTGCAGAGCAAGCTGAGAGACCTTTGAATAGTGTGCTTAGGTTTTCTTCAACAATGAAAGAGAAATCATTTGGAGTAAAAGAAAATAGTACTTGATTATGTTTCACGATAAAAGATGCAATAAGCTCATCATTTTCTTCACTTGCATGAATTGTTGTCCCTTCATTTAAAGGTTCAAGGAAAGATTTCACATAAAGTGGAATGCCTTTATTTTGGAGTGGCTTTATAGTTTTTGGGTGAATAACACTTGCACCGTAATAAGAAAGTTCTAGCGCTTCTTTGTACGATATTTTATCTAATTTTTTAGTGTTTTCAAAATATTTTGGATCAGCATTTAACATTCCAGGAACATCTTTCCAAATGGTTACACTTTCAGCATTACAGCAATAGGCAAAGATTGCAGCAGAATAATCGGAGCCCTCTCTTCCAAGTGTAGTTGATTCTCCATCTGCTGTAGCACCAATAAAACCTTGAGTAATTAATAATTTATTCTCTTTTATTTTTGGTAAAATCTTCTTTGAAATAGCTATTTCAGTTTTTTCCCAATCCACATTAGCTTCTTGGAAATTATTGTCTGTTTGAATTAATTCTCGTGCATCAATCCACATTGCAGAAAAATTATTTTCGCTTAAATAAGCACTCAGAATATACGAAGAAAGGACTTCTCCTAAAGAAACAATTTGATCGTATTCCAATGAAAAATTTTGAGAATATGGTAAATTGAATTTAGCTTTTAGATGATCAAATACTACTTCAATTTTATTATAAATTGAATTTGAATTAGTTTTAAAAAGTTCATTTAAAAGATCAATATGAAATTTTTCTAGTTCAGCAATACTTTTTAGGAATGTCAACTTATCCATTGATTGGTATGCTTGATGAATTTCCTCCAGTTTATTTGTAGTTTTTCCGATGGCAGATAAAACAACTAGAATTTCTTCATCAGGGAATAATGAAATTATTTTTGAGACATTTCTGATTGCTGACGCATCTTTCACGGAAGCCCCACCAAATTTGAATACTTTCATTTTACTAGTTTACGATGACAAAAATAGGGAATCAGAATTTGAATTAAGATAATTTATTTGAAAGCTTTTTAATTTCAAGAGCAGGATTTGCATTTTTATAGAGTATTTCATAAACTGCTTCTAAAATTGGCATTTCTACTTGAAATTTTTTGTTGATTTCAATTAAGCATTTTGTAGCGTAATAACCTTCAGCAATCATATTCATTTCCAATTGTGCGTTTTTTACAGAATAACCTTTACCGATCATATGTCCAAATGTTCTATTTCTAGAAAAATTGGAGTAGGAGGTAACCAATAAGTCCCCTAAATAAGCGCTTGTTTTTGTATCGCGGTGCACAGGGCTTACAACATCAATAAAACGTTCTATTTCTTGAATTGAATTTGCAATTAAAACTGCTTGAAAATTATCGCCGTATCCTAAACCAGCGGATATACCTGAGCACAGAGCATAGACATTTTTTAGTATTGCAGAAAATTCAGTGCCAAATAAATCGTCAGATAGCGTTGTTTTTATATATCTACAGTTTAATAATTCTGACATTTCTTTGGCAATAAGATTATTTTCACAAGCAATTGTAAGGTAGGATAATCTTTCTAATGCAACTTCTTCAGCATGGCACGGCCCACAAATAATTCCTATATTATTATAAGGAGTAGCAAAAGATTTATGAATAAATCGTGCAGGTATTGCATTGAATTCAGGTACAATTCCTTTAACTGCTGAGAAAACGATTTTATTACTTAAAAGCCCTTCCGGTAAGTCCTTAAAAAGATCTGTTAAAAAAGCGGAAGGAGTAGCAATTATTATAATCTCAGCATTTTCAATTGTTTCAATTAGATTAGCGCTAAGATGTAACTTTGTCGTGTCAAATTCAATAGATTGTAAGTATCTAGGATTGTGCTTGAAATGACGAATATGTTCTATTGCCTCTTCATTTCTCATCCACCACCCAACCGTTGATAGGTTATTGCAAAAAAGTTTTACGAGTGCAGTAGCCCAGCTTCCTCCACCAACTACAGCTACTTTTAACTTTTTACTCATCGTCATTCTTGCAAATGTAAAAAAGAATAAGAGATTTTAGTTATTTATGGCAATTGGATTAATTGTAATTCATAATTTCTTCTGACAGTAGTATTTCAGAAAAACTATAAGAATCTGAATTATTTATTATCCAATTATTACTAGTTAATTTTTAAAAAAATAGTTTTCATTGCTTTTAATTAAAGGAATTTTCTTAATTAAGTTTTTGCTTAACATCTAATTTTGCTAATTCCTTAAACAATTCATTACTTGGACTAACCCGAACAGATTTTGATGGTAAATTTATTTCAATTCCTTCTATCGTATCAAACACAGTAAATTGAATAGGACAGGAACCTTGGTGATCTGTAAACAACTGATTTAGTCTTTTTATTAAATCTTCATTTACTAAGCGAGTTGAAATTTTTAATTGCAATTGTTTTGTATTTTTCTCTCTCAGATCTTGTAAAAGTTCAATGCTATGAGGAGTAAATTCCAATTGCGTTCTGTACCTTGGAACTTCCACTCTTCCTTTTATAAGGATAAATGTCCCAGCAACCATAAAATGCTTAAAACGCAAATAATTTTCTTTAAATAAATTCAAGCGAAAAGAATCTTGGTAGTCTTCAATTGTCAATACTCCAAATCCATCACCATTTTTTGTGAAACGGTGTTCTGATAAAGTAACTATTGCAGGAAGCATTATATCACGGCCTTTATATGATTGTAAATCACTAAGCATCGCTAAAGTTCCATTGCAAAATGCATCAATTTCTGGCTTAAAATCATCAAGTGGATGCCCTGAGATGAAAATCCCAATAACTTCTTTTTCCTTGTTTAATTGAAAAATATTTGGCCATTCATTACATTGAGGTAAGTTCGGCTCAGGCATAGAAACTTCAGAACCCACTCCAAACAATGATTCTTGAGAAGAAGATTCATTTTCCTTAAAATTTAAGCCGTATTTCATCGCATTATCTAGAAAACTTCTATTATTTCCATCGACATAGAAATACTGAGCTCTGTGAACATTTTTAAATGAATCCAAAGCCCCAGCATAAGCTAAACTTTCAAATGATTTTTTTGTACAAACCCTCAAATTTATTCTTTTAGTCATATCAAAAATTGACTGAAATAATCCAGTTTCTCTTACTTCTATAATTGCTTCAATAGCTGAAGAACCAAGTCCTTTAATTGCCCCGAGTCCAAAACGTATGGCCCCCGTTTTATTTACAGAAAAGGTGTATGTACTTTCATTAATATCCGGACCTAAAACCTCTAAGCCCATTCTTCTACATTCCTCCATAAAAAAAGTAACTTGCTTTATGTCACTCATATTATTACTTAAAACCGAAGACATGTATTCTGCAGGATAATTTGCTTTTAAATAAGCAGTTTGATAAGCAATCCAAGCATAGCAAGTTGAGTGAGATTTATTAAATGCATATGCAGCAAAGGCCTCCCAATCTTTCCAAATCTTTTCAAGAGCTTCAATTTTAAGACCTTTTGCACCAGCTCGCTCTATGAATAGTGGTTTCATTTTATTTAAGACTTTTCTGTCTTTCTTTCCCATAGCTTTCCTCAAAGTATCTGCTTCGCCCTTTGAAAAATCCGCAATTTTTTGAGATAAAAGCATCACTTGTTCTTGATAGACAGTAATTCCGTAAGTTTCTTTTAAATACTCCTCACATTCTTCCAAATCATAACTAATTGTTTCCTCACCATGTTTCCGTTTACAATAAGATGGAATGTACTCCATTGGACCAGGTCGATAAAGAGCATTCATTGCAATTAAATCGGCAAAAACAGTCGGTTTTAATTCTTTCAGATGTTTTTGCATACCCGTAGATTCGTACTGAAATATGCCAATAGTTTCTCCTTTTTGAAACAAAGAGTATGTTTTTTCATCTTCAATTGGAAATAAATCGGGATCCAAATCAATACCTTGAGTAGCCTTGACCAATTTCACAGCATCTTTGATCAAAGTCAATGTTTTTAGTCCTAAAAAATCCATTTTTAACAAACCAGCATCTTCAGCAACTGAATTATCATATTGCGTACACACCATATCGGAATCCTTTGCTAAGGCAACAGGAACAAAATTTGTTAAATCATCTGGAGTAATAATAATTCCACAGGCATGAATTCCAGTATTTCTAAGTGACCCCTCAATTTCCATTGCTTTTTGAAGTACTTGGGCTGCTAAATTTGAACCTTGGGCTACACGCCGCAATTCTTTTGCATTTATGATTGCTTCTTGATTTTTTAAATGATCAATTACAGCAACTTCCTCCCAAGAAAGAATGTTTTTTAAGGAGAGGTCAGGTACTAATTTTGACAAGCGATCAGCTTCTGGGAGCGGTAAATTCATAACTCGTGCAGCATCGCGAATAGCAGATTTAGCAGCCATTGTTCCAAAAGTTATAATTTGTGCTACTTGATTTGCGCCATATTTCTGAATAACATAATCTATAACACGGCCGCGACCTTCGTCATCAAAATCTATATCAATATCTGGCATAGAAACACGATCCGGATTCAAGAAACGCTCGAAGAGTAAATCGTACTTAATTGGGTCAATATTTGTAATTCCTGTACAATAAGCCACAACAGATCCAGCAGCAGAACCTCTTCCAGGTCCAACAGAAACCCCCATTTCTCTAGCTGCCTGACAAAAATCTTGAACAATCAAAAAATAACCAGGATAATTGGTTTTTTCAATTGTAGCCAATTCAAATTCAATTCTTTCAAGAAGTTCCTCAGAAATTTCACCGTATCTTTTTTCTGCACCTTTTAAAGTTAGATGTTTTAAATAGTTGTTTTCTCCTCGTTTTCCAGCATCATTTGCATCTTCTTTTGAAATAAATTCCGCTGGAATATCAAAAGCAGGTAGCAGTACTTCTCTTGCAAGTGGATAATGCTCACATTTTGATAGGATCTCTGATATTGTAATAATTGCCTCTGGAAGATCGCTAAAAAGCGCCTTCATTTCATCACTTGATTTAAAATAATATTGGTCGTTCTCAAGTCCATATCGAAATCCACGGCCACGCCCTTTTGGTGTTTCAACAAGTTCATTGTCCTTGACACACAATAAAACATCGTGCGCTTGGGCATCATGCTGACTCAAGTAAAAGGTATTGTTAGTTGCTACTATTTTAACTTCGTGTTTATGAGCTAATTCAACCAAAGTAGTATTTACACGGTTCTCAATTTCTAAGTTGTGTCGACTTAATTCAATATAAAAATCTTCTTTAAATGTATTTTTCCACCAGATTAATGCCTCTTCCGCTTGATTTTCGCCAACATTTAGAATTAAATTTGGAATTTCTCCGTATAAATTTCCTGAAAGAACAATAATGTCGCTTTTATACTCTTCAATTAATTTTTTGTCAATTCTAGGCACATAATACATCCCTTTGGTGTAAGCAATGGAGGCCAACTTTATCAAGTTTTGGTAACCCGCTTTGTTTTTGGCTAAGAAAACAACTTGATAACCGTTGTCTTTTTGACTTTTATCATTTAGATCAGCACATACATTAAATTCGCAGCCAATAATCGGTAAAATTTCATTTTTATCAAAAGGAAGTCCATCTTTATTTGCCTGTTCTCGTTCCTCTTTAATCGATAAATTGTATTTATTCGCTGCTTTTTCAAAATGAAATGCAGCCATCATATTTCCTGTATCTGTTAGTGCAACTGCTGGCATATTTAATGCCGCTGCTTTTTCAACTAATTTTTGAACCTCTGAAGTAGATTGTAGGATTGTAAACTTCGAATGATTGTGCAAATGAGCAAATGGTGAATCTTTTAATTCGTTGGGAATTTCATTTTTTGATGCCTTTTTATCACCTAATGCTACCTTTTTAGCTTCTCGTAGTTTTTTGCTCTCAAGCTTTAAATTCAAATGTTTTAAGCTAATACTTTGAATGGGAGAAGGATTTATTTTGCGGTATTCCTCAATGAATCCCGAACCCTGTAAAAGTTGTTCTAAGGAATAATCTCCTTTTCGAATCAACTCCAAAAAACAACGTGTGGTTGCTTCTACATCAGCTGTTGCGTTATGTGCCTCTGAAAATGGTTCATTAAATAAGAAATCGTGTAATTGGAATAAAGTAGGTAGTTTAAATTTACCATAAGGTCCACCAGGCAGTCTACAAAGTTCTGCAGTTTTTTCTGTACATGTATCTAAAATTGGATGTATTAAAGGTGTTTCTTCTCCTATTCTAGAAAATTCGCAACCTACAACATTGATATCAAATTTTAGATTATGACCAACAATAAATTTTGTTTTCTGCAAGGCCTTTTTAAATAAGGCAAGTACGTCTTCTAATTCATCGCCACCAATACTCGCAAGCTCAGTAGAAATTCCATGAATTCCTTCAGCCTCAATGGGAATATTAAAGCCTTTTGGACGGATTAAAAAATCCTTATGTTCGATTAACTGCCCATACTCATCATGAAGTTGCCAAGCAAGTTGAACTACTCGCGGCCAATTACTAATATCCGTTATCGGAGCATTATAATTACGCGGCAAGCCCGTGGTTTCAGTGTCAAAGATAAGGAACATAGGATCAAAGAAAAATGAACTTTAAAGGTATAGAATTCTCTTTAAAATATTGTCAATTGTTGAAAAATAAATATTGTTCTTAGGGAGAAAATTTTATTCTAATTCTAGGGAATATTATTTTTTCAGAGATCTAATTGATTTTCCCAGTATTTATTGAGGAGCACTACTAATTTTCGTGACATATTATTGGAATACTGTTTGTTTCGATATTCGCCAATCCAATTAATACCACGAATTGCATTAGTCATTAGAATTTCATCTGCAGACAAAAGATGTTGAGGTAAAATTGGACATTCATAAACCTTAATTCCATTTTCAATAGCTAAATTGATAATTTGCATCCTCATTGTTCCAGCTAGACAGCCTTGGTCCAAACCTGGAGTGTACAATACTCCATTACTAACAATAAAAATATTGCAAGAAGAAGTTTCTAGAATATTTCCTTTATAATCACTTAAAAATAAATCATCCAAGCCCTTTTCTTTTGCATTTATAGCAGCCATTACATAGTGCAAAACTGATTTAGTTTTATAATTGGAAAGAAAGTTTTTCTGAATTTTTATGTCTTGATAAATATCAACTTCAAAACCTTTTGGATTTAGTTCAAAATGACTTACTTCATAGGGATAAACTTCAATATAAAAAGTACATTCATTTGATTCAGGAAGGTAAGCACCTCCTGTCATGCGATCCAAAGACAAGCGACATCTCCCACCTTCTTTAATCCCAGATTTACTGAGTAATTCATTTATTTTTTCATCAAAATAAGCTGTCGTGTAGTAATTAGGGATTTGCATTTTAATTACCTTTGCCCCATCAATTAATCTGGAAAAATGGTTTTCAAGGTTTAGGATTTTCCCGGCCATTATTCGAATACTTTCAAAAACACCATCTCCATAAAGGTGGCCTCTATTTCCAGGATGGATAGTTGGACCTTCGTTTGAAAGTACCTCACCGTTATTGTTAATATATAAAAGTGCCATAGCTTAAAAAATCAAATCTAAAAATTCTTTTCCTTTATTAATGTCCAAAAGTAATACAAATAAAACACCAAACACTGCTCCCCCTAAATGTGCATCATGAGCAATACCAGTCCCTCCTCTTTTCATAGCGAAATATTCAATTGCTAAATAAATAGGACCAAAGATATAGGCAGGAATCGGAAAAGGGAAAAACATTATTCCTAAAAGCATAGTTGGCTCCCAAAGAATCGCTGCAAAAATTACAGCAGAAACAGCTCCAGAAGCACCCAAACTTCGATAAGATGAATTATCTTGGTGCTTGAAAAACGAAGGTAAAGAAGCGAAAATTGCTCCTGCAAAATAAAGTAACAAGAAATAACATGCCCCCAATTGTACTCCATAAAATTCTATTAAGCGATGCTCTAAGGTGCTTCCTAAGAAATAAAGAGATATCATATTGAAAGCCAAATGACTTATATCAGCATGAATAAAGATATGAGAAATAAGGCGATAGTACTCATTATTGTGCTTAGTCTGGTGGGGAATATAAAGGAAGCGTTGTTTTAAGTCAGGATTTTTGTTTGCCTGAAAAGAAATTAAAACTGTAATTGCAATTATGATGGAAACTATATTCATGTTTATAGGTTATCTTTTCTAAATAAGAAAGCACTTTTAAAACGTGCTAATTTACGTTTTTTGAGCATTATTCTTTTTTTCAGTAAAATTATTTTAAAGTTTTTGGATCTAAAAATTATATAAAACCATACTTAAGGGAGAAAATTAGCTTAAATTTGAAGAAAAAACAAAATGATTGTTTCACCCTCTGTTCTTTCTTGCGACTTTGGAAATATAGAAGCGGATACTTTAATGTTGCATAATTCAGAAGCTGACTGGTTACATATTGATGTGATGGATGGTGTATTTGTTCCAAATATTTCGTTTGGCTTTCCAATTCTTGAAGCAATTCGAAAACACACAAGTAAAGTTTTAGACGTGCATTTAATGATTGCTAATCCTGATGCTTATTTAAGTGCTTTCCAGAAAGCTGGTGCAGATATTTTAACTGTTCACTATGAAGCTTGTCCTCACTTAAACCGAACAATTGCTGCCATAAAAGAATTAGGAATGAAAGCCGGAGTAGCTCTTAATCCTCACACACCTATTAGCGTTTTAGAAGAAGTGATATCCGACCTTGATTTGGTCTTGATTATGTCTGTTAATCCTGGTTTTGGAGGACAAAAATTTATTCCTGCCAGTATTGATAAGGTTAAAAAATTAAGTCAATTAATTCTTACTAAAAATTCAAGCTGTATAATTGAAATAGATGGCGGTGTGAATCTTGAAAATGGAAGTTTACTTTCCAAAGCCGGAGCCCACGCTTTAGTAGCAGGAAGTTTTGTTTTTAATTCTGCTAATCCTCAAGAAACTATTTCCCATTTAAAAAAACTATAATAGAGTAACAATAGTATCATAAAATCGTTATAGAAAGCATGAAAATATTTTTTCTCCTTCTTTCATTTCTAGCGCTTAACTCACCTTTGAACTCACAAGATTTATTGGAGAAAAAAGAAATTGAATTAAACGAAAAATTACTGCAGCTTCGAAGTGCAAAAACAGACGAAGAAATAGAAAGATTAAATCTTTTATTTAAAGCAGAGATGGCTACTTTTCTAAAGTTAGATGGAATTTTTACTTATCCATTTAAACACCTAAAGACTGTGGCAATTCTTGATAGTCCAGATGAAAGTATCAGAATTATTAATTGGAATATTGAATATACTGATTTCAGTTACTCTTATTGTGCTTTTGTTCTGAGCTGGGATTCCAAAAAAAAAGTTGCTGTAGTGACAGAATTAATTGATAATCTAGATCCTTATTCAGCAAAGCCCGATGGAATAATTGATGCTAAAAATTGGTACGGTGCTCTCTATTATAAAATCCTTCCATTTATACGCAATTCAAAAATAGAATACCTATTGCTTGGATGGGATGGAGGAACAACAATGAGTAATTTTAAACTTATAGATGTTCTCACATTTAATGGAAGTAATTTAAAGCTCGGAAGTCCTGTTTTTAAGCAAAAAAAATCTGTTGCTAATAGAGTAGTTTTTGAATATTCCGAAAAAGCTAAAATATCTTTGCGTTATGAGGATAAGTATAAAAGAATAGTTTTTGACCATCTTTCTCCAGAGGCACAAGGTTTGGAGGGGGTTTATTCTTTTTATGTTCCAGATATGTCTTACGATTGTTATTATTATGATAATGAGATGTGGATACTTAAAGAGGATGTTATTGCTATTAATGATGAGGAGCAAGATAAAACAGGCCAAATATATATTATTGGAAAAGATGGTAATGTTAAAAAAAAAACATTCAAGAAAAAATGGTTGTCTCCTAACGATGAAAAAAATTCATCTGAGATGCAACATATAGCTAAAACTCCCGAAAGTGAGGAGATTTTGAAACAAGATAAACAAGATGTGCCGAAACAAAAGCGAGTAAAAAAAAATAAGGATTCAGACCCATTAAGTATTACCACCGGAAAATCCAAATCTCGTAAAAAGAAAAAGAATAACTAAATGCAACTAGGAAGAATTAACCGATTAACAATAAACAGAATTACTCCTCCTGGAGCATATTTGGAAGATATTCTAGAAAATGAGGTTTTATTACCAAAAAAATATTTGCTTTCTGAAAATGAAATCGGTTCTGAAGTAGATGTTTTTGTTCACAAAGATTCCGAAAATAGAATTGTCGCAACCACTGAAACACCTTTTATTCTCTTGGGAGACTTTAGGTATTTGACGGTGATTCATGTAAATCCTTATGGTGCTTTTGTTGATTGGGGCTTAGATAAAGATTTATTGGTTCCTTTTGGTGAACAGCTTCATTCCCTAGAAGAAGGAGAAAAATACCTCTTTACTTTGCGCTATGATCAAGCGACAGATCGCTTATTTGGTTCTATGAAAGTTAAAAAACTTTTAGTGCCGTGTAGCCAAGATTTAAGTGGGCAAGAAGTAGATCTTTTAATCTGCGAACAAAGTTCTTTGGGTTTAAATGTCATCGTAAACAATAAATACGACGGTCTCATTTTTAAAAATAATATTTCAAAACTTTTACCTTGTGGAACATTTACAAAAGGATTTGTGAGAACGGTTCGTGAAGATGGGAAATTAGACATTCAATTTGAACCATTAACATTTGAAAAATTTGACCAAGCAAGTGAGTATTTACTAGAATGCTTGAAAGTAGAAACGATTTTATACCTTCACGATCGTTCTCATCCAGATGAGATTAGAGAAAAACTTGGAATGAGTAAAAAATTATTTAAGCAAGCTGTCGGAAAATTATACCGCTTAAAGAAAATCACACTTGGTGACGATTGCATTCGCCTGGTTTAAAATGATTTTCAAAACACTTTAATTTTTACAATAAGTTTCCTATTTTTGATAAAAAAAAACATTATGAAAGTACAAATTTGCCTTTTAACAAGTATTCTTTTATTTTCTTGTTCGGAAAAAAAAGATGATTCTGGAAAAACAGACGGTTCCGGAAAAACAGATTATTCTTCTACTATTATTGCTGAAGATCCAACGGAAGAAGACTTAAAAAAAGAACTTTCTGAAAGTGAATTAGAAAAGATTTCAAATGTCACAAGCATGAGTTTTGATAAGACAGTACACGATTACGGTAAAATAATTGTAGATACAGATAACAAAGCATTTTTTACTGTTACCAACACTGGAAAGAAGCCATTAATCATTGAAAATGTATCCGCGAGCTGTGGTTGTACAACTCCTAAAAAACCAGAAAAACCAATTCCTCCTGGAAAAAGTGATCGTATTGAGGTAGGTTTTCATCCGAGAGATGGGCAACTTGATGCACAAGAAAAATCAATAACAGTTTCTGCTAATACAGATAGTAAAATGGAGGTCCTAAAAATAAAGGCCTTCGTTCTTCCCAAGTAAATAGACAATGAAAATTCATGTCTTAAACACAGGTTATTTTAAGTTAGATGGAGGTGCAATGTTTGGAGTTGTTCCAAAAGTAATTTGGCAAAAAAGCAATCCGCCAGATGAAAACAACATGTGTTCTTGGGCTATGAGAAGCTTATTAATTGAAGACGGGAATCGCTTAATGCTAATTGATGCTGGAATTGGAGACAAGCAAAATGAAAAGTTCTTTTCTCACTTTTACCGTTATGGAAACGATTCACTGCATGGAAATTTAGCGAAACTAGGATTTCATGCTTCAGATGTAACGGATGTTTTTTTAACGCACCTGCATTTTGATCATTGCGGAGGAAGTATCGAATGGAACGATTCAAAATCAGGTTATCGTCCTACTTTTCCATCTGCTACTTATTGGAGTAATGAAAAACATTGGCTTTGGGCAACAGAACCCAATCCTCGTGAAAAAGCCTCTTTTTTATCAGAAAATATTTTACCAATTCAAGCCAGTGGACAACTAAAATTTATAGTTCGTGACGGAGATTTTATGGAGAAAGTTTTTCCAAATATGGATGTTTTATTTGTCGATGGACACACTGAAAGCATGATGATTCCTCATATTAAGTACAAGGAAAAAACACTTGTTTTTATGGCTGATCTTCTTCCAAGTGTTGGACATATTCCGCTGCCATATGTTATGGGCTACGACACACGACCCTTGATTACACTAAAAGAAAAAGCTTCGTTTTTAGAGAATTCAGCAAGAGAGAATCATGTGCTTTTCCTCGAGCACGACAGCGTAAATGAATGTTGCACGCTTCAAGAAACAGAAAAAGGAGTTAGACTAAAAGAAACGTTTGACTTAAGCACTTTTTTATCCTAATGAAAAGCCCACAAGAAATAGTTAAGCTCATGCTAGAAAAAGATTCCTTTAGCAATTGGCTGGGAATAGAAGTACTCTTGATCGAAGAAAACGTTTGCCGACTTGGCTGCACTATAAAATCTGATATGCTAAACGGTTTTGAAATTGCACACGGAGGCATCACTTATTCACTCGCAGACTCCTGCTTGGCATTTGCTGCAAATTCCTGTGGATATCAATGTTTAAGTATTGAAACTAGCATAAGTCACTTAAAAAAAGTACAGCTCGGAGATTACCTCATCACAGAAGCACATAAATTGAAAGAAGATGGCAAAACAAAAACTTTTGAAATTACAGTACTCAATCAAGATGCATTATTGGTTGCTAGATTTACAGGTTTAGTTCATGTTTCAACAAAAATTTGGTAAACATTAAATTTAGTGTTTGCCTCGTAAATAATCCTGTCTTGTTTTTTCTTGTGCTCTTACTATATCAATACAAACTCAAAATAAATAAAATACTTATTTTGCTTATGATAAAAAAAGATGTACTTTTGTATCCGCTTTTGACGGAAAGCTCACACGATTTTGAATCCAGATGTTTCTGGAGATTTTTGAAAAAAAGTTAAAAAATTGGTTTGGTAGTTCAGTTGGTTAGAATACATGCCTGTCACGCATGGGGTCGCGGGTTCGAGTCCCGTCCAGACCGCAAAACGCTAACGTTAAAAGCAAAGTCTATATGGCTGTAGACTCAGAAAACCCTAGAATGTATCAATGTTCTAGGGTTTTTGCTTTTAGGAGGTTTGACCTTCGATTTTCAAAACCGTTGACAGAACCGTTGTCACTTTTCTTTTTCATTTACTCATGTTAATTTTATTTAATTAATTTTATTTTTATTTGATAATTTTTAATTTATGATTGAAAGCAAAATAAGAGAATTAATTAATGCCTATATTTGATTATCTTCATAAAATGAGGCTTAGCCAACCCATTTGCAAGGTAAGCCTCAAAAAATGGGGGTTATATATAAGTTAGCTGCAAGTGTACAAACTGACAATAAATAAAAACAGAAAAATGACAAAAAAAGATTTAATAAAACGGTTAAATTGGTATTATCCAATGGAACGGATGCACGCATTTATTACTTTCCCATTAATTGCAATCTATTTGCTCTTTACTAATTCAT
>JBIKNN010000009.1:0-93440 GCA_044358575.1 Crocinitomicaceae bacterium
TTGCGGATTGACCAAGGGAGCGACGGTAATATTTAGGCATTCAGAAAGCGTGTCACCATTGGCATCTGTAACAATTAAACAGGCTGTTCCACTCGTTTGTGGTTGAAACGTAAATTGAGCATTACTGCTAACTACATTTCCATTGTAGGACCACTCGTAGGAAAAAGGTGCTATGCCACCGGTATTAGTAAGTAACGTGGGAGATACATTTTCACCGAAACAGACAGACGTATCATTTGAAATAGAAATCTGCCAATTTGGTATAGTCACGAATGGATTGGTGCAACACGTTCCACCATCGGATAAATCGTAGATTTCAGTTAGCCAACAATTGTATTGCGTATGATGAAATCGCAAATTACCATTAAACGCATTTAAGAAATAAGCTACCACTTCATCGGGAGTATTTCCTCCGCCAGCATAATAAATCGTATCGCATTGACCGCTGACCCCAACCATTAAACTGCTGGTAAAGGCTTGACCATTTTGGTGTGTTGGCGTGTAATCTAGTGGCGGGGCAGTTAGTATTTGAACCAATGCAGGATTTACACCGGAAATACTGGTTGTGAAATTTCCCAATCCACAATTGTTATTGTTTTGATTTGAATTAAACCCTGCGTATAAAACTTCTGTGATGTTCCCTACGAACGGGCCGTTGATATTTACGATAACAGGTTCATACGTACAAATTCCAATTTTTAGGTTGGGGATGTTTTGGTCGCAGTTGATGTTAAGCGTACCTCCATCATAGTTTGAATAGATAACGACGTTCCCATTTTGATTACAAATGGGTGAAGTGTTCACCGTAGGTTGATTATTGTTGTAAAGAAGAAACCATTGATGTGTCATGCCAGATGGAGGAACTCCCGCAGATCCTGAAGAGGACGGAAACAAGCAATTAGAATTGACGCTTGTCCCAAATTGCTGAGGCACCCATGTTCCTCCATTATTTACTTGAATATTTTGAAATTCCGTAGCTACATTGCCAGTTCCAATACGTATTCCCACTTCCATGGGAGTTTGAGTATTATTAACCGAAGAAAAATCACCGTAAACAAAATCAATTGATGGCAAAATCCAAGAAGTAAATTTCAGTTGAGCCTGAAACGAAAACGACTCACCTTGCATGCCAATGCGTCTAAGGTTCTTCCATTGAATGATGATGCCATATGGAACATTCCCAAAACCATTCAAAATGGTGTAACTGATTCGTGCTGTATTATTTGCACTTTCCAAATTGCCTGCAAACGGAGCAATAACAGGCATTCCTTGAGGCTGTGAAATGGGGTTATAATTAGTTGTACTGGCTGCCTGACCTAAAGTTATAAAACCATTGGTGCTCACAAAAAGCGTGTTGTAAGCCTGACCGCCTATAGTAAAAGGAACAATCGGAATAGCACTGGAAACTTGATCATCAAAATTTTGAGTAAATAACGGAACATCGTTCGTTAAATCATTGTAAACATTCACTTGCTGATTGGTGTATTGAAACTCCAATTGTTGAGACCAACAGAATCCAAACGCCAAAAGGAAAATTGACATTAAAATTATTTTCACATCACAACTTTTTTTAATCTAACAACAAATATATCAGACGATTGTTTTATTTTAATGGTTGCTTTTATTCAAATGTGAATTTTAATTTTTTCTGCTCCACAGAAAGATGTCATGATCCGGAAAAGCTCAGACCACTTAGTGATCTTCCTTTTTACATTCCCATTCGATTGTGAAAGCAAGCTACCAACCCTTCTTTAAATTTCTGTAAGTGATATGCGGAATACCCTGACACGCGCATCGCTTGGTCAGGATGGTCTTTACTATTCGATAGGAAAATAAATTCATCGCTCTCTTTCTCATTTTCATTCTGAAAGAAAAGCGAAAATATAAGAGCGAGAGACAGAGTGAGAATGAGGGTAAAAAGAAAAAGCGCTATCACTTTCGTAATGCGCTTTTCTTTTTAGTAGCGGGGGCCCGACTCGAACGGACGACCTTCGGGTTATGAGCCCGACGAGCTACCAACTGCTCCACCCCGCAATATATCTTGTTTTATTATAGTATTGAGATAACTTGCGCCTACAAAGATACAGCTTTTTTTGTGTCTTAGGCAAATTGAAATAAAAAATCCACTATTTTACTTCAAACACTTGAAATAATCAAAGGGCTCTTGACACGCCGAGCATTGATAATGAGCTTTGCAAGCCGTACTTCCAAATTGACTGATTAAGCGCGTATTTTTTGAATTGCAAACAGGGCAAGGAACAATGGTTGGCGATGAAAAAAGAAGACTTTTATCTTGTTCATCTTCTGGTGGTGCAATTCCATACGCTTTTAATTTTTTTCTTCCATTTTCTGATAACCAATCCGTTGTCCATGCTGGTGAAAGTGTTGTTAAAATCTTAACAGTACTAAGTCCCCTTTCTTTTAATTTCAGAAGAATTTCTTCTTCCATCGTTTGCATTGCAGGACATCCGCTATAAGTCGGAGTAAGGGTAATCTGCCATGAGTTATTCTCAAAAGAAACATTTCTGACAACTCCTAAATCTATGATTGATAATACAGGAACTTCTGGATCACTGACTTCCTCAAGCCACGAATAGATTTCTTCTTTTGTTACCATTCCATGTTAGGATATGCGCGCTGCATGTACTGTAATTCAGCCAAAAGATAACCCATGTGCTCGGAATGGCGTCCTTTTCTCCCACCTTCGAATTGCCAATTATTAGCAGGTATTTGAAGTGTTGCTTGTTCAAAAACAGCTGTAACATTGGCATACCAGACCTCTTTTATTTTACTAAAATCTGGAATAATTCCTAGTCCACTTAATATAGTATCTGATTCGTCTGTAAAAAAAAGTTCATCTGTATAGCGCCATAAATTTGTCAATGAATTTTGAACACGTTGATGAGATTCTTCTGTGCCATCTCCCAGTCGAATGATCCATTCTGATGAATGCTTAAGATGATACTTTGTTTCTTTTAAGGATTTCTCAGCAATTGCTGCTAACTGCTTGTCTTTTGAAAATTGCAGCATTTCAAACAATGGCTTTCTAAATGCATCAAATAAAAATTGACGCATCATTGTATCGCCAAAATCCCCATTTAATTGTTCAACTAAAAGAATATTACAATACTCTTTTTCAAGTCTCAAAAAAGCTATGTTATCTGCATTTCGGTCTTTATTTTCAATAAGTGCAGCGTAATTAAGGAGATTTGTTGCTTGTCCAATTAAATCCAAAGAAATATTTGTTATTGCAATATCTTCCTCTAGAATTGGACCATGGCCACACCATTCTGCAAGTCGCTGACCTAAGATTAAGCTATCGTCGCCTAAGCGAAGGGTATAATTAAAAAGTGCTTCGTCTTTTGTCATACTTTACATGTGAGAAATGCCATCAGGCACATCGTAAAAAGTTGGGTGACGGTAAACCTTTGTATTGGAGGGCTCAAAAAGCATATCAGCATCACTGGAATCTGAAGCATGGATATTTTTTGATTCGATTACCCAAATTGAAATGCCTTCTGATCTTCTAGTGTAAACATCACGGGCATTTTCTACAGCCATATCAGCATCCGCAGCGCGTAAACTTCCAACATGCTTGTGATTCAATCCTTGCTTACTTCGGATGAATATTTCCCACAAAGGCCAATCTTTTTTTGTCATATTCCTTGTATTTACTATGCTGATTTCTTTATTGCTCTTTTTGCAGAAAAAGCCATTGCTGCTTCTCGAACCCAAAGTCCATTTTCTTTTGCTTTTCTTCTGGCATCTATCCGTTCTTTGTTGCAGGGACCGTTTCCTTTTACAACTTCGTAAAATTCATTCCAATTGATTTCGCCAAATATATAATGTCCGCTTGCCTTATCAAATTTCAAGTCGGGATCTGGAATTGTTAAGCCAATTAAGGCAGCTTGAGCAACTGTTGCATCAACAAATTGTTGGCGTAAATCATCATTTGAAAAACGCTTTATTTTCCATTTCATCGACTGCTGAGAGTTAGGAGAATCGTCGTCACTTGGTCCAAACATCATTAAAGCAGGCCACCAAAAACGATTTAGAGCATCTTGAGCCATGTCTTTTTGCTCAGGAGATCCATTCGCCAATTTCATCATTATTTCAAAACCTTGACGCTGGTGAAATGACTCCTCTTTACACACACGAACCATTGCACGCGCATAAGGTCCGTATGAACAGCGACATAAAGGAACTTGATTCATAATCGCTGCGCCATCAACCAACCAGCCAATTGCGCCCATATCAGCCCAAGACAATGTTGGATAGTTGAAAATAGATGAATATTTGGCTTTTCCAGAATGTAAATCGTCTATCGTATCTTCGCGATCTGCGCCCAATGTTTCGGTAGCACTGTATAAATACAATCCATGACCGGCTTCATCCTGAACCTTTGCTAAAAGCACTGCTTTTCGTCGGAGATTTGGAGCACGCGTAATCCAATTTCCTTCTGGAAGCATTCCAACAATTTCGGAATGTGCATGCTGTGATATTTGACGAATCAAGGTTTGACGGTATGCATCCGGCATCCAATCATTCGGCTCAATTTTAATATCATTGTCGATTTTCTCTTGGAATTTTCGATTAAGTTCTTCTGTATTTAAAACTTTCATATGTTCGAATATAAAACAAATATACTAAATAATAAGGCACTTTAGCGTTAGCTGAATCTCAAAACTGTATAGAAAATAAAACACTTTTAACGTTCTAATGTTTATCTTTGACCGAAGAAAGTTGCACAAATGAACCCAAAATTTCATTCACTTACCATTAAAGACGTTAGAAAAGAGACAAAAGATGCTGTTTCAATTTCTTTTGAGATGCCAACTGAACTTTTTCAAGATTTTCAATTTTCTGCTGGGCAGTACCTTACCTTTAAAACTTTAATAGACAAGGAGGAAGTTCGAAGATCCTATTCGCTGTGTTCTTCACCAAATGAGAACGAATGGCGTGTTGCGATTAAGGAAATTGAAAATGGAAAATTCTCGCGATTTGCAAATCATTCCTTAAAAAAAGGAAATGTGCTAGAAGTGATGATGCCCTCTGGAAACTTTAAGCTAAAAACAACTAAAGGATGCAGTAAATCATATGTTCTTTTTGCTGCTGGTAGTGGAATTACTCCAATTTTTTCGATTCTAAAAACTATATTATCAGATGAAAATAGTGATGTCACACTGTTCTATGGCAACAAAGGGTTTTACAGCGTAATTTTTCGCGAAGAATTGGAAGCACTAAAGAATAAGTTTTTAAATCGATTGAGAATTGTGCACTTATTTTCGCAGGAAAGTCTAGGGAATAAAGTTCAAAAAGGACGAATCGATAAAGAAAAATGCGATGTGCTCTTTGAATCATTCCTAAAAAATCAAAGCATTGATGATGTATTTATTTGTGGGCCTGAGTCTATGATATTAGGAGTTACAGCCTCCCTAATTGAACATGGTGTTGAGAAAGAGAAAATACATTTTGAGCTTTTTGGTGTTGCTCTAAAACCTAAAGAAAAAGAAATCAAAACAGCTTATATCGGAACTGAAGTGGAAATTATTATTGATGGAGATTCATTTAAGTTTGATTTAGATTCTAACGGTATAAGTATTTTAGATGCGGCATATAAGGCAGGGGCAGATTTGCCATTTGCCTGTAAAGGAGGAGTTTGTTGCACGTGTAAAGCAAGAACTATAACGGGTGAAATTCGAATGGATGTAAATTATGCTTTAAGTCCAGAAGAATTAGACCAAGGATATATTCTAACGTGTCAAGCGCATCCTACAAGTAAAAATGTTGTGATTTCATTTGACGATTAATAAAAAAATTATGGGTCTATTTAAGCTTTTTGGAAAAAAGGAAAAAAATACTGTTTTAAGTAAAGGTTTTTATGAATTACGTATTTCCGAAATTCAACGTTTGAGCAAAAGTGCTGTCAAGGTTTCATTTGAAGTTCCTGAGCAATTGAAAAGCATCTTTTCTTTTCTTCCCGGGCAGTATTTAACTTTTGAATTATTTTTAAATAACGAGAAAATAAGACGGTCCTACTCAATCTGTAGTGCGCCTAATGAAATACTCTCTGTTGCTGTTAAGGCTGTCGAAAAAGGAAAGGCATCAAATTGGTTCAACACAGAGGCAAAAGTTGGCGATCTAATTTCTGTGTCAAAGCCTGAAGGAAATTTCACCATAGATAGTAGTGAAAATAAAATCGTGGCAATTGCTGCTGGAAGTGGTATTACACCAATAATTTCAATTGCAAAATCTTTGTCTAATGATACAGAAATGCACTTATTTTATGGAAATAAATCTGAAGAAGATGCTTTGTTTTTAGATGACTTAAAAAACCTAGCTCAACTTAAAATGACAAATTATCTAAGTCGAGAAGAAAAAGACGGATTTAGCTCAGGAAGAATTGATAAATCAACTTTTACAGAAATAATCAAAGCAGATTTAGACTTATTAAAATCTAGTATTTTTTATATCTGTGGTCCAGAACAAATGATAATGGATATCCAAGAAACCTTACTATTTTTTGGTGTTGCTGATAAAAAAATAAAATTTGAATTATTTACAACTCCTGTTCTCGCAAAAATCGCTGAACCAGCATCCTCCTTCTCAGGAACAAGTAAAGTCACGATAATTATTGATGGTGAAAGCGAATGTTTTGATATAAAAGCTGGTGGGACAACTATTTTGGATACAGCTGAGAAAAATGGAATGGATGCCCCCTACTCTTGTCGTGGCGGAGTTTGTTGTTCGTGTAAAGCAAAAATTCTTGAAGGAACAGCAAGTATGCGCTTAAATTATTCTTTAACAGAGGAAGAAATACAAAATGGATATATATTAACATGTCAAGCGCATCCGACGAGTGAAACCTTAATAGTAAGTTACGATGAATAAAACAATTGTTGTTGTTGGTGCCAGCCGAGGAATTGGAAAAGCATTAGTTGAACTTTTAGCTAAAAATAAAGAATTTACAATTTATGCTTTGTCCAGAAATATCGAGCAATTAACTGCAAATTTTAAGGGCTGTAAAAATGTGATTTCTGCAAAATTTGACCTCGAGCA
The DNA here is from genome assembly GCA_044358575.1 of Crocinitomicaceae bacterium. GTDB lineage: Bacteria > Bacteroidota > Bacteroidia > Flavobacteriales_D > Crocinitomicaceae > UBA952. The sequence continues at coordinate 7,060 of JBIKNN010000009.1, forward strand.
TTCAGTTGAGCAACAGCTAAAAACTATTTTTTCAGTTAAGCCTCAGATTGATATTCTAATTAACAATGCTGGTTGGCTCGTAAATAAATCATTTGAAAAAATTACACACGAAGAATTCACCAAATCATATCAAATAAATGTTATTGGAGTTATGGAAACCTGTCAGTTTTTTCTTCCGCTAATGAAGAAAGGACATATCGTCAACATAAGTTCTATGGGTGGATTTCAAGGGAGTATGAAATTTCCGGGATTGGCAGCATACTCTTCATCAAAAGCTGCTTTGTGCAATTTTACTGAACTATTTGCAGAAGAATATAAAAACACAGGACTCAGAATAAATTGCTTGTGCTTGGGATCCGTTCAAACAGAAATGCTTGAAGAAGCTTTCCCAGGTTATAAAGCAGTTGTAAGTCCTAAAGAAATGGCAATTTATATTATAGATTTTGCCTTAACAAAAAGCGCATGGATGAATGGTAAAATTATTCCTGTTTCTTTAACCACCCCATAACTTTTGACATTCGCTAGTAATTTCTTACTTTTAAGTATTGTATTAGAAAATGTATAAAATAATCTTTTGTCTTTTTGCCATTTTTTCCTTCTTCGAAAGTAGTTGGGGGCAAGATATCCATTGGTCACAATTCAACGACAACCAACTTTTTCAAAACCCAGGAAATGCTGGTCATTTTGATGGAGATTTTCGTTTTATTGGTAATTATCGAGATCAATGGCGCAGTGTAAGCGTTCCATTTACAACCTTTGCGGTTTCTGCAGATGCTCACCGTAAAAATATTGGTTTTGGGCTACAAATCTTTAATGATCAAGCTGGTGACGGAAAATTAAGTACAACGGAAGTACAGGGAACACTTTCTTACTTACTAAAATTCAGAGAAACTTCACCTCATATTTTTAGACCCGGAATTTCAATTGGTATGAATCATCGGCAAGTAAATTGGGATGCATTTACATTTAATAGTCAATATAATGGTTATATTTTTGACCCAAATGCTGCTTCGAATGAAAATTTTCAAAGTTCACGGAAGTCAAACCTCAATATTGGAATTGGATTTATCCATGAATGGAAACAAAATCAGCGCATAAAAATCACCTCAGGCCTTGGCTTATTTAATTTAAACCAACCAAACCAAGGTTTCTATAACGAAGTTGTAAAAAGAGATCAGCGGTGGAATATTTTTTCTAAAATAAGTATTAAATTATCTGAGAAATGGGCTATTATCCCAAGTCTTTCATATACTCAACAAGGAATTTATCGAGAACTAAATTTTGGATCAAGTGCACGATTAAATCTGGGGAATTCTAAGATAAATCAAGCACTTTACTTTGGAGTTTGGAATAGAAATAAAGATGCAGCTTTTGTTACTTTAGGTTATGACTATTCGAATTTATTTTTTGGACTTAGTTACGATATAAATCATTCGAAGCTAGTTCCAGCTAGTAATAAGAGAGGAGGAATAGAAATTTCTATTCGCTATATCATCCATAAATTTAAGCCAAAGCAAATCATTCATCGCGTATGTCCAGATTATATTTAATCTTTTTTTTGGGGCTTTTTAGTACACAAGTAAGTGCTCAAGTGAAGTTAAAAAAATTAGTAGATTTTGCTGACGAGCAATATAAAAATGGCGACTATTACTATGCTTTAGAATATTACAAACAAGCATTGGATAGAGATTCAACTTCATTAGAATTAATGTGGAAATATGCAGAAACACAACGTGCATATAAAAATTATGTGGATGCTGCTGACTATTATGCACGAGTTTATGCAAGAGATCAAGGAATTCTTTATCCTGAAAGTCTATTGTATTTAGCTTTGATGGAAAAACAAACGGGGGACTATAAAAATGCCTTTGAAACAATGAAAAGTGCAAAGAGAAATTTTGCAGAAGACAAAACAACTTATCGCTATAAAAAATCAGCACAAGAAGTTGAAGCTTTGGCATGGGTGCTAAATCATTTAAACGATAGTAGTGACATAGATACTTCTATTTTTCGCTTACCAGAAAGTGTGAATTCCATGAATTCTGAATTTGCGCATACTGTTCATGAAAAGAAACTGTTATTTTCTTCCTTAAGAGCAGATTCTATAAGTGACATAAACGAAGAAGTATATTCAAAAACGTATAAAACTAAACTTTATACTTCAGAAATAAAGAATGGAATTTTTGAAGAAAACAAAAAAATTACTCCCCTTGAAAGCAAGAAATTAAATTCTGGAAATGGAAGTTTTTCTTCAGATGGTAAGCGTTTTTATTTTAGTATGTGTTCAGATATCGGGTACTCTTATTCATGTAAAATACTTGTTGCAAATTTCGAAAATGGTGAATGGTCAAAAATTGATACCCTTAATGAAATAATCAATGAGCCTGGGAAAAATACAACAATGCCATTTATTGCAAATTTAAAAGGTGAGCAAGTTTTATTTTTTGCTTCTAATCGAAGTGGAACGAAAGGCGGTATGGATATTTGGATGGCAACAGAAAAAGAAGGGAGTTTTATAAAGCCTATAAATTGTAGTAAAATAAATTCCTTAGACGATGAATTAAGTCCTTGGTTTGATAATGTTACTAATCGCCTTTATTTTTCATCTTCATGGCATCATGGTTTTGGTGGGCAAGATATTTTTTATAGTGATTTTGAAAAAGATTTCTCAGTACCAAAAAATGCAGGGATTCCAATTAATAGTCCTGCAAATGATCAATATTTTTTCAAATACAATGACACAATTTATCTTTCTTCAAATCGTATAGGAAGTTATTATTCTAAAAATCCAACATGCTGCAGTGACATTTATGTTTCATTTCCAAAAGAGAATATTACAGTTTTTAAGCTCCCCATTAAACTATATTTTGAGAATGATCAGCCAAATGATAAAACGTGGGATACAATAAGTACAGTAAATTATGAAGAAAGCTACGTATTATACGAAAAGAAATTTCCGATTTACATTGATGAAGTTGGAGGGAATTATTCAGAAGATCTAGCATCTAGAAAACGAAATGAACTGAATGATTTTTTTGAGAAAGAAGTGAGAAAAGGATACCTAGATTTAGAAGTATTTAAGACTTCCTTGCTTAAAGAGCTTTTAAAAGGGTCAAAAATTACAATTCATCTAAAAGGTTTTGCTAGTCCACTTGCAAAAACAGACTACAACGTAAATTTAACAAAACGAAGGATTTCTTCAATCACTAAATATTTCCGAGAATGCAATGAAGGAATCTTTAAAGATTATATAGATGGTGTTGCTCAAAATGGAGGCCTTGTAACATTTTCATTTGCTCCATTTGGAGAGTATTTAGCTAATCAAGAAACAAGTGACGACTATAAAGACCAAAGAAATTCTGTTTACTCTAGAGAAGCTTCCATTGAACGAAAAATAGAAATTGAAAAGATCGAAATCAATAAATATAAAACTGTATTTCCATTATTTTGTAAAATACCAGTTATTGATTTTGGCAAGATAAAAAAAGGGCAAAGTCTGAAAGGGAGTTTTACAATTGAAAGCTCATTAAATGATGATTTAAAAATTCAGTTGCTCAATACTGATGCAAATTTTAATTTTGAAATAACTAAAATTAAATCCATTTCCAAAGATTATTATAAGATAAATTTTGTATACATTCCTCAGCAAGAGTCGGGTTTAGTAAATAAATTATTATTTTTAAAACTCCAGGACTTTGAAGAACAATTAGAATTATTCATAACTGCAGAAATCATTGATTAAATAATAAGCATGCAAAAGACTAGATTGTACTTTATTGATATTAAAAACGAATGATTTTGTCGCCTAATTTGCAAACCTTAATTCAAAAAGATGCAAATGATTATATTTGCTTTATTAAATAGTATAAAATGAATCAAACATCGGCTGCATTTTTAGAATGTTATTCACCATTTTACTCTTCAAAATTTTAAGTTATAAATTATATGGTTTTTAACTCCATTGAATTTGCTTTATTTTTTTTATTTGTATTTATTCTTTATTGGTTTATAGCAGGGAAGAATATAAAGTGGCAGAATATGTTGCTGCTTGGTGCAAGTTTATTTTTCTATGGCTGTTGGGATTGGCGCTTCTTATTCCTCCTCTCTTTTTCTACTTTTCTAGGGTATTTTACTGGAATTCGAATCGGATCAGCAAAATCACTTTTATGGAAAAAGTTTTGGTTTAGGCTAAGTATTATCCTAAATATTGGCTTTTTAGCTGTTTTTAAATATTATAATTTCTTTATCGATTCATTTACAAGCCTATTTAATAGTTTTGGGCTGCACCTTGATTCCTCTTCCATTTCCTTGAATTTAATTCTACCAGTAGGAATCTCTTTCTATACATTTCATGTTCTTTCATACGTAATTGATATATATTACGATAGAATAAAAAGTGAAGGTAAATTAGTTGATTTCAGTGTATTTGTTGCTTTCTTTCCATTGCTGGTAGCTGGACCTATTGAAAGAGCCACGCATCTTTTACCACAGATTCAAAAAGAAAGAGTCTTTGACTACAGCAAAGCAGTTGATGGATTAAGGCAAATTTTATGGGGACTATTTAAAAAAGTTGTCATTGCTGATGGATGTGCTGAATGGGCAAATATGATTTTTGATGGGTACACTGATTATTCTGGGAGCACCCTTTTTATGGGTGCATTTTTCTTTTCAATCCAAATTTATTGCGATTTCTCCGGCTACTCTGATATTGCACTAGGTACTTCACGCTTATTTGGAATAGAATTGTTGCGTAATTTTTCATTTCCCTACTTTTCAAGAGATATTGCAGAATTTTGGAGAAGGTGGCATATTTCACTTACTACTTGGTTTCGTGATTATCTATATATACCATTGGGAGGAAGTAAAGGCGGGACTTGGATGAAAATACGGAATACCTTTATCATTTTTCTCGTAAGTGGATTTTGGCATGGAGCAAATTGGACATTTATAGTCTGGGGAGCCCTAAATGCGATTTATTTCTTGCCACTTATGTTAACAAATTCTAATCGAAATAACTTGGAAATTGTCGCTCAGGGTAAATATTTCCCTAGTATTCGAGAAATTTTTGGAATGCTTATTACCTTCTTAATGGTATTATTTGGTTGGATTTTCTTTAGGGCAAATACATTAACCCAAGCTATTGATTTTATTAAAAGGATGTTTTCTGCCGATTTATTTAAAAGCCCCAAATTACCCGAGATGGCAGACCTGACAATTGCTTTGATTATTTTCTTTTTCATTATTGAATGGTTAGGAAGGGATAATAAATATGCGATTGAAAGGTTTGGGTTAAAGTGGTATGTGCCATTTAGGTGGCTATTTTATTCGTTTTTGATTCTTTGTGTGGTTGTTCTTTCAGGTAATGAACAGGTATTTATTTATTTTCAGTTTTAAGCGATGAAGAAATTTTTCATAAGGATAGTCATTTTTACGGTGTGTTTTTTTATTATTGATAAAGGATTTTTATTGGTTCGTGATTCAGCTCCAAAAAGGGAGGTTGATAAAAGATTGGAAATGATTGTTACTGGAAAAATACAATCAGATGTCCTCATTTATGGTTCTTCAAGAGGTGCTAGAAGTGTTATAGCAAAAGTATTTAAAGATTCTTTGGGGATATCAGCTTATAATCTCTCCTTTCCTGGGTCAGATATTACATTTCATGAATTCCTGTTGCGTTTAACACTTGAAACAAAGGGGAATAAAAAACCAAAAACAGTAATATTAGTTGTTGATGATAGTGATGAGTTAAAGGTGGCTAAAAGCTTGAAATTCCGCCTAGATAGAATGTATCCTTTGCTGAAATATCAGGCTATTCGTAAGGAACTTGTTAAACGTAAGGCAAAGAAACCAATATTGAACGAACTTTTTGTAATTCACCAGTTGAATAAATCTAATTTCCTGTTCAAGCAGAAGAAGTTTACTTCAAATGATTCAATAATGCCATGTGGATCTATGCCTATTTCACATCAAAAAAAGACATTCAACAAAATTTTTAATAAGGATAATTATATCTATTCTCCTAATGGAGAATTAGCTCAAAAAATTAGAGCACTTAAGTTATTCAAAAATTATTGCAAGAAAAATAATATTGAGTTAATTGTAGTTATACCGCCAAATTTCAAATTCATAACAAAAGGTTTTGGAGATCGATTAAAATCGTTAACGAATGGATATGCGACCGTTTGGCAATATGACCAAGCAAATCCAGTTTATTCTAATCCTGATTACTTCTTTGATAATGCTCATCTTAGGACAAACGGATCATACGTTTATTCAAATGAACTAGTTAAATTTTATGCGCAAAAACATAAACTATAAGCTAATTCTTCACGCTTTTATTTGAACGGTTAGCATGTTTAACTTTATTTGATACATTGACGTTCTTTTTTAGTGTATACCAATTACATCCTTTTCGAATATGAAGGGTAACTGAATAAGAACCAGGACTTGCATAATAATATTTTGGATTTCTTTTTTCAGATGTTTTACCGTTTCCAAAATCCCAAAAATATTGATCTGCAAAAGGAGAAGTGCCACTAATTTTAATGCTCAACCATTTTTCGTGAATTGTGAAGGCTAACTTTTGATTCACCTTAGAAGGAATTTGAATGGTGTCTAAATTATACTTTGGATAATAGGTCAAAACATATTCCGAAGAAGTTTTTTGAATTTTTTCAGCTTTAACACTTTCGATTTGTGCTGGATGTACACCACCTAGTGAAGATTCTTTGTACAGTGAGGTATAAAAAGTACATGCTGCAAGATAAGTTCCATAAGTACTTGGGTGTAATTCGTCAGGAGAATATAAGTTCACTTCAGGATATTTCTGTATTACTTGTTTCCAAACCATACCAACTGGGGCTATGGGGAAATTACCTGTAGCATTACTGAGCTGTAAATACCCTTTCTGAATACGTTCTTGCATCATTTCATAGGAATCTGTTGATGAAAAATCTTTAAACCCTTGAGCATAGCCCCACGTCAAATAATAATAAATATTTACACACGGATTGTATTTTTTTATGCTATCAATTAACTGCTGTGCGTAAGGAATTGTTTCTGTTGCAATAATTGAGGAATCTTCAGATAATTCTCGACTAAATCCTTGTAAAATGACGTAATCCCAGCTTCGCTCTTTAAATTTATTATATGTGTTATCTCTAAGCACATGCCCCTTAAAAGAACTACCTCCAACAGCTAAAATATCAGCAAAAATATTTTTTCCTTTAGAATTTGCAAGATTTTGATAGACTTTACAGAGATTATTCATTTGAGTATAGCTGTTTCCAACAAATAATATATTGGCTGGTTGAGTGCTAGCACTACTATAAAGGAAACATAGTAAAATTAAAAGCAACTGTTTCATTTTTTATTTTTGAAGGTAAATAGAAGGATAAAAGCGGAATATTTTTCTTTAAAATATTCTATATTGGCGACCATTAAAGTGAAAAAAAGAATAGCAGTAGCTGAAATTCCCGCGGCAATCCATGGATTAAGATTTTCATCAAATAATAAAGGCTTGAGACCAAACCCAAAAATCCCTCCATACAATATAATAACATGAACTACATAAATAGGCAAAGTATTTTGACCAAGTTTAAGGAATAACTTAGCTTTAATATTAAAGAAATTGAACATTAACATCAATAAGCCCAAAAGGGATACTATATAACCAAATATCACTAAATTGTAAGAATTTATGGTCGAATTTAGTTCCAATCCTATGGTTCTAAGAATTGATTGAATAAAGCTGCTTATGATTAATCCAGACACAAAAAATAACGTTCCAAACCACCATTCTTTTATTTTGTGTTCATAAATTCGAATAATGCTTCCTAGCATACCACCAAGTATGACATAAATCGAATACCTTAAAAAAGTAAAGTCCGAATATTTACCATAAAACATGTTTTGAATAAAGCTGGGGCTATTAGGAGGGAAATATTTAGGATATAACGTTTTACCATTCTTTAAAGCATTAGAAATTGCTAACTCATCCATTTGGATATAGTTACTTAAGTATCCATAGCCAATTAACATTATTATAGCACCTATGAGATAATACCAGTATAGAGAACCTTTTTTAATCCATTTGAAAACACCATAAATTAAAAGTAGAAAAAATATCCCAAATCCTATAGATTGAAGTACATGAAAGGCATAAAACCAATCTAAACTTAATTTACTGCCGTAATAAATTGACTTGGAAATACTCCACAAATTTAATTGAATAAAATAACCCCAAAAAATTAATTCCAATACTCTTCTGAAACCTTTTTTTACACGGTCATTTTTAAAAAAAGAGAAACTATTATTAGCAGAAAGTAAGTAAACAAAAATTACTCCTGTTATAGTAAAAAAAAGTGGGGAAGTTAAGCCATGAATATAATGCCATATAGTGTAGAGTAAATAGCTGTCATTTCTGAACTCTTGTGAAAGAGCAGCCCCTGTAAAATGCCCCTCCATCATCAAAATGATGGCTATACTTCTTGCAAAATCAATAAATATAAGCCGCGGTTTTTTCTCCAATTTATTCTGATTTGAATTGAGTGCCAAAGGCAGAAATGGTTAAAGGTTAATTTCACTATTTATAGATCTGCCCAATTTTAAATAAACATCTACATCATCTATTACCTTAGAAATTATCTTTACGTTAAGTTTATAGAATTTAGATGGCATAAAAGTCACTTTTATATCTCAAAAGTAAGTAAAATTTCACATTTTTGAACCCCATTGAAAGAACAATTTACAGAGGTAATAATATAAATAATACGATATAAAATAGATTTAAGCTTGATTAGATAAAAATTTAATCTAAAATTGATGCGAACATAAAAAAAGATCGAAAGCAATATAGGTCCTAATATTATGCACAACCCAAGTGTATGGAATTTTTTCAGTATGTCAGGGAATTCAGAAAAAAACAAAAGAAACGCAGAAAGAAAAAAGTAGGTGTCAAAAAACTTCTATTTATAAGCTTTTAAGTTTTAAAAGCCTCAACTCAAAAGTTGCTTTTGCATAAGCACTAATTCTTCTTTTGTTACAGCTAGCTTTGGTCTACTGAAATTCAAATCATCAACGTTATTCATAGGAACTAAATGAATATGTGCATGTGGCACTTCTAATCCAATCACTGCAATCCCAATTTTTTTACATTCTATCTTACTTTTTAACTTTAAAGCAACTTTTTTGGAAAAAACCATCATTCTAGCCAAAAGAGCGTCCTCAATTTCAAAAATATAATCAATTTCAATCTTTGGAATTACAAGTGTGTGACCTAAAGCAATTGGATTAACATCTAAAAAAGCTAGGAATTCTTCATCTTCAACAACTTTATAACAGCTTATTTTTCCAGTTACAATTTGTGAAAAAATACTAGGCATTATCGAGTAATATCGATTATTTCAAATTGTAGAAGACCACCTGGCGTTTGAATATCTACTATGTCCCCTACTTTTTTACCTAGTAAGCCTTTTCCAATTGGAGAATCAATTGAAATTTTTCGGACTTTAATATCTGCTTCATTTTCCGCAACAAGTGTATATTCAATATCCATAGCATTAGAAATATTTCTAATTTTTACTTTAGAAAGAATAAATACTTTAGAGTTATCCATGTGAGTTTCATCAATAAGACGAGCATTAGCAACGATGGCTTCCATCTTAGATATTTTCATCTCCAGAATTCCTTGTGCTTCTTTGGCCGCATCATACTCAGCATTTTCTGATAAATCTCCTTTATCTCGTGCTTCACCTATTTGTTCAGAAATTGATGGACGTTCGACAGTTCTTAAATGATTTAGTTCATCCTTTAACTTCTGGAGCCCCTCTGCTGTATAATAATTTATTTGTGACATAATCATAAATTTTTATCCTAAAAAAGAGCCTTTTGAGCTCTTTTTTAAACGAAAAAAAATAACTTTATTTAAGATTAATTGTTAATCCTACTGTGTGAATTAATCCAAAAATACCTGAAAATCGAGTGCAATACTCTAGTCCTAAAGCATTTTTGTTCTTCCCAACTATTGCATCTACAGAAAACCCTGCTGATGGCCCAATAAGAGCGTTTGAACGATTCTCATCAGAAGTAATATCATTCTCATAACAATAACCAGCACGGATATTAAAGGCATATTTATCGTTGGTCATTCCATAGTCTAAGCCAATTCTATATTGATCTTTCATAAATGAATTTGCTGTAAAACCAAATGCAACGTTTAATTTGCTTTTGGGATCAAAAATGAAATCATAAGAACCTCCAATTGATAACAATGAAGGAAGCTCAAAAGTAGCTGATCGCTCTTCTAAAGTAGCAATACTTTCGTTTGAAATGTATGAAACTTGTTGAGATAAACCATCTCCCTTATAGCGCATAACCGGACCAACATTTTTCAATGAAATTGCAAACTTAATCTTGTCATTTTCACCTGTAACATATCTAATACCAGCATCTAGAGCAACTCCTGAAGTTCTCAAGTTTGAGATGTTTTCTGAAATAATTTTAACGTTAATCCCTGCATAAATACTAGAAGAGAAAGCCCGAGCATATCCTAAACTGAAGATATTTGAACGAGGTGAAAAGAAACCAATATTTCCCTCAGGATTAGCAACTGTAGTTATTGGAATATCTCCGTAATTCATTGATTGTATACTGATTGCTATTACACTTGATTCAGAAATTCGTTGAGCAATACCTGCAGAATTTATTCCAATGCCAGCAGAACTTCCCATCCAATTTGTATGATTAAATTTAATCTGCGTCTTATCTGTAAATGCTAAGCCAGCAATATTCATATAAGTAGCTTCTAAACCATTTGTATTGGCGTAAGCGGCATCTGCTAAAGCAGAACTTCTTGCCCATGGATTGATTAGCAAGTTAGATGCACCAGCTGATCCTACTCGATCTTCATTTCCAGCACTCACTGAAAATGCTATGAGTATAAACCCTAAAGAAATTTTATAAACTAATTTTTTCATAATAAAAAGAATAAATTAAATACCTTGTAAATCAACCTGCCTCATTCCGCCAAAGAATTTTAATACTTTTTGGCCTATATCAGGTACATCAATATGAATTATGTAAACGCCGCCTGCAACAGGAATTCCCTTGAAATTATTTAAATCCCAGTCTTGCGAGGTAATTGGACTGTCCTTTTTGAAAGAACGTATCAATTTTCCATTTGAAGAATAAATCCTAATGGTACATTTTTCCGGTAAATTCGTAATCTTTACCCGCGTATCAAGTCTTGTTCGCTCATAATCTGAAAATGCATAATAGGGATTTGGAACAATGTTTATTAAATCCAAGGCTTCTTTCAATTGGTCACTCGATGCTGTTACTGTTGCTATTTCATCCATCGACCATGAATACATTGGTCTTCCGTTGTTTTCGCCTGAACCAACATAGTTCTTGTACTCCTTGTTAATCCGTAATTTAATCTCTGCATCTGTAGAAAGTAAGGTTTGATCTTCTCTAAGCATAGGATATGCAACCCATGATAAACTTCCATACAACTCACGTCTAATTGGGATAGATGTAGAATTCGCCTCAACTTGTATCCATTTGTTTTGTAGAAAATTATTGCCGGCGGCTTCTGCTTCACTTGGAATATATGCTGGGAAATCAAAACCTCCTGAAAATCCATTGATTGTCTTTTGCTTGTAGCTAAAAATATAGATTGGATGTACTCCACCCATTAAAGGTGTTCCAGAATTACTTACCAAACGATCCGTAGGATTCCAAAGCATGTCCGCTCCGTTTTCTGCTCCTAAAAATGAGTTCTCACCAAAAGCCATGTACAATCGTGCTCCTGATTCTACGTCTACAGCATATCCTGGAAACCACCCCATTCCTGTGCCACTTCCGTCTGCTGATCCGTCTTTGTTAACACTTTGGCTTTTTCGCATGTATCCTGCTTTGGCTGAACCAACACTTAATGTTTGACTTCTACATAGTTCTATTACAGGACATCTTGTCCATTTTGACTTATCATTTGTAAAGACAATGTTCACACTTGGTAGAAAACTGATGGAAGCATTTGTTTTAAATGTTGGACTATACGTTCCAACGTATGCCAAAGGCATATAAGAGGCTTGATAGCCTACCAAACGATGAGGTGCAATTGTGCCATTTAAAACCGACTCATACTTTTGCAAAGGATCAGCAGCTAACTCATCCCAATAATTTGGAGCATCTAAATAGTCTGGAATAGGTTGTTGGCCTGGTACAATAGGTGTGGAGGTTGTATCCTGGTATTCTCCCGAGCGTATCCAATTAGTTGGATAAAAAGCATCATTGTCTGTTACACCCGCTAACCATCGCTTCGAAGAATCCACAAATGAAATAGAGGCATCTATCATATCTGTTGTCTTGTATTGATTGCTATTTGATCCAGCTGGAAAAAAGTATTTCTCCTGGTATATCTGAACGGAAATTCCCCAACCAGGAATAATTTGTTCATTGTCTTTGGAAATGGCTGTCTCAGATTTCATAGAATCAATAGGGTCGATATCTCCCTTATTTTCATAGCGGTAAATTGTCCAACTTGCTGTGTCTGCACTATTGCCCGAGGCCGGTGCTGTGTACTTATCGAACTTGCACTCAAAATATCCTGGCACTAAATTCAAAGGGTCTACAACTTTTATGTTAATAGGACCTTTACCATAATCGTAAGTTGGATTTTCCATGTAACCATCACTTAAAATTGTGTTCAAAGTGCTGCTTGTGAAATCTATACTGCGATTACCATTGCCATAACCATCCATTCTTGTGATCTGTGGTGAAGAACCATACGAAATTAATTGGTCTGTTCCACCTGCTTCTGGCATTGGATTGTGGGGTACCGCAGATGTTGGTGAGATCGCAGTTCCATCATAGTTAATACGAGAAGAAATATATGGTGTCTTTTGACCATCTAAAAATAAAGCATCATTTGGATCGTATTTTTTAAATTGATTGAAAGCATAAGCAACAGCTACATAATAGTATGTTTTATGATTAATTAAGGTACGTTGACCTATAGCAAATGCATCCTCCGTAATTTTGAAACTATGCTTAATTCCAACATTCGCACCATTTACTTTTTCAACTGGTACGCTAAATCCTAAAGACTCATCAAATTGGAAATTAATTAAGCGAGAAACATTATCCTTGATGTCACATTGAGCAACCAATCTTGCTTTTGTTGGGTCAGAAATATCTGCTACTGAAACATCTTCTTTTTTAAGTTGATAAATCTGATATCCTTGAAAACGATAAAAACGATCTACAGTAGGATCTGTAATGTTAATCTCATCTAGAACTTTATATTTCTCCTGATAATTATTAGAAGATGAAGGATTATCTATGAGTAGAACTAGTTCGTTATTTAATTCTTGAATTGTAAGTTTTGGTGCATCCGGAGGAGAAAGAATTTTAAAGCATGCATCAAACAAAGCCTGTGCTTTTGTATCTGCTCTTTTCATCGCTTCAACAGATGCAAATAAATCTCCGTCTAAGCTTCGGCCATAAACAATACCTACAGTTATATTATTTATTGCTCCTGGCTTTAAAATGAAAGGGCCAGCAGATTGAACAAATCTTCTATCACCTGAAGGATTATTATTTATAGACTCATCCCAACCATTTGGAAAAAGACCTGACATATCCGTACCAGCAGTAGACCAACTTAAAGGGTCAGAATCACCAGGGAACATATAATCAGATAATGTAGTACTGGCACCACTAGAACCTGCATAGCCTAAACCACCATAAAGCATGTCAGAACCGTTAGCCCACTTACCTCTCATAAAATTATAAAATTCTGCAGCAGGTCCAGGATCATTATATGGATAAGCAGTAGTAGATGTAAAATAAGTAAAGCGTCTCATTCCAAATCGTTCATTATCAATTATTCCATCTGAATAACCAATACCAATTCCTTTATATACAATTCCATTATTTGTTAAGGCTTCAATTACTGATGGAACGACTTCTGTATCAGTTGCTGCATCATAATATGGTCCTGGATTATCAACTCCATCAGCATCTTGGTAAGGACCTTCAAAAAAGTCGCAACCTATTGCTGGTGGATTTATACCATATCCTAATTTACCACCATCGCTTTGGTCATTTAAGTCACCATTATACATGTATCCTAAACCTCTAGACACATCACATCCGGTATAGTCATCTACATAATTTCCAATATCTGCATCCAAATATTGAGAGAAGAATGTATTATATAAAGTTTGTGTACCTCTATTTATTAACTCATAATTATAAAAAGTCATTCTATTTATTTCATCGTTTGTTGCAAAAGAAAATGCTTGAGCACGAATTTCCATTCCAATTGGATCACCACCAGTTTCATTATGAATATTTCCTTTATCATTAAAAACCCACCAGTGTGTTTCATCACCAAAAAGTGAAATTCTTCTATCTATTCCACATTCAATATCATCTCTTCCTAGAATATCGTCATACCAAGGATGATCTCCTAAATCAGGATCATAATTACCATTTCCATCTCTGTCATAAAAAGGCGCTAAAAAATAATCTTGTCCACGAGATACATCACCATGAGCAGGCCATCCATAAATTCTATTTAACTCATCATTAGTAGGTTGGATTATATTATCACATCCTTCTGTTACGATACCATTATTACATTCCCAATAGATATTAAAACGAATAACCTCTGCTTTTCTAATAGTGAAAAATTTATCGTAAGCAAGACATTGATCAGCATCTATATTTGCTTCTCCAAAATCTCGAACAGCATCATCTCCAACAGGATTTAGAGGATTGTAATTTCCTGATCCAGGTGTAACTGTTAATGGACCTGGCCAAAAATCATTTCCATTACGGTATTTCAAAGCAGCTAATTTTAACTGCCCATTTACATCCGTTCCACCCATCCACAAAGCCCCTGCAAAAATTGCATGCACATTTCCTCCCTTTGGAACTTCATACTGTGCAATACCTGCAGCTCGATTTTGGAACATACTTCCACCCTGCTCAATCAATGCCTTAACATCATTAAATTGCATGTATAGTTTTGCTGTCGCTGGGCTACAGTTTGCACCCTTTGGTTTACCGAATGGCTTAAAATCCTTGTCCTTTGGCCCATAATATGCAAAGGCATTAGAAACAAAAATTGTAAACCCAATAACTGTGGCAATAAATTGCTTTTTCATAATTTTATTTTTTTCTTTATTAAAAGTCCATTTTAATTCCCAATCTAATTGTTCTTGGAGCACTTACATTGAATGGATTTGAAATTTTCATAGCGTAATAATCTCTGAATGACTGTTCATCAATCTGATTCTGAATAGAAGTTTGGCTACTAGCAGCTGCTAAAAATCCATCGTCATTCCAATTTCCAGTAGCTCTATATACACCCAATATGTTAAACTGATTAAATAAATTTGTAACACGAATATAGATATTCAATGCAGTCACTTTCTTTTTGTCTTCCGTTTTACCAAAAGTTATATTCATAGTTTTATCAACTTGTAAATCTAATCGATAAGCCCATGGAAGTCTTGATCCGTTTAAAGTTCCATTTAATCCTGCATTTAAATTTCCAATAGCGTCATCAGTTATAAATGTTTGATTAGAATAAGGAGAACCTGAGTTTATATTAGTAAATAAGTTTAATCCTGTATTTTCAAACAATTTTACTTTTCCAATCATTGGACCATCGTAATCTTCACCTTCGCCATAACGGTAATCAAACGTAATAGCAAAAGAATGACGTTGATCGAAAGAATATGGAAATATATTTCTAAGATTAGGAAGGCCCGCTTGAATTAAAGCATTTGCAGAGGTAGCATCAGAACCTGTTCCTTCGGCAAACTGCAGTGTATAATTTGCTTGCATACGAATATTTCCAGTTTGGCGTAAATCATAGGACAAGGTCATACCTTTTACAGTTCCAAAATCACGATTTCCATATGTTTTATATGTTGCTGGGTAAGCTTCAAAAACATTTATTAACTGAACATTATTTCTTTGCTCTCTATAAAAAGCAGAAATTTTTAATGACGATGTTTTTGAAAGAACTTGTTGAAAGCCTAATTCGTAATCAACAGTAGTTTCAGGTTTTAAATTTGCATTGTTAATTATATTAGAACGAGATTGGATAAACTGATATTCATACGGATCAAATCTAAAGCCAGATGTTGGTCTTTTAGTTAAAACATCATAATGAGCCATAAAAGATGCTTCATCAGAAATTGGGAATGAGAAGGCAATTCTAGGCATAAAATTCACAGAAGCCTTGTAGTCCTGAAAAGCAGTTTCATTTGGTGAGTCTTGTTCTAATGCATCATCAGTTAACCAAGGAGCGATTCCTGTCGCACCTCTTACTACTTGTGGATCTTCAACCTGAGTTCCAACATTATTGTACCAATTAGTACCGGTTCTAAATCCATTTATTGCTGATGGATTGTTAACGTCATTAACGTAAACTATATAATCATCTCCCATTCCTTCAGGTAAAGTAACCCATTCATATTCTGTAGGATTTAATTCTTTTAGACCGCGCACTTCTCTGACAGTAAGAGCATTGTAAAATAGATAAGGGTCTTTTAAAATCGGTTGATTAGCATCAAAAACGTCTACTCGAGCACCAACATTAAATATGATGTCTTTAAATGCAAATTTATCCATTATATAACCTGCTATATAAGTTGGCTGGAATGCTCCAACAAATCTTATAAAATTATTATTTTTATCATCGTACTCATTAAAATAATTATTAATATCTGTTGGTCCATTTACTTTCTTTCCAGTATGGTCATATCCGTAGTAGGAAACAAAAGATGCACCGCTATTTAATAATTCATCAGGAGAAAACATATCGAAAGAAAAAATATTTGGATCATAATTGTCTATATCAACATAATCATTGCCTCCTTCATCTAAACCTAATTTCACTCTTAAATTGTAATCGAAGAAAGATTGATTGTCGTCGTTTTCTTGACCTCCATATTGACCGTTATGTGTATTTGCCCAACCTGTATTTAAGCGCTCATAAGTTATAGCTTTATAAGAACCTGAGTCAGAAATTACCCCTGAATTTAAGTTTAATTCTTCAATGTGAAAGTTCGCTAACTGACGTGCAATTTGCCAAATTCCTAAAGGTCCATTATCTCCACTTCCCCATGCACGGTCAATTCGCTGCTCATATTCAAAACCTAGTGAAATACTGTGGTCTCCAATTACAATAGCTCCTGCACCCGTAATACGAAATTGATTTTGTTCACTTTTTCCGAAGCCATTGTTTGGTGTTCCAATATTACTCCATATACCATAAACACTTCCTGGTGCATCACCATTTCTTAAGGCATTTCCTTGCTGAATTTGAAAAAGATTTTCATAATGCCCTGTTGGATTTCCAGCATAAATATCATAATACTGAGTGGTAATAGCTGCAAGTGCTGCGTTTGTCTCTGAAGGAGTAAATGCTACTTCAATATCTTTAAAACCATTATGAACATAAGTATTTGTTACTGGATCAAATTCATAAGATGGCTTTCTATTTGTTTGAAATTTTCCTATATGACCGTAATTAAATAGATTGTATTTGTGAGTAGCATCGTACGATTCTGAAGATGATTTTGAATAATCTACCATAATGTTATAAAGCGCAGATTTTATTTTAGAACTACTACCTTCTACATTGTTGTTAAAGCGCTGATTTAATTGACCAAAAACTCGGTAATCCAATGATTTAGAAAAACCAAAATTTTGAAAATTAAGCAGAGATCCAGCAAATGAATAATTACTTCCTGAGTTATAACTAAATGAACCACCAAATTTTAGATTCACACTTGGTCCAGTATTAACATCTATTTTTGCTTGACCAGATAAACTTGTAGATCGCGCATTCATTCTCCAATCAACTCGTTCAAAATCTGAATCTCTCAGGAACAATGCATTGTGAAAAGTTCCATTTCCTGTTGAAGTTGGTCTCAGTGGATTTGCTAGTAAAGCATCACGAACATCTTTTTTAACACGTAAACCACCATCCTTAATTGGTCTACTGTCTAACTGATCTAAAAAGTTAGCAGAAACTAAAAAACCTAATCTTGGTATTGTTTTTTTGCCAGTAGAGTCTTTTTGCAACCAAAGAGGCCCTGATAACATTCCTTCAAACAAATTATAACCATATTTATCCAAGCCAAAAACTTTTCCGTCGTAGCCATCTTTATCAGCACCTTTCAAGTATAAGCCAGAAGAAACCGCTTCTACACTTCCAAAGTATTCAGCAGAAGGACCTCTAGTTGTTATGGATATTATACCTCCAGTAACATCTCCATAGTTTGCAGGAACTCCACCTGTGATAACAGAAACTTCTTCGAGTGCTGATTTAGGAATATTTGAAGAACCACGCACTTTAATTCCATCAATATAATAGTAAGTTCCATCCTCACGAGAACCACGAACAGAGATTGCTCCAGAACCCTCATTTGAATTGACTCCTCCAACTGTTTGTGCTACTCCTGCTGCTGAACGAGTTGGAAGGCGCGCAATGTCATCTCTTGTAACTGTTCCACCAGATGACCCACCATCTTTATCAATTAGAGGAACACGGTACGCAATAACACTAATTTCATCTAAATCTTTAATGTCTTTTGGCTTGTCAAGTGTTAACTTATCTAAAAAGGTAATTTTATCGGGAGATACTGAAACACCAGAAACTACGGATGTTTGATAACCATCTGCATTTCTTACCTCAACATCATAAGAACCAGGAGGAATACCATTAATTTGAAAATTTCCATCAAAGTCAGTATTTGCATTTCCTTTTGTGGATCCATTTTGAAGCAAAAATATCTTGCTGTAAGGAAGTGGCTGCTTTGAAACTTCATCTTTAACGGTACCTTTAATTGTTCCTAAACCAGACTGCGAAAAGACGCAAGTCATTGGAATTAAAAATATTAGTATAACTAGTTTTAATTTAATTGCCATAATATAATTCTTTAAATTGCTTTAAATTGGAATTTTTCAATCTGTAAATATAAAAAAAACTATTATATTATTAAAATATTAACAAAAAAATGATGTGTTTTTCACACCTTTGTGAATATGGCAAAATTGTGATGGATAGTAAGAGATTGTGATAGATATTAAAAATAGCATTTTTAACTTAACTAAATTTAATTTTAGATTTTCGTGTTGTGCACTTACTAAAATTAATTTAGTGTCTGAAATTCTTCCTGAGGAATTGGAAAAGTATCAACTATTAAGTAACCCAAAACGAAAAAGAGAATTTGAATATGTTCGGTTTTTAAGAACCCTACAAATCGGAAAAAAAGCCATTCGCTATGACGCAATAGGAAAGCCCAATGTAAAGGATAAAAAAATATTTATTTCTATTAGTCACTCTAAAAATTTTGTTGCTTTTGCTCACGATACTTCACCAATTGGAATAGATATTGAAGAATTAAGCCCTCGAATTCTGAAAGTTTGGAGTCGGTATTTACACCCTGAAGAATTTGCTATTTTCGATACAACATCAATTTTTGACTTGACAGTTGCATGGACATTAAAAGAAGCGCTTTTTAAACTCAATACAAAAACTGGCATTGATTTTAAGAACGACCTGCGCATCAAATCAAAAGAGGGGAATACTTTTCTCTGCGAAATGAAAGCTGCAGACGGATACAGAACTGTTAAAATGGAAACATGCGCGTATAAAAATTTGATCATTAGCTACAATATCAACCAATAGCTAAAATTAAAAAGTTGCTTTTAAGCTCAAATCGAGACTTTTTACAGAATGAGTTAATGCACCAACTGAAATACATTTAACATTTGTGTCTGCATAAGCACGAATATTTTCTAATGTAATTCCCCCAGATGCTTCTGTTTCATAAGTAGAAGGAATAATTTTTAGAGCTTCTTTTAGGTTTTCAGGAGAGAAATTATCCAACATAATCCGATCAACACCACCAACTCGAAGGACCTCCTCTAATTCTTTTGTGTTTCTTACTTCAATTTCGATTTTCAAGTCTTTTTTGGCAGAAATCAGAAATGCTTTTGTTCTTTGAATTGCCGCTGTTATTCCTCCGGCATAATCTATGTGATTGTCCTTTAGCATAATCATATCATACAAGCCAAAACGGTGATTTTGACCACCACCAATCTTAACCGCCCATTTTTCTAAAAATCGAATTCCCGGAGTTGTTTTTCGGGTGTCCAGAATTATGGAACTTGACCCTTCAATTTCTTTTTTGATTTTTGCTGTTAAAGTGGCAATTCCACTCATTCTTTGGAGGCAATTTAAAACCAATCTTTCTGTCGTTAGGATGGATTGAGATGAACCTGCAACACGAAATGCAATATCCCCTTTTTTTACTGAGTCTCCATCAAATTTTAAAACTTCTAATGAAAGACTCGGATCATAGATTTCATAAATTCGTTTGGCAACCTCTATTCCTGCTAATACGCCATTTTCTTTTACAATTAATTGCGCTGAACCTTTAGCTTCTTTTGGCACGCAAGAAAGCGTTGAAAAATCTCCAGATCCAATATCTTCTTGAAGGGCATTTCGTATGATTTCATCTAACATGTTACAAATATAAAACTCTGCATACACATCTTGTAAACTTTGTCCTTAAATTTATACCCGTGAGTACAGAAATACTTAATTTAAAATTAAAATTGGTGACTTTACCAGAAAGTCCGGGTGTATATCAATTTTTCGACAATACCGGGAAAATTATTTATGTAGGCAAAGCCAAAAACATCAAGAAAAGAGTCAGTTCTTATTTTAATAAAACACTTGATAATAATAAAACCAGAATTCTCGTACGACAAATTTTTGAAATAAAATACATCGTCGTAGAAACAGAACTAGATGCGCTTTTATTAGAAAATAACCTTATAAAAACATACCAGCCGAAATACAATATTCAACTAAAGGATGATAAAACTTTTCCTTGGATTGTTGTAAAAAAAGAGGTGTTTCCTCGAATTTTCTCAACTCGCCAAAAATTAGATGACGGATCAATTTATTATGGCCCATATCCAAATGTGCAGGTAATGAACGCTCTTTTGCACTTAATCAGAGAAATGTACCCCTTACGCACTTGCTCATTGGATTTAAGCCAACAAAAAATTAAAGCAAAAAAATTTAGTGTTTGTTTAGAATATCACTTGAAGCGCTGTTTAGCTCCGTGTGAAGGAAAACAAGAAAAAGAAGCTTATGATAAAATGATTGAGGAAATTCATTTACTCTTAAAAGGAAAGACAGCCGCCTTAATTCAAACACTTAAGTTTCGCATGCAAATGCTCTCCAATAATTATTTATTTGAGGATGCGCAGGAAATGAAGCTTTTGCTTGGAAAAATTGAAAAATATAAATCTAAATCCACAATTGTTTCACCTAAAATTTCCGATCTTGATGTATTTACTTGTATCGAAGAGGAATCTTGCTTTTTTGTTAATTATTTAGTAGTTCGAGAAGGTGCAATTATTCATGCCTACACAAATCAAATTATAAAAAAATTAAATGAGACAAGTGAAACTTTAGTAAATTATGCCCTTCCAGAATTACGGTCGAAATTTTCAAGCACTTCTAAAGAGGTTCTTATTGATCAAGAACTAAAAAACTACTTCCAAGATTTTCAACTTACAATTCCAATACGTGGCGAGAAAAAAAAATTGATTGAATTATCACAACGAAATATTGCATATTACAAACTGGAAAAGCAGAAAAAAGAATTTTTAAAAACTCCAGAATCAAACCAAGATAGAATTCTAAAACAAGTAAAATCAGATTTTCGCTTATCCGAATTACCCCTTCACATGGAATGTTTTGATAACTCAAATCTCCAAGGAACAAATGCTGTTTCTGCTTGCGTAGTTTTCAAAAATGGCAAGCCTGCAAAAAAAGACTACAGGCATTTTAATGTAAAAACGGTAGATGGTCCGGATGATTTTGCCACAATGCGTGAAATTGTTTTTCGGCGCTACAAGAGAATGCTCGAAGAAGAGCAATCCTTGCCACAACTTATTATAATTGATGGTGGAAAAGGACAATTAAGCGCTGCATTAGATGCACTAGAGGAATTAAATTTACGTGGAAAAGTCGCTATAGTCGGTATTGCAAAAAAACTAGAAGAGATTTTTTTTCCTGGAGATCAGTATCCTATTTATATTGATAAACGTTCTGAAAGTCTAAAAGTTATTCAATTTATGCGCAACGAGGCACATCGTTTTGGAATAAGCCACCACAGAAATAAAAGAAGTTCAGAGGCAATTAAATCAGAGTTAGATATTTTGAAAGGACTTGGAGAAAAAACCAAAGAAGTGCTTTTTAAAGAGTTTAAAACCATAAAAAATATGCGCTCTAAAAGTTTGGAAGAGTTAGTGATAATTATAGGTAAAGCAAAAGGACTTAAACTTTTTAACTTTTTAAATCCCTAAAACTAGTTTACTATAAACTGAACTGTTTTAGCTCCAGAAGCTGAACTTATTTTAAGTAAGTACATTCCTTTAGAAAGTTCTGAAGTTTCAAAAGAAACTAAATTTGTTCCTTCATTTGCTAGAATAAAATGTTGACGAACAAACTTTCCTGCTAAATCTTGGATTTCAAATCTTAAGCGTTCTTGTTTTTCAACATTGAATTGAACGTTAAATTCAGCATCTGTAGGATTTGGATAAAGTGAAAAATTCTCAAAATCAATTACCTCATCAATACCTAATACTAAATTATCAGAAGGCGCTCCTGCGTATAAATTAATGTCATCCAAATATAAATTATTTCCGCCTTCTCCTTCAAAGGAGAATTTAGCTTTAAAATTTTCGGTGAAATACGTATTAGTTACATTGGTCATATGAACCGTTACCCAATCACTTATTTGAGATGGCACCCAAGATGTTGTTGAAGTTAAACTCGATAAATTATTATTTGCTAAAGTTTTTCTAAGTGCCCAAGATTCTCCACAATTTGAAGAGATAAACACTTTAAAATATTCATAATTAGCGCTGGTTACTTTGCGGTATGCATATCGGAAACTTAAAGTAACAATTCCAGTAGATGGTATAACCGATAAATCAATTGGAGCAGAAATAAGATCATCAATATTTGATGGTGTTTGTCCAAAATTTACAAGCTTTGCGCATTTTGACCCTGAATAACTAGTAGTATTTTCAATCGTAAAGGAATTGTTATTCTGAGGATTGTAAACTTCCCAATTATTTAAATTTGCTAGACTTGTATAATTTTCAAAACCTTCCCAGAATGGTAATGTTGCAGCTTGAGGTGTTACGAAAATAAAATTTGTCTTGAGCTCGTCGTCAGAAATTGAGCCGTCAGATGCGGTAAGTTTAATTGAATAAGACCCTGGAGCAGAAAAGAGTATTTTAGGATTTTGGCTCGTTGCTGATGTGCCTGCAACAAATGACCAACCACTTGAAGGTGTTATAAGCCAATTCCATGAATTTGCTGAATTATAGGAATCATCCGTAAATTGAATCTGATCACCCAAACAAATAGATGTTTTATCAGTTGTAAATTCTGCCTTACACAAAGAAAGAATTCCTGTAGCTCCAGTTGCTGTTAAATTAGAACTTGACCAAAGATTTGCTCTGCCCGTATTTGTTTGCTGAGCTGCAGTTCTCATTCTTGCAACTTGCCCCGAAGTAAACATTTTACTACAATAAGAATAATCCATGTAGTTTTCTACATTATCTCTAATATCAAAACCCCAGTATGCATTATCAGAATTACAGGTATTAGAATTTAATAAGCAAGCGGTTACGCCAATACAATTTGGAGTGTCTGTAACTCCATCATCAGTGCCACAAGAACTTGCTGTTCCTGGATTATTATTTGGACCCCATGTATGTTCTAAGTTTAGCCAGTGACCTACTTCATGCGTTAATGATCTACTTCCTCCTACAGATCCTGTTCCTATAGAACCAACATAATCATGAAGTATCCAAATGCCATTATTCATTGAAGTTGCTGAAAATGTTGAGGGATTTGTAGTATATCCCGCAGCACCACCTATTTCTCCGCACACAAAAATATTTAAGTATTTATTTCCTGGCCAAGATCCTATATAAACATCATTTCCATTTCTAATTGCTGTAACCTGAGCAGATCCACTAGCACCATCGTACGAAAGAGCTGAATTAGTTCTTGTAATTCCTTTAAAGCAGGCGCCATTTGGTGCTTTGGTAGCCAAGACAAACTCAATCTCTACATCCGCTGGCATACCCTGAAAATCAGCATGAACATTTGCTGTATCAGCATTTTGTTTTCTAAAATCACGGTTTAAAATAGCTACAGCATTAAAAATTTGTTCGTCAGAAATATTCTCTACTCCATTGATATGTAAGACATGAAAAACGACAGGAATTTTATAAATAGTAGCCTTTTGAAATCCTCCTTTTTTTAATGCTGCGTTAAAATTTGCGTCGTCTTCTGCTTTTGCTTTTGCATAATCAGGGTTTTGAAGCAATTCATTCATCTTTAAGTGCGTGTGACAGTACTCAACTAGTTCACCATCTCTCGCATTTGCTGGATTAAACACATGTTTTGTTTGAGCATTAAGTGTTTGATTTACAAATAGTAGAATAAAAACTGCAAGAAAAAATTGGAGAAATTTCATTTGGGTAAAGCGTTTGATAACTTAGTATGACATAATCAAATATAACGAAAAATATTATTTTACAATAAATCTAAGGGCATTTGTTGATTCTTCGGAACCCATTTTAAGAAAATAAGCTCCTGAAGCTAAATTTGAAACCGGGAATAAAACTACATTACTTCCGGAAACTGCTTTTATTATTTGACGTGAAAGAATTTTTCCAGTTACATCTATTATTGAAAATTGAATTGCCTCATTTTGCTTACTTATAAAATGAAGTTGCAATTCATCCTCAACAGGATTTGGGAATAATTCTAAACTAGAAATTGTAGCAGTTTCTTGAACTCCTGAAACCAAATCATTTGAAGCTGGCCCGGCATATAAATTTATGTCGTCTAAATAAAAATTGTTCCCTTCATTTCCTTCAAATCGGAATTTCATTTTAAAATTGCTTGTAAAATAAGTGCTTGTGACATTTGTCATGTGAACAGTTGTCCAATCACTTTCTTCACTTGGTATCCAAAAACCAGAATAAACCAAAGGCGATAAATTATTATTTCCTAGCGTTTTTCTTTGTGCCCAAGAACTTCCACAATTTGAAGAAATGAATACTTTTAAATACTCATAATTACTTTCATCTCTTTTGCGGTAAGAATACCTAAAACTAAGCGTCACAGTATCTGTTGGGGCAATCGATGATAAATCAATAGTTGAAGAAGTTAGTTCGTCTATGCTTAAAGAAGCTTCCCCAAAGTTTATCAATTTCGCGCATTTTAAACCCGAATAACTCGTCGTGTTTTCAATGGTAAAAGCATTGTTATCATTAAAATTAGTTATTTGCCAATTGTTATTATTTATTAAAGAAGTGTAATTCTCAAAACCTTCCCAAAAAGGTAAAACTGCTGCTTCCGAAGAAACGCGAATGTAATTTAGTTTTAATTCCTCATCACTAATTGAACCATCATTCGCGATTAATTTTACCGAGTATAAACCTGAAGTATTAAAAATTATACTTGGATTTTGACTAGAAGCTGAAGAACCAGGTGAAAATGACCAACCAGAAGCCGGAGTTATTTCCCATTGCCAACTTGAAACTAAGTTGTATGAATCATCTGTCAACTGAACCTCATCTCCTAAACAAATAGATGATTTATCGGCAGAAAAAGCTGCTTTACATAAATATAATGACCCAGTTGCTCCAGTAGCTATTAAATTTGCAGAAGACCACAAATTTGCTCGTCCAGTATTTGCTTGTTGAACTGCTACTCTCATTCGAGCAGCTTGGCCTGCTGTAAACATTTTGGAACAATATGAATAATCCATATAGTTATTCACGTTATCGTGTATATCAAATCCCCAGTATGCATTGTCAGAATCGCAGGTATTTGCATTTAAAATACACGCTGTAACACCAATACAATTTGGAGTATCAGTAACACCATCATCTGTATCACATGAGGTTTCAAGACCAGGATTATTAGTAGAACCCCAGGTGTGTGGCAAATTCAACCAATGCCCACATTCATGCGTTAAAACACGACTGTGGCTTGTAGAGCTTGTTCCTATAGAACCAACATAAGTATGTAGAACCCAAATTCCATTTGTCATATCATCAGCAGACCATTGAGAAGGATATCTAGTGTACCCAGCTGCTCCACCTATATCATCTGCTATAAAGAAATTAAGGTATTTATTTCCCGGCCAATCACCAGTATAAACGTCATTACCATCTCGTACTGCCTGAGCTTGGGCATCGCCATCTTCCCCTTGGAAAGTTAAAGTTGTTTCTGTTCTTGTAATTCCCTTGAAGCATGTTCCATCAGGAGCTTTTGTTGCTAAAACAAATTCTATTTCAGAATCAAAAGGAAGACCTAGAAAATCTGGATGTACAGTAGCAGTATCAGCATTTTGTTTTCTATAATCACGGTTTAAAATTGCTACAGCGTTAATGATTTGTTCATCTGAAATATTTTCTATTCCCTGATTATGAAGAACATGAAAAACAACAGGGATTCTAAAAACAGTTCCTTTGGAAGAAGAACCCTTTTTCATGGCTTTGTCAAATGCTATTTCATCAAGATTAAATTGTGTCAAGAAATCCTGATTTTGAAGTAAGGCTTGCATTTTTTTATGCGTAAAGCAATATTCTATGTTTTCGCCATCACGCGTGTTCTGCATGTCAACTTTACGTTGAACTTGAGAATTGATAGTGTTAAAAAAACAAAAAACAAGTGTTAATATGAGGAGAGATAATTTCATTAAATTATTCAATTTAGTAATAAAACAACTTTGACAAAAAAAAGTTTGCCGAAGATACACAATTAAAATTAAGATATTTGACTAGATTGAATACATTTGTAGAATGATATCAAAAAAAGCAGCAGAAACATTATCTATTTCAACTAAAGTTGTACTTCCAAACGACACAAATACGCAAGGAAATTTATTTGGAGGACAGCTTTTAGCATGGATGGATCTCATTTCGAGTGTATCTGCTCACAGGCATTGCAAACGAGTTGTAGTGACCGCTTCCGTTAATAACGTTTCATTTCAAAAACCGATAAAACATGCTTCTATTTTAACTCTTGAAGCAAAAGTATCGCGGGCATTTTCAAGTTCTATGGAAGTGTTTGTTGATGTATTTGTTGAAGACGCAATAACTGGAGTTAGAGAAAAATGCAATGAAGCAATTTACACTTTTGTAGCAGTAGATCAAAATGGAGGGCCAATTCAAGTTCCTGAATTAATTCCTGAAACCGAGGAAGAAATAAAGCGTTTTGATGGAGCTTTGAGAAGAAAGCAATTAAGTCTTATTCTCGCAGGAAAAATGAAGCCCAGCGATGCTACAGAATTAAAGAAATTATTTACAGAAGATTAAATTCCCTTGTTTATTTGTTGAGAAATCAACAAGGCATCTTGTAGCTCCATGCACTTAAAATGACCTTTAGGGCATTTTTGAAATCCAATTTTTGAACAAGGACGGCAAGCTAAATCTTGAACTTCAAAATTAAAAATTTCCGAATTATTTTCTGGTGTGTACGCCGACATTCCAAATGCAGAACTTGTATTTCCCCAAACCGTTGTAATTGGAAGAGAAAAGCACGAAGCAATGTGCATCATTCCCGTATCGTTTGTTAAAACTGCTTTACTTTGTTTTACAATACTTGCAGATTGAAGAATGTTGAAATCTCCACAGGCAGAATAAATTTCTTTTTCAGTTAAGTTCCTGCAGAGTTCAGTTGCCACTGTTTTGTCCGTTTTTCCGCCAATCAAGACGATTGGATAATTTATTCCTGAAAGTATTTCGATTAATTTATCAAGTGGAATTCTTTTTGTAGAAAATTGCGCTCCAATTACAACAGAAATATATGATTTTGGACTTAAATTAAATTGTTTTTTAATGTCAATTTCATTTTCTGGAGAAATAAAAAAAGTATTGTTTTTACCATCATTAACTACACCGAGTGATTTTAATGCCTGAAAATAGCGATCAACAAGATGAAGATTAGGCATTTTATTTACTTTCAAATTGACTAAAAGCCATTTTTTGAAATTTAATTTTGGGAAACGTAGCGTTTTTACGCCAAGAGCAGAAGAAATTTGTAGTGTTCTGAGGTTATTATGAAGATCAATTATTAGGTCATACTTCTCTTTTCGAAGCGCTTTTATTAAATCTTTAAGCGAATTCTCCAAAAAATACTGACGATCTATGTACTCAGATGCAGATACTAATTCTTTGAACTGTATCTTTGTAGCGTAATGAATTTCTGAACTTGGAACCTGAATTTTTAAACACCTTAGAATGGGGAAAGTCAAGACGATATCACCAATTGAACTAAAGCGAGTAATAAGAATTTTCATCTACGAAGTAGTTACATTACGAAACAACACTTTGTTTTTATCTACTAAGCTACTTAAATTCTCAAAAAAAAGTTCTTTCTCTTCTGCTAATAAACAATCTGTAGGAAATGACAATTGCAAATCATTTGTGTAATCAAAATAAACTGTTTGTTGACTAATACTGACTTGTCTTAAGCCTGCCAAATAAATTAAAATAACTTCTCTATCAGCAACTAAAATAGCCTTGGAACTTAGTCCTATTCGAAATAATTTTCTGCTACAAATCAATAAGAAAACGATACTTTCTATCGAAAATACAAGCATTACAAGAGCAGGAAACCAAGCTTCGGGAGTTAAAAAATAATAACCAATAGCTAAACTTAGTAATACAGCAGCCTCGAGGAGTGTATAAACTACAACTCTTTGCTTTCGAGTTTGACTAATTTCAGAATTCCAATGAAATTTTTTAGTTTGCTTAGTCATGCGAACACCCATCCATCTTCGAATTGAGCGACGTAAGGAAATAACTAATAAAAGCAAGCCAAAAACGAGTAAAATTTCTGAAGCATAAGGCATCGTTCGCGCTGTAGTTCTTAAAAACTCGATTGGCAAATCAAAACCAATAAAAATACAGAGCAGCATTGTTGGGAAAGTAACAATCAGCAATAAAATATTTATAAAACTATTCATGAGGGATGAGTTTCAATTTCTTTTTCAGGCCATCGATCTTTGTTTGTAAAACCTGAACTTTTCCTTCTACCTCTTTTCTTAATTGATCTGCACCCTTTGAACGAGCGAAAAACCCAAGGTTATTTTCCATCTGTATTATTTCCTTTCCTAAAGCATCCATTTGCTTTCGTATATCATTTTTTTCATTCGTAAGTAACTTTTGACGTTCAGGACTTGAACCTAGCGTATCAATTTTTGCTTGGAATAAAATTCTATCTTTTTCGTCTGCTTCAAGCTTAAGTGAGGAATACTTTGCATCAATTGCTTTTTTAAAGCGCTCATACACATCATTTTTATTTTTCAATGGTACATGTCCCATTTTAGAAAATTGCTCGCTTGTATTTCGTAAAACCGCTAGTGCTTCTGATTTTGACTCTGGAAGTTGCATTTCATGTAAGCTTGCAATTAAGTCATTTTTTGCAGTTAAATTCTCAATTAAAGCAGCGTCTTGTGCAGCGAAATTTCGTTCTCTTGCAGTGAAAAAATCATCACAAGCAGAACGAAAATCAGCCCATAATTTATTATCATACTTTTGTCCTGCCGAACCCAAGGACTTCCAATTTTTCTGTAAGGAAATAATTTTTTCTGCACTCGTCTTCCAATCTGTAGAATCTTTAAATGATTTTGCTTGCTCAATCAATTCTCTCTTTTGATCTGCAACACCTCTATTTAATGAGTCAATAGATTTATTAAATTCTTTTTTTGCCGAAAAGAAGAGGTCGCATTTTTCTCTAAATTCTTTCCATACTTTGTCGTTATCTTTCTTAGGTCCAAAACCAATTAGTTTCCAAGCAGCTTGAATTTGAATAACTTTCTCTGTGGCTTTTTCCCAATCTTTTGCTTTTTCTAAAGTTGAGGTGCTTTCAATAAGAGTAGAAAGTTCAGAGATAATTGTACGTTTTTTAAGAAGATTGTCAGCTAATTCATTTCGTTGTTCATCATAAAACTGATTTGTTTTTTCATAAACAGAACGAACAGCTTCCCAATAACTATTTTTTAGAACCTCCCATTCTTCGTTGTTCACTGGTCCGATTTCCTCCCATTCATTTTGAAGACCACGAAGTGAAGATTCCAAATCTCTAACATTTAAACTGCTATTTCTTAAATTCTTCAGCTTAAAAATAATATCTTGTTTTAACTGAGCATTACGCTTGTAATCATTTGCTTTTAATTCGCGGTATATTTTTATATTATAGAAAAATATCTCTATTAAGCGAGAGTATTCTTTTTGGATATCTTCTCTCTTATCTCGAGGAATATCACCAATTTTTTTCCATGTTTCATGTATTTCCTTGTGTGCATTAAAAGCAGAACCAATTTTTTCTTCATTTTCAATAACATCTTTTAACTGTTGAATTAGACTACGTTTAAGTCTTAAATTCTCTGTTTCCAATGTTGTTTTTAGGTTTACCTGAATTTTTCGTTTCTCCTGAAATGATTTGTAAGCTGCATAAAAGAGGTCTTTTTCATACTGAAAATCAAGCATTTCATATTTGTCGCCTTTTGCTTGAGCTTCAATTTTTTTTACTTGCTCTTGACGTTCTATCTCCAAATAATAGTCCTCAAATGCACTGCGCAATGCAGCAACATCTCTTCCTAAGACAACTAAATCATCCGCCGCTAAGTGCGACTCGATTTGAGCTTGAAAATCGATTTTTTCCATAACTTATTATACTTCTTTCATTTCAAAATTACCCAAAGTAACAAATTGTTTTACTCGGGTATTTAATTCTTCTTTCGTAAGTTCAAGCAAACGTTGTGTGCCAAATTTTTCAACACAAAAAGATGCAAGTGCTGACCCTGCAATAATCGCTCTTTTCATGTTCTCAAAAGAAAAATCATCTGTTGCAGAAATATAACCCATAAATCCACCGGCAAATGTATCACCAGCTCCTGTTGGATCAAAAACATCCTCTAAAGGTAAGGCCGGGGCAAAAAACATATTTTCTTCGTGGAACAATAAAGCACCATGTTCACCCTTCTTAATAATTACTATTTGTGGACCCATTGACCGAATAACTTTTGCAGCTTTTACCAATGAATAAACTCCAGAAAGTTGTCGTGCTTCTTCATCATTTATAATTAAAACATCCACTAAAGCCATTGTTTTCTTTAATTCTTCTAAGGCAATATCCATCCAAAAATTCATGGTATCCATTGCAATTAGCTTTGGGCGCTTCTCCATTCGCTCAATTACCATGCGTTGCACTTGAGGACTTAAATTACCAAGCATTAAGTAGTCAGCACCTTGAAAAGCTTGTGGAACAATCGGATTAAAATGTTCTAAAACATTCAATTCAGTTACAAGCGTATCTCTAGAATTCATGTCATTATGATAACGCCCAGACCAAAAAAAAGTTTTTTCGCCAGCCTTAATTTGAATACCTTGAATATCGATGCCTTTAGCTTTCATATTTTCTAAGGTCGAAGCTGGAAAATCGTCGCCTACCACAGATATGATTCCTTGTTCTTTTACAAAAAATGAAGACGCTAAGGTGATGAAAGTTCCTGCGCCACCGACAATTTTATCCGTTTTCCCAAAAGGCGACTCAATCGCATCAAAGGCAACACTTCCAACAGTTACTAATCTCATATAGATTTTTTTGGAAAGCAAAGATATGCAAATTCAATAGCAAGATACTATGATTGCACCTTAAAAGTACAGAAAAACGAAAATAGATACAAATCCTTATTTTTCTTTGTCCTTTTGGATTTGTTTGCGGATAGCTTCAAATGAAAGATCAATCGATTCTTCAAAGGATTTTGCATGTTTTTTAGCAAATAATTCTATGCCCGGTAGATGAACTTTTACCTCAGTAATTTTATTTTGTTTTTCCCTGTCATTTTCTAGAATCAAAAATACTTCAATAGAAGTAATTGCCTGATTAAATAGCTGCAACTTATTAATTTTATCGTTAATAAAATCCAATAGTTTTTTGTCTGCTTTAAAATGAACTGTGTGAATTTGTTGTTCCATAAATCTACTTTTTTGTGCCCCGGGGATGAGCTTGTGAATAAATTGCAGTTAATTGCGCAAAAGAATTGTGCGTATACACTTGAGTAGCCGCTAGACTTGCATGACCTAATAAATCTTTTAAAGTTTCCAAACCGGAACCGCGATTTAACATGTGTGTAGCAAAGGTATGACGAAGAATATGGGGGCTTTTTTTATCTAAATTTGTTACTAAACCTAGATAAAGATTAATTTTTCGATACACAAAAGTTGGGTACATCAGATTGCCATTTTTAAGAACGAATAATGTTTTTGTCTCGCCGATACATTTTTTTTTCTCCAAACGATAAGCGGTGATTTTTTTACTCAATTCTGCAGCAATTGGAATAATCCGTTCTTTGTTGCGCTTTCCTAAAACTTTTATGGACTGATCCGTTACATCCTTTTCTTTTAGTTCAATTAATTCATTTAAACGAATTCCTGTTTGGTAAAAAACTTCAAACATCAATTCATTTCTAAGTCCTTCAAAATCTTTCTCAAATAAAGGACTCAATTTACTCGGTTCTAATTCTGATTCTTTTGCAAAAACAGGCAAGCGTTTTTCACTTTTTGGCCCACGAATTTTTTGCATAGGATTGATTTGAATTCGACCTTCTTTTCTCAGCCATTTAAAAAATGTGCGAAGAGTAGCAATCTTTCGATTCACAGACTTATTTGTTAGCCCATCATCAATTTGAGCAACAATCCAAGATCGAATTCCTGAAGATGTAAGACTTTCAAATTGATTTAAGGAACTAATGTCTGAGAATACGGCAAATTGTTTTAGGTCGTTTTCATAGGCAATCACAGTGTGATTGGAATAACGTTTTTCGAAGGTGATATAATCTAGAAAAAGTTGATACATAAAAAAAGGAGCCTAAGCTCCTTTATAACGTTATATAACCTGAAATGTTACATTTCAGCAGACTGCATTCTTTGTTTGTAAGCAGCACGAATTACTTGTTGACGGCGCGAGATTGAAGGCTTTTCAAATTCCTTACGCTTTCTCAATTCCTTCATGACATTTGTTTTTTCGTACTTCTTCTTGTACTTCTTTAGTGCTCTATCAATATTTTCACCTTCTTTAATCGGAATAATCAACATACTTTATAAACTTTTAATTTTTACTTAGGGTGGCAAATATACTACTATTTTAAATTAAATACAATTCTTATTTTAAAATTTCTCGTGAAATAACAATTTTTTGAATTTCTGAGGTTCCTTCACCGATTGTCATAAGTTTTGCGTCACGTAAAAACTTCTCTGCAGGATATTCTTTTGTATAGCCATATGCGCCCATTATTTGTACTGCTTCATTGCCGCATTTTACAGCAACTTCAGATGCATAGTACTTTGCAAATGCCCCTTCTTTGCTCAATGGTAAATTATTATTTTTCCGATATGCCGCCTGAAAAGTCAATAATTCAGCTGCTCTAACTTCTGTGGCCATGTCTGCCAGTTTAAAACCAATCGCTTGAAATTGTCCAATTGCTTGTCCAAATTGTTCTCTTTCTTTTGAATACTGTAAAGACGCCTCGTAAGCACCACGAGCAATACCACAGCTTAAAGAAGCAATAGAAATACGGCCGCCGTCAAGAATTTGCATTGCTTGCTTGAATCCCATTCCCACTTCGCCAATTACATTTTCTTCAGGAATGCGAACATTGTCAAAAATTAATTCTGCAGTTTCGCTAGCACGAACCCCCAATTTATCTTTGATTTTTACAGCGGAAAAACCTGGTGTTCCCTTTTCAACGATAAAGGCAGTTATACCATTGCTATCAAGTAATTCTCCTGTTCTAACTAAAACAACTAATACATCTCCAGACAGGCCATGGGTAATCCAGTTTTTTGTTCCATTGAGAATCCAATCATTTCCATCTTTAACAGCCGTAGTTTTCATTCTCATGGCATCTGAGCCGGTATTTGATTCAGTTAGAGCCCAAGCTCCAATCCAATCGCCACTTACCAATTTAGGTAGGTATTTTAATTTTTGTTCCTCAGAACCATGGTAATAAATATGGCCAACACAAAGTGAATTATGCGCTGCAACACTTAAACCTATCCCTCCACAAACTTTCCCTAATTCAATGAGTGCAGTTGCATATTCAAAATAGGAAAATCCGGATCCTCCATATTTTTCTGGAATAAAAATACCAAGCAAACCAAGCTCGCCCAATTTCTTCATGGCTTCAACAGGAAAATACTCTTCGTCATCCCATTTTTTCATATTCGGGCGAATTTCCTTTAGAGCAAAATCTCGCACCATTTGAGTAATCATTAATTGATTTTCGTTTAGGTCAAAATTCATTTTATTTGATTAAAAAGTAATTAAATTGTCAATTTTAGAAGAATGATTCATAAGCTTTTGTTTGCCATTTAAAAAGCTAAGCTCGACGATGAAATTAAATCCATAAACAATTCCACCACATTTATGAATTAATTCAGCTGCTGCATCTGCAGAACCTCCAGTAGCAAGTAAATCATCATGAATCAATACTTTTTGACCACTTTTAACGGCATCACTATGAATTTCAATAACAGCTGAGCCATATTCTAAGTCGTAAGAATGACTAATTTTTTTGTATGGAAGTTTTCCTTGTTTTCTAATTAAGATAAATGGAACGCCCAAGCGCATCGCCAAAGGATAAGCAAATAAAAAACCCCTACTTTCTATTCCTGCTATTGCATCTATTTCTGAGTGCTGATACATCTCAACTAAATGATCTAAAATATCATTAGATAGACTTGCATCTAACATAATAGTTGAAATATCTTTAAATAATATTCCAGGCTTTGGAAAATCTTTAACGTCGCGAATTGTTTCCTTTAAGCGTTCTTGTAATGTCATAATTAGTGCAAAGATAAATAAGGAAAAAGTTTTTCATACGTTTCTGAATCAATTAATACAGATTCTTTTATTTCCTCGATAATTTTAAATCCATTTCGTTGAATGCGCATTTTAACAATAGAATTAGCTTGATTCCATGTTAAATAAGGATGCACTTTCAATTCTTCAATTGTAACTGCATTAATATCAATTAGTTTGACATCTATTTCATTTATAAAAACGTGATCTTTTATTTTATCATAGGTTTCAGGCGTCATTTTCCAAACTTCAAGAAGCTGTTCTTTTTTAAAAAACCCACCCAGTTTTTCACGGTAACGGATAATCTGTTTAGCATAAAATGCACCGATACCATAAATTTTCATGAATTCAGTAGTATCTGAAGTATTTAAATTTATTTGGGTTATTTGTTTTACTTGGTTTTTAAAAGATTCTTGATGCGTACTTTTTTTAAATGGCTTTGGATAAAGTCGCTTTGGATAAAGTCGCTTTGGATAAACAACAGAATCTCGAATAAGCTCGAATAAGACTTCTGGAATTACAAAAATACGTTTCAAATCTTCCTCAGTATAGATTCCACGAGCAGTAAACTTTAATATTACTACACTTTGTTTTTCACTTAAGCCGAGGTTTATCCAATCAGAAAGCTTGTAGGTATTTGGGTTAAATTTTGAATCTGGAGCCTTGTATTTTTTCTTTTTTGAAAAATAATTGGAATAGTTTCTTTTCTCAAACTTCTTGTGTGTTCTTTCAAATTCAGCAATTTGTTCAGAATTTATAACAAGAGCTTCTTCCTTTTGAAAAAACATGTAAACACGAGGAAAGAAAATAAGACCTAAGGAAGCTAAAATTAATACCAACAAACCCCTTTTACTTCTCTTTGAGATAACAAATGGGTCTTCGTATTTCATTTCTATAAACTATTCCTTTTCACTCTTTTCTATAGTAGAATCGTGCTCAGGTTTAGAAGGAATGGTTAAAATCTTATAGAAGAAATAGGCTGTAGCAAAAGTTACAGAACTCCAAGTAACAATTATTAAAATTAGGGCGGAAGTACTCATATGAGAATAAATTTCAGGATTTATATAGATTACTAATCATTTGATTCAGGATAAGGGTTTGAGCCTTGGCGTTTTTTGGCAATATATACTAGGATTGCAACAAGTACAAATAAACCAACTAAAAGGAATCGAGCCGTCCAGCCATAAACTGAAGTCGCTTTTGTAGCGTTTTCTAAAATACTAGGAATAGCTCCAACAAAAACAACTATCAAGAAAATTGGGGAAACGTATTTAATGATAAATCTAAAAATACCTGGAACTTTAATATCAGCACCGGTATTAATTTCTTTCCATCCCTTATCCATTCCAAAAACCCATGCAAATAGAACAATTTCAACCATTGCAAAAATAACGAGTGCAATCGTTCCTGCCCAATAATCGTATTCATTAAAAGCATCTTGAGATAAAACACAAGGAATACCAAGAACAAGAATAATCGCGCCAAAAATCCATGCTCCAGTTGACTGTTTAATTTTAAAATTATCCTCTAAAAAACCCATTACAGGTGTTCCCATTGCTAAGGATGAAGTTATTCCAGCAAAAAATAGGAGGCCAAACCACATTACACCTGCAAAAATTCCAAAAACTCCCCAATCAGAAAATAAATTTGGTAAAACCATAAAGCCTAAGCCTAAACCACCTTGTTCACTAACAAAATTAGTTACTCCCTCAATTCCTAAATAACCTACAGAAATTGGAATTATTATTGCAGAACCCAGAACAACCTCTACAAATTCGTTCATCCAGCCTGCGCTCATCGCATTTAGGGCAATATCTTCTTTTGATTTTAAGTAAGATGCATAACAATGAATAGATCCCATTCCTAAAGAAAGTGTAAAGAAAATTTGACCTGCAGCAGCAACCCAAACCTTAAAACTCCAAATTGTAGAGAAATCTGGGGACCATAAATAATTAAGGCCAACAATACCATCATTGATTGCACCTCCTGGACTTGCTTGCAATGAAATTCCTGTGATTGCTAAAATAATTCCAAATAAGATTAGTAAAGGCATTCCAATTTTTGCAACTTTTTCCACACCGCCACTTAATCCTCGGGATAAAATCCAAGTATTTAAAAACAAGCAGATAATCCAAAAAATTACTGGATGACTTGTTCCTAATTCAATGTAATTTACGAAAAATGATTGTACTTCAGCTTGGGACATTCCAGTGAAAGTTCCTGCTACAGAATAATACGACCAAGAAAGTGCCCATGATTCAAGATAACAGTAAAACGCAGCCACAGCAATATTTGTAAAAATCCCAAAGACACCAAAGTATTTCCAATAAGGAGCTTTTCCCATTGCATCAAATATAAATGGTGTAGAATGTTGCCCATATCGCCCACCAAATCGGCCCATAGACCATTCCACAAAAAGTAATGGAATTCCCATCAAGAGAAAACAAACTAGATAAGGAATGATAAAAGCGCCACCTCCATTGTCAATTGCTTGTGCAGGAAAACGTAAAAAATTACCAAGGCCAACGGCATTTCCTGCCATTGCTAAGACTAAGCCAACGCGTGAGCCCCATCCAGAAGATTGTGTTTTTGTCATTTTTTAATGAATAATAATTAATAAACGAAGATACTAATATTTTTAGATTAAATGTCTTTCAATGTTTCTTCTAAAGTCTTTGGCTTGTATGAAAGTTCAGCTTGTGCTTTTTGAAGATCGAATCCTGTTTTTGGAGGACGCTTGGCTTTTTGATTTAAGGAAAGACTATCTGTTTTTGACAAACTATCTTTTGAAAATCCATAAAAATTGGCAATTCGC
Organism: Crocinitomicaceae bacterium; assembly: GCA_044358575.1. Taxonomy (GTDB): domain Bacteria; phylum Bacteroidota; class Bacteroidia; order Flavobacteriales_D; family Crocinitomicaceae; genus UBA952. The sequence goes on from JBIKNN010000009.1 coordinate 44,895, forward strand.
AGCACCAAATCATAAATTGACATCGTTTCAGGCCCAGAAATATGATAAATGCCCGTTTTATTTAATGAACAAATACGAATACAGGCCCAAGCTAAATCATCTGCCCATGTTGGTGCACGAAATTGATCATCAATAATAGACAGAGGCTGTCCTTTCGAAAGCGCTTCCTTAGCCCAGCAAACAATATTAGATCGAGAGAGATTATTCGCCGTTCCATATAAAATAATCGTTCTTACAATTGAATAATTTAAAAACCTTGAAGTTGCAACTAATTTTTCTGCAGAAACTTTAGAACGTGCATAAACACTTAAAGGATTTGGGACATCTCTTTCGGAGTAATTTCCTTTTAAGCCATCAAACACAAAATCTGTTGAAAGTAATTGAAAATGAGCGCCTATTTTTTGAGCAGCTTCAAAAAGTAATTGTGTGGCCTCAACATTTAATTTTTCACATTCCAAAGGAAACTCTTCGCATTCATCGACATTTGTCATTGCAGCAGTATGAATAAGGTGCGTTGGAATAAAACGGTTAAAAACACTTTTAATATCATCTGGCGAACAGATATCCATCGTGGAATATGATGCATCCATGCAATCTGGATTTCTATTTTTACCTTTTGAAGTTGCGATAAAAGGAATGTTATTTTTTGTCAAATGCTTTACAAGCTTTTGCCCTAACAAACCATTGGAACCAGTAATTAATATCATCATAGTTCCCAAATTGATTTTTTTCGCTTTGACTGAAATTTAAAATAGTGTTTGTGTTCTAAAATCCAAGCCATTATTAGATAAAGTAAAACAGAAGAACCCAAGGTGCAAAAAGAAAAGTAAATAAATCCAAGTCGAACCTTATTAGACCGAATTCCAAGTTTCTGAGCCCACCATTCACAAACGCCAAATGATTGCATTTCAAAGAAAAAAATTATTTTCTGAAAAAATCTTTTCATTTATTCAAAAGTTTAATGCCTATCGAACAATTCAGACAGCGCTTGCGCACACAAAATTGCTTATAAATTTCCAAATGTGCTTGCGAATCAAAAGCATTTTTTGGAACAATACCAATAACAGACCATTTTCTTGTAACATAATTGCTTTCTGTTGGCAAATACTTTAACAATTCAATCGCTTGATTAATATAAGATACCTCATTCTCAAGATGTGCTTTTTGATATAAAAACAAAGGAATAGCATTGACCAATATATTTTGAAGAATTGATTTATTATTTGAAAGAATGTTTTGTGAAGAAAAAAAATCAACTAAATCTATTGGAGTAATGTCCCAAAAAGGAAAATTAAAATCAAATTCACTTACAAATTCTGAAAAAAGTTGAATACGCTTTTTAGGGAAACTATTAGGACGAAGGCCTTTTAAGCGCCATTGATAAAATTGAGATTCGAAAAAATTACAATCTTTGTTATTTATAAAACCTGCATATTGCTCCAAACTTTTTGTTCTCAATCCTTTAGGCAAAGCTAAAAATTGTTGAATATCAAAGGATATCGCCAAAGACTCAAAAGTCTGTTGGTTTACGCTTGATCCAAATGAACGAGCAAAAAGAATATAAAGAAGATGCTGATCATCCAGAAACTGTATTTTTTGAAGTTCCAATAATTTCCGCTTCAATCTTGTTTCTATCGCTCGATCTTTCATGTTAGTTCGATAAATACGAGGGATTTCTAAAATTGAATTCGTACAAGGAATATCAAAAGACATAGCATTAAGCTGATTGAATTTCTCGTAATGTTTTGAATCAATATGCGTTTTCAATTCTATTGTTGGAATAATTCTTCCATTTTGCACAACTTCTTTATCATTATTGAACACAACATGCAAAATAACATTGTTATATGCTTTATCTAAATGGTGTTTGTGCTTGTACCAGTCTGATGCATTAATATGAATTTCAATAGAACCAAACCATTTTAAATCGTCATAGAGAATAGAAGCTTCTTGAAAATCTGGACCGGATTCAAATTCATTATGCGTCCCAAAGTCTAAAATTGTAAATTCTTTCTTATCGAATAAGGATAATTTTGGAAAAGGCAAGCGTTTCATTTTCCAAAGAAAATGCAAGTATTTTTCGTTCATAAATAATCATTAGACTACTTAAGATACAAAAAAAAAGCGCTTTGAAAGCGCTTTTTAAAAGAATTTACCGAGGTAAAGGAGTTTTATATTTCTTCCAACTAGGATCTGCTGGAGGCGCAGTATTAGCGTCAAATTCTGTACTTGTAATTAAAACAGTAGTTCGTCTATTTATCTGATGTAATTGTTCAAATTTCGCCTTATCAGAAAGTTTAAATTGGTTAATATATTCTTCGCTCAATATTACTTCTTCTCCATTTTCCAAAGTTAAGGTTGCAGGCTCACTTTCTCCTTTTCCATTTGGCTTTACACGTCTTGGATCAATACCTTTATCAACTAAGAAATTGTAAACTGCTTTTGCACGATTTTCAGATAGTGCTTGGTTATGAGTCTCTGTATCCCTCGCATCTGTATGAGAATTTAAATCAATTGTAATGTTCCGATTCTGATCTAGTAATTCAAATAAATATTGCAGTGAATCATTAGACATACAAGAAGCATCATTTATAAATGTCCATTGATCTAAAGGATATCGAACCTCTGGAGGTCTTATCTCTTTAATAGGTAACAATGTCATTTCAATCAGGAAACTTTGGCTCTGGTCCATTCCAACAGTACTAAACTTAGCGCCTCTAATATCTTCATAGTAGCCTTCTTTACTTGCTTTAAGTGTATAGGTTTTGTCAGCCAAAATATAGCGAGACTTGTCCTTTCTTAGTACCCATTTTTCAGTTTTTCCTTTTTCTTTTCCTTTATCACCAGTAAGCCCCTCCCATTTTACGCCATCTGAAGGAACGACTTCAACTTTGGCTCCTTCAATTTTTTTAGATTTATTACCAGCTTCGTAAACAATAACCCTTAAATCAAATAAATTTGGAGGAATAATATAACTCCATATATCAGAGGTATATTCTCCACTTGCATTTGTTTTTCTCTCAGAAGTAAAAAATCCAGTTTTATTATCAAAAGCACACATTCCATAATCATTTCCCTGAGAATTAAAAGGGAAACCTACATTAGCGTGTCCAGACCACTTATTTTCTGTACCTATCCTTGCTGCCTCAAAAATATCTAAGCCACCAATTCCAGGGTGCCCATCACTAGCAAAGTAAAGTTGCCCTTTAGGTCCTAATGTTGGAAAAAGCTCATTTCCACTTGTGTTTATATCTGGCCCCATATTGTGTGCTACAGAGTCCCAAATCTTATTTTTCTTGTTGAAGGTAACGTACCATAAATCTCTACCACCATAACTTTTTTCGTCGCCTTTAGAATTAGCTACCATGTCAGAAGCAAAAATTAGCATCATTCCATCTTCGGAAATACAAGGATGCCCTACTGAAATACTATCATGTGATTTCAATGTAATTTTCATTGGGTTCTCAAAACCTTCTTCTGAAACAAGAGCCATCCAAATATCACAGCCTAACTTCATTTTTCTTTCATTTGGGCAACGAGTAAAATAAATAGTTTTTTTCTTTGAATCAAAACAAAGAGGACCTTCATTTTCTGATGTATTTATTATTCCTTTTGTATCTATTGACGCAACCTTACTTGTAGGATTTCCTTTATCATCAAATGTAACCTTAAAAATATCCATGTATTTTTGACCTGTAATTGGATCTCTATCAGTCCCGAATGATTCTTCCCTATTTGAAACAAAATAGATTGTCTTCCCTTTTTTATCTAAAAAGGAAGGTGACATATCAAATACTTTTGAGTTTATAAGTGACTCACTTTTTATTATATAGTTAGATTCTCTAGTATTAATATCCATGTAATCTCTACAAGACTTCAATGCATCCTCAATTTTAACAGACATCGAATTAGAAGCATATTTTTTATACGATTCATATGCCTTAATTGCATTTGTAAAATCCCCTGTCATTTTTAGCATATTACCTTTTAAAAAGTAAATCTCAGGGTTTATATCAAAATACTTTAACTCTATACAACGTTCATACCAATCATTAGCCTTTTCATATTTTTCAAGACGTCGATAGCATTCAGCCAAAATAAAAGCAACTTCGCCTTTATCTTTTATACTGCCCCTTGTTCCTAATTTTTTATAGGTTTTTTCACATTTATTGATAGCTTCAAAATAATTTCCCGAGTCATAGACTTTTTTCGCATCAATTAAATATTTAGGGTTTTTAATTGTTTGAGATAATGATACTTGTCCTATAAAAATAAATATTACAGAAAGAATAAAATAGTGTTTCATTAACGTGTTAGATTAGATTTATAATTAACCTTATATTAAAACAAAAATAAATAAATTTATTTATCTGTGCAATAATATCTCCAATTAGATACTAAATTAGTAAAAGGATCTGGTAAATCTGATTCGAAAAAAAGTTTTTTTGTTGTAGATGGCTGAATAAAGCCTAGTGATTTAGCATGTAAAGCTTGCCCAGAAAGCAGCGAGAAACAATTCTCTACAAACTTACTATAAGGCACTGAAATTGTACCCCTTAATATCTTATTGCCTCCATATTCCAAATCATTAAAGAGTGGATGACCAATATACTTCATATGAACTCGGATTTGATGAGTTCTTCCTGTTTCTAGTTTACACTCAATTAATGTAACTAAACCAAAGCGTTCGATAACTTTATAATGAGTTTTGGCAAATTTACCATAATCTGAATCAGGAAAAACTGACATTACTTTTCTGTTTTTTAGAGATCGCCCAATATTTCCCTCTACAAAGCCATCTTCTTTTAAATCTCCCCAAACTAAAGCAATGTATTTTCTTTCAGTGGTTCTGTCATAAAACTGTTTTGCTAGATGCGTTAAAGCCATTTCAGTTTTAGCAATAACAAGAATTCCGGTAGTGTGTTTGTCGATTCGATGAACTAATCCGGGTCGACCATAATAATCATTTGGAGGGTTTGGTAAATTATTTATGTGATATACTAGAGCATTTACAAGTGTGCCTGAATAATTTCCGTATCCAGGATGAACAACCATATTAGCAGCTTTATTCACAATTAATAATTCATTGTCCTCATACAAAATTTCAATCGGAATATTCTGAGGAATCAACTCAAATTCACGAATCGGGTAAGGCAATACCATTGCCACTTCATCCCCAGGTTTCACTTTGTAATTCTGCTTTTCCTTTTTGCCGTTTACATGAACGTTACCATTTTTTGCAGCAACCTGTATTTTGTTTCTTGAAGTATTTGGAAGCCTATCTAAAAGATACTTATCTATTCGAATTATTTCTTGTCCTGGATCAACTTTAAAGCGATAATGTTCAAATAATTCTTCTTCGTTCTCCAACTCAAATGCTGCATCATCATCAATTAATATTTTATTACTTTCCATGACTTTTGAGAAACTTGAGGGATTTGAAGAAAAAAGTAACCTGAACTAAAATTTGTTAAATCTATTTGATTTTCATTTGTTTTCAGTAACATTCTCCCTGTTTGATCAAATAGAATTTTTTCAAGATTGGTATCTTCTTGTGGTAGAATAATTTGAAAAATGTCAGATGTCGGATTTGGAAATATTTTAATATCAAAAGCTTCCTCATTAATGCCAACCAAATCATCCAATTTAGTAGAAAAAACAGGGCGAATCATTGCAGAGCCAGAAAAAGGAGAAGTTAACCAAGTTGCCCCGCCATTTACACTAAATTTAATTTTTGATGAAAAATCTAAATTTCGATCTAAACCTAAATTTAAACGTTCCGGATCTAGCTGACGCCAACCAACAAAAAAACTTGTGTTGACTGGGACTTTTATAGTATCAAGAAAATAATAAGTCACAAATTGTTCGTCGCCAGTTGGATAAATTGGATTTCTAGGATTAAAAACATCATCTTCATACAAAATTTGGTCAGGTTCATCATTATTTTCTGACCAAACTGTTAGTAAAAACAATTTATTAGATACATCAACTACTGATGGCACAAATTGGAAACTCACACCAATTAAAGAATCCGCTTCATAGGCGTCAAATCTAACTGCAAGCCTCGCTTGCGTTCCTGTTGGCCCAAAAGCAGCTTCTGAACTCCCGTCGTCGTAACTATAAAAATTTGTAAAGTTTTGGGAAAACCCAGTTGAATCATTTATTAAATCATTGGGAAATTGTGCAGAAGCATTCGCCTTTACAGTAAAACTTTGTTGAATTCCAGGCAAGGTTTTATCAAAGCTACTTCCGTTTGTTAAATTATGATAAGAAGTGTGCACTGTTCGCGGCGAAAAATTAATTTGTTGTTCTGCCAAATTAAATCCAGGTAGGATAAATGATCCAGCAAGCACATTATTATAAGAGAAAGAGACTAAGCCATTTTGGTAATTCTCAGCGCTTGGACTTCCATTGTGTAAGTCTATTTTCAGAGAATCTGTCATCTTATTTCCTATTGAATTTTTATAGTGATCCCAGGGCACAGAAGTATAGGTTTTTAAAAGGGTGTTAAGAGGGTAAACAAAAGCAAAATCCTTAAAAAGAGTGTCATTGTGACTAGAAGCAGATCTTAAATGAACGAAATCTATATGAAAATGATCAAGAGCTCCAGCAAGTGAACCATAGTTGCGAAAACGAAACTGAAAACCTTTTTTAAAATATTTATTTTCAGTAAGAGGAATATGTGCAGCTTTAAATGGTAAAACAGAAGTGCCATTTGTGCTCCAAACTCTAAACCATTGATCTAAGTCTTTGGCATAAAATTCTAAAACCAATGAGTCAGATTGTTCAGGAGTGTCGCCAAGACCTTGAGCTTGGTATAAAAAACTAAAATAAATTGAATCCAAAGCTAAATTGTCACTTAAATCAATTGGTTTTGATGTTAATTTATCTGCATAATTTGTAATAGAAGTTCCAATTTCATAAGGAAATCCCGTTTCATCTAAGCCGTCAAAAGTAACTACACCAAGTGATCGAGGATTAACAGCAAAACGATAGTTATGGTATGCAAAATCATCTGCCCAAATTTTGGATGGATCATTAATTGGCATAAAAAATTGTCGTGCTGAATCCTGAAAAAAATCAGGATTTGATATCCATAATGTATCGGAAATATCTGGAACTCCTATCGTATCATAAATATAATAAGGAGGAAATAAATTGAGTGTTTCATATTGTACTGGATACGAAGTAAGATCGCCAACTATTACAGATGTAGCCTGAAAATTATTATCTATGAAAGTTGATGTAGAGGCATCATAAATTCGATTAAATGTCTGCTGATTTGTTAAAATAGTTGAAGCGGAAAGAGGCAAGGAACTTAGTGGGTCAATTAAGCGATAATATAGAATGCTAGTAAGCCCATTTGCTGAAAAGTCTCCCTGATATTTTTGAAATTTATTAGAAGAAAATTCATCATAAAAAGGGAGAGAAAGGGTATCCGTTGAAAAAATAAACGTGCTATCTATTGAATTTGGATCTGTCTTTAGAAATGATTTTTTATTAAACCTAATAGAGGGATTTGAAGTCATTGACCCTAATTCTAATCCTTGAGAAAAAGTAATTAAAGGAAAAAAGAATAGTAAAAATACACTTTTCATTCTAGAGGTATTTCTGGTATTTCTGGATCAATGTATGGCGCTACTGACATTGAAAATGAAAAATGAGATGACTTAAATACATTTTGTCCTTCTAAGTATTCGGGCGATTGATAAAAAATCAATGCTGAAATCGAGTCCTCATGAGTAAAACAATCAGCACAGACTACATTGTAGGAAGATATTTTCAATGAATCTAAAATTTTAAGAGCTTCATCTCTGTATAATCCAACCAAATTTGGAATTTGAAATGGAATTCCAATATCTAATTGACCAACTACTAAAATTATTACCGAGCCTATAGGAATTCGTGTTCCTTGTGTTATCTTTTTTCCATTAAATAGTTGATCCATTACAGAGCCATTTGATTCTTCAGTTGGTCTGTAACGAATGATGAAACGTAGACCTCTTCCATCTAAAATACTTTGAGCAAAGTGAATTTGTTTAAATACCAAATTTGGCATTTCAACTAATTGAGTTTTTTTAGTTAAGCGAATACCAATTATTCTTCCTGACTTAACATATACATTTGAGGAAGATGTAGGTTCAATTACTTGTTCAAAAACTGTTCCTTCAGGTTTTTTAAACAGGGGGGAATTTGGGTCATAGACACTATCAAGTATTTCATATTGTAAGCCCAAATCTTCAAGTTTCTTTTTTGCTTCATCTGAGCTTAAACCCACCAAATTAGGCACGGGTATTTTTTCCCCGTGATTTGTAGCAAAATTTAAGTAGTAAATTGAGCCAAATACAAATAAAAGGTAAAAAAGAATTACTAAGCCAAAATGTTTTAAAAAATACTTTGAAAAAATTAAGGATTTTATTTGTTTAATAATTTCAGGAATTTTCATAATTAAATCATTTTAACTAACAAATATAATCATTACAAAGAAATAGTTTTCTAATGGATTTAATCAATTTCTCAAAAATTTGGTGTTAATATGTTAGATTTATAAAAATCTTCAATATAATCAACGGCTTCTTGAGATGAATCTACGAGCTTAAATAAATTTAAATCCTCTTTTGAAATATTTTTTTCGGCACTTAACATTGTTTCTTCGATCCAAACAAGTAGACCCGACCAATATTCTTTTCCAACAAGTACAATTGGTCTTTTGGTAATTTTCTTTGTTTGAATTAATGTTAAAGCTTCAAATAATTCGTCTAAGGTTCCAAAACCACCAGGAAGTATTACAAATGCTTGAGAATATTTAACAAAAATCACTTTTCTAACGAAAAAATAATCGAATAATATATTGTGAGATTGATCGATGTATGGATTATGATTTTGTTCAAATGGCAAGTCGATGTTTAGCCCTACTGAAGGAGAGTTTGCTTCTTGAGCACCTTTGTTTGCGGCCTCCATAATTCCAGGTCCACCACCAGAAATTATTCCGTAACCAAGACTCCCCAATTCTTTCGCAATTTGGACACCTAACAAATAATATTTATTATCCTCAGAAGTTCGTGCAGAGCCAAAAATTGAAACGCAAGGGCCAATTTTAGATAAGCGGTCAAATGCCTCAACAAATTCTGACATTATCTTAAAAATAGACCAACTATCGTTACTTTTAATTTCGCTCCAATCTTTTCTTATCTGTTCCATTTATTTTAATTAATATTCAATTTTTTGATCATATTTTACTAACGATTCTAATTACATTATATTCCAATTATATGTAGTTTATTTTTACTTTATTATTTGGACTTCAAATAATTTTGACCAATATTTTCCTGTTAAATAAAGTTTTTTGTTTGTAGAATTGTATGCAATTCCATTTAAAACATTTCCATTTAATCCTTGTTTTTGTAAACTAACAAGTTCACCTGCATTTATTATTGCCATTGTTTTACCGCTCATTGGATCAATAACCGCAATAGAATTAGACATCCAAATATTTGCATAAACCAAGCCCTCAATATATTCAAGTTCATTGAGGTAATTAATTGGACCTTGATCTGAATAAACTTCGATTGTTTTAATTAATTGAAAGGTTTTGGGATCTCTAAAATAAAGTCTTTGACTACCGTCTGACATAATTAAATTTTTTCCGTCATTGCATAAGCCCCAACCTTCTCCTGTGTAAGTAAATTCTTTTTTAGAAGCAAAAGTTTTCTTATCGTAAACTAGACACTTTTGATTTTTCCAAGTTAATTGATATAAATCCTCTCCAAAAATTGTAATTCCTTCTCCAAAATAAGGCGCAGCTAAAGCTAATTTCCTGTTGATTTGCCCTGATTCAATATCCACTTCAGCAATCAGTGTTGCGCCAGTTTCATCCGGATCACCAGTTCCTTCAAATAGTTTCCCAGAATCAAAGGCTAATCCTTGCGTAAAACTTGTTTCTAGATGCGGGGAATTATTTAGTATTTTCAAACCCCATTTCGCTGGAACAATGTCTGACAAAATACTCATGTATCGTTCATCTCTAAGTTCAGATCCATCAGAAAGTTTAGCAACTAATTCCAAGGAATAAGACCCAAGTATTCTATTCTTAGTATCAAATTTAAAATTGATCATACCCTTTGGATTATTCCAGGTTTTTAAACGTTCGCCATTTACTAATAAATCAATACTCTGAACCGCATTAATTATTTCAAAAGGTATCTTTACAGATTGACCTGATGTTACTAGTAAGTTTTCATTAAACTGAAATTGAAATTTTATTTCGTCAGTTGTGTCATCCGAAAAAAATAGAGGAATAATAAAGGCCCCTATTAATCCAAAAATTAGAACGAAAACAAGTATTTTTTTCATTTTTTTTAACTATTACTTGCTTTTTCTATTTCTAAATTATCGATTGAACCATGAGAATCGTTGTAAACAACATTTCTATTTTTAAGTAAAATAGCCTGTGGTGATTGATGAATTACATCGAGTTCTTGCGCTATTAAGTTAGATAATTCCCGGAATTGTATAAGGTCTAAATAATAACATTCTAAATTAGAAGAATTTTGCAAGCCATGAGATTCAATGCGATTAAGTGCCATACTTGAAATACTGCATCTAGTGCTATGTTTAAAAATCAGCTGGGGAATTAGGACACTTCTATCTACTATTTCTGCCAATTGTTCTGAACGCTGAAGTTGAATCCATCCCATAACTAGATTACTGCTTTAAATTGGTTTAAAAATCGAATGTCATTTTCTGAATAAAGCCTAAGATCAGTAACGCGGTATTTTAACTGGGCAATTCGCTCAATTCCCATTCCAAAGGCGAAACCAGAATAAATTTTGGAATCAATTCCACTTGCCTCTAAAACACTTGGATCTACCATTCCACAACCCAAGATCTCAAGCCAGCCAGAATATTTGCAGACATTACAGCCTTTTGAATTACAAAGTGTGCAGGAAACATCGACTTCAGCACTGGGCTCTGTAAACGGAAAATATGATGGCCGAAGGCGAATTTGAGCTTTTTCACCAAACATTTCACGCGCGAAAAAAAGCAAAGTTTGTTTTAAGTCGGCAAAAGAGACATTTTTATCAATGTATAAGCCCTCAAGTTGGTGAAAAAAACAATGAGCGCGTGCAGAAATTGCTTCATTTCTGTAAACCCGACCAGGAGAAATTGTGCGAATTGGAGGTTTTGAATTTTCCATTACTCTAACTTGCACCGAACTTGTGTGTGTTCTGAGCGCCATTTCTTTTTCTCCTTTTTCAATAAAAAAAGTGTCTTGCATATCGCGAGCAGGATGTTCTTCCGGGAAATTTAAAGCAGAAAAATTATGCCAATCATCCTCAATTTCAGGGCCTTCAGAAACAGTGTATCCAATTCGAGAAAAAATGGAAATAATTTCTCTTTTAACCAAAGTTAATGGATGGTGACTTCCAATAGAAGCATCTTCTCCAGACTTAGTTAAGTCACTTGATTTATCTTGAACTCCAAGTTGTAAAAAATTTTGTTTTTCTGATTCAATTTTTGATTCAACATCAGAGCGCAAATCATTAAGTAAAAGACCAATCATTCGCTTTTCATCATTAGGAACTAGTTTCAAATGAGCATATAATTCCTTCATTATCCCCTTAGAACCTAGAAATTGAATTCTAAAAGCTTCCAATGACAAAGAGGAGTCAATTACAAATTCATTTATTTGTTTTCGGACTTGGTCAATAGTATCTTTCATAAGTCAATCGTGAAACTTTTATTTTGTTTAAGGCAGTTAAAAAATTTATCATTTTAAGATTACTACAAATGTAAAAGAAATAACTTATCGTCAATATGAGAAAAGAAGCAAATTATTATTAAAATACTTTAGTTGAGTCTGCAACAATAAAAAAACATATATATAATATTTTATCGGATTTTAGACTTTAGTTTAAGAAACTATACTAGAATATCTAGAAAGACAATCACTATTTAAAATTACGTCAAGTTAAGAATCTTTTAAAAACCATGTAAGAACAAATAACCCAAATAAATTTAAATACTGCAGATACTTCTGAATTCATGAAAATTTATAGCATAGGCAGATTTTATGCTAAATAAATTATTCGCTACCGTGAAAAGTCTCCATTTTCAAATGATTTAATGAGATCAATGTTTTTCTTTTCAATTATTGTTATTCGATTCGTTACATTACTATACATGGGGCGATACCAACTTTGTGCAGAAAAATAATTTTTCATATCCTTAGTCTTAAAGATGTAGCCATACCGAGCAAAAATTTCATTTCGCATGATTTTTAACTCTCGATCACTCATTTCCGACAATTCTGAATCGGATAAAAATCGCTCAGAAGCTTCTGGATAGGCGCCAAAACCGTAAGCATTAAACTTTGGCTCACTAATTTTATTCGACTTCTTGTTATTTTCTTTCAATTTGTCTATCTCCGCATTTGTTTTTTCTAATTCGCGTTCTAGATTTCGTTGTTTTTCTTCTTGAATAGCTCGTTCTTGTTGATTTAATTTTTGTTGAAGTTCTTCGATTTTAGCTTGATCATCACCACAGGAAACAATAAAAACTAATAGGCCCAGAGAAATAAAAATTCTTTTCATAGAAATTTAAGTTTTGATTATACTATAAATGTAATACAATTTGATTTATTACTTAAAAAAATTTAATTTAGTAAAAAATCAAAGATGAAAAAACTAAACTTATTATTTTTAATTATTTTTTTTTATAATTCACTAATAGCTCAATCCATTCGAAATTTCAAAACAAAAAATGATGCTAATGCAAAAGAGCGAACTGAAATGTTGGATTTGTTAAGAATCACACTCAATAGAGAAGTTGAAGAAGATTTGGTATTCGTTGTGAAACATTTTAAGGTTTCTGGAATATATGCATGGATGGAGGGTACTGTTCAACGAAAAGATGGAAAAATAATCAGATTGCCTGACTATTACGAATGTTGTGCGGTTGAAGCATTATTCAAAAAAGTCAATAGTAAATGGATTCTCAAACGAGGAGGTGACTTTACTTGGAGGGATACAGATCTTTGGTTTTTATGTCTTGGGGAAGACTTCCCTGAAGCCGACTCTAATATTTATTCGGAAGAAAACCGTTCACTTATTATGTGTACCTACTGATTATGTTTTTTTTTTAATTTTATGTGTTTGTAAAAAAACTTAATTTAAGTTTGAGAAAAATTTGAAGATGAAAAAACTAACCTTATTACTTTTAATCGTTATTGTACTCGGTGCTGTAACAGAGAAAGCTATTCAAAAACAAGATCATGACTTAATAAAAGCATATCCAGGAATTATTACCAGTGTAGCAAACAACACGGTTACTTTTAAGTCTGGGAAGAAAATACCTTACGATGATTTTGCAAAAAAAACAACTGCGGAACTTTTAGAAAAACCAGACATTCAAGATCAATTTTATTATACCTATAATCAAGTAGTTCCTGAAAAAAATAATGACGCTGGACGTATTCGAAACGACGCGTTTTTTAAAGAAATCTATGGTAATACTAAAGAAGAAGTGGCAAAAAACCTAACCACAGTGATCTGGTGCCCAAAATTGGTGAACGTAAAATTAAATTTTTCAAAGATAAATAAGGCAAATATTGCGCTTACAAAAGTCTCCTATGAACTTGATAAACATCCAGAATGGAAAAAATATTTAACAAATATAGGTGGGACTTTTAATTGGCGAAAAATTAGTGGAACCAATCGTTTAAGTGCACATTCCTTTGGCATTACAATCGACATAAATACCTCATTTTCTAATTATTGGCAGTGGGATTGCGGTTGCAAAGATGAAAATAAAAAATTAACGTACAAAAATAGAATCCCAGACGGTATTATTGAGATATTTGAAAAACATGGCTTTATATGGGGTGGTCGGTGGAAACATTATGACACCATGCACTTTGAATACCGCCCTGAGTTTTTTAAATAATCAAGAAAGTATATTTTACTTTTAAAAAAAGCAGTTAATTTCAAGAAATAATAACATGTAAAAATGTCTTAATGAAGAAAATCAATGCTAAAAAATAGAAAAATAGTTTTAAAGCTAAAAAAATAAATGTAAATTTGAAATTCAAACTAAAAAATGAAAAAAGGAATATCGCTTGTTTGTCTTCTATTTGTGCTGTTAACACTGACAAACTGTAAAAAAGAAGAGTCTATTTTAAAAGTATTTGTACGTTCAGCCAGTAACCAACTTATTAATGGTGCAAAAGTTATCGTTATCGGCGATCAGCAATCAACTCCACCAACTGGAGCATTTGTAGATACTGTATTCACAAATTCATCAGGCTTTACTACTATAAATATGGATAACTATTTTGCTTCGCAAGACAAAGACAATACAACAGGTTACTTTGATATCATTGTCAAATATAACTCTAAAGTTGGTTTTGGATATTCAAGATGTCGCGTACACTCAACCTCAGTTGAAACTGTTTATTTAGAAAATTAATAATTTAAGAAATGAAAATAACATTAGTTCCCTTAATTATTCTAACTGTACTTATTCTTAGTGCTTGTAGAAAACAAGCAGATACAATAGCAAATATTTATGTTAAAGATGAAGCAAGCTTACTTGTAGAATCTGCAATGGTTGTTCTTTATGGTGAAAATACAACCGGTTTACCAAATCAAATTGTAGTATTTGATACAGCTTACACAAATTCTGAAGGAATGGCGACTTTCGACTATAATTATTTATATAAGCCAGGGCAAGCAGGTGTTGCTGTTTTGAGTATTAAAGTTGAAAAAGATGACAAGAGCGGAATTGGAATTATTAAAGTTGAGGAAGAAAAAGTAAATGAAGAAACTGTCTTCATACAACCTTAAGCTCTTATTTGTTTTATAACTTTTTCTTGATAATTTAGAATTTCAGTATCAACACTTTTATCTCTCAAATCTGTCAAATTTAGTTCGTAAAAATTAAAATTTTCGGTAGATTGGACAATAAGTAAATCCAAAATTTCTATTTCAGGATTATTTTTTTGAAGTTGATTAATGATTAAATTTAAATTAATCATATCCATTAGAATTGAGGAAGAAAAAGTAAATTGTGCTTCTCTCACCTTAACTGATAGTTCTACTGTACTATCTAAATTATTAAATCTTAAAGATTCAATTTCGTAGCTTGTTCTCATAGTGTTCTTTATTTATAGAACAAAAGTAGTTGAGCAAGTCGTAAACAATTTACGAACATGAAAAAGCTCATGATTTAAGAATGAATGTTAAATTTGTAAAATGGAAGAACAAGGCAATATGCCCTTTTTAAATCACTTGGAAGAATTGAGGTGGAGACTTGTTCGAGCTGCCATTGCTATCCTTATTGTCGGCACGGTAATTTGGTTTTACCAAGAAACAATTATTAATGTTGTCTTTCTTTCTATGGCGAAGAAAGATTTTATAACCTTTCAAATAATGTGCAAGTATTTTGGTATTTGTATAAATGAAATCCCTATCAAATTTCAAAGTATGACTGTTTCAGGTCAATTTTCATATGCCTTAATGCTAAGTTTTCTTGGCGGAATAGTCGTAACATTTCCTTATCTTTTCTATCAAATTTGGGCTTTCGTAAAGCCTGGACTTAAATTTAAAGAAAAAAATCTAGCGCGTGGAATTGTTTTTTATGTTAGTTTATTATTTTTTTTAGGAATTCTTTTTGGGTATTATATTGTTGCGCCCTTAAGCATTCAATTTTTTGGCTCATACCAGATGAGTAGTAAAATTGAAAATATTTTTACTGTAAATTCATATATGAGCACTATTCTATCAACTGTTTTTTATTGTGGACTTTTCTTTCTTTTGCCTGTAGTAACTTATTTACTTACAAAAATTGGTCTTTTTGATTCTGCATTTTTAAAAAAATACCGAAAGCATGCTATCGTTATAATTTTAATTTTAGCGGCAATCATTACCCCGCCAGATGTTATTTCTCAAATAATTGTATCTATACCTATCTTAATTTTATATGAAATCGGTATTATAGTTTCAAAACGAGTTGAAAAACAATCTAAATAATTTTTTGTAATTTAGATTCTTAATATCACTAAATAAATAAATTATGACTAAAAAACTACTTTTTATCTTAGCAGTAACATTTGTTTTTTCAGCTAAAGCTCAAAACATCCCAAATGCGGGTTTTGAAAGTTGGACGCCAGGTTTTGGATACGATGATCCAAATTCGTGGGGAACTTTAAATGCTCTATCTATTTTAGGCATGCCTATTTCTGTAACTAAATCAACAGAGCGTCATGGAGGTTCTTTTTCTGCAAAAGTGGAAACTATGTCAACTACTGATAGTACGGGACAAGAAACCCCAAGCCCAGGAGTTATGTTTATCGGATCAGTTGATTTATTTCAACAATCATTCATTAATGGCACTTCCTTTACTGCAAGACCTGATTCTTTGGTTGGCTGGGTAAAATGTAACTCTGTTAACGGAGATACTTCAGGTATCATCTTACAACTAACAAAATGGGACGCAACAAGTTTGACGCAAGAAGAGATTGGATTTGGAGGATACATCACAACATCTTCGAGTTCTACTTTTTATCGGTTTTCTGTACCTATAGAATATTCAAGCGAAAACACTCCAGATAGTTTATCTGTTATAGTTATAAGTAGTTTGGGGGCTGGGCAGATAGGTTCTGCTATTTGGGTAGATGATTTGTCTTTAATTTACAATACATCTTCAATTGGTGAGTTAAATGGCACTTCTTTTGATGTCTTTCCTAATCCTGTAAATGATGAACTTTCCATATCTTCAAAAACAATTGATAAAATGGAAGTCTATTCTGCAACAGGAATTCTAATTGATCATATTGTAATAGATGCCGGATTAATTTATACCTATGACACAAAAAAATTAGCAAATGGGCTCTATCTTGTTAAAAACAGTAAGGGCGAATTAAAAAGGTTCATTGTTCAACATTAAGAAATAATTAAAAATCTGACAAAAGGGGATGTTTAGCATCCCTTTTTTTATTTTCCCGATTTTTTTGCTTATATTCAAGTAATGAATTTAAAAATACAAGAAAGTTTTCTCGACCCTGCGGTTTTTACTGAGCGATTTATCAATCAAACAAATCGCAGCATTTTTTTGACAGGAAAAGCAGGAACTGGTAAAACAACTTTACTTCACAAAATTGTTTCTTCAACCCATAAAAATACGGTAATTGTTGCACCAACTGGAATTGCCGCTCTAAATGCTGGAGGAGTGACTATTCATTCTTTTTTTCAGTTGCCTTTTGGAGCATTTATTCCAGATTTTAAAACACCACAAATAGGAATTGCTATAAAGTCAGAAAACAAAACAACATTAAAAAGACATTTTTCAATGAATCGCCGTAGAATTTCTCTTATACGTTCATTAGAATTGTTGATTATTGATGAAGTGAGTATGCTTCGAGCAGATTTATTGGATGCAATAGATTGGACCATGAGGACAGTTCGTAGAATAAATTTACCCTTTGGCGGTGTGCAAGTCCTCTTTATAGGAGATCTTCATCAGTTGCCTCCGGTTGTTAAAAATGATGAGTGGGCCTTGCTGAAATTATATTACAAAGGAATTCATTTCTTTAACTCTGTTGTTTTTGCTGAAGAGCAACCAATATATATTGAACTCGAGAAAATTTATCGGCAAGTTGACAGTGTATTTATAGAACTTTTAAATCACCTAAGAAATAATGCTATCTCAGAAGAAGATTTAACCTTAATTAATAAAAACGTACAACACAATTTACGAATTGAAGATCGCAAAGGCTATATAACTCTGACAACACACAATAACAAAGCAGATGAAATGAACCTTCGTGAACTTGAGTTTTTGAAAGAAAAATCATATTCTTATCAAGCAGAAATCACTGGAGATTTTCCAGCTCATCTTCTTCCATTGGATGCACGACTAGAATTAAAAGTTGGGGCTCAAATTATGTTTATTAAAAATGATGTTTCCTTTGACAAGCAATTTTATAATGGTAAAATGGGTTTTGTTGATTCACTTTCAAAAGATGAAATAATTGTGAACTTCCCTGAAGAGAAAAAGAAAATTGTACTAGAAAAATTTGAATGGACAAATATTAAATATTCCTTAGACGAGAAAACACAGGAGATAAAAGAAGAAGTCTTGGGGACTTTTGTCCACTATCCGATAAAATTAGCGTGGGCAATTACCATACACAAAAGTCAAGGCTTAACATTTGAAAAAGCAATCTTAGATGTGGCAGATGCATTTGCTCCAGGACAGGCTTATGTTGCTTTTTCTCGCTTAAGATCGCTAGAAGGGCTGATTCTATTAAATCCATTAAAGCTAAATGGTATTCCAAACGACCAGCAAATGATGGCCTATTCTAACTCCAAATTTAAATTAAGTGATTTAGATGCTGCACTCCAAAAAGAAACGTTTGTGTTTTTAAAAAATAAAATTTTAGAAGCATTTGATTGGTACGACACATTTGCTTTATGGACATCCTACTCAGGTTCAATTACAATTTTATCAGCAAAATCAGAGAAATTTAAACAAACTTCTTGGGTTAAGCGAATTACAGATGAACTTGCAAAAACAAATGAGCCAGCTACAAAATTTAGGAAGCAAATTTCTGCATTGTTTCAAGTTGAAAAAACAGATTTAGTATTTATAAATTCAAGGATTAACGCAGCATATTCTTATTTCTTTGATATCTTAGACCCTTTAGTATTAGAAAGCTTTCGCAAATTACTGGAACTTAATCAAGTTAAAAAGACAAAGCAAGTAGTTGAAGAATTAGAGCCTTTATGCGAAGAATTACTGCAAATAGTTTTAACGCTAAAGCGCCTGCGTTTGTTTTTTGAAGCAATAACTAATGGAAAAGAAATCACAAAAGAAATTTATAGGGTTTCAGAAATAGAGAACTACAAAGTATCAAAATTAGCAGTAATACAAAATGATTTTAGACAAAAAAAAGTTACTACATTGCTAGAATTTGATGATGGTATTGGATTTATTCCACTAAAAATAAAGAATAAAGCGCCTAAAGAGCAAAAAAAATCAACCTATGACCAAACTTTAGAATTAGTACACCTTGGGAAAGATATTCATGAAATTGCCAAAGAAAGGCAGCTTTCAGTATCCACAATTAATGTGCATTTCGCACAATTAATCCGAGTAGAGAAAATTGAACTAAGAGATGTGATGGAACAAAAAAGAATTACAGAAATAAAAAACCTCTTGGAAGGGAAAGAATTTTTCTCGCTATCAAAAATACGCGAAGAACTTAATAACCAAGTATCTTGGGACGAACTTAGGCTTTATCAAGCATCTACAATTATTTAGGCGCTTGTTCAATAATTAAATCAACAAATCCTTAATCAAAGGTTATTTTCATTTCAACTCGGCGGTTTTTCTTCCGACCTTCCTCAGTTGTATTATCGATTAAAGGTTGAGTCTCTCCAAAATAAAAGGTTATTAAACGGTTTGTATCAACTCCTTTAAAAATTAAATAGTTTTTTAGGGCTTCTGCGCGTTTTTTAGAAAGAACAAGGTTAAAGTTTTCACCACCTATATTATCTGTATGACCTGATATTTCCAACTTCCACGTTGCTTTTTTAATAAGTACATCTGCAAGTTCATCTAATGCAACTTTTGAAACTTCCAGTATAATATCTTTTCCACTTTCAAATTCTAAATTATCAAATGCTGTTCGTAGAACTTCAACTATTTCAACTTCAATAATTGGGCAACCTTTATTTTCAATTGGTCCTGCTGTATTAGGGCAGTCATCATCTTTATCCAAGAGGCCATCACCGTCGGTATCTTTATAAGGGCATCCCATATTCGCTGCAGGTCCTTTTAATAATGGACAATCATCATCTTTATCTAAAATTCCATCGCCATCAGTATCTGGCCAAGGGCAGCCATTATTTTCTTTTGGACCTGCAATTTCAGGGCAAGCATCGATAAAATCGAATAAACCATCTGAATCTTTATCAGGGCAACCTTGGTTTTCCTTAGGTCCAGCATTTTGAGGGCAAGCATCATCACTGTCTTTGATTCCATCTGAATCTGAATCTGGGCAACCTTTGAATTCAGCTAAACCAGCAACTTCAGGACAATCATCTAATTTATCCATTATTTTATCTCCATCTGAATCTGGGCAACCTTTGAATTCAGCTAAACCAGCAATTTCAGGACAATCATCTAATTTATCCATTATTTTATCCCCATCTGAATCTGGGCAACCTTTGAATTCAACTAAACCAGCAATTTCAGGACAGTCATCTTCTTTATCCATTAATCCATCGCCATCAGTATCAGGGCAGCCTTTAAAAGCCCAAATTCCTGGTGTAGAAATACAATTATCCTTTAAATCAGAGACTTTATCTTTGTCTTTATCTTTAATTGCTGAGTAAAGAATCGGTAAGCGCAGACCTAGATAAAATTCAGCGCCCCTAACCTTTCCTACTGAAAATAAGGAGCGAAAATCTGTAACGCCTATACTCAAAGGACCAAGACGAGAAGCAAGGCCTGTTTTAAAACCTGAATATTCATTCATGGAAATTGGTAAAAAAAGACCAAACCATGACCAATCAAAACTTGGTGTAATAGATAACTGATTTGGGACAATTACTTTTGTGTCTTTTTTCTTTAAAATAACATTCATTACGCCTGAAACATTTACATAGAAATACTTTCCTAATTGGTAGTCTAATTGCAAACTAAGTGCTGTTGGAGTGCGCATAACAAATGTACTGTTGGGACTTTGTTCAGAAGTCCAATTCGTATTTCCTGCCCCTGAAGATTCATTAATAAGTGAATCTATAATTTGATCAAAGTCGGATAGACTTGATGCTGTTGAAAAACTTTGCAGATCAAAGGGGGATGAATTATTCACTGAAAAATTGCGACTAAGCCCACCCTTTTTAAATCGCATGCTTCCTAAATCAATAAGTGAAATTCCCACTTTTGCTTTATATTTATTTTTATTTTTCATCCAAAGATTTGTTTCACCATCCATATCATATTTAAAATCTTTATACTTTGGACGCCATTCATAAACAAATCCCAAATCTAAGCCTACACCAAAATTAGAATTGAATTTATTATCTAAACCATTTTCGATAAGACCAGGAAGATTATCTGAATATCCGTAATTGAGATTTCCAGTTATTAGCTGCGTTGTATCATTATTCTTTAAATTAAATTGTAAATTGCTTGTTTGAAAATATGCTGCTGAATAACCCTTTAAATATTTTATCGTGGCACCTAATTTTAGGAAATGTTCTTCTTGATCTATTACAACTTGACCATAATTAAAACCCACTTCAGCCCATGTGAGGTGATTTACATTTAAAAATTGCTCTTCGATTTTTTGATTCCACAATAAAGGATAATCAAGACCTTGTTCTATAAGTATTGCAAAACTCGGGTCAACGTTGCCAATGTTCGTGATACTTCTAGCTTTTGCTTTTAATCCTATCGCTATCTTTGAATTAATATGAAACGCAAAGTTGAATAAATCCATCTGTAAATTAATGTTTGCACCCATTTTATCGTTCGAATTGTCTGCATATCTTTTTACAATATGGCGATCCATAAAGGTGCTGTCAGGAAGAGCCCATGAGTTATAGGCTTCATCATTTTTAAAAGATTTCAACCATCCTCCAGGCATACCACTTGTATTAAATGATACAAAATTTTGATATGTATTTACATTAACGCTTCCAAGATTTAAGTCGAATAGAAATCTTCCATCAACAAAACTAGCAGGTTGTAAATCTGTTGACATCACGCCGCCATAATTACTAGTCATTACTCCTAAATAATTCTGAGCATTTAACTGATAACCAAGAAAAAAAAGTAGTAAAAAGAGTTTAATTTTTATCATTATTTTATTGTTTTGTATATTGTATAACCGTGTTCCTTAATAATGTTGTAATAGAAAAAGTATTTTCACTAAAAATACTAATTTGGAGTTTGTTTGAACCTTGACGTCCAATATTATCAACTAATTGCCCAGTTTTATCTAGTAAATATAATTTATTTTCAATAACATCCAATAATCCAATCAGAATTGTTCCATTTTTACCAGAACTTATTGAACAATCTATCATCTCAGAGGAAGGCAATGTAATAGACCATTTTTGTTCGCCATTTTCATTAATAGTAAAAATACTATTTCCATTTTTTAATACTACAGTAAATAATTTATTTTCAAAAAAATGACCAATAACCTTACTGTTAATTTTAATATTTATTTCTTTAAGCATCCCACCCGAGTTAATCAGTTTTAGGATATTTTTTTCTATCCCAGCATAAAAAATTGATGAATTATCAGTAAATAATTTTGAAGTAGAATCACATGGAATTTTTCGAATTATAGTGCGATTAATTGGCTCAAATACATAAATAAAATTTTCTGTTAAAATCCCTATACGTGTGTTATTGCCATCCTTATATTTTGCTATTTCTTTAATATTCGAGAATACAGGAAACTTTTTAATAATTATACCCTTTTCATTTAAAATTGCTATGTTATTAGGTGCATTAACGACTAAAAATTCCGTATTATTTATTTTATATTTTATAGGTGGAATATTATTATAAGACATTAAACGATGAATAACTAAGCCATTTTTATCAATAATTTGGGCTTCATTGTTTTGAAATAATGATGCTAAAAATCGATCAGATGAAAACTCTTTTAATTGTGAATCATTACTAAGTAATTGTTTTTCCCATTTTCTGATGCCATCAATAAAAGCTATAATTTTATTTGTTTGTGTTAATACTATAACATTTCCTCTTCCTTCTAATGCTAGAAAATCTTTTATGCTTTCACCCACATTCATTGAAAAATAATCTTTGTCTTTACTCTGATCAACAAGCATTTTAGAACTTAATGGAATAAATTCTGATTCTAAGGCTAAAGTACCATAGATACTTTTTGTTTTACGAGAATCTCTACTAACAAGACGACAAGCAACTTTTTTGGGTAGTTCCCCATAGATATATTTACATTTGATTTCATCTTGAGAAAGAGATTTCCCTAAATTAATCTCAGTTATTATCTCGTCTAAATAACTTTTAGCAGTTGATATAACAGAAAAATTGTTAAATTCCTCTATAAAAAATCCTGTGGCAATATCTTGCTTAAAATAGTTGCTAAAAGGGATGTTTTTAAAATTAGCAGAGCTTTCATTTCTTTCTTCAATATTTAGTTTTTCATTTAAATTTTGAATAGGATTTTGCCCTTCTTTAAAGTAAAATATTACAGCACTTTGATTTTTATTTCTTATAAACACAAGTCCTTTATCAACCCATTTAGAGAAATCACTTTTTTTGAATTCTGAATCGATTTCCGACAAGTAGGAAGCACTGAAAAATTTATATTCTGAAAAATTAGTTGGAAGAATCGAAGAAAATAATTTTTTGTCATCATACATAGAAGTTTTAAGGTTTTTAGCCTTATGCTTTGAATACAAATAACTACCACTAGATTTATTATAAACATCACATAGATTAAGATTTTTATTTTTAAAAGAAATAATCGAATAAGAAGCTTTTCGATCAACATCCAGAATTGGATGTACTTTAGGCACGAAATTTCCTTGAAATATGACAACTTGATTTTTCGAATAAATACCTCTGTATTCCCCGAAACTAAAATTTCTTTTTCCACGAAATAAAATTGGATAAAGCCCATTATTAAATAATTGTTTGACATCTTTTTCTGTCCAATTTTCTTTTTGCTCTATTAAAATAATTGGTCTTTTAGAACTTATGAAAATAGAACTTTCTCTATTAATATTTGGAACTATAGAGTAATATAGTGTTTGATTTTTAGTGCTTACTTGAAAATTTTCTTGCTCCCAATCTACCTCCTTATGCTTATGAATAATTATGATTTTATAATCACTAGAATTAAAATAAAACCGGAGGTTACCGTGTGATTCATATTGTAATAAATCTAATGAAACATAAGTAATCCAAGAAATTAGAAGAAGAAAAATAAAGGAAAGTAAAATACGAAAGCGCATTTTGTTTTTTTTCAAAACTATACATTTCGTTGTATGAATTGACTTTAGAATTATTATTAAATCAACACTCTCTTGTTCAATTGAATAAATTTAACTGACTATTTACCGCAAACAAACGAAAAGTTTTTCGGTGATGTATTGAAATGCCAAGATTCTGAAGTGCTCTACGATGCTTTAATGTTGGATATCCTTTATTTGTTTCCCAATCATAGCCTGGGTTTTTTTGGTGTAGACAGTTCATCAAATAATCTCGGTGTGTCTTTGCTAATATCGAGGCTGCTGCAATTGACTGAAATTTAGCGTCTCCTTTCACGATGGTTTCATGAGGAATAGAAAGATAAGGGTGAAAACGATTTCCATCAATTAGTAAAAAATCAGGGCTTATTTTTAATTGACTAATTGCTTTGTGCATTGCTAAGATACTTGCATTTAAGATATTTATTTTATCAATTTCTGATACCTCAACAACCCCTATTCCAAAAGAAAGAGCTTTTTTAATTATTTCGTCTTTTAGAACTAATCGTTGTTTTTCATTGAGTTTTTTGGAATCATTTAAGCCTAATATTAGCTTATTTGGATCTAAAATAACTGCTGCTGCCACGACTGGACCAGCCAAACAACCTCTTCCGGCTTCATCGCATCCGGCTTCTAATCGATTTTTTTGTAAGAAAAGGTATAATTCTTGCATATATAAAAGTGACGATTAATTTTGTATTTTAGCTTTAAATATTAACCTGATGAATATGAAAACTTTATTAACTTCCCTCTGTATTCTTTTATTTAGCGCGACATTAACAGCACAAACTGTAAATTCAGCATCTTGTAAATCTAAGGCAAATTTACTTTCTGGAAAAGAAAGTGGCAAAATTCAAATTACACTTCCTGAATCGGTAGTTAAAGAAAATGTAGAGGATTATGGTAAATATTATTTGAAAATGTTTACAGTTAACTTTGATGAAAAGACGCACCTCGCTACTTTTAACATGGTTACTAATGATGAAAATTCTCGACGCGTAATTCTTCGCTTTTTGAGTGCTAATCAGATACAATCTGTTGTAGTAGAAAATAAAGTCTTTACACTTGGTGATTTCTACGATAATTTTCTGAAGTAAATTTTTATCTATCTTATTAAATTGACTTGACCAGTCACAGATACTCGTTTATCAATTTCTTTAATTTTATAGCTTATTTTGTAGGTGTAAATCCCTGCTTGAACTCCTTTTAATTTAGTTCCATAGGTTCCATCCCATCTAGCTGTAGCATTATAACTCAACCATATTAATTCTCCCCAGCGATTGTATATTTCAAGTTCAAAATTATAGGGGTCAAAGCCTTGTGTAAATATTGGACCCCAAGTTTGATTATGCTCATCTTGGTCTGGTGTAAATGAATTTGGAATATAGAAAATTATTTCTTCATCTATAACAACATCCATTGTTACAGCAACAGCACACATACTTATATTTGGAGTAAATGTATAATTAAATTGACCTATCAAACTTGTTTGAATTACATTTGGTGACCAAGTACCTGTTATAGGCGGTGAATCATTTGAAATTATTGGTAAGGGTGCAGAAATAGCAGCTTGAGTATATGGGCCTAATTGGTCAAATGATGGAATAATTGGATTAAGAACAGATATAGATAATGAACCTAAATCTGTACATTGGCTGATATTTGGGGTAAATAAATACACTGAAGTTCCTACAATACTTGATGATATTAGTGGAGGATTCCAAGAGCCAGCAATTCCTTCAATAGAAGTTTGAGGTAAAGTAATTTGTGAAACATCTTCGTTAATGCAAAAGGGACCTAACGCAAGGAAAGATGGTATGTTTAAAGGTGTGATTTCTATATCTATTGTCGTTGCACTAGCGCATTGATTTTGGGCAGGAGTGAATGTTAATGTTTGAAAGCCTATAATTGATGTGTTTATAGTTGTGGGAGTCCAGGTGCCAGATATTCCTGGAATATTGGTTGAAATTAAAGGTAAAGAAGCTGGAGATGAATTTTGACAAAAAGGAGCAAGTGTATTAAAACTAGGAGCAATGGAATTGGTAACTGTTATAGTTCCAGAAGTAGTTACTGTCTGACAATTATTTCCGGATGTAGTTACTGTATATGGATAAATTCCTGTAATTGTCGGTGTTCCACTAATAGTTAAAATTGAGCCCGTAGTTTGTGCCGTCAAACCAGATGGAAGTCCTGTAATACTAGCTCCTGATGCACCTCCTCCATATGTAAATAAGAGTGGTTGAATTGGCATATTTACGCAATTTTCCAAATCCAATCCTTGAGAAATAGTGTGGGCAGGATTTACTACAACAGTTATCGTCGTTATAATAGCGCATTCTGAAGGATTAGGGGTAAATGTATATGTTGTCGTGGAAGTAGTATTGATATTTGGACTCCACGAGCCATTTATATTATTTGTTGAAATAGTGGGAAGATTAATTGGCTCACCACTACAAATGGGAGTAATTTGAGTGAAAGTTGGTGTAATAGCAGCGCTTACATTTATAGTTGTAAATGCCACATCAGAACATCCAGCTGCGTTAGATCCATTTAATATTGCAGTATAAATGCCAGGCGTTGAATAAGTTATGGCATGAGGTCCGACTCCAACTGCACTTGTCGGAGAACCGCCATTGTTAAAATTCCAATTATATCCGTTAGCACTAATATTGGTAGAATTTAATGCATCAAAAGTCACAGATTGACCAGCACAGATTTGAGTTGAGCTACTTGATATAATTGGGTTCGGACCTAAAAAGGTTCCTGAAGTTGTTCCTGTTCCAAAACTAAGTGTAAAACCTGCAGATGTGCTAAAATTATTAACTAAAATCGAGTAACTTGTACCAACTGTCATGTTTACAAACTGACAATAAGAATTATTTCCAGGATTAAGACCAGGCATTTCTGAAATATCAGTATCTGTCAGATTTAAACCAACTGCTCCATTTGGATTTAAAAAAGCTGAAGCATTGCATCTAACAACAGTTCGGGTTCCACAAGGATTAGTTCCAGATAGTTGAAAAACCATAAAATCAATGTCATCATTTTGGTTAACAGGTATAATATCGAAAGTTAAAGGACCAGGAGTTGCACAGGTAAAAGTAAACCAAGATGAATTTCCCTCATCAGCTCCAGGAACCTCCATGCAAGAAGATGCCTCAGGTTCATCAGTGTTAATACCACCACCACTTAAAACACCAACACTAACTGGATTATTGCTACATAAATAAGATGCACCACTACAATCTGCGCCAGGATTTGATATGGGAGTATAATTATTCACACACAATTCAAATGTTCCTTCATTGTTAGTGAGCGTACTAATCCTAATATAATAAACTGTACCAGGCATTAAGGCAGATTGGTAAAGTTGAGTAACACCTATGCCAGCTACTCCATTTGCACAGCCAAGTTGATTGATTGTTGTAGCACAATTACCTGAATAAATAGCTATTCTTGGTCTATTCATAGTGCCACCAGCTCCAATTCCCGAGGCGGAAATTAATATATCCGTTCCAATTGCAGTAAAGGAAAACCAGACATCCTCCGAAGCAACACCCGTAATGCAAGTTGCTTGTGGAAATAAACTCGCTGTTGAGTTAACATTAGTATAAAATGCATTTCCAGAGCAAAAATTACTAACGTTTGTTAATTGACTTGCTGAGGCACAATCATCTGCTTGGGAAAATACAAAGGTCGAGCCCAAAAAAGACAAAATAGAAATCGTATAAATAACACATTTAAACATTTAAATAGTTATTAATGAAAAGAATATATTTAAAAATTTTATGAAAAGATACTAATTTTGAATTGTAATTTAACCAATTACAAGTAAAAAATAATAGTACTTATATTTTTAAAGGCGAATTATAGTAGGTTTTAGCTATTAAAAAAATTTATAGCCGAATTCGTAATTCATTTAATTTACGATTATCAACAATATCTGCTTTCTTTCTTAAAGCGCCTAAGGCTTGTCCTTGAACAGAGCCTTTAAGTGCAGTATACATTTGCTCTCGCTCAACTTTATAATTAGCTGCAACTGGTGGGTTAGTTGTTTTGTCGATTCTAATCACATAAACTCCAGTTTTTCCTTTTAGAGGAAGCGTTCTTTTTTTATCTTTTATGAGTGATGCAAACAAAGACCCTATTATTTCTGGTTCATAACCGCCACCGGTAATCTGAGGATTAGAAAATGAAATTTCAGCATTCAGTACTTGAGAATTAAATGCTTTTGCCAAGCCATCCATTGTCTTATATTTAGACATAGATTTAATTAGTTTTTCAGCTTTCATTTCTATCATTAAATCTTCTTTCATTTTGGCTCTTATGTCTTCATATTTTGGCTCTCCTTTTTCTTTAATTGAAGAAATCATGGCGATGATATATTTATCCTTATCTTTTATTGGATAAGAAGTTAGATCTCCAATAGCAGCCTCTTCAGTAAATGCTAATTCTAATATTTTATTTACAGCAATAGAAGTAGTTAAACCTGTAACCTTAGGATTATTATCTTCTATAATTACAGATCGTGTAGTATATTTTGATGCAGTAACAATTTTATCAAATAAGGTATTTTTTTGAAGCGGTGAAGTTACTTTAGTAATTGACCTATCTAGTTTATATAAAATAGAACTTACTTCACTTTCCTTATTTAATAGTGTTTCATCTGATGCTTTAAATGTTTTCGTAACAGATACAAGAAGGGGCAATTTTGCTGAAGCGCGCTCAAGTACTTCAATTATATGGAATCCAAAATTTGTTTTTACTATGCCAATTTTGCCAATTGGTTCTGTTGCACAAAAAGAACTGAATTCAGGTACCATATCTGCTTCCAAAAAATCTTCATACAAGCCACCCGTTTCTTTTGAGCCTGGATCTTCTGAAAACTTTGTTACTAGCTCGGTAAAATTATCTTTATTTATAATATTTAATATACTGTCTGCAAGCTTTCTTTTAGCTGTAATAACTTTTTCTTCAGTAGAATTATTAGTAGCAATTAAGAGATGTCTTGCCTTTAATTTTTCAGGTGTGAAACCAATCACTTTAGACAAAATAATATTTTCTTGCATTTGATATGGCCCAACAATTTGTCCAATACTTGCTTTTTTGAATACTGAATCTAAAGTAGCAGGATAACTTTGAAATTTATTTGCTTTTGGATTTCCTTCTGGCACAGCTGTAGCCCGCTTGTCAGAGAAATAAATGTTGCGATCGCTATTTTTTGCTACAAATAATGAATCGTTTATAGACTGAGAAAATTCAGTATTTAATTTACTAAAAGAAGTATTAAATAATAAAGAATCTTTTTTGGACGGTGCTGAAGATACCTCAAAAAGTTTGATTTCTCTATTTGATGTGAGATTTGCATACTTTTTATCAGATTTATGCTTTTCATAATATGTTTTTAGCGCACTTTCGGAAACTTTAACAGATTTATCTTTAATTTCATCAAAACGCCTTACAACAAAAGAAATATTTTTTGTTTTTTTCTGTGCAAAGTATTCTTCTTCTGCTTCTAAGTTTGTTACATAAACTCCTTGATCTAATAATGCAAGGTATTTTTCTTGTCTCCTTCTATCAGTGTAATATTGTTTAGTTCCTTTCCATTGTTCAGCAGCTTGAGGCTCCTTACTAGATTTTAATTTATCTATTGTCATCTTTAGTTTCTGGCGCCCTTCAACAGTTGACTTTTCTGTGACAAGCCCACTTAGTGAATCCGTAAAAAACTGAGCGGATAAATCCTCTAAAATGGGGAAACCATCAGTCGCCATTAAATAGGCATTAAATTCTCTATCGCTCACCGAAACCTCGAGAGCATCGTATTCTCTTCTAAGTATTGTTGAATCAACTAAGAAATTCCATGCTTTATCCAAAGATTTCTCGATATCCTCTTCAGTAAATTCTTTTTGTTCCTTTTGAGCTTCACCTCTGTCCTGATCTTGAACTTTTCCGCTTGTGACGCTATATTTATTAGGGTCTACTTTTTCTCCATACACAGTTCCAATTCCGAATTCTCCTTCACTTGAGCCAAAGAAACTTTGATAATCACCAAGAATGAATGATAATAATGCAATACCAATAATACCAACGAGTAATCCTGACTTTGAACGGATTTTACCTATAATCGCCATAATTTAATTTTTTAAAGTTTGCGAAGATAGAAAAAAAACGTCAATAAAAGTAGTAAAAGCAAGAAAAAATAGCACTTTTTATCCCCCTCCTTTTCTTTCTGGAATTGGAGTGGTTGGTTTAGTATCTTTTTTCTCCTCAACTGCTGGTTTAGGGATTGGTTTAGGGGTTGTATAAATAATGCTAATTGTTTTAGAGTCGGTACCACAATTTCTTACTGCACTTACGATTAATTTATTTTCTCCTACTTGCAAATTTATATTGCTTGTTAATTGACCATTAGAAAAAGTGAAGTTTTGAGGAGATCCATTTAGAGTTACAGTAATTCCAGCTTTTAAAGGCATATTCACAATATTTGCTGATAATGAATAGGCAGCGGCAGAAACTGTAAAATTTCTGCCATTAATTGTTACTATAGGGGCAATACAATCATTTAGATTAATAATAATAGTTTTAGAGTCACTGCCACAATTTCTTACTGCACTTACGATTAATTTGTTTTCTCCTACTTGCAAATTTATATTGCTTGTTAATTGACCATTAGAAAAAGTGAAGTTTTGAGGAGAGCCGTTTAGAGTTACAGTAATTCCCCCCCTTGAAGGCATATTTAAAATACTTGCTGATAATGAATAGGCAGCGGCGGAAACTGTAGAATTTCTGCCATTAATTGTTACTATAGGGGAAATACAATCATTTAGATTTATAATAATTGTTTTAGAGTCACTGCCACAATTTCTTACTGCACTTATGATTAAATTATTTGCTCCTACTTGCAAATTTATATTGCTTGTTAATTGACCATTAGAAAAAGTAAAGTTTTGAGGAGAGCCGTTTAGAGTTACAGTAATTCCCTCCCTTGAAGGCATATTTAAAATACTTGCTGATAATGAATAGGCAGCGGCGGAAACTGTAGAATTTCTGCCATTAATTGTTACTATAGGGGCAATACAATCATTTAGATTAATAATGATAGTTTCACTATCCGATCCACAATTATTAGTAGCAGAGATAATTATCGTATTCGTTCCGGAAGAAAGTTGTAAGCTAATATCTGCAGTTTTAGTCGTTGAATTATATGTAGTGGTGGAAACTTGTCTTCCATTTAGTGTAACTGTAATATTTTCCTTGGATGTGATATTATCAATTGTAGCTTTTAGGCGCAAGGCAGCCAGAGAAACTACTGTATTTGTTATAGGATTAGTTGAGGTTATCTTAGGTTTTATGCAGTTCTCATAGTTTACAGTGGTACTTGAAGAAGTACTGCCACAATTATTGGTTAAGGAAACTGTAAATGTATTTAAGCCTGGTTGAAGCGTTACATTTCCTTGTAGAATACGAGTTGTTGGATTAAAGCTAATATTGTTTAGCAAAACCCCATTCTGATAAACTAATATTCCTTGAGTGGATTGTATTTCGTTAACAGTGGCACTAAAGGTAAACGACGGATAAATAACAGTTGTCCTTTCAGAGATTGGATTTATAAAAGATAAACTAGGGTCTATACAATCCTTATATTGAATGGTAATTGTTTTTTGCTCCGTTCCGCATTCATTAGTTGCAGTAAGTATAAATATATTTATCCCTGGATTAAGTATGACATTTGCACTTAATTGATTCGAATAGCTATCGTAGCTATAGGGAACCATAATGTTTGACGAGTTTAAGAGCGATATATTTGACATCCCCGCAACGTTCGTTACTGAAGCATTAATTGTAAATTGTGGTGAAGTGCTAATACTGTTATCCCTAGATGAATTATTGAATTTAATAATTGGTTTTGGGCAGGAAATTGTTTGATTTGGCAAGGGATTTTCCCTTGGAGTTTTATTAACTCTAAATTGAATATACAATGAAGTATAATGGTAAAGATCATTTTTAGACCTTGGAATTGAATTACTTACCCCATCAAAAACATCTTGTTGAGTGAAGGTGGTTTTGTGTTCTATACCAATTGTAGTTGCTTTTCCAATTTGATAGCCTAAACCAAAGCCTAAACTTGGCATTACATTCACCTTATATTTTTTTGCGTCGTAGCCATCTAAAACAGATTCATAGGTGTCGTCAAGTGTATTTAAATCAGCAGGGTATTGATAATTTGATAGACTGTCAATTTGTAATAAGTTTCCATACGTTCGGTTAAATGTAAGGCCGATTCCACCAAATACATAAGGGTCTATGCCTGTTTTTTCTGTTAAACCATTCAAGTGAACGACTAATTCTAAGGCTAAACGGCGTGTTTTAGATTTAAAGTTGTGAATGATTCCTCCTTGGGATTGATATGCGGAAAGGGCAGTGTCAGAATAGTCTGCTAAACTTGAAATACTTGTATCCTGCCCATACCAATTACCAGATAAGTACCTTGCACGTATATCAAAGCTCACTATTTTACCGTAATTGTAATTATATGATTTGCCTAATGTTAATCCCCATCCGGCTCCAAGTTTGTACTTAACATCTGTTGTGTTCCATGTTCCACCTAGATTGACACCCATGAATAATTTTGAAGTATTATCATAATCAATCTTTTGGGCGCTAAGATTATAAGTCAAGAAAAATGCTAGAGAAAGTAAAAATATATTTTTCATAGATCTAATTTTAAATTTTATTAAACGAATTTAACAGTTTTCATGCCATAAATAATAAAACTAGAAATTATAAACTAGCTAAAATGGTTTTCCAACTGCATTTTTTTTCAATCATTGAGCCAATCTCAGAAACTGAAATCCTATGTTGAAGCATTGTATCTCTATCGCGAACTGTTACCATATTATCTTCTAAGGTTTGATGATCTATTGTAATTGAAAAAGGTGTTCCTATAGCATCTTGACGACGGTATCTCTTTCCAATTGAATCTTTTTCATCGTATTGCAAATTGAAATCGAATTGTAAGTCCTTCATGATTTCTCTTGCTTTTTCAGGCAAGCCATCTTTTTTAATTAATGGAAGTATGGCTGCTTTATACGGCGCCAAAACTGCAGGTATTTTTAGAACAACGCGCTCTGATCCATCTTCAAGAATTTCATTTGTGTATGCTGAACTCAAAACAGATAAAAACATACGATCCAATCCTACTGAGGTCTCAATGACAAAAGGAACATAACTTTCATTCATTTCAGGATCAAAAAACTGAAGTTTTTTTCCAGAATGCAACTCATGTTGTTTTAAATCAAAGTCGGTTCTTGAATGAATTCCCTCTAATTCTTTAAATCCCATCGGAAAATTATATTCTATATCGGATGCGGCATTTGCGTAGTGTGCTAACTTTAGGTGGTCATGAAAACGATAAAGATTATCGCCAAGACCAAGATTTTTGTGCCATTTTATTCGTAAATCCTTCCAGTATGCATACCATTTCATTTCTTCTCCCGGTCGCACAAAAAACTGCATTTCCATTTGCTCAAACTCACGCATTCTAAAAATAAATTGTCGTGCAATGATTTCATTTCTAAAAGCTTTTCCGATTTGGGCAATTCCAAAAGGGATTTTCATCCTCCCTGATTTTTGAACATTTAAGAAATTAACGAAAATACCTTGAGCTGTTTCAGGACGCAAATAAATGGTAGAAGCATCTCCAGCAACTGAACCCATTTCAGTAGAGAACATCAAATTGAATTGCTTAACATCAGTCCAATTTTTAGAGCCCGAAACGGGGCAAACAATCTCTAATTCTACAATTAAATCACGAACAGCATCAAGATCATTATTTTCCAATGCTCCCTTCATCTTTATTTCGATTCCATCAATTTTTTCTTGATTTCTAAGAACATTTGTATTTGTTTTTCTAAACTGTTCTTGGTCAAAGTCATCGCCAAATCGTGCTATTCCTTTTGCGATTTCCTTATCG
Source organism: Crocinitomicaceae bacterium (assembly GCA_044358575.1). Classification (GTDB taxonomy): domain Bacteria; phylum Bacteroidota; class Bacteroidia; order Flavobacteriales_D; family Crocinitomicaceae; genus UBA952. The sequence goes on from JBIKNN010000009.1 coordinate 78,906, forward strand.
ATTTTTTGTCGGATTTTCTCAATATGCTCTTCGAGTAAAACATCTGCACGGTAGCGTTTTTTTGAATCTTTATTGTCAATCAAGGGATCATTAAATGCATCAACATGACCAGAAGCTTTCCAAATAGTAGGGTGCATAAAAATTGCTGCATCAAGCCCAACAATATTTTCATGCATTTGGACCATTGCTTTCCACCAATATATTTTTATGTTGTTTTTTAATTCTGCACCGAGTTGACCATAATCATATGTTGCTGCTAAACCATCGTAAATCTCTGATGAGGGAAATACAAATCCATATTCTTTGGAATGAGAAATAATATCTTTAAGTCTATCTTGATTTTGTTCCATACTGCAAAGATAAATTAGATTGATGAAGCACAAGCGGATTTTTGAAAAACTATTTCAACAATGAAGTATGAATAGCACGATAGAAATTCTTATTTTTGGATTATGAGATTATTTCTTAATTCAACTCAATTCATAGATACCGACAAGCCATTGGATTTATCGATAGGTTTAACTGCAAGCTCTAAAAATGTGCGTGCTTGGTATGTTGATCAGCCAAGATTTGTCCCCGTTCGGGAAAATGGATTTTTGGGAAGCGTTGCTGAAGGTGGGAATGTTAATTTTCGTGATGTTTTTTTCAATCCTCATGGTCATGGGACGCACACAGAATGTTGTGGACACATTACAGAAGAAGTATTTTCAGTAAATCAGACATTAAAAAAGTACTTTTTTAAAGCGACATTGATCTCAATAACACCAAAAATATTGGCAAATGGAGACAGTATAATTACTGCAGAGCAATTCACTAAAGACATAGATAAAGAATTTTCTGAGGCACTATTAATAAGAACATTGCCTAATGAAAAAGATAAATGTGAAAAGAATTACTCCAGTACAAATCCTCCCTATTTGGATATTTCGATAATTGAACTGTTCCAAGAACTTGAAGTAAAACATCTATTAGTAGATTTGCCTTCTGTTGATCGCGAAGAGGACAAAGGCGAACTTGCTTTTCATCATGCTTTCTGGAATGTTCCAAACAAGCCAAATTTAGAGCGTACAATTACTGAATTAATTTTCGTTGAAAATAAAATTCCAGACGGTAAATATCTTTTAGAAATGCAAATGGCACCTTTTGAAAATGATGCTAGTCCAAGCCGACCCGTTTTATATAAAATTGATTTTCTAGAAGTTTAATCCTTCGGCAACAAAATTTCCAAAACACTTTAGTTTTATTTACGTTTATTAAATTTATGAATAAGAATGTCTTATTATTTGGCTGTGGTTACTTGGGGTTCCCTTTGGCTAAAAAATTAAAAACCCAGGGGTGTTTTGTGCAAGTTGCAACTCATTCTCCCGAGAAATTGAAGGGGTTTGAGGAAGATGGATTAAATCCTTTTTTAGTAAGCCTTGATTTTGATAATTTTTCAGCGGATAGCATCAAAGAAAAATGTAAAACTGTAGATAGCGCAATTTTAATGTTGCCTCCCTCTAATTTTAAAAATTATGATGCCACAATCCAGTCAATTACAGATTGTTTTCAGAAAAATACACATGTTATTTTTGTCAGTTCGATAAGTGTTTATGAAGACACAAGCGAAATAGTAAACGAGAATAGTCCTTGTAAGGAAAATAACGCTTTGATTTTTGCAGAACAGAATTTGTGCAGCAATAAGTCAATAAATACTACTATTTTACGTTTGGCGGGATTGTTAGGTAATGGTCGACACCCAGTACACTCTTTTTTAAACAAAGAAAAAATAGCAAATGGATTGGCACCTGTTAATTTAGTTCATCAACTAGATGTTGTGTCTGTCATAACAAAAATATTAAGTAAAAATATTCGAAATGAACTATTTAATATTTGTTATCCTGAACATCCAACAAGAAAAGACTATTATGAAAGTGCTGCAGATAAACTATTTTCAAAAAAAATTAAATTCCTTTCTGAAGGAAGCGGAAAAATTGTAAATGGGCAGAAAATTATAGAATTTTGTGGATTCACATATAAAAATACTATTTATTAATACTATTTCTAATAAAAAGACCCAACGTTTAGCTTAATTTTACGTTAGTTATTACAATGAAAAGAATATTTTTTATTTTCCTATTATTTATAAGCTTTCAAGCCAAGGCCTCCCATATTATTGGGGGAGATATTTATTATAATTATTTAGGTAATAATCAATATAGGTTTTTTATAACTCTATATCGCGACTGTAATTCAACAGGAGCAGCTTATGACGACCCGCTTGCTCTTACAATTTTTCTTGCAAATGGCGCAGTATTTCAAAATTTAGACGTTCCTTTTCCAGGAAGTATAATTCTCCCAAATACATTCAATAACCCCTGTGCTACTCCACCTTCAAATATATGTGTTGAACGCGCTATATATACTATTGTAGTTACCCTACCACCAGTAGTAGGTGGATATAATGTTTCCTATCAACGATGTTGTCGGGGGCCAAATATTACAAATTTGGTTAACCCTGACGACACTGGAATTACACTTACTACGCATGTTCCGGGATCCGAAACTGGTTTTACTGTTAATAGCAGCCCAAGATTTACGAATTATCCCCCAATTTTATTGTGTAATACCGAACAGTTGACTTTTAACCATGTTGCAACAGATCCAGATGGTGATCAACTAGTCTATTCATTAGTAACGCCATTTGCAGGAGCAAATTCTGTAAATCCTATGCCAAATCAAGCTCCGCCTCCTCCTTATATTCCTGTTCAATGGGATGCCACCTACTCGGCATTGAATCCAATGGGTGCAGGTTCCACGTCATCAATTAATGCTAGCACAGGAATTTTAAATGTAACACCAAGTATGGTTGGACTGTTTGTAGTAGGAGTAAGAGTACAGGAATATAGAAATGGGGTATTGATAGGAGAAACAGTTAGAGATTTTTTATTCCGCGTATTTAACTGCAACATTACATTACAAGCTCTTTTACCAACGCAAGAACAGCTTCCAACTTTTGTTTCTTATTGCCAAGGTTTAAATGTAAATTTCGTTAACAACTCTTTTGGGGGTTCGACATATGCTTGGGATTTCGGAAATTTAGCGTCAAACTCTGATGTGAGTTCCTTGTTTTCTCCATCGTATACCTTCCCTGGACCTGGAAATTATACAACACGCTTAATTGTTAACCCCGGAATGCCTTGCACAGATACAGCTTATATGGATATTATTGTCGATATTCCTTTTGTTGTATCTTGGACAGCCTTGGATTCTATATGCATTACAAATAATGCTGTTGATTTCAGTGGTCAAACATCGCATCCAAATGCAACTTATTCTTGGAGTTTTGATGCTTCTGCATCGATTCAAAATCCAACAAGTATAAATGTTCAAAATGTAAATTTTTCAACACCTGGTTACCATGCTGTTTTATTAAATGGAGTTAATGGAGCTTGTCAAAGTAGTTTTGTAGATTCGATTTTTATTGTTGATGCTCCAAATGGATCAATTATTTTACCGCCGGAAATTGAATGTTCTGGCTTAACGGTTCAATTTCAAAGTAATGCAAGCAATACTCTTTCATATAATTGGGATTTTGGTGTTGCAGGAACGACATTAGACCAAAGTACACTTTCGCAACCATCCTTTACCTTTCCGCAGGCAGGGAATTATACTGTTCAATTAGTAACTAGCAATATTCCAGGTTGTACAAATACAGCTAGCTTAACTATTAATTTAAACGAATCTATTGTGATGTCTTTTGTGCATTCGGATTCCTTATGTGGCTTATTAGAATTATATGATTTTGATGCAAGTGTTTCAGGGCCACCATCTACACAATATTCATGGAATTTTGGTCCAAATTCACTGCCTAATTCAGCAAATACTATTGATGTTTTTGGTGTTCAATTTCTTGTTCCGGGTAATCAAGATGTAATGCTTATTGGAGCTTTTGAAGATTGTATCGATACTGTTTATTCAAATGTCTTTGTATATGGCTCACCAGAAATAAATTTCGCTTATATAAATAGTTTACTTTGTGCTCCTTCGATTGCTCAATTTATTAACTTAAGTCAAGCAGATTCTCCCGTTTTATATACTTGGGATTTTGGAGACGGAGGCACTTCGACTGATCTTAATCCTGGGCATTTGTACACGACTGTTGGAAATTACAGTGTTGGATTGACAATGATTACGCTAGCGGGTTGTATTGATACACTTTATATGCTACAGCAGGACATTATTAACGTTTACCCAAGGCCAGTAGCTGGTTTTTCCGTATCACCAGAGCAAACTGATATATGTGAAGCATTAATCACTTTTACCGATTTATCTCAAGGTGCTAGTTCTTATTATTATAATTTTGATAATAATGGATTTACTTCAAGCGCTGCGAATTTTTCTCACAATTATACTACTATAGGTTCAGACTATCCAATTCAAATTGTTACAAACCAATACGGCTGTAAAGACACGATGATTCTCACAGTAATAATTGAGCCCACCTCATTATATATTCCAAATACTTTCACGCCAGACGAGGACGAGCACAATACACTATTTAGGCCAATAACAGACTTTGAAATTTTTGAATGGCAGTTAAGAATTTTCAATCGTTGGGGAGAGCTTGTTTTCCAATCTAATGATTATTCAATTGGATGGGACGGACACTTTGGAGAAATTCTATGTCAAGACGGAATCTACGCTTACGATCTACAATATCGCTCTTGTGAACAGGAACAGAAGAAAATTGAAGTTACAGGTCATGTAAATTTAATTCGTTGATTTATTTCCTTAGAACAAATTTTTGTCCTAAATAGACTTTTCTAACTTGATCATCATTAGATAATTCCTCTGCCGTCCCGGATTTTAAAATTTTTCCTTCAAAAAGCAGATAAGCGCGATCTGTAATTGAGAGTGTTTCCTGAACATTATGGTCAGTAATTAGAATTCCAATATTTCGACTTTTTAATTCTGAAATAATACTTTGAATATCCTCAACAGCAATTGGATCTACTCCTGCGAAGGGCTCATCTAAAAGTATGAATTTCGGATTTGTGGCGAGTGCTCTTGCAATTTCTGTCCGGCGTTTTTCACCTCCTGATAATCTATCACCTAAAATTTTTCGAACGTGGGTTAAACTAAATTCTTGGAGCAATTTTTCTAGTCTTATTTTTCTTTCTGACTTTTTTAAATTTGACATTTCTAAAATTGCCATAATATTATCCTCAACACTCAATTTTCTAAAAACAGAAACTTCTTGTGGTAAATATCCAATGCCCATTTGGGCGCGTTTGTACATCGGTAGTTTGGTTATATCTATTTGATCTAGAAAAATTGTTCCTTTATCAGGTTTTACAAGCCCCACAATCATATAAAAAGAAGTGGTTTTACCAGCTCCATTTGGACCAAGCAACCCAACTATTTCGCCCTGATTTACTTCAATAGAAACCTCGTTTACAACGCTTCTTCCACTGTAAGCCTTACTAATTAAATTGGTATATAACTTCACATCGTGAAATTAGTAAAATATAAAACAAGTATCTATTTTAGCGACAATAATTTTGGAGGATTTGTCTAGGTGAAATATATTCGTTTTTAAATAATAGATTTCAATCTTTCTAAAGCGGGAATAAAAAATACTGCTCTTTAACATAAAGGATGAATTAATAAATAAAATCAACTAAATTTCATTAATTTTGTCTTCCAATAAAGCTATTAAATGTTAGAAATTCAACGAATAAGGAACGAAAAAGAGTCAGTATTACAAGGGCTCAAAAAAAGAAATATCGATGCTTCTCAAACTATTGATAAAGTATTGCTTATTGACCAAGAATGGAGAAGTAACAAAACAGAATTAGATAAACTCTCATCAGAATTAAATCTCTTAGCTCGAACTATTGGTGAATTTTTTAAGTCTGGAAAAGTAGCTGAGGCGAATGAATTAAAAGAACAAACTACTGCTCTAAAAGTTAAAGAATCCCTTCTTAAAACAAAGGTCGATGAACTAGACGGGGAACTTACTAAATTACTTTATACGCTTCCAAATGTGCCAAATGAAGCCGTTAAACAAGGGAGAGAAGCTGCTGATAATGAAACAATTTATGAAAATGGTTCAACTCCACTATTTTCTTTCACTCCACTTGCTCATTGGGACCTTGCAAAAAAATATGATTTAATTGATTTTGAACTTGGCGTAAAAGTTACGGGAGCAGGATTTCCATTTTACAGAGGTAAAGGAGCAAAATTACAACGTGCTTTAATTGCATTTTTCTTGGATGAAGCAACAAAAGCTGGCTACGAGGAATTTATGGCTCCACTTCTTGTAAATGAAGCAAGCGGAATAGGAACTGGTCAATTGCCTGACAAAGAAGGACAAATGTATTACGTGCCGGAAGATGATTTATATCTGATTCCAACCGCTGAGGTTCCTCTGACAAATATTTACCGCGATATTCTATTGCCAACAAACGACTTTTCAATTAAAATGACAGGCTACACTCCTTGTTTCCGTCGCGAAGCAGGTTCCTATGGAAAAGATGTTCGCGGCTTAAATCGTTTACATCAATTCGATAAAGTTGAAATTGTACGTATTGAACACCCTTCAAATTCTGCTCAAGCACTAGAAGAAATGGTAGAGCATGTTAAAGGATTGCTAGAGAAATTAGGCTTGCAATATCGAATTTTGCGCCTTTGTGGTGGTGATATGGGCTTTGCTTCAGCGATGACTTACGATTTTGAAGTTTACTCAGCAGCTCAAGAAAAATGGCTAGAAGTTAGCTCCGTTTCTCGCTTTGATACCTTCCAATCCAATCGTTTGAAACTACGTTTTAAAGAGGAAGATAAAAAATCGCAGTTGTGCCATACTTTAAATGGTTCTGCCTTGGCGCTGCCGAGAATTGTTGCAGCCATGTTAGAGAATCATCAAACAGCAGATGGGATTAAAATTCCAGAAGCTTTGCAAAGTTATACTGGCTTTGACCTTATCGCATAGTCCAAAATGAAACAATACGGACTTATTGGAAAATCGCTATCTCATTCTTTTTCTCCGTTATTTTTTAAGCAATTCTTTGAAATAAACAATATTTCAGCTGAATATAAGGCCTATGAAATCGAAACTATTGAGGAAGTAACAATGCTTTTATCACAAAAAATTGGGGGGTATAATGTTACCATTCCTTATAAAGAAAGTATTCTTCCTTTTTTAGATGAAATTGATCCAATAGCAAAAGAAATAGGGGCTGTAAATACAATTGTATTTAAAAACAATAAAAGTATTGGATACAATACAGATGCTTTTGGTTTCAAGCAAAGCATCAAGCCATTTTTAACCAATAAACACGATTGCGCACTTATTTTTGGAACAGGGGGAGCAGCAAAAGCAGTTGCATTTGTTCTCAAAGAAATTGGTATTAAGGTTTTATTTGTTTCACGCCAAGCATCTGGCATCAAAAATCATTTTGCATATACAGACGTAAATGAAAATATGCTTAATGCTTGTAAATTACTTGTAAATTGTACTCCTCTTGGTATGTTTCCGAAAACTGAAATAAGTGTAGACATTCCTTTTGATGCACTCGGAAAAGAACATTTAGTGATTGATTTGATTTATAATCCTGAAAAAACTCTTTTCTTAGAACGCTCTCAAAATCACCAAGCAACTATTTTAAATGGGGCTAGTATGCTAAAAGAACAAGCACTGGAAAGTTGGAGATTGTGGAATCTTTAGTTTAAAAAGTCAATTTTTATTAGCTTAATCCTTAATAATTTGTCTTACAATCGAATTTGATGCTGAACTTATCTTTACGTGATACAAGCCAGAAGCAAGTGAAGAAACATTTAGAGAAATATTAGCATTTTCGAGTACATCAATCGTTTGGATTAACTTTCCTGTAATATCAACGATGGAAATTGACTTTACTTCTTCGTTTGCAGAGCTCAAATCTATATTCAAAATATCAGAACTAGGATTCGGATAGATAGTTATTGCAGATAAATCATTTTCAAGTAAACTAGCACCAGAAGTAGTAATATTTACTGTATAATCTTCAACTTCTCCATAAGTACTTTGACCGCAAGGAACTATTGCTCCATCTGTAGAATAAGAAATACGAACACGCATTCTTACTGCAGAAGAAACAGCAGAAGTTGGAACAGTAAATGTAAATACATTGCTCCAGCCAGTCCCTACAAGCACATATCCAACTTGTTCTCCAACATCTGAAAAGTCTGAATCATTGTTGTAGTCAATCCAAACTGCTATTTCATCATCTGTAAAAGCACTCCCAGTTTGGCTAAGAAGATCTGGGGTAACTGTAATTGAATACTGATTTCCTTTAATCAGATTTGTGGATATACTGAGATAATTTCCATAACCACCAACAGAACAGGCAGAAGTATTGTTGATGGTATTAAGTTGAACCGTATTAATATATTCATCACAAGTTGTAGAAGAAGCAGTACATGGACCAGTAGAAGAAGAGCATGGATTGGCAGATCCAGCTAAAGTTAATACACCACTATTTGTTGGATCTAACCATGGTTTCAATCTAAGGTTATTTGCTGTACCATTTGATGTCCAGTGGTAAGACATTTTACCATAAAAATCTGGAGATGTCGGACTATTGCAAGATGAGCTTCCACCTGTTAAAGTTCCAATTATATAACCCTGGCTATTATTAAAGAGCGGTGAACCTGAAGACCCGCCTTCGGTAACACCATGCCCATTAGAATTTGATGTCCAACTCTGTCGCCAATGAGATAATAACCCATTACCATTCCAACCTGCAGAAATTGTAGATCCTGAAAATGTTGATATTTTTTTTATGTCTCCTGATGGATGATGTATCCCGACACCTCCTGTTGTAGCTGCGGTATTTGCATTCCAGCCATTCCAGTAAGCAGAAAAATTTGCAGATTTCAAATTATTAATAATAGTTGCTTCATTTGTGGAGGAGCCCAATTTTACAAGTAAAAAATCTGAACCAGAATCTCCTCCATTATCTCCGGAATCAGCAATTCTTAGACATCCAGTAATAAAATAATCATCTAAAGTTCCAGCTGTTGAAGGATTGGTACAGGATGGCGCCTCATACTTAAAATAAAACTTCCATTGTGTCATATTTGCAGCTGTTGCATCAACACCACAATGCAATGCAGTTAGAAAATAAGGCTTACAATCCTGACTTGTATTATTAATTAAGGATCCAGTACACCAGCCTTGGCCTCCTCCATCTACAACTAGAATTCTAGCTACCCCTTTTTTTTCATCTTGCCATAAATCACCTACTGGCGAGCAATTTACATTAATTTCACAGGGATCAGACTCATTAATTTTTTGAAAATTTGGATTGCCTGTAGAACGATAATTATACATTACACGGTCTAAAAAAAGCTCCGAGGTTTGTGTATATTTTGGTTCAATTAAGGTAAGTAGTAGCTCATCTCCAAAACAAAGCGCTGCATGCTGCCGAAAATGAGATTCTACATCATCTGAAGTTAATGGATTATGAACTAATTTACCGTTGAGATCTGTAATTACTAAAGTAGAAGCTCCATAAAGTTTAAATGTCTCAAATAAAAAACTCAAAGCTTCTGCACCAGATGACTTAACAACTAATTGCCATTTGCGGTCTCCATTGGGCAATGTAGTCCAAATACCAGAATTTAATGGTGTAATATTTACCGTTGAAGCAAGCCCAATTCGGTAAAGCAAGCCAAGTTTGTCCCGTTGTATATCCTCCAAGTGAAGCGCTTCTAAATCAGGGGCGGCAATCATTTTAACAGGCACATTGTTATCAAGGACAAATTTTTGACGGTGCACAAAATCATTTTGCGCAGATAAAAAATTAGCGAAAAAGAATAAAATGGCAAAGGAGAGTAGTAATTTCTTCATAGTTTGAAAGCTTTTAGTAATTTCACTTTTATAAAGATAAAAAAAGTGAACAGATTAACAAGAAAAATTACAATATGTTTAGTTGAAGATGAGCAGAGCTTGATAGAAATGATTCAATTTAATTTAGAATTAGACGGATATGATGTTTTCGCAATTCGTGATGGTGGCTTTGCAAAAGAACATTTTGAATTAAAAATAGACTACGATTTATTTATCTTAGATGTAATGCTCCCTAGAATTAGTGGCTTAGATTTGTGTAAAATTATTCGAGAGAAAAGTCAAGCTCCTATTTTATTTTTATCTGCGAAAGGAACAACACAAGATCGAATTGAAGGATTAAAAATTGGCGCAAACGATTATTTACCAAAGCCCTTTGATTTGGAAGAACTCATTCTGAAAGTCAAAATTCTCACAAAAAAAGAGGGGGAACAAAAAGATTTTTTACTTCAAGTTGGAGAATTAGAAGTTGATTTCAACACTTTTGAGGTTAGATCATTAGAGAATGAAATTGTGCACCTATTTTCCAAACGAGAAATTGAACTCCTTAAATTATTTCAAGAGAAAGAAGGAAAAGTAGTTTCCAGAGATGAAATATTAGACCGAGTTTGGGGAAAAGATTCTTATCCAACTGCTCGCACAATTGATAACTACATTTTAGTCTTTCGGAAAATATTTGAAAAAAATGCTCGAAAACCCCAATTTTTTCATTCGATAAGAAGCGTTGGGTATAAGTTTACAAAGTGATTCCTTCTTAGTTCAAGAATAAGATAAGCACTATTTTTTTTAATAATAATTTAAAGGCAACTTAATGATTCTTAGTGCGTCTTAAATGTGAAAATAGTAATTTTATATTCTTCATTTATCTAAAAATTAAATCCATTGAATAAGCCATTTAGCAAATTTGCAGTTTTTTTATTTTTCATTTTCTTATCAAAGTGGGGGCAGGTTTTTTCTCAAGTAAGTTTTACTTCTATTCCAGCTGCTGTAAACGGCACAATCAATGTTTGTGCTGGGTCAACCATTCTTTTCACCAATACGACTGCCAATAACGTAATCCTACAAGCTCCTGTTACTTATAATTGGAATTTTGGAGGTGGGCAAATAAGAAACACGAATGGTCCACATGCAATTACATACAGCACTCAAGGAACCTATACAGTAACTCTTGTTATGAGTTCAGGCGGAACACCAATCCCAAATGGCGGAACTACTGGCACAATAACAGTCAATGTAGGCCCAGCACCAACAAATATACCGTCAATTATTCCGGCTAATACTTGTACGAATAACACAATAATAGATGGAACATTAATTTTTCAGACTTCAAATGGCAATAATTCCTGTAGTTGTCAAAGTATTCTCCAAGGACCAGCTATTGGTTTTACCAATACTTCAAACTTAGGAGGAGCTTCGATCACAATATATTGGGGGGGGAATGGGACATCTTCAAACGGAGGTACAGGTCCAACAACAATTACAAGTTCCCAACTAACTAGTGGTCCATTTAATAGTGCAGGTACATTAACAAGTTTTCCTGGACAGGTTCAAAGTCCATCGAATGGGCACTATTCTGGTGCAGGAGCATCAGGTCCTGGTAGTTATAATTTGATTTATGTTGTAAACTTTCCAAATGGTTGTGTATATTCTAGTTATGCCATCATGAGTTGGGGGGCTGGAATCATTGATTTTGGAGCTAATTCATCATTATCAGCTTGTTTCCCATTTGATTATGAATTAGCTTTTGACAACCAATTTCCAGGAAATACTTACACTATAGCTTGGGGAGATGGTGAAACAACAGTTATTACCTATCCAAACTTGCCTACATTACCAAATACACTAAATCATGCCTACAATCCGTCATGTAACGGATTAGGGCAAGCTACTCCTTATACCATAGATGTATCTTCATTGAATTCATGTATAAATGATACAACAGATAATGACCAAGGCCCTTTTTTTATAAGTACTGCAACAGAAGCATCTTTTACAGCAAGCCCTAGTTTAACTATCTGTCAAAATCAGTCTATAATATTTAACAATACATCATCAAGTGGATTTAATATAAGCGCTTCGAATTGTTCAGTAAGTAGTGCATTTCAATGGCAAGTAAATCAATCATCAAATTCCACAGGCACAGGTTACTCTGTAATTGGTACAATGGGGGATATTTATGCAAATACTCCAATAAATGGTATTAATCAGATTACTGTAAATTTTACATTACCCGGAACTTATTATGTAACACTTGAAATAGCAAACATTGATTGTGGACCAGATATCGAAACAAAGACTGTTACAGTTCTGCCTATTGCAATAATTCCAGACACTTCTTATTCCAGATGTTCGGGTTCATCTTTTAGTTATAATCCTACAACAGGAAATCCAACGGGGGCTGTTGTCCCTCCAAACACCACCTATACATGGACTGTTGCAGCTGGGCCTAATTCATCATTAAACAATGTGAATGGCTGGTCTAGTCAAAGTTCGCCTGGGGTTTCAGGACCAATTTCACAAGTTTTAACTTTAGCTACAGGAGTTTCAACTCAACAACAATTGATATATACAGTTACTCCGTATACCACTACAGGAACAGGATCAAATTCGCATACATGTAACGGAAACCCATTCACCATAACGGTTGATGTTTTATCTGGAATTTACATACCAGATGTGACAATGGCAATGTGTAACAACAGCCCTTTTTCCTTGACACCAATTACCGGAAACCCTATTGGTGCAGTCGTCCCGTCTAGTGGAATGACTTATACATGGAGTGTCGTTAATGCTGGTTCAAATATAAACGAAATCGATGGAGAGGTGCCTGGAAGCGGCGCAACCATTTCCGGAAACTTAAATCTCAATTCATCGGCCAGTTTGTCACAAGTTAACCTCATTCAATACTCAGTTGTTGCGAGTGCAGGCACAACCTGTCCTTCAGATGTATTTAACCTAACGGTGAAGATCAATGCGATTGATCCAGGTATGATTACCCCAGATACCATTACGATTTGTCAAAATTCAACTCCTTTACCGGTGTTCGATCATTCTACACTACCTATTCATCCTTCTTCAACCATAGGTGATACCTTAAACTGGACATGGGAAAGATCCAATGTATATTCTAGTTTTACGAGTAATCCAACTTTCCCAATAACTGTTCCAAGTTCCTTAAATCAAAATGCCATTACGGCATTTAATTCCCCTCCTGGCACATATTACTTCCGAATTCATTACACGCAACAATTAAATGGCGTTACCTGTCATTTTTATTCGGATACATCGGTTTTGGTGGTAAATGGGGTGAATGTTCCTAATTTTTCTGTTAACCAAACAGTATGTTCGGGTGACAATCCTACTTCATTTACATTAAGTACTTCGGCATCTGGTTCTGGTGTTTTGAGTTATCAATGGCAATCGGCTACTGCAGTTATTGGTCCATGGGTCAACATCACATCTAATGGCACGAATTCAACTTACGATCCACCTTCAGGAATAACATCAACTACATACTATCGAATTATAGTGACAAGTACGCTTGGTACCAGTGCCTGTACAGACACAAGTAATGTCATAACTGTAACGGTTAATGATGTGACTGCGAGTGTTGTATCTGGAGATCAAACGGTATGTTCGGGTGACAATCCTACTTCATTTACAGTAAGTACTTCGGCATCTGGTTCTGGTGTTTTGAGTTATCAATGGCAATCTGCTACAGCAGTTATTGGTCCATGGGTCAACATCACACCTAATGGCACGAATTCAACTTACGATCCACCTTCAGGAATAACATCAACTACATACTATCGAGTTATAGTGACAAGTACGCTTGGTACCAGTGCCTGTACAGATACAAGTAATGTGATTACAGTCACGGTATACAATGTGACTGCGAGTGTTGTATCTGGAGATCAAACGGTATGTTCGGGCGACAATCCTAATCCATTTACAATAAGTACTCCGGCATCTGGTTCTGGTGTTTTGAGTTATCAATGGCAATCGGCTACAGCAGTTATTGGTCCATGGATCAACATCACACCTAATGGCACGAATTCAACTTTCGATCCACCTTCAGGAATAACATCAACTACATACTATCGAGTTATAGTGACAAGTACGCTTGGTACCAGTGCCTGTACAGACACAAGTAATGTCATAACTGTAACGGTTAATGATGTGACTGCGAGTGTTGTATCTGGAGATCAAACGGTATGTTCGGGTGACAATCCTACTTCATTTACAGTAAGTACTTCGGCATCTGGTTCTGGTGTTTTGAGTTATCAATGGCAATCTGCTACAGCAGTTATTGGTCCATGGATCAACATCACACCTAATGGCACGAATTCAACTTACGATCCACCTTCAGGAATAACATCAACTACATACTATCGAGTTATAGTGACAAGTACGCTTGGTGCCAGTGCCTGTACAGATACAAGTAATGTGATTACAGTCACGGTATACAATGTGACAGCGAGTGTTGTAGCTGGAGATCAAACGGTATGTTCGGGCGACAATCCTAATCCATTTACAATAAGTACTCCGGCATCTGGTTCTGGTGTTTTGAGTTATCAATGGCAATCTGCTACTGCAGTTATTGGTCCATGGATCAACATCACACCTAATGGCACGAATTCAACTTACGATCCACCTTCAGGAAT
>JBIKNN010000012.1:0-20203 GCA_044358575.1 Crocinitomicaceae bacterium
TTTACAGTAAGTACTCCGGCATCTGGTTCTGGTGTTTTGAGTTATCAATGGCAATCTGCTACTGCAGTTATTGGTCCATGGATCAACATCACACCTAATGGCACGAATTCAACTTACGATCCACCTTTAGGAATAACATCAACTACATACTATCGAGTTATAGTGACAAGTACGCTTGGTACCAGTGCCTGCACGGACACAAGTAATGTCATTACTGTAACGGTCAATGATGTCACAGCAGGTGTTTTCTTCAACCAAACAGTATGTTCGGGTGATAATCCTACTTCATTTACAGTAAGTACTCCGGCATCTGGTTCTGGTGTTTTGAGTTATCAATGGCAATCTGCTACTGCAGTTATTGGTCCATGGATCAACATCACACCTAATGGCACGAATTCAACTTACGATCCACCTTTAGGAATAACATCAACTACATACTATCGAGTTATAGTTACAAGTACGCTTGGTACCAGTGCCTGTACAGATACAAGTAATATGATTACCGTCATGGTCAACCCAATTCCCGTATTTTCGACTTTTTCCCTCTCCATCTGCTCCAATCTAGCAATAGGTTTTACTTTCCCATTAACTACAACTCCAGCAGTCTCAAGCTGGAAAATCATTGATGCCATCATACAGGCAGGATTAATTCCCTCCAATACCAATTTTCAAATTGCACCAAATGGTCCAACAACGACAGCCAACTTAAGTGCAATCGCAAACGATTCTTTTACGAATACAACAAACACAAGTAAAACAGTTACCTATAAAGTCATACCGCTAGGTTCAAATGACTGTCTTGGAGATACTTTCAATATTGTTGTTACAATATTACCAGAGCCGTTTTTAGAAGACATCAGTATATTAGTATGCCCCAATTTACCAATCAACTTTACTTTCCCTTCTAGTATCCCGCCATTAAATATTCAGGTGGCTAGTTGGAATATCATTGATACCATTTTAGACGCTGGATTAATTTATGTCCCATCCAATGCAAGTATTGGAATAACGCCAAATGTAAATGCCATTTTCGGTGATACGTTTATAAACACCTCCGATATAGAGAAAATAGTAACATACAAGGTTATACCAGTGAGTATAAATGGCTGTAGTGGCGACACGTTTAATATTGTTGTTACGATTCTACCTAACATTATAAGTATTTTTGTTAATGGAGATCCTATTAATGATGTAGATTCTATATTAGTATGCAGTGGAGAGGATTTTAATCTAAACTTAACATCTAACTCCTCTTTAACTCCAAAATGGCGTTATATACCTTCTATACCATTTAATAATAATCTGCTCCCCCCCCTTAATCCATTAGTACAGTTTTCATCTACGATAACTAGTAGTTTAACTAACACAGTAAATACCACACAGCACATTGAGTATGAAGTTCAGTTTATTAATGCCTTAGATCCAACTGTATGTCCAAGCTTACCAGACACTATACATGTTTTTATCTTACCCGAACCAACCATCACGCCAATAGATGATATTGTTTTGTGTCACAATGAAGATACAAATAGTATTCCAGTGAATATCAATATCAACAATGGCATAATCAATTGGTTCCATACTGGAGATTCTATTGGCTTACCATATATTTCAGATATAACACTTCTTTCACCTAATGAAATCCCGGGTTTTACATCGATAAACAATGGTACAAGTATTGAAACTTTAATCATTCATTTGTTACCAAGCTATACAGATACCATACTACCTTCTAATATTTCAAAAACTTGTACCGGAGAGGAAGAGCTAGTTGAGATTATAGTTAATCCAGTGCCATCGGTTTTTGATGTTAATGATATATTACTATTTGAAGGTGAACTTTCAAGTTCTATAATTTTACTTGGAACTTTAGGCGGGACAGTTTTTAATTGGGTCAATTCAAATGTTTCAGTTGGTTTATCTTCTTCTGGAAACGGAAATATACCTGTATTTACAGCACAAAACCCAACGCTACTTCCAATTCAGTCTACAGTTACAGTTACACCATTGTTTGGCATAGCGCAGTGCCCAGGAGATTCTATATCATTTGATATTACTGTAAAACCAGCAGGAGATATCCTTTATGTTCCAAATAGCTTTACCCCTAATGATGATGAAAAAAATCAAGATTTTTTACCAATTATTACAGCTGGATACAAACTTGGAACTTATCGTTTAAGCATATACAATAGATGGGGAGAAAACGTATTTGAATCATATGATCCAAATGTCGGATGGAATGGCACTTATGGTCAATCTGGAATTGATTGTGAAATCGGAATATATACGTATGTAATTGAACTTGAAGTTTTACAAAATCAAGAAATTAAAAAATTTATAGGACACGTTAATTTAATAAGGTAGAATAATATCCTAAAAAACCTTAGTTTAGAATTCAATAATGTATGCTGAAACCTTGCTATAGTCTATAAAATGCTAAATACGAAATAAATAAACTGCTAGTGTTTCAGATGTTTAAGCGCTTCCTTATCATGTTTGTGTTTAAAAAAGAAAGCAAATAAAATAAGAATTACAAATGAATACCCCGCGAAAGTAAGCCAGATATTGAGCCAATCTTTCTCACCATTTGATCCTGTAAAATAAGCAGTAATGAGTATCCCACTCACATAACTTCCAAGAACAGCACCAAAACCATTTGTCATCATCATGAACAAGCCTTGAGCACTTGATCGCGTTTTAGCATCTGTTGTAGTTTCTACGAATAAGGAACCCGAAATATTAAAGAAATCAAAGGCCATTCCATAAACAATACAGGAAACAATAATCATCCATAGTCCATCGGCTGGGTTTCCGTAAGCAAGAAGACCAAAGCGCAGTACCCAAGCAGCCATGCTAATAAGCATTACTTTTTTGATGCCAAAATTGCGTAAGAAAAAAGGGATTGCGAGTATAAAAATAGTCTCCGAAATTTGTGAAATAGACATGATAATTGTTGAATGCTCAACTACCCATAAATTAGCATATTCGGGGATATTCTTAAAGTCGGAGATAAAAACATCGCCGTACATATTTGTCAGCTGAAGAGATGCACCTAAGAACATTGAAAACAAAAAAAACAAAGCCATTTTGGGTTGATAAAAAAGCTTAAATGCATCAAGTCCCAGAGAACTTATAAATGATTTTTTCTCCGTATCTGCTTTAATTGGTGGACAGCTTGGAATTATAAAAATAGAATAAATTGCTAAAATAAGAGCAGAGAAACTAGCCAAATAAAATTGACCTTCAAGTGCTTTATTTCCAGTAAGATTTGTCACCCACATTGCAGCTATAAAGCCAATTGTTCCCCAAACTCTAATCGGTGGATAATCTTTTACAACATCGTACTTATTATTTTTAAGGACAGTAAATGCAATAGAATTTGAAAGTGCGATAGTTGGCATATAAAAAATCATTGCTAAAAATATCACCCAAAAAAATGTGTTAGGATTACTTACTTGTGCTATAAAGAATAAAGTAATACCTCCAAGTAAGTGAAGCAGTCCAAATAATTTTTCAGTATTTATCCATCTATCAGCAACAATTCCCATTAATGTCGGCATAAACAGAGAAGACAAACCAAGTGTACTAAAAACAGCTCCAAAATCTGCTGCCCCCCAATTTTTTGTTTCAAACCAGTAATTCGCAATTGTAATCAACCACGCTCCCCAAATAAAAAATTGAAGAAAACTCATTAAAATTAGGCGATTTTTGATGCTCATTGAAAAATTTTAAGGTCTTTTTTTTATTTCGTCACGCAATTTTGAGGCAAGTTCATAATCTTCATTCAAAATAGCTTCTTTCAATTGTTCCTCAAGATTTTCTAATTCTAAATTTTCTATTTCATCTTCATCTTCTATATCAGTATCAAAGTCGAATTCCTCTTGAACTTCATCTGAAGAGTTTTCTGTTCCAGCTACGTTATTTAATATACTAGATAAAGTATAAATCGGAGAATTAAAGCGGACACCTATTGCAATTGCATCTGAGGTACGAGAATCAATTTCAGTAATTTGCTTGTCTTTTTCACAGATAATTTTAGAATAAAAAACTCCTTCTTGGAACTTATAAATCAAAATTTCACGAACGCGAACCCCGTATGAAGTACAAAAAGTCTTAATTAAATCATGTGTTAAGGGGCGGTTTGGAACCATTTTCTCCAATTCTACAGCAATAGCTTGAGCTTCAAAACCACCAATAACAATAGGAAGTTTGCGGTTTCCCCCAACCTCAGACAAAGTCAAAACATATGATCCTGATTGGGTTTGACTGTAAGCAATTCCTGAAATATCTAATTTAACCTTTTTCATAAAAACTTAAATGGTAAGCAAATTAGTAATTAATTTTGGGATTCTTTGAATTTATTTATTGCAGCTGTTAGCTTTGGAATAACATCAAAGGCATCTCCCACAACACCATAATCTGCTGCTTTAAAAAAAGGTGCTTCGGAATCTGTATTTACAACCACGATAACTTTAGATCCATTTACACCAGCTAAATGCTGAATCGCGCCAGATATTCCAATGGCAATATATAAATTTGGTCTAATTGCCACGCCTGTTTGTCCAACATGCTCGTGATGTGGACGCCAACCAATATCTGCAACAGGTCGAGAGCAGGCAGTTGCTGCACCCAAAGATTTTGCTAAATTTTCAATCATTCCCCAATTTTCTGGGCCTTTTAATCCTCTTCCTGCAGAAACAACAAGCTCAGCCTCTGGAAGAAGAATTTCTCCTTCTGGTTTTTTGGTAGAAATAACTTTTATAGCTGCAGCTCCACCTAGACCATTTGTTTCCTCAACAGGACAATTAGCACCTGTTTTTTCAGGTTGAATGCTATTTGGCAAGAGCGAAATTATTTTAATAGCTGAGGAAACTTTCACGTTACCTATTGCCTTACCTGAGAAGACATTTACTTTAACTGCTCCATCGGCATCTGGAATTGAAATCGCCCCAGGAATTAACCCAGCTTGCAAGCGAACAGACAATCTTGGGGCAACAGCTTTTCCAATTAGGTCATGAGAAAAAATAACAGTCTTTGCTCCAATATTTTGTAAAACAGCAGAAATAAGTCGTGTTAATTGCTGTGGATCCTCACCATCAACCATTCTATCGACCAAAACCTTAGTTGCACCATATTCTCCTAAGCAAATTAAACTTTCAGAACTAGCTTTTCCATTTGTTAAGACCACAACCTCATTTCCGAGTTTTTTGGCATAAGTTACAGTTTCTAATGCTGCCTTCGAAAGCCCGTTTGATGAATTTACGTATACTAAAATCATTTTTTCTTTTTTAAAATATTAAATAACTTTTGCTTCATTGTGTAATAATTCGACCAACTCATCCATATTCATCGGATCAATTAATTTAACGGCAGATTTTGAATTCGGAACAGAATAGGAAACAAAACTTGTTAATTCATCCGCAGTAACTGGAGGCAATACTGTCAGAGGTTTTGTTCTTGCAGCCATAATTCCTCGCATATTTGGAATTCGTTGTTCTGCCATTCCCTTAGCACAAGATACTACAGCAGGCATTGCTACCTCAACAACTTGAAGGCCACCAATAATCTCTCTTTCTAAAGAAAGAGACGTGCCGTTAATATCTAATTTTGAAGCTTGTGAAATTAATGGAAAATCTAGAATTTCAGCAATCATCCCAGCAACCTGTGAGCCATTGTAATTTATTGTTTCTTTTCCAGTAAGAATTAAATCAAAAGCATTTGTTTTAGCATAATTAGCAATTTGGACCGCTGTAAAGTATGCATCTTTTGGATCTGCATCAATTCGGATAGCATTATCTGCTCCAATGGCAAGTGCTTTTCGCATGATGGCTTCATCAGCAGCAGAACCAACGGTAATAATTGTAACATCTGCGTTTCCAGCTTCTTTTATTTCCAGAGCACGAACTAAAGCATACCATTCATCATAGGGATTTATGATATACTGAATACCATTTTCATCAAACTTCGTATTTTGCTCTGTAAAAGCAATTTTAGAAGTTGTATCTGGTGCTTTACTAATGCAAACTAATATTTTCATGTATTTTTTTTATTTGCAAATTTACTGAAATATATCACAAAATATTGCAGAAATATTTCATTCCAAAAGCCAAAAATCCAATTGGTATTTCATTACAGTTTAGCTATTTAGATATAAGTTATTTTATTTCTTTAAACTTTTACTGAATCTTTTTTTATTTATTTTAAAGAGCTTAATTATTTGATTTACAACAACAAAGTTAATTTTAACCAATTACAAACGACTAATATTCGACACTAAATGACAAATAACCGAATATCGTTTTTGACTTATCCAACCTTTGCATCGTCGAAATCAGAAAACAGTATATGATTGGTGGCAAAATTAAATTATTACAAACTTTTAAAAATTAACAACATGAATGCACTGCGAAACAAAGTGAACTTGATTGGAAGATTGGGAGCAGATCCTGAATTAGTAACATTTGAAACGGGAAAAATCTTAACCCGCTTTACACTTGCTACGAAAGAAGATTTCAAAGATAAATCTGGCGAATGGCAAAACAACACACAATGGCACAACATCAATGCCTGGGGAAAAACGGCGGAACGAGTAAAAAAAGCACTAAGCAAAGGAAATGAAATAATACTAGAAGGTCGAATTGTAAACCAAACCTACGAGACTAAGTCAGGCGAGAAACGATACAATACAATTGTGGAGGCATTTGATTTTTTACTGCTTTCACAAAAAACAGAAAAAGAAGAAGTTCAGGCAATCAAAATAAATAAATAATACTATGAATCACGTAAATTTAATTGGCAAGGTATGTTCAGAGCCACAATATATTGAACTTAAAACAGGGCGTAAAATCGCAACCTTCACGATGTCGACAAAAGAAATGTATTTAGATGCCGAAGGAAATACGAAAACACGAAATAACTGGCACCTACTAACCTGTTGGGGTCGCTGGATAAAAGTAATAGAAGAACTCGGTGAAGTTGGATCCGACTTAGCAGTTGAGGGAAAATTAGTGAGTCGATTTTATAACTCTAAAGGAGCGAGAAAAATTATTTCTGAGATTGAAGTAAACGATCTAATCATTTTATAACACATTAATCTAACGAGGATCGATGTTGAATGGTAACTAAAATCATGATGCATCGGTCCCTCTACATATACAAACAAACAATTTTATTTTATGACAACAATTAGAAATTATGTAACCTTGGTCGGAAATATTGGATCAAATACACAAATCACAAACTTTGAAAACGGCAAATCTGTTGCAAGATTTAGTTTAGCAACACAAAAAACCACCCGAAAAAATGATGGAAACTACACAAACCTTGTGGAGTGGCACCGAATATTTGCTTGGGGAAACATGGCACAATTCATAGAAAAATATGGCGAAAAAGGAAAAAAAGTAGCAATTCATGGCCGTTTGGTTAATCGCTCGTATTTAAACCCAGAAGGTAAAAAAAGAAATCTGACTGAAGTCGAAGTACGACAGATTATTGGGCTATAAACCTAAATTAATAAGTAAAGAAAGGCTATTGAAAAATAGCCTTTTTTAGTTTAATTTAAATCTTATTTATAGATTTATATGCCTTTGTAAATGCTCTAAAATTAGGATTAAATAAATTCTCCTTATTGTATTGAAGTGGAAGTTCATCAGTAGTTTCAACTGAGCCTCCTAAAGCCTCAAGTATTGCTTGACCAGCTGCGATATCCCATTCCATAGTTGGTGCAAAACGGAAATAAACATCTGCTTTTCCCAAAGCTAAATCAAAGAATTTCAATGCAGAGCCTTTTTGTAAAAACCGAAATTCTAAATTTGATGATTTCAAGGTAGTTATCAAATCATCTTGTGCTCTAGAAGGGTGACTTCGTGATCCAATTATAACTAGCGGATGATTTATCTCAAAAGAAGGCAGGATTTTTTTCCATGCCGTAGGATTTTCTAAATCCTCAAATTTTAGGATATAAACACCCGTTTCCATTGAACCAAAAATCACTTCCTGATTAACTGGCGAGGCAATTAGACCAAAAATTGGTTTCCCCTTTTTAATAAGTGCAATATTTACAGTAAACTCACCATTTCGATTAACAAATTCCTTTGTGCCATCAAGCGGATCAATGCACCACGATTCATCCCAAGAAATACGCTCGGAAAAAACTACTGGACTTGATTCTTCTCCTGTTATTGGAATAGACAAGGGATCTAAAAAGGAGTGAATAATTCGTGTTGATTCTAAATCTGCTTTTGTTAATGGTGAACCATCATCTTTTATATAGGTCTCAAAAGGACTAGAATAGATTTTCATTATTGCTTTTGAAGCTTCAATTGCCGCAGACAAAGCTGTAGAATACTTATCGTTTAAAAGAAGCACTTAGAGCTTCATTTCTGGAACGACATCCGGAACTACTAAATCACCATCAGTTTTCGAAATGATTTCCTCAACGCTAACGCCAGGAGCTCTTTCAAGCAGATAAAACTTTCCGTCTTTAATTTCCAATACAGCAAGTTCCGTAACAACTTTCTTTACACAATTTACACCAGTTAAGGGTAGGGTACATTTTTTCAAAATTTTAGACTCCCCTGCTCTATTACTATGTAACATTGCAACAATAATATTATCAGCTGAAGCAACTAAATCCATTGCTCCGCCCATACCTTTTACCATTTTTCCAGGGATTTTCCAATTTGCAATATCGCCATTTTGAGAAACTTCCATTGCCCCAAGGACAGTAAGTTGTACATGCTGTCCACGAATCATTGCAAAAGAAGTGGCAGAATCAAAAAAAGATGCTCCAGGAAGAGCCGTAATCGTTTGTTTTCCGGCATTAATTAAATCTGGATCTTCTTCACCCTCAAATGGAAATGGCCCCATTCCTAAAACACCATTTTCAGATTGAAATTCAACTTCTATTCCTTGAGGAATATAATTTGCAACTAAGGTTGGTATTCCTATTCCAAGATTTACATACCAACCGTCTTTAAGTTCTTGAGCGATCCGTTTTGCAATTCCTATTTTATCAAGTGCCATTTAATTTTTTTTAAACTTTTTGACGAACAGTTCTTTGCTCTATTCTTTTTTGAAATTTTTCACCTTGAAAAATCCGTTGTACAAATATACCAGGTGTATGAATCTGATTTGGATCAAGCGAACCAGCAGGCACTAATTCTTCCACCTCAGCAATAGTTATTTTTCCAGCCATCGCCATAAGAGGATTAAAGTTTCTGGCGGCTGCCTTAAATATTAAATTCCCTTCAGTATCACCCTTCCAAGCTTTTACGATAGCGAAATCTGCTGTTAGTGCAAACTCCAGAATATGAGGTTTACCATTAAAAATTCTTACTTCCTTCCCATCAGCAATCTCTGTTCCAAATCCCGCTGGTGTAAAAAAAGCAGGGATTCCAGCGCCACCTGCTCTGCATCTTTCTGCTAAGCTTCCTTGAGGAATTAAATCAACTTCTAATTCGCCAGATAACATTTGCCTTTCAAATTCATCATTTTCTCCGACATAACTTGAAATCATTTTTTTTATCTGTTTTGTATGTAGTAACAAGCCCAATCCAAAATCATCAACTCCAGCATTGTTAGAAATACAGGTTAAATTTTTGACTCCCATTTTTACAAGTTGAGAAATTGAATTTTCAGGAATTCCGCACAAGCCAAAACCACCAAGCATTAGGGTCATATTATCTTCAATTCCATTAAGTGCTATTGCAACATTTCCTACAACTTTATTCATTTTTTTTAATATTCCCAGGGAACTAATGAATCATGAAATTGTGGTTCTTGATATTCTTCTTGCTTTATACGATCCTGCTTCTTTTGCCATATCGTATTTGATACATATTCCTCTGGCGTCACGAAATCATTACAATCATAAGACAAAGAGTCATAATCTGCTGGCCTTATAAAATCTAATCTCGGAAAGATGATTTTTGGATCATGATATACTTTGTCCATATAATACCCATAGATTGGCAATGCCATTTTTGCTCCCTGTCCATAAGTCATCGTTCTAAATCTTATAGCTCTATCTTCAGCTCCAACCCATATACCAGTTACTAAAGTTGGAGTGATTCCAATAAACCAACCATCAGAATTGTTTTGAGTCGTTCCAGTTTTACCTGCTGTAGGGGGGTGAATATTGCCATATTTAGCACTCTTCAAGCCAGTTGCTGTACCTCTTTGAATAACACCCTTAAGCATTTTAATAATTTCAAAAGCAACAGTAGAATTAATAACTTGTTCCCGTTCTTCAAATGCACTATAAATTACTTTTCCATTACGGTCAGTAATCCTTTCAATAGTAGTTGGTCTAGTGTAAATCCCATTATTTGGGAATATGCATTGTGCTGCAACTAAGTCATAAAGAGATATATCCATTGACCCAAGACACATAGTCGGGTTAATATCTCTTTGATCTAAAAAAATTCCTGCTTTTCTTAATACTTTATCAACCTGAAAAGGACCTCCAAGTTTCTTTTTTTTATTAAAATAACCCATACTTCCTAAAACGGCAACAGTAGTTGGATTAGATGATTGAGCTAAGCCATTGGTGACATTACCTGCGGCACTTCCTGATGCACAATATTTGCCAATTATTTTATTATTATCATTTACAACCTTCACACAGTATTCACCACTACTAAATCTAGTGCATGGATTTACAGATTTCATAGAGAGAGCTGTTGCGTAAACAAAAGGTTTTATAGTTGATCCGACCTGTCTTTTCCCTAGTCTGACATGATCATATGCAAAATGTTTAAAATTTACTCCACCAACCCAAGCTTTGATAAAACCGGTTGATGGATCAATTGAAACTAAACCTGCATGTAAATATGCCTTATAATAACGAATAGAGTCATTTGGGCTCATAATGGTATCGAACTCTCCTTTCCAAGAAAAAACTTTCATTGGAACTGGAGTTTCAAAATTTTTAATTATTTCAGTCTGACTTGCACCACTAACCTTTAATAATCTATAACGCTCTGTAGATCGTCTTGCGTTTTGCATGATACGATTAATCATATCAGGGCCTATAGAATTTGGAAAGGGATAATTATTTAAACTATTATTATTTCTATCAAATGCTGGTTGTAATTCAGTTTTGATATAGTGCTCTACTGCATATTCAGCATGTCTTTGAAGAGATGTATTAATAGTCGTATAAATCTTTAATCCATCTCTATAAATATCATAGGCCTCGCCATTTTTATTTTGATACACTAAATTTCCACTTTTATTTTTGGACTGAAATAGTTCTTTTACTTCCTTCTTTAGAGATTGCCTAAAATATGGCGCCATCCCTTCTTTATGATCTAAGGCTTTATAAAGAGTTTTTACAGGCATAGCTTTCAATGCTTGAAATTCTTTGAAATTAATTTTATTTTTTATCGCTAGATTTTTAGAAGCACTATTTTTTTGCCATTGAAATAAAACTTGATTTCTTCTTTCTAAAGCAAGAAGAGAATCTCTATTTCTCGCATCACGTATTTGCTCAAGTGTAACATTTTCATCACTAATATTTTCTTTTAAAGCACAATATCTTCTATAATTTTTGATTTGATAAGTATATGGATTAAAACGATTTGGATTTTTACACATTCCAATAAGCATGGCTGCTTCAATTTTAGACAATCTTTTTGCTGTTTTACCAAAGTAAATTTTGGCTGCATTTTCAATTCCTACGGCGTTATATAAAAAATCAAATTGATTCAAATACATCGTAATTATTTCTTCTTTTGTATATCGCTCTTCTAATCTTTTTGCAATAATATTCTCTCTTGCTTTTTCGTTTAATCTAACAAATTTACCCAAGAAAGGCCCTCTAAAGAATTTAAAGCTATTCGATTCATCATTGTTTTTTCGGTCTTCTAAAGTGAATAAAAGTTTAGATAATTGTTGTGTAAGTGTTGACGCTCCGCCAGAGTTACCTAATCCCGAAATAGATCGAGCAATGGCCCGGAAATCTACTCCAGAATGCTCCATAAAACGCTCATCTTCAGTAGCAATTAAAGCATCTATGACAAATGGTGAAATATCTTTATATCTTACACTTATTCTATTAATCAGCCAAAATCTACCAATTATAGTGTCTTCTTTATTATTGTTTTTTGCAAATACTGTAGAAGCTTGTGCATCTGGGGGATTATCCAACAATGCAACTGTAGGTAAATTACTTTCAGGTTGTAATAATAATAAAGAAGAAACTAAGAGAAAAGGCAATAACATAATAATCCAAAAGGATATAATAAATTTCTTTTGGGTTTCTTTTGAAACTGATACAGTAGA
This sequence comes from Crocinitomicaceae bacterium, assembly GCA_044358575.1. Classification (GTDB taxonomy): domain Bacteria; phylum Bacteroidota; class Bacteroidia; order Flavobacteriales_D; family Crocinitomicaceae; genus UBA952. The sequence goes on from JBIKNN010000012.1 coordinate 12,286, forward strand.
TTTTTTCATATTTAATTATTAATTTATTTTAAAATTCTAAATTTTAACTGAAGTCCAGTACGAAATTAAACATTTAACTTAACATATATTTCCGTTGACTATCTAGTTTAAGTAAAATAAACATCATTATTGAGAATGACATGGTAGAAGATCCTCCGTAACTAAAAAATGGTAATGGAATTCCAATTACTGGCGCAAACCCGATACTCATTCCAACATTTATAGCAAAATGATAAAATAAAATCATTCCTACACAATAGGCATAAATTCTATTAAAAGAAGATTTTTGTCGTTCTGCTATGAAAATAATACGAATTAGCATAAAAATATAAAGGATAACAAAGAAAAAAGTACCAATAAATCCCCATTCTTCTGCAAAAGAGCAAAAAATGAAATCTGTATCACTTTCAGGAACGTGATTACTTTCAACACTAGATAGAGAAGCTTTGTTATACCCTTTCCCTAATAATCCTCCAGACCCAACAGCTGTCATGGCTCTATTTCTATTATAATCTTTTCCGTTGGGGTCTTCTTTTAAACCAAGAAATAATTCTATCCTGTCTTTTTGATGTGGGGCAAGGCTTCCAAATCCAAAATCTACCGAAAATGATAAAACACTTGCAAGAACAAAACCCAATAAAATAACGAGCGTCACTTTATACCTATCTCTCTTGCTTCCAAATTGGCGAATAAATGCAATCCCAACTATAGAAAAAATTAATAAAATTGAAATTAAATACAATGAGCCGGAAACCTTAAAAGGCAATATATAAAAATCAGCCTCTACTTGAGTTAAAAGCAAAGTGAACACACTTAAAAATATCACAACTAAAAATATCGGAATAAAGTGACTACCTAGCCATGTATATTTAAACCTAAAACCAGGAAACTTATTAATTACTGAAAGAATAAGAGGGTCAAAAGTAAGGCCTTCCCTGTACATTACAAATAAGAATGAAGTAAAAACAACGAAAGTTCCTGCATCAGGCTGAAGTAAAATTAATGCCATTGGTACAAGTATTATAGAAATTGCTTTAAAAACAGTAGTAATAGTTTGCAGTTTTACACTCAATTCACTAATATATTTTGCCATAAGAAGTGATGAAGCTATTTTAGAAAATTCAGCAGGTTGAATTCCCATGCTACCAATTCCTATCCATGCTCTTGCCCCATTAATCGGAGGCATAAATAAAACTATTAATAATAATAATAAGGTAAATAAATAAATATGTAATGCAAATTGCTTGTAAATATCTGCATCTATTAGAAATACTAATAAACCAATAAATAGAGAAATGGCAATCCATAAGCATTGCTTTCCATATTGTTTATCTAAATCAAATAAAATAGGATCTTGAGGAGTATATGCAACAGAATATAAAGTAGCCAAGCCAATAATTAACATAAGGATATATACTAAAAAAAGAGGCCAATCTAAATTTGATAATAAGGTTTCTTGCTTTCTCATCTTAATTCTTTATTGAGAATTTAATAAATTTGCAGTCAATATTCTTTTCTCTTTGGCTGTATTCTTAATTTTTTTATTTAAATATTTTTCTATCATAAGACTTGCAATGGGCGCTGCCCAAGTACCTCCGGCCCCTGCATTTTCAATAAATACAGCAATCGCAATTTTAGGTTTATTAATTGGGGCAAAAGCTATAAAAACAGAATGGTCCTTTCCATGAGGATTTTGCACTGTTCCTGTCTTTCCACAGATAACGATACTATCTAATCTTGCAGATTGTGCAGTGCCACCTGCAACATTAACAACTCTTCGCATTCCTTCAATTACTATGTCAAAATGCTTAATGCCGACCATTGTTTTTTTTCTTGTCACATATTGAGGTTTTGGCCCTTTTTTACCTATTGATTTTACAAAATGAGGTGTATAATACCAACCTTTATTTGCGATTATTACAGCGATATTTGCCATCTGAAGAGGAGTTATTTTTACCTCGCCTTGTCCAATTGCGTTTGAACAGATAGTTGAAAAAGCCCATTTATGATGTCCATACCACTTATCATAATACATTGAATTTGGAATAACTCCTGGTCTTTGAGAAGTTACATCCATATCATTTTTTTTACCCAAGCCAAAACTCAACATATATTTATGCCATAAATTCAGTCCAATTTCTGAATCTTCATATATATTTTTCTTTTTATTTTGTTGGACAATTTTTTTCATTACAGCATAGAAATAAGGATTGCAAGATAGCTGAATAGCTTCTGGAATATTTCTGGCATAATGCCCTGCATGACAACCAACAAGTTTTTTATCACACGGAAAACTAGATGTGGGAGATATAACTCCTTCTTGAAGAGCAATTAAAGTTTGAACTAATTTAAAAATTGATCCCGGAGGATACTCAGCTTGTAATGGTCTTGGGAAAAGCGGATTATTTTTATCTAAGGCAAGTTTTGGATAATTCAATTTGATATTTTTTTTTCCTACTAATAGATTTGGATCAAAAGAAGGAGAAGAAACCATCGATAAAATTTCGCCTGTTGAAGGCTCAATAGCAACAATACAGCCTTTTTTATTTTTCATGAGAGTTTCTCCATACGATTGAATTAACATATCCATTCCTAATTTTAATGGTGGACTTTGTTTAGCTGTTATATCATACTTTCCGGCAGCATATGATTCAATCGTATTATTTAGAGCTGACTTAACAATATATTTTATGCCTTTTCTTCCGCGTAATTCCTTTTCATAAAATCGTTCAATTCCTGATCGACCAATATTATCGCCCGGCCGATAATAAATATCCTCATCAACCTCATCTTGATTAACTTCTGAAAGATACCCTAAAATATTAGCGCCACTTTGAGAAGGATAATATCTCATACTTGTCACTTCCTCATAAAAACCTGGAAAATTTTCAAGATAAGGTGCTATTTTTGAAACTTCTTCAATTGTTAGTTCTTCAATAAAAGGATATGCACGATTTTTTTTATAATTTAAAATCTGTTGTCCTGTATTCGGATTTTTATAAACTCCTTCATCTAAAATAATTTCTTTAAACCTAGCTCGGACTTTTTCGATTGGCCAACCAATTAGAGATGAAAAAGCAAGAGTATCCAAATTTTCAATCTTATCCTCAAGCATCATTAAGTTAAAAAAGGTGCGATTTGAAACTATTTTTTGGCCATTCCTATCATAAATAATTGCTCTTGCGGGTACTATCTCTTTTCTTTTTTCTGCTAAATCTTGGGCTCTCAACTTCCATTGGTCATCAATTACCTGCATATAAAAGAGCCGAATTGAATAAAATATACCAACTAATAAAATAAACATAACTAAAACATATCGACGCGCATCATAATTCATAGCCGTTTTACTTTTTTATAAAGAAGTTGTTGGATTACAATAGAAAGACCAAAAGAAAACAGAACACTTAGGCTTGTCTTAATAAGAATGGAGAAGATTTCACTAAAACGAAAAATTTCAATCAAGAAATACCAAAAATGATGGATGAGCAATAAATAAGCGAAAGTAGATAAAAACCAACGGATTCCCATATCGAAAAAAGTTGGCTCTTTTATGGGATCATAACCGTCAATTGGGCTAAACATTTTAAAAATTCTTGGTCGGAAATAAGTCATCATTAACAACGATGAAGCGTGTAATCCATATGTATTTGAAAAAATGTCAACAAGGAAGCCCATAAGAAAAGCTAAAGACAATAAGCTAATAATTCCCATTTCAAAAGGAAGTAACATAATAAAAAGAGGATAAATCATTATGTGAATCCCATATCCCAATTCCAATTGATTAAAAACTAAGACTTGAAATAAGGCTAGTAGTATAAAACGCGCTATATTTTTAAACAATGTGTTCATTAACTAGTTATTTTATTCTTCATTATTAGGGACTTGATTTTCTATTTTCTTTTGCTCCTTCATAAGAAGATTTTTTACTACATAAACCCTCTGTAGTGTGCTGAAATTCTCTGCAAATTTTACAATTACTTCCCATTGAGGCTCACCAGCAATTGGTTTAATTTTTTCAACAGAACCAATAAGTAAGCCCCGCGGGAAAATCCCTGAGCCACCTTTGGTTATCACTTTTGAGCGTTTCTTGATACTTAAATCATTTGAAATTCCATAAATTGAACCTCTTTTCGGATCTGCCCCATTCCATTTTAGTAAACCAAATAATCCTTTTGGATCGATAGAAACATCAATATTAATATCTTTGGTAAGGACTGTTTTAACAACCGAATAATGTTCACCAGAATTATGAATAATTCCAACCACGCCTTTGTCAGAAAAAACTCCTAGTCCTTTGTATACTCCTTGTTTTCGACCCACATTCAATGTAAAATAATTATTCCTTTTGCTAACCGAAGAATTAATAACCGTTGCTGGCAAATAAGTATATTGTTGTTTAAATAATGTATCGTCGACCTTCAAATATTTACCTTCAACTTGATAGAGACTTTGCTTCAGCTTTCTTCTAAGGCGAATATTTTCTTCCTGAAGAGCTTGGTTGTTTTTCGATAAATTAAAATGCTTTGTTATATCATTTTCTATTTCAAGTATTTTTCCAGTAAAAGATGAGGCTGTAGTTAAATATTGATTTCTTGGAAATGTAAGGTAATTAATATAAAGAGTAAGAGAAAAGACTTGCAGAAGTGCAAACAATAAAAAAACACGAAAACGCTTGAAAAAAGCGATTAAATTATTCATGTTCAAAGATAGAAAACGATCAAATTAAAACAACAATTTATACTATAATAATATTAACAAATTGCGGATCAGGGGAATTATCTCAACTTCCTGTCCTCAGTTTTCGATGGTCTTCGGCTCGAACCCTGGGTTCTCATCCCAACTTCCTTCATCTTATTGCGGAGAGAGGGGGATTATCTCAACTTCCTGTCCTCAGTTTTCGATGGTCTTCGGCTCGAACCCTGGGTTCTCATCCCATCTTCCTTCATTTTATTGCGGAGAGAGGGGGATTATCTCAACTTCCTGTCCTCAGTTTTCGATGGACTTCGGCTCGAACCCTGGGTTCTCATCCCATCTTCCTTCATTTTATTGCGGAGAGAGGGGGATTCGAACCCCCGTTACGTTACCGTAAACACGCTTTCCAAGCGTGCGCGTTCAACCGCTCTGCCACCTCTCCGAAAATTAAGTTTGCAAAAATAAGCAATTTAGAATGATACCGAAATTTATAGACCGTAAAGTAACATCCCGATTGTAAAATAAATGAAAAGGCCAGTTACATCATTTAAAGTAGTAATAAATGGTCCAGTTGCAAGAGCTGGATCAATCTTATAATGATTGAGTACCAAAGGAATAAGGGTTCCAATAACTGCCGCAAAAATAATTACAGTAAATAAAGAGATACTTACTACAAATCCAAGTTGGGCATTACCAAAGAAATAAGCTATTACAAAAATGATACTTGCTAATAAAACACCATTAAACAAACCCACTGCAGCTTCGCGTAAAAGTTTATGAAAGATATTTCCGAAATCTTTTGTGCCTCGTGCTAATGATTGAACAACAATTGCCGAAGATTGAACGCCAACATTTCCTCCCATAGCAGTGATTAGGGGTATAAAAAAAGCAAGCGCTGGAATTTGTGTTATACTTCCCTCAAAGCCAGAAATTACTTTCGCTCCTAAAGTTCCTCCCAACAAACCAATTATTAACCAAGGTAATCTTGCTCGAGCAACTCTCCAAATACTTGCATCACGCTCAATTGGCTCAGTAATACCTGTTGCTAATTGGAAATCTTTATCGGCTTCTTCCTTTATGAAGTCTACAATATCATCAAGTGTGATTCTTCCAACTAATTTATTTTGATAGTCAACAACTGGAACAGAAACTAAGTCGTATTTCTCCATAACAGCCGCAACCTCTTCAGCAGAATCTGAGGTGTTAACAGAAATGATGTTTTTGGACTGGTATAAATCAGCAATTTTGGTTTTTACATTTGAAAAAAGTAAGCGCTTTAGCGACAAAACACCAAGTAAGCGGTTTGAATCGTCTACAACAAAAATATTGTACACTTTTTCTACATCTTCTGCTTGTTTTCTCAATTCAACAATCGTTCGATTAACAGGCCAATCTATGTGTGCTTGCAAGAATTCTTTCTGCATTAATCCACCAGCTGTATCCTCATCATAATTTAATAAATCAACGATATCTTCTGCTGCTTCATCGTCATCCATTTGTGAGATAACCTCCTGAATTTTATCTTCAGAAAGCTCCCCTAAAATATCTGCAGCATCGTTGGAATCTAAGTTTTCTAATTGATCAGCTATTTCTTTAATTGAAAGAGAGGAAAGGAATCGATCCCTAACTTCCTCTTCTAATTCCATTAAAATATCGGCTTGTGTATCTTCGTCTACTAGGAAATAAATAAATTTTGCCTCTTCATTGCTTAATTTATCCAAAATCTCAGCGACATCTGCAAAATGCAGGACAAGTACATTCTCTTGAATCCAAAGTGTCTCCTGCTCCGCTATTTTTTGACGAAGAATTTCAAGAAAATCTTTGGTTAGTTCGAAGCGCACGGTTGAATATTTGCGCAAAGATAGGAAATTGAATAGACTTTATCGCCTTATTAACAAACTGTTAATCATGACAAAGTCCCTGAACTACATGAAATGTATCGTGTGCAGCAGTAATTTTCTTTTTTAAAATAGCATTGCTTGCTTTTTTATTATTCAATTTATTGATTTCAATACATTGCTTTTCAAGTTGCTTTAATGCTATTTTAATTGCGGGTTTATCCAAGGATTTTGGGGAAACTGATGCCGCTAGTAAACTACTTTTTGCCATCAACTCTGCACTTCTTTTCTTCAAAGGTTCAAGGTTATCTGTTTCAGCAGGGTGAAAGGTTTGAGCCATGACCTTATGAAATTCTTTTAATTCCACCCAATTATCTTTTTCAATTTCTACTAATAACTGGTCGTTCAAAGCCGAAGCATATTTTTGTGAGACAATACCCCAGTCAACTAAATTCCAAATAGCCCCGAGGTAATCACCGCGTTTATTTTGGTATTTAAGGTAATATGCGTGTTCCCATACATCAATACAAAATATGGGGATTCCACGTTCTTTTGTAATATCCATAATAGGGTTATCTTGATTCGCTGTTGAAGAAACCATGAGTTTTTTATCTGGCGTTACACTCAGCCAAACCCAACCTGAGCCAAAGCGAGTTGTTGCTCCTTGATTAATTTTTATTCGTAAACTATCCATGGATTTAAATTGCAAATTAATCGCTGCAGCTAATTCTGTACTAATAACACTTTGTGAAGCTGTTGGTGCTAAAATATCCCAAAATAAGGAATGGTTAAAATGTCCCCCTGAATTATTTCTCACAATATCAGATCTGAAACTTGCATACATCAATAAATCATTCATAGAAAGTGCCTCCATTTTTGTTCCTGCAAGTGCTTTATTTAAATTGGTAATATATGCTTGATGATGTTTTGCATGATGAATCTCCATAGTTTGCGCGTCAATCCAAGGCTCATAAGCATTATATGCATATTTAAGAGCTGGTAAAGAATAACTTTGGGAAAAAGATTTTAGAGAAAGAAATAAGCACAAAGTGTAAAATAAGAATTTCATATGTAATAATTTTAGACAAATTTACATCAAATTCACTAAACAAATAGCGAAAAAAATTGCTTACATATTCTGTAAATCAACTAAGCGCATTGCAATGAATGCTTTTAAAACACGCGCTCCAACTTCTGGCACCTCCACATGAATTAAATATACACCTGATGCTACTGGAATATTTTGATGGTTGGTCAAGTTCCAGTCTTGCGAGGTAATTGGACTGTCCTTTTTGAAAGAACGTATCAATTTTCCATTTGAAGAATAAATCCTAATGGTACATTTTTCCGGTAAATTCGTAATCTTTACCCGCGTATCAAGTCTTGTT
>JBIKNN010000003.1:0-273309 GCA_044358575.1 Crocinitomicaceae bacterium
TAACGTTTTGCAGCTACCCGAAGGGCGGGACTTTTACCACAAAACTTGATTTGAAAAACAAATGTTTGATTAACCACAAATCTGTCATTGAAAAACGAAAACCCGCCTTTTGGGTAGGTGCTGTTAGCGGTTCGGCTTTTATTTTGGTTTTTTGTCAAGCGATTGGTGTGCAAATTTCAATTAGAAAACCGTCAAGGTCTCTTAAATAAGCAACAACTTGTCCCCACGGTTTTGTTGTCGGATTTTCAACAATTGTCGCACCTGCGTTTATGGCTGTCGAAACTGTTTCTTCAACATTGTCTGTTGTAAAACCGATTTCAATTCCAAACGGTTTGTCTGCTAAACTACTTTCACTAAAACCATTTGTCAAGTTTGACTTGGCTAATATTGTCGAAGCGAACGAAAGTGTTGTTTCGCCTACTAAAAGTTCTCCATAGTCACTTTCAGGTGTTACAAATTTTCTTGTAAAACCAAAAGCGTTTTCGTAAAATTCAACGGCTTTTGTTACGTCTTGAACGTACAGTATTGTGTAAGCAAATTTTATCATTGTGTCAATTGTCTTTTATTAATTGTTTATTTATTTCTAAGTTTTCTGTCTAGGTGTCGTCTTTTAAGCTGACCGCTAACGGTTTGCGTGTAGGCGATGTCCCGAGAGGAACGATTCGGGATAGCGCTTGCATGCTGTTAGAGAAAGTTTTATTTGGATATATTATAAAATTCAAAACCACCTGAAACACCTTCAATTAAATTGAATTTCTTATCCAAACTAATTGATTTATCAAAGTATAATTTATAGGAAATACTTTCATTTATACTTGAGAATTTATGTGTTTCAGGACAAATCGGAATCCCAACTGTTTTTTTTAAATAATATTTAATTCCATTTTGTTCGATATATGCATTTTTACTGAAACAAACGGTCCAACCAGAAGTATATTTTTTTGAAGGAAAAGATGTAAATGACAATATTGTATATTCCGTTGTTTTACTAATATTATCTATCTGAACTGATTCCTCATTTTTCTGATATACAAAGCTTGAATTTGGAACCCTAAAATATGTTTGATTTGAATTTGATGAATAATTGTTATTTATTGAATTATTATTGCTCTGATTTTCTAGTTCAGTTCTTTCCCAGCTTAATCCCTCAATTTCACTCGTTGAGCAATGTTTTAGTTTATCTAATGTTTTCATTATTGACTGATATCTTTTTGAATAAAGATAATTATCGGGATCTTTATACTTAATTCGATTCAACTCTGTTTGACAACTTTGAAGTAATGTGATTTCACTCTTTATGGAAGAGTAAGAATAAATTTCACAACAATAATTTCTAATATTTGCATAATTTGCATCATTACCTACATCCCATGTACTGGTTGCATTGTAAATCCAACCTAACCTAGCTGCCCGGTAATTATTTAGAGTAGATTGATTTATAGTATTTATTAATTTTAGATCTTTTAATTTGAAATACTCCTTGGATAAGCTACTATGATTTCTATCGTATCTAGCCTGCATTTGAGCAAGCGCATTTCCATAAAAGTTCCAATCAGGAGACCATGGTTGGTACGAACCATTTGAACTAGAATAATTAATTTCAACAGAATAAAGTAGAATTTGTGTGTACTCGTAAGATATGAATTGAGCGTATGTAACACTTGTTGAAATTATCAAATAGGATAAAACAATTAATTTTTTCATGTTTGTTTTTCTTTTGTTAAAATTTACTCTAACTTATATATAACCCCCATTTTTTGAGGCTTACCTCGCAAATGGGTTGGCTAAGCCTCATTTTATGAGGGCTGTTAAATCTAATCATTATTTAATTCTCTTTTGCTTTTTTTCTTCTAATACTTTGTAATTCGTTGGTGAAACAACTTTTTCACCTGTCTTTATTTCTAATTCTTTGCGTGCATTTCCTGCAACATCTCCTCCTTGTTTCGCTACTTTCTTGTTTTCTGTAAAACCTTTGGGATTTTGTGTTTTGACAATGGCAGTTGTAGAAGCTTCACCAAGCATAGAAAAAATTAATTCGAGATCCGTCATATGGTCACGAAGATTTTCCCGCTTTAAATTCTTTACTTCTTTATACTCTGAAGGAGTTAAACCGAATGTCGCTTTAGATATTTGAGCTGTAAGAATTGCATATTCTTTTTGCTCTTTGATTCCTCGTTCAGACCATTCTTCTGTCAATTCTTCACGGATCGCAATACTGCGCATTCTCTTTTCAACCCATTCATCAGAATAACCCTTCAACTTATATGTTTCTCTGGTGCGTTGAATTGCTAATTCTGGATTTTCAATCTCTTCAATTCTTTCAGAGCCAACTTGCGCAAGCCATAACTTAAATGGTTCTGCTTTGGGCGAAGGAATTGATTGAATTATCCTGAGTAAACCCTTTGTGTCAGCCGCTTGTATCTTTCTTTTTCTACCATCTCCTGCCACCATTTCAACTAGGGGACAAATTGTCCCCCAGTTGTTATTAAGTTGCAAATCACGCTTTTTAATTTTTTTAATATAATCTTTGGCATCAACTGTTTCAGTTAATATAGATACAACATCTTGCACTGAGAAATACCATTTTTCGTCTGCTTCATTCCAAACAGAACGGATATTTTTACTTTCAAATAATTTAATAGTATTCATTTAGATAAAAATAGTGTATAAATTTTATAAATCGTCAAAGGGACTGCGAATATTTTGAATGTTCTTTGTACTAACATGGGTGTAAATCTCAGTCGTTTTGCTACTTTTGTGTCCTAGTAAATCTTGAATATACCTTAAGTCGGTGCCGCTTTCCAATAAATGCGTAGCGTAACTATGTCTCAACCAATGTAGCGTTACAGGTTTTTTATTACCTGCCTTAAACAAGGATTGTTTAAAAACATTTTCTAGACTTTTTTCGCTGTATTTTCCTCCACCTTGTCCTTCAAAAAGGAATTCTTTCGGAGTGTAAGATTTATAATAATCACGAAGTAAGTTTAGAATTTTAGGAGATAAAGGTACAATTCGATCTTTTTTACCTTTTGCCATCCTTATTATTACGACCATTCGTTTTGAATCGATATCAAATTTTGTAAGACTCAATAATTCACCCCTTCTCAATCCGCAAGAATATATCATAGCCAACATGGCCCTATGTTTTAAATTAAAAGGAGCATCTAAAATTGCTTTTATCTCCTCCTTGCTTAGCACATTGGGTAATACCTTTTCTCTCCTTGGGCGATGAATTAATTCCACATCAATTTTTTTATGCTGAATGGCAGAGAAATATAGCTTCACCGCATTTACCACCTGATTTTGAAAGGACGATGAAAAATTATTCTTTAAAATATAATTGTTATTGAAATCGATGAGGTCATCATTCGAAATATCTGAAATATCTTTCATCGAAAAATACCGTAAAAATGTACTCATAGAATCCGAATACACTTTTATAGTATTTGAACTGTAGCGTTTAGAATTTAAATAGCGAATAAAGGTCTGAATGGCTTCTTTTTTAAGTTCATCGAGTGGTTCCAAGAAATGAATGGGCCTCAGCAGTGACTTCTTATATTCTACACTTTCTAGGCTCTTTTCTTGAAATATGAATTCTGCCTTGTCTTTAAAATGGGCCAAAATATTTTCCAATGGAAAAGCAGTTTCATCTATTACCCATGCTTTTTCAAATGAATCCCAAGTGCTGTTTTTAAGGGAAGAAAAAAGAGAGTAGATGTTCCGGTTGAATGGAAAGCTTGCATAATAGTATGTTTTTAAACCGATTGTTTGGCGATTGAGGTAAATAACAGATAGCATAAACTTATTTTTCTACTTAAGGTACTGAAAAAAGATGTTTATCTGAAAAAAAAGATTGAAATATATATTAGCCCAAGGCAACATCTAGAATCATCATTACCACAAATCCTCCAATAAAGCCAAGAACGGCAACATCTGTGTATTTATCGCGCTGTGTTTCTGGAATTACTTCCTCTACAACTACAAAAATCATTGCTCCAGCTGCAAATGCTAGTGCGAAAGGTAAGAGTGGCTCCATGTAAACAACAGCAACAGCTCCAATAACGCCAGCTACGGGTTCTACGATTGCTGAAAGTTGACCGTACCAAAAACTTTTAAAGCGTGATGCTCCAGCTCTTCTTAAAGGCATAGCAACTGCAAATCCTTCTGGGAAATTTTGAATGCCAATTCCAATTGCTAAAGCAACAGCTCCTGCAATTGTTGCACCTTCCATTCCGTGTGCTGCAGCGCCAAATAATACTCCAACTGCAAGACCTTCTGGAATATTGTGCAAAGTAATTGCCAATACAAGTAGGGTAGTGCGGTGTAGTTGTGTTTTTACTCCCTCAGATTCATTTTCGGAAAAGTTAATGTGCAAATGGGGCATCCACTTATCTAAGAAAAAAAGAAAAAGTGCACCTAGTAAAAAGCCTACTGCTGCAGGCATCCAGGCCATATTTGGAAAGTATTTTTCTGACATTTCGATGGATGGCATTAGAAGTGACCAAAAGCTAGCCGCAACCATTACTCCTCCTGTAAAACCAAGCATTCCATCAAGAACACCTCGGTGCATCGTTTTAAAGAAAAAAACCAATGAAGCACCTGCTGCGGTAACTAACCAAGTAAATGTTGTGGCAATTAAAGCTGCTAAAACGGGATCAATACTTTTGAAGAATAATTCGAGGTCTTTCATACTTATTTATTTCAACGAAGTTACTTTAAATTATTTAAAAGCAGGGCTAAAAGTTTGTTGAGTGCTTATTTTTGATCAAAATATTGTAGGGCTAGCGCATAGCTTTTTAGTCCAAATCCAAAAATACAGCCCACACAAACCGGACTCAAAAATGATTCGTGTCTAAATGATTCTCTTGCTGAAATATTGGAAATGTGAACTTCAATAACGGGTATTGAAATTGAAGCAATACAATCTCTAAGTGAGACACTTGAATGTGTGTATGATCCAGCATTGATAATAATTCCATCAGCTGAACTTGTCTTAAGTGCTGAAATGAGTTCTTGCTCATTATCAGATTGAAAATAACTTAAATCCATTTTAAATTCATCTTTCAGCGTTTCAAAATAATCTTCAAAGGAAACATTCCCATATATTTGTGGTTCTCGCGTCCCTAATAAATTTAATTTTGGACCGTTTACAATTAGAATTTTCATACATGTCAAATTGGAACCGCTATATTAAGGATTTTGTTTCATACTTGAAAATAGAAAAAGGCTTGGCTGAAAATTCAATTCTTGCTTATCAAAACGATGTGCAAAAACTAGCTGAATTTGCCTCAGAAAACAACATTCCTGCAGAATCTATAAGCTACAAGAATCTTCAAGAATTCATAACAATACTCTATGATCTTGGTTTGAGTGCGAGAAGTCAAGCGCGCATAATTTCTGGAATCAAACAATTTTATTCTTTTTTACTTCTTGAAAATACTATTCGAGAAGATCCGAGTGAGTTGTTAGAGCAACCAAAAGTTGGAATGAAACTCCCCGAAATTTTGCATATTGAAGAAATTGATGCCTTAATTGCAGCCGTTGATGTTAGTAAGAAGCAGGGACATCGTAATCGTGCGATTCTAGAAACGCTATACAGCTGTGGCTTACGCGTAAGCGAATTAGTGTCTTTGCGTTTTTCTGATCTCTATTTTGAAGAGGGTTTTATTCGTGTAATCGGAAAAGGAAATAAGGAGCGCTTGGTTCCTGTAAGTCCAAGTGTTGAGAAAGAAATCAAACTGTATTCGGAGCATGTTCGTCGTCATCAAGAAATTGTGAAAGGAGATGAAAACATTGTTTTTTTGAATAGGAGGGGAGCAAAACTTACGCGGGTAATGGTTTTTACCATCATTAAAGATCTAGCAAATACAATTGGACTAAAGAAAAATATTTCTCCTCACACATTTCGCCATAGTTTCGCCACTCACTTGATCGATGGTGGTGCAAATTTACGTGCAATTCAAGAAATGCTGGGGCACGAATCCATTACTACTACTGAAATTTATACGCATTTAGATCAGCGGTTTTTACGAGATGCAATTTTGTCGTACCATCCTCGAAATTCAAATTAAGTATTTGCGAATTAGCTCCTTAGAATTTAATTCAAAAATAATTAAGAAAAATCCTTATAACATTTGGCGTGTATGAAATAAGTTGTTACCTTTGCAATCGCTTTTTACAGTATTAAAGTAATATATAAGTCATGTCACGAGTTTGTCAATTAACAGGAAAGTCAGTAATGGTGGGGAATAACGTCTCTCACTCTAATAGAAAAACAAAGCGTCGCTTCTTTCCAAATTTGGTTACGAAACGTTTCTTCATTCCCGAGGATGAGTCTTATATTACCTTGAAAATTTCAACTTCTGCTTTACGAACAATCAATAAGAAAGGAATTTCTGCTTGTTTGAAGGAAGCAAGACTAAAGGGATATTTAAAATAGTGCTGTCTAAAATCACAGGGTAAACAACAAAAAATGGCTAAGAAAACAAAAGGAAATAGAATTCAAGTAATTTTAGAGTGCACAGAGCACAAAGAAACAGGCATGGCGGGAACTTCTCGTTACATTACGACAAAAAATCGTAAGAATACGCCTGATAGAATGGAGATTAAGAAATTTAATCCTGTTTTAAAAAAGTATACGCTTCACAAAGAAATTAAATAAAAGAACATGGCAAAGAAAGTTGTAGCAACGCTTCAAAAAGGTGGCGGTAAGGAACATACGAAAGTGATAAAAATGATAAAATCAGAAAAAACTGGTTCTTATACTTTCAAAGAAGAAATTGTTCACAATGATAAAGTCAAAGAATGGTTCGATAAGAACTAATTTTTTAATATAACTTTAAGCTTCCTTTTGGAGGCTTTTTTTTTCGCATTATGGGTCTATTCGATTTTTTTTCACGTTCCAAAAAGGAAACATTAGATGTTGGTTTAGAAAAAACCAAGCAATCTTTTTTTTCTAAGATAACGCGCGCCCTTGTTGGTAAGTCAAAAGTTGACGATGAAGTTCTGGATAACCTAGAAGATATTCTAATTTCTTCAGATGTTGGTGTAGCAACTACTTTAAAAATCATCAAGCGCATTGAAGAGCGAGTCTCCAGAGATAAAGTTGTTGGTACAGCAGAACTAAATGGTATACTCCGAGATGAAATCAGCTCTCTTTTAGAGGAAAATAACTCCAACCAAAATGGTCAACTAGAAATTACCGTTCCTAGTGATGGAAATCCATATGTAATTATGGTTGTTGGAGTAAATGGAGTTGGGAAAACGACGACCATTGCAAAGTTGGCACATCAATTTAAGAAATCAGGAAAAAAAGTTGTTTTGGGTGCAGCAGATACATTTCGAGCAGCAGCTGTAGATCAATTAATAATTTGGGCTGAGCGTGTTGGCGTTCCAATTGTTCAACAAGGAATGGGTGCTGATCCAGCAAGTGTTGCTTTTGATACATTGCAATCTGCAAAATCTCAAAATGCTGATGTTGTTATAATTGATACTGCAGGAAGATTACATAATAAAGTCAATTTGATGAATGAGTTGAGTAAAATAAAGCGGGTAATGGAAAAAATAATACCAGACGCTCCGCATGAAATTTTATTAGTGTTAGATGGTTCTACCGGTCAAAATGCTTTTGAACAAGCTAAACAATTTTCTGAGACTACAGCTATTAATGCATTGGCTATCACAAAATTAGATGGAACAGCAAAAGGTGGAGTGGTGATTGGAATTTCTGATCAAATGAAAATCCCTGTAAAATATATTGGCGTAGGCGAAAAAATGGAGGATTTACAATTATTTGACCGTAAGATTTTTGTTGACTCGCTTTTCTCTGATTAAAAATTCGAGATTACTTAATGAAGAATTAATAAGTATTTAGGCCGAAACATTGAGCTTACTCTTATCCTTAGCAATATGTTCTTTTAACTTTCGCAATCCAAATCGCCACATAAAAATATCAAAAATTACAAAAGCTAGCATTAAAAAACCAGCTAATCCCGGATTTAACTCATCCATTGCACTCGAATACATTAAAATAAAATCAAATGTCCCATGGAGCAAAATTGGAATAGCCAAACTTAAAAATACATGATATCTGGCTGAAGCTCCCGATTCAAATCTAGATAGAGATAAGTAGTATCCCATAGGAATAGCAAATAGCATATGCCCTGGAACAGAAATAATTGATCTTACTATTGCTGTCCCCATTCCATTTTCAAAAACATACCCAATATTTTCAAAGAGTGCAAAACCCATTGAGATAAAAATAGCATATAAAATTCCGTCATAATATTGATCAAAATCTTTTGCTTTACTAATCAACCAATAAAAAATAATCCATTTTGATAGCTCTTCCGGAATACCAGCTGTAAAAAAAGCATCAAAAAAAGATTGCATAGCACCAGAAGCCAATTTTATGTCTGCTATAGGGTAAACGATTATCAAAGTGATAACGATAGAAAGCAGACCTCCAAAAAATGCCTTAACTAACATGCTTAAGGGCTCTTTGATTGTATCATATTTATAAACTATAAACATGATAAAGATGGCGGGTGCAATAGATGCTAGGAGTAAGTACATAACAGATTTTTAAATTAAAAGCTAACTTACTAAAAATAATCGGTTTAAATGAAAAATATTAAAAAATATATCTGTAACTAGCTTTCAAAAAAGACAGCGACGATCTAATTTGCTGCCTTTATTAATTATTGAAAAGAAATTTTAGGTTCTTTAATTTAAAAGTAATTCAGTTTCTTTTTGAATTCTTTTTCTAAGTGTATCTGAAACGGGCATTAAAGGTAAACGCATAAATTCATTCATTATTTTGCGATGAGCAAGTGCTACTTTTACACCTCCCGGATTACCTTCTTCAAAAAACATTCTTGTTATTGCTAATAAGTCATAATGTTCTTTTCTAGCGCTATCAAGATCTCCATTCATTGCTGCGTGTACCATTCGCGAGAATTTCTCAGGTAATGCATTTGCAACTACAGAAATCACACCATCAGCACCAGCAGCAATCAAGGGCATCGTAATTGCATCATCACCTGAAATAACTCCAAAATTTGGCTTTCGCAAACGAATAATTTCCATTATTTGATCCATATTTCCTGAAGCTTCTTTTATGGCAACAATATTTGGAATTTCAGCTAAAGTAAGCGTTGTTTCAGCTAAAATATTTGAGCCTGTCCTACCAGGAACATTATATAAGATAATTGGTAATTCTGTGCAGCTTGAAATGTATTTAAAATGCTCGATAATTCCTTTTTGAGTGGGTTTGTTGTAATACGGCGAAACCGATAGAATTCCATTGACACCCTCAATTTTTAATAGTTTTAGAGTTTCTCCCACGAGTGTTGTATTATTACCACCTATTCCGTAAACAATTTTTAATTTCCCTGCGTTTTCATCAATTACTGTTTCAAGAAGTTTAAGTTTTTCTTCTTGCGAAAGAGTAGGTGATTCTCCCGTTGTTCCTTGCACTACAAGAAAATCTGTTCCTCCAAGTATTTGTAGTTGAACAAGTTTTCGAACTGCTGTAAAATCAATAGATTTATCTTCCTTAAATGGTGTAACAAGTGCAACTCCAGATCCTGAGAAAGGGTTATTCATAAATAGCTATTTTTTGTAAATTTTGGATGACAAAATTAATCATGTCGTCTGGATCAGTTGATTCGGTGTTTAATAATAAGTCACAGATCGAGTCAGGCGAATTTACAGTGATTTTTCTTTTTATTTTGGAATTTTTAATTTCCTTAAATATCGGCTTTTTTATATCCCCAAACCACATTAATAAATCAAATTCTGTTTTTAATTCTTTATCTAGTTGCACATCTTTTAATTTACCCCAAAAAGAAAAGTCAAGGGGTGAAGAATAATAAATTAAAAAATGTGGTGGCAAAATAGATTTATTAACTTCTTTACCAATATTTACAATAATGATCAAGCGTTTTACATTACTTGTATTCAATATTTTATCTAAAGACTTCCTGAAGCCTTTTAATTGTTCATCACTCTCATAAGTGAAAGCGACTAACAAGGATTTTGTTTCATCCCAACTATTTTGTTCTCTCATATTTTGTTCTCTCATGAACTTATCAGTTTTATAAATTCATCCTCACTAATTACTTCTATACCTAGCGAGGTTGCTTGTTTTAATTTTGCAGGTCCTACGTTATTTCCAGCTATAAGGTATCTCGTCTTAATAGAAATTGCACTGCTATTAATTCCTCCATTTATTTCAATCAATTCCTTTAATTCATCTCGAGAGAAGGAATTAAATGTTCCCGAAACTACTATTATTTTTTCATTTAATATTGTTGTTGCCCTTTCTTTTTTTTCTAGTATAAAGTTTAAGCCCTTTATTTTTAATCGTTCAAGATGTTTTAAATTTTTTTCATTAGAAAAATATTGATGTAACGAAAATGCTGTTTTTTCTCCAATTTCCTCAGTTTCAAGAAGTGTTTCAAAGTCCGCATCGCAAATTGCATCTATGTTCTTAAATTGTTTCGCTAGTTTTTTAGCAACTGTTTCACCAACATAACGAATACCAATACCAAATAGTATTCTTTCAAAGTTACATTTTTTAGAGTTTTCAATGCTTAAAATTAAATTTTTTACAGATTTCTCTGCCATTCTATCTAAATTAATTAGTTGTTCAAATGTTAAATCGTATAAGTCTGCAGGATTTTTAACGAGGTTTTTTGTGTAAAGTAAATCAATAGTTTCACTTCCTAGACCATCAATATCAAGTGCTTTTTTACTTATAAAATGTTCAATTTTTCCTTTAACTTGTGGTGGACAATCTTGCTCGTTGGAGCAATAATGATGCGCTTCTCCTTCGAGTCTGATAAGTTTAGTTTGACATTCTGGGCAATTTTCAATAAAAATAATTGGAATCGTTCCTATCTTTCTTTTTTCAACATTTACACCTACAATTTTTGGTATTATTTCACCACCTTTTTCTAAAAAAACAGTGTCGCCAATATTTAAATCTAGTTTTTGAATTTGATCAGCGTTGTGTAATGAAGCTCTTTTAACAGTTGTTCCACCCAAGGAAACGGGAGATAAATTTGCCACTGGCGTGATTGCACCTGTTCTTCCAACTTGATATACAACACTTTCAAGTATGGTTTCTACTCGGTTTGCTTTAAATTTGTAGGATATAGCCCATCTTGGAGATTTTGCAGTAAATCCCAAGGACTTTTGTTGTTGGTAATTATTTACTTTAATTACTATTCCATCAATATCAAAAGGGAGATTTTCTCTTGCGGTATTCCAGAAGTCAATAAAGTCCATTATTCCCTCTATTGACGATGTTTTTTCAATAAATCGATTTTGTTTTTGAGGGATTTTAAATCCCCAATTAGCTGCTCTTTCAACGGATTCAAAATGCCCTGCATCTGCTAATGATGAAGCATAAATCCCGTATAAAAAAGAATCAAGTCCTCGTTCTGAAACAATTTTTGAATCTAGTAATTTAATGGATCCAGCAGCAGTATTTCTCGGGTTTGCAAATAAGGGCTCGCCATTTTCTAATCGTTCATCATTAAGGCGTTTAAATTGTGTGTGGGGCATAAAAATTTCCCCGCGAATTTCAAAGTCTTTGGGATAGTCGTTTTTTAGGATTAATGGAATAGATTGAATTGTTCTAACATTTGCTGTTACATCCTCCCCTTTTTCTCCATCACCTCGTGTAAGTGCACGATTCAATTGCCCATCAGTATATTTAATTCCAATTGCAACACCGTCGTATTTTAATTCGCAAACATATTCTATTGGTCCATCAACAAGTTTTTTAATTCTATTTTCCCACTCAATTATTTCTTCTTGAGAATAGGTATTGGAAAGAGAAAGCATTGGGTATTCGTGTTCAACAGCTTCAAATTTTTTACTTATATCTGCTCCAACGCGCTTAGTTGGGCTATTTACTGATGACAGCGTTGGAAATTCTGCTTCTAATTCTTGAAGATTTTTTAGCAATGTGTCAAATTCAAAATCAGAAATTTGCGAACTTGTTTCAACATAATACGAATAATTGTATTGGTGAATCAATTCTGAAAGTCGTTCTATTTCGATTTTAGCTTCTGCAACTGTCATGGTATAAAATTACGCATTTTGTGCTTTTATCATGCGATTTTTACCTTGTAAATCTTTCCTCAGTTCAATGTTTATAAATCCCTTAAGTTTTAATAAGTCACTAATTTCTGCTGAAAATTCAGGGTGTATTTCAAAAAACAAAAAACCATTTTCTGAAAGATTTGATTTGGCATATTTAACAATTGCTTCATAGAATATGATAGGATTATCATTTTCCACAAATAAGGAAATTTCAGGTTCAAAATTTAGTACATTTTCTGCTATACTTTCTCTTTCATTAGTTGGAATATATGGCGGATTTGAAATAATACAATCCCATTTTTTACCTAATAAATCCTCATTGATATTGAGTAAATCTGCATTATTGAATTCGACATCTAGATTAGTAAGTTTAGAATTTTCTTGTGCAAGACTCAAAGCATCTGTTGAAATATCAAGGCCTGTAATATAAGATTCAGAGAATTTCGATTTGAGTCCAAGTGCAATACAGCCAGAGCCGGTACATAAGTCGGCAATTGTTTTAAAAGGTCCAAATTCTACTGCCCATGCTACTAATTCTTCCGTTTCAGGACGTGGGATTAAGGCACGTTTGTCACACTTTAATTCAAGACCAAAAAAAGTAGTTGTCCCATGAATGTACTGAAAGGGCTCATTTTTTTTTAGTCGATGTACATAGGATCTAATAAAAAGTAAATCTGATTCTGAAAGTCGAAAAGAATTATTTAAAATAAAATCACTTTGATTCCACTTAAGTCGCAAGCAAATAATTTCTTTCCACATCGAATTTATTTCAGTGGATGTGAACAAGTTTTTGAGCTGTTCAGAAAAATAGTTTTTTGCGGTTTTAAGTTGATTATCGATTACAAACATCAGTTTTTCCGAAGTTCAATAAATTCTTTGATCTTTTCATTTTCTATAAGCACAGTTAGGTTGTAGTAAGATATTGACCATATACCTCTAGTTTTAGTGCAAACCCCGCTTCCTCGGCATCCTTGCATCCATGTTGCGAGATCTTCGTCAAACCAAGCTGTTTTTCCGTCTTTTGAGAAGTTCCAAATTCGATTAGATGCCTTAAAATCCCATGCTTTCCCTCTATCAAAAAATGGTTTTGAAAATCCTTGGAATTCTTTTTTTGTCCAGCGTTCACCGGGTGCCGTTCCCAAAAAAATAAAATCGTCTGTTAAGCAATTAAAATAGGTTTCAAATTTAGCTTCACTTGCAGCTTTATGCCAGTCATGAATTAGCTGATCAAGTTTTTTTACATCTTCTTGAGCACTAAAAAAGTGTACATTTATAGTAAGGAAAATGAAAATAAATACCCTCAATTTGCATTAATTTTTTGAGGCCTCAAGTTTTTGGCAAGATTTTACAGCATTATAAACATTTACGACTTTTCCAGTAGCAGATAAATTCTGAAAATTACCTTTGTATGTCGTTCCAGAAGATAAAATTATACTTTTTATTTCAGACATAGATAAGCTTGGAAAGTATGACTTTAGCATCGCTGCCACTCCAGCAACCATTGGGGCAGCCATAGAAGTACCTTGTAAATTTTGATACTGATTTTCAGTAACAGAATTATAAATCTCAAAACCAGGAGCAAAAATATCTACCCCTTTTTTTCCAAAATTTGAAAATGAAGCAGTTAATTCCTCACCTTTATTTTTAGTAGATGCTCCAATTGTCAAAAAATGATCAAGTTTTACATCTTGAAATGAATACATAGATGTTGGGAAATTCGGTTCAATATCAATGTCTTGCGCATCGTTTCCTGCTGCATGAATCAACAATACACCTTTAGAGTCTGCATATTTAAATGCCTCATATACTTTTTCTTGGTGTGGTGAATAGGCTTTTCCAAAAGACATATTTATAACACTTGCACCATTATCAACAGCGTATCGTACGGCTAAATAAATATCTTTATCAAATTCATCTCCATTTGGAACCGTTCTTATTGACATAATCTTCACATTGTCAGCAACCCCGTCTCCACCTTTACCATTTCCGCGAATTGCTGCGATAATACCTGCAACATGTGTTCCATGAAGTGCATCTGGGCCTTCTACATTTGGATTTCCGTAACGAATATCGTTAAAGTCATCTGGATTATCACCAATTAAAGCTCGGTCATTAAAATCTACATTTAGATTATATTTCATTTGGTCTTCAATGTATTTTTTAGTTTCTGCGTCAAAAAGTCCTTGTTTTAACATTTCCATATATGGTTCAAATTCAGCGCGCGCTTCAGCAACATCTGATTTTACTTTTAGGTACAATTCATATTCAGCATCTTTTTTTATACTCGATGGATCTATTCCTTCATATTTCAACATTAATCTTGCTAGAATTCGGGTCTTTTCAAGCCTTGCTGCGTCTACGTTCTGTCCTCTTTTATTTCCAAGAAAATTCCAGCCATGAACATCGTCTATGTAGCCATTTTTATCATCGTCTATTCCATTTTTTGGAATTTCTTTTTCATTGGTCCATATTTTTCCTTGTAAATCTTCATGTTCAATATCTACACCAGAGTCAATTACAGCAACAATAACTGCTTTTGGCTTTTTATTTTTAAGTAATTGATATGCTTTATCTGTTTGCATTCCAGTTCCTTCACCGTTATACCAATTTAGTGTGCCTGGAAGAGCTTGTGAAAAAATAGTTGCATTGAAAAGCAGACTTAGTCCAAAACCTGCAAATAGTTTGTTTTTTAGGGTCATAAATAATGAGTTTTTAAAATTAATTTATTGGTAAATGTAATTATTTTTTTAAGCACTAAAGAGATATAAAGTTACATTTTTTAATTATGAATAACATTCTTTTCAATAATGTAGTTTAAAATTTTCTCCATTAAATGCACGCGGTCTTTTCCGTTAACGTTGTGCTTATGCATCGGATAAGGAAAGAAGTCCATTTGAATGCCTAAATCAATAAACTTTTTGACAAGGGCTAAATTATTTTGCATCACAACAACATCATCAACTGTTCCATGAATTAAAAGCAAATCGCCTTTTAGATTTTTTGCGTGAGTCATCAAGGAAGCTTTTTCGTAACCTTCTTTATTTTGTTCCGGGCGATCCATGTAGCGTTCTCCGTACATGATTTCATAATACTTCCAATCAGTAACTGGTCCACCAGCAACACCAACTTTAAAAACATCTGGTTCTCGAAGCATCAAGGAGCTTGTCATAAATCCACCATAAGACCAACCATGAACAGCAAGTCTTTCGGAATCTACATAGGGAAATGATTTCAAGAAATTTATTCCTGTGAGTTGATCTTCAATCTCGAAATCACCTAGCTTTCTATGAATTTGTGATTCAAACTCAAAACCTCGTTCTCCTGAACCTCGATTGTCTAAGGTGAAGATTAAGTATCCTTGATTTGCCATCCAATGCATCCAAAGATTAGCGCCACCTAACCATGAATTTGTTACCATTTGAGCATGCGGTCCGCCATAAACATAAACTAAAACGGGGTATTTTTTTGTAGCATCAAAATTTTGTGGTTTGATAAAACGATAATACAAATCGGAGCCATCTACTCCCTTTATTTTTCCAATTTCTGTAGTTCCTATTTTATATTCGTCTAATTTATCTTTTGAATTGATCAATTCTTTTCTTATTTCTCCATTTCGAGTAAGAATTTTTGCTGAATGAGGAACATTCAAACTTGTGTATGAATCCATATAATAGTTGCCGTTTTTTGATATTAACAATGAATGCGTTCCAGATTCTTTTGTTAAAAGCTCATTTTCACCATTTATATTATAGCGATAGAAAACAGTGTTTGTTGGGTTTTCTCCAGTTGCAGAATAGTAGATTTCTTTGCCATCACTACTTGCGCTGAGAATATCTTTAATTACAAAACGGTGCTTCGTTAGTTGCACAGGAAAATTAGTTTCACTTTCTAAATTGAAGGTATAAGCATATAAATTATTGAATCCGTCTCTTTCTGAAATCCAAATAAAATTATTTGATTTTGCATCAGGAAAAAAAGCAGCATGTTCAGGTTCTACCCATTTATCATTTTTTTCTTCAAAGAGTGTTTTTACAAATTTTCCAGATTTTGAATCGTAAACATTCAAGTGCATATGATTTTGATCTCGATTTACTTCAGCAACAAGAATATATTTTTCATCTGGAGTGAAGCACAAATTCGTAAAATAATCATCTTTATTTCCACGAGGATTAATATAAACAGTCTTGTGGTTTTTGAGTGAGTAAATGCCAATTTTTGGTTCTTCAGAGCTTTGTCCTGCCATGGGATATTTAATTGACACTAATTCACCAGGAGTTGAATTGATATCCAATAAAGGATAATCGTGAACATTGCGCTCGTTTTTTTGATAAAATGCCAAATAAGAACCATTGATAGACCAAAAAATCCCCACTGAAATTCCAAATTCATTTCGAGCAATACTTTGACCTGAAACGATGTTTTTATCAATGTTTTTTGTAATAGCTTTTTCATCAACATAGATATTTTTAGCAATCGTGTAAGCTAAATGGTTGCTTTTAGAATGGTAATTCAAATTTTCAGAATCTACTCCTACTTTTTTTAAGATTTTTCCAGTATTGTTTACTACATTGTATTCAGAGATTGTCTGACCATCATTAAGAAGGATTGTGGTTTCATTGATCCATTCCATTCCACCAAAATTTTGATAGGATGTTTGAAGAACAAGATTAAGGTTTTCAATTTTTAATAATTCTACATCATTGTCGGCATTAACATTGTTCTTAAAAAGTGTTTTCCAATCTTTACTACAAGTAGAATATTCAGTATCTGAAATCCATAGAAAATTTGAAATTCTATCAGGAGAAAGACTTCTTTGCATCATAACTGCATCTTTTAAAGAAAGCTCTTTCTTTTGAGAAAATGTATATGAAAAAGTGGCGAAAATGAGTAAGATAAATATTAAATAAATTTTCATGGTTTTAATATTTTTTATTGAAAATAATGATTTGACTTTAAAATTTATTATAAATTGAATGTCAAAAATAAACATTTATGGTTTAAACGCTAATAAGCACAAAGAAAATCTTAAAATCAGTTTGTCTCTATGAAATAAATACTTATCTTTGCACCCTTAATAATAATAATTTTAATTTAATAACGTATGAATTCTTACGAAACTGTTTTCATTTTAACTCCCGTTTTGTCTGATGATCAGGCAAAGGAAGCAGTGCAGAAATTCGAAGGCGAGATTAAAGCTACTGGAGCAAAAATCACGCATTCGGAAAATTGGGGTTTGCGAAAGCTAGCTTACCCAATCCAAAAAAAATCGACAGGTTTTTATTTTTTAATTCAATTTGATGGAGATGGCACTTGTGTTGCTCCTTATGAATTAGCGATGAAAAGAGATGAACGTGTTTTGCGTTTTCTTACTATGAAAATGGATGTTGACCATTTAGCTTATGCTGAAAAGCGCCGAGTTAAAGCTGGAAAAGGAGCACAAGTAGAAGCTTAATTTATTAACCCTAAAAAAATCAAAAAATGTCAAATGATGTTCGTTATCTAACCCCGATAAATATTGATATCACCAAGGATAAATATTGCCGTTTCAAAAAAAGCGGTATTCGTTTTATCGATTACAAAGACCCCGCTTTTTTATTGAAATTACTCAATGAGCAAGGAAAGATACTTCCTCGTCGTATCACTGGTACTACAGCAAAATACCAAAAAAGAGTAAATAAGGCTATAAAACGTGCACGTCACATTGCTTTATTGCCTTATGTAAGTGATATGTTGAAATAAGTCGTTTGTTGAACTTTAATAAGTAAAAAAAATCATGGAAGTTATTCTAAAGAAAAATGTAGATAAATTAGGTTACGCAAACGAAATAGTAAACGTAAAGCCTGGATATGGTCGTAATTTTCTCATTCCTCAAGGTTATGCCTCATTGGCAACTGCAAGCGCAAAAAGAGCGCACGAGGAAATGATGAAGCAGAAAGCTCACAAAGAAAATAAATTGGAGATTGAAGCACAAGAAATTGCAGCCAAACTTGCTGATGTTACAGTTTCTATTGTAACAAAAGCTGGGGAGAACGGAAAAATATTTGGCTCAGTTAATACACTTCAGTTAGCAGAAGCCCTTCGAAAAGAAGGTTTTGATATCGATCGTAAATCTTTAAAAATTAAAGACGAACCAATTAAGGAAATCGGAACATTTGAAGCTGAAGCAAATCTTTTTAGAGGTGTAAAGCAAGCTTTTAAATTTGAAGTAGTAAGCGAATAATTTTGCTTAAATAAAATTATTTAATCCTCTCAAGAAATTGAGGGGATTTTTTTTGCTAAGAATTTAGGTGATTTGTTATATAATCGTGAATTCCCTCCTCTAAACTATAAAAATCTTTATTATAGCCAGTTTCAAGCAATTTAGACATGTTAGCTTCTGTAAAATACTGGTATTTGTCACGAATATCAATTGGAGTATCTATAAATGATATATTGGCTTCTAATCCAAGAGATTTAAAAGTTAGGCTTGCTAAATCTAAAAATGTTCGCGCTTTACCAGAACCAAGATTGTAAATTCCAGATGCTGGTTTCTCGGTCATTAAATAGGAACAAACATTTGCTACATCTTTTACATATACAAAGTCACGTAATTGACCGCCATCCGTATAATTTGGATTGTGAGATTTAAAAAGTTTAATTTCTCCGTTTAGTTTTATTTGCTTAAATCCGTGTAAAATTACACTTGCCATTCTTCCTTTATGGTTTTCATTGGGACCATAGACATTAAAGAATTTAAGTCCTGCCCAAAATGGAGGTTTTTCTGTTTGTTCAATAACCCATTTATCAAAATTATTTTTTGATTCACCATAAGGATTTAAGGGAACTAATTTAGAGATTATTTCGTGCTTATCGTCATAGCCAAATTCACCTAGGCCATAGGTTGCTGCACTGCTTGCATAAATCAAAGGTATATTTTTTTTAGAGCAAACTGTCCAGATTTTTTGAGAGAAAAATAGGTTTAATTCATCAAAAATTGTTACACTCATTTCTGTTGTATCAGTTCTTGCTCCTAAGTGAAATACAATGTCTATCGTTTCATTTGTATTTTCAAGCCAAGTAACAAATTCTGTTCTTTCTATTTTTTTTAAGAATTTCTTTGTGCTATAATTAGAAATTTTATCGACTCTCGAAAAATCATCTACGAGGATTAAGTTTTCGTGCCCTAATTCATTTAAATGTCCAACAAGATAACTAGCGATGAAGCCTGCAGCTCCTGTAATAACAATCATGGGATGTATTAAAATAATCCGTTTATCTCAGCATCAATCGCGTTAATTATTTTACCTAAGTCTTCTTGACTGTCTGGAAAACGATTGTTGTCAATATCAATAATTAATAATTTACCTTTATCGTAAGTTGAGATCCATGCTTCATAACGTTCATTTAGGCGTTTCAAATAATCTAAACGAATACTTTCTTCGTAATCTCTTCCTCTTAACTGAATTTGATTTACTAGAGTAGGAACACTTGCTCGCAAATAAATAAGTAAATCTGGAGCGGATACAAAGGTGTCCATAAGATTAAACAATGAAAAATAATTTTCGAAATCACGGGTGGTCATCAATCCCATTGAATGAAGATTTGGAGCAAAAATAAATGCATCTTCGTAAATAGTCCTGTCTTGTATAACCGTATGCTTTGTTTCTTTGAATTCCTGAATTTGTGTAAAACGACTGTTCAAATAATAAATTTGCAGATTGAAGGACCAACGTTGCATATCGTCGTAAAAGTCATTTAGATAAGGATTTTGGTCTACATCTTCGTAATGTGTTTCCCAACCATAATGTTTTGACAAGAGATTTGTCAAGGTTGTTTTACCTGCTCCGATATTTCCGGCAATTGCAATGTGCATGATTTAAAATTTAGAATGCTAAAATACAAAAAGCAAAGCTAATCTATAAGCTTTTTAGTGCGAATCTCAAAATTTTATTTTCTATGTTCATATAAAGAAACTTTCCTTTGATTTTTATGTCCTTAGGATTTCTATCTGTACTTATATAAGTCTTAATTTCTTTATTTATCAATGAGGTAATCCATGTTTTATTTCCTTCCATTTCAATTAGTTGATTTTCCCAAAATGCTATTTTTTTCGAGTGTATTTTAAATTCCCCACTTAAGGTCATTAATTGATCAAATTCGTATATTGTTTCATTTGTATCAAAAAGATACAAGTGATTATTGAATTCTTGAATTTTCTCAACTTCATTTTCTTCTTCATCTTTTAAGATCAGACCTTTGATATTATCAATTTTTTGAATTGTTTTGTTAGAAATAATATCAATTAGAAGTAGTGTTGAATTAAATTGATCGTAAATCCAGAATAGATTTGGCCGATTTGAACGGGCTATTAATTTTGCATTTCTAATTCCATATTTATCTAAATAGTTACATTCACCATTTAGTGTTAAAGTGTTGTCAAATAAGCAAATACTCTGTTGCTCTTCAGAAAAAACTGCGATTTTAAGTGCATTTACCGGTTCAATTTGTGCTACATTTCCAATTGATTTTATACTTTGGGAGAATAGTTGTTTTCCACTTGAATCACATTTAATTAGTGTGCTTCCTTGAATCAAATACACGTTCTGTAATTCGTCTATATTCCATACAGAAACAGCTTTCAAGAAGGCAAAGTTTTTTTCTTCAGTATCTTCAATGATAATTTGACTGTGATTTACAAAAAAAATAAAATAAACAAAAAGAATTGAAACTCTGATTTTCATTCTGACAGATTCTTGTAGAAAGTTACGAAATGATTTCCAATAGCTGTTCAATAACTTTTCGATCATTTGTCAAACGAGGAATTTTATGTTGACCACCCAGCTTTTTTTGCCTTTTAAACCATTCATAAAAAGTACCTTTTGGTACAAAAACAAATCGTGGAAATTCAATGTTTATGTTCTTTATGCGTTTTGCTTCATAATCTGCATTAGCAATTTTTAATTCATCATCTAAAGCTATTTTAAAGCGCTTATAGTCTTTTGGTTCCTCCTCAAACTCAATGATCCATTCGTGTCCGCCAGTTGCTGATTCAAAATTAAAAAACGGCGCAACTGTGTAATCTTGAATACGCGCATTGTTTGCAGAACTCGCTTTTGCAATTGCTTTTTCTGCATGATCAACAATCATTTTTTCTCCAAAGGCATTCATGTAATGTGAAATTCGTCCACTTACCTTAAACCGATAAGGATTAATAGATGTAAAACGTACTGTATCGCCGATGAGATAACGCCATAAACCAGCGGAAGTACTAATAACTAATGCATACTCTTTATCGACAGCAACTTCTTGAAGGCTTATAGTTTCAGATTCTAAATTTTTAAATTCACTCATAGAAATAAACTCATAAAAAATCTGTGAATTCGTTAAGAGTAATAATTCATCTTTGTCGGTTTGATCTTGCATTCCAAAATATCCTTCTGATGCATTATAAGATTCTACATAGTTTATATTTTTCCCTATTAATTTAGAGAAAGTCGCACGATAGGGATTAAAATTCATGCCGCCGTGAATGTATAATTCTAAATTTGGCCAAACTTCGTGAATTGTATTTTTTCCAGAAATTTCTAACACTTTTTTAAGTAGGAGGGAGGTCCAACTTGGAATACCGGCAAGAATACCAATATTTTCATGAATAACGGAATGCGCCATTTTTTCTAGTTTCTCTTCCCAATTTCCTAAAAGCGCGATTTCTTTTTTAGGTGTTCTTCGGACCTCAGTCCATGCTGGCAGGTTATTAATAATAATAGCAGAAAGATCTCCAATGAATACACCCCCAGCTTTTTTAGTTATTTGCCCACTTCCACCAATAATTAGATGCTTTACATTGTATAATTTTCTTTTAGGATGATTTGCATAGTATTGCGCTAATAAATCTTTCCCACCAGCATAATGATTGAATTCAAGAAGTTCTTTTGTTATTGGCAATTTTTTTACGCGATCTGCTGTAGTGCCAGAAGATTTAGCAAACCATTTGGTTTTACCTGGCCATAGTAAATTTGTTTTGCCTTCTATTGATAAATCAATTAACGATTTTAAGCTGCCGTAATCTTGTAGTGGAATTTTCTCTTTAAATTCTGAGTAATTAGTATTTATATTTAGCTCTTTTTCAAGACCAAATTCTGTTTTACTTATTTGAGAGATTAAATAATGGAATATTTTCTTTTGGTTGTCATGCGGATTATTTTTATAATCAGCTATCCGTTTCATGCGCTTCCCAATGTACCAAGAAAATAGCGAATTGAAAGGCATGCTAAAAGTATGAAGTTCGTTTTGGGCTAACCCCAAATAAGAATAGAAACAATTAACGCAAGAATAGCAATCGTATAGATTGTCCCTACAGCAGCTGTTGATTCCTCAAAAAAGTTATCTGACATAAAAATATTTTTTTCAAAGTTAGAAAATGTTTTCTTTAAAAAAATCAAAACACAAAAAAAAACCGAAGGATAATTTTCTTCGGTTTTTTTATAACTGTTTTATGCCCGGCGAAGCAGCTGATTTTTAAAATTAGTTGTATTTGCGATTCAAGATCTTTTGTGTTCAATTATTCGTTTTACGTTTCCAGAATCCCGAATCTTTTACAAGACTTGTGTTTTGTAGCCTTTTTTTTTGAGTTTACTTTACTTTGAGATTTTTAGCTATCAGGTATAAATATAGTATACACAAAACAGTTGATATAATGAAAGCCAATACTTTAGCCATTGTGCTTTTATTCTCAACTATTTTATATGTTGTTGCCCCTAGAATTGCTCCAAGGCCAGCCAATATTCCACTCATTAAAATTTGGCCAATATAATTTTCAATTAAGTATTCACTTGATCTGAATATTAAAAGACTTGGGAAAATATAGAATAATGTTTTCCAAGGATTAAATATTGGCTTTTGCTGATTTTCAGTTATCATTTTTGTATTTTGGCAGTGATCTTAAATCCTTCAGAACTATAAAAACGACTAATTCCTGTTACCTAAAAGTCGCAATAAAGAAAGGAATAAATTAATAAATAAAATATAAAGTTGAAGTCCACCAATTAGCGATAGCTTATTTCTTTCTTCTTCTGTCAAATCTGTATTTGTTGCCACAGATTTTAATTGCTGCATTGAATAAGCAGTAAGCCCTGTAAAAACAAAAACTCCTAAACATGCAATAATGAAGCCCATACCATCACTTTTCATGAAGATATTCACAATCCCAGCGATAAACATCCCAATAAAAACCATGTATAACAAACTACCAAACTTTGTTAAATCTGTTTTTGTTGTATAACCCAAAATGGCCATTCCAGCAAAAGCACCAGCTGCAACAAAAAATGTTGAAGCAATTGAAGCAATATTGTACACTAGAAAAATTGTAGATAAACTTAAACCCATTAGACCCGAATACAGAATAAAAAGTGCGAGTAAAACACCCATTGACAAGCGGTTGTATCCCCATTGGATTAATAATCCAATTCCTACTGGTGCAAAAGCGATAATCCAGAAAACGGGGGAAATCCCACCTTCAGCATTCATAAATAAGCTTGCAAAATAAGCTGTATTGGTTCCTACCGTATAGGCAAGAATTCCAGAAATACCTAAAGCTCCAAACATATAGGTATAAACATTTCGGAAAAAGTCTCTTGCTAAATCCGCTGATAAACTGCTTTGATCTTCTAGTCCTTGATTCATGGTTAATGTAGTTTTGTTTGTACTAAATTAATAAATTCTTTTCTTGTGGAATCATTTGATAAAAATAATCCTGTAAATGCACTTGTCGTTGTTTGCGCATTTTGTTTTTGCACGCCTCTCATTTGCATGCACATATGGCAACATTCAATTACAACGGCAACACCTTTTGGTTCTAATGTTCTTTGAATACAATCCCGGATTTCAATTGTTAGTCGTTCTTGTACTTGCAATCTACGAGAATACGCATCAATAACGCGTGGAATTTTACTCAAGCCAACAATTTTACCATTTGGAATATATGCTACATGCGCTTTCCCAAAAAAAGGAAGCATGTGATGTTCACAAAGCGAATAAATATCTATGTTTTTTACTAAAACCATTTCTGAATATTCTTCGTGAAAAATAGCTTGATTTATTAAATCATCTGGATTTATGTTGTAACCACTTGTTAAAAATTTCATTGATTTTGCTACACGTTCCGGTGTTTTTAATAAACCTTCTCTATTAGCATTTTCTCCAAGTTGTTCTATGATTGACTTGTATTCTTTTTCCATTTTACTTTTCTAAAAATAGTTTTTTAATTAATTTATAATTCTAAAATGGTTCTTTTCCACCATAATAGTTGACGTAGTTGTTTTCAGTTTCAACGAGCTTTATTTTTGCTAATTCACCTCCATTTTTTGCGATTATGTCATAAATTTCATCCCAAATTGCAATTGCTAAATTTTCAGTTGATGCCATTTTCCCTTTAAAGAATGGAACATCTAAGTTTAGGTTTTTGTGGTCTAAGGGTTCAATTACTTTCTCTTTTAATATTTGACTTAAAGTTTTTAAATTCATAACAAACCCTGTATTTTCATCAGGAATACCTTTAACAGTTACAAAAAGCTGAAAGTTGTGACCATGCCAATTTTTATTGCTGCACTTTCCAAAAACTTCCCAGTTTTTTTCTTCAGACCATTCTTCCTGCCATAATTTATGTGCTGCATTGAAAGTTTCCCTTCGTGTAATGTAAATTGTATTCATATTAAAAGATTCTAAAATTCAGTACTGAGTGAACATTTCATAATTCCATCTCTATCAATTTCTGTCAATCGAATACGTTGAAAAGTATTCGTTAGTTTCGCATCAAATGGAAATTTAACTTTTATGTAATTTTCAGTAAACCCAAACATGTATCCTTCATCTTCCTCATGTTCAAACAAAACTGTGCGCTCAGTGTTTAGATTTTCTGTATAAAAATTTCTTTTTTTTCTATCGGAGATTAAATGTAGCTGTTTGCTTCGAGTTCTTCTAACTTCCATTGGCACTGCAGTACCTAACTTAGGTGCTCCGGTATTTGCCCTTTCAGAATAGGTAAAAACATGTAAATAAGAAACATCTAAATCTTGAATGAATTCAATCGTTTCATTAAAATCTTCATCGCTTTCACCTGGAAAACCAACAATTACATCTACTCCAATGCAGCTATCTTTCCGAAGGGATTTGATTCTAGCTACGCGTTCAGCATATAATTTTCTTTCGTATTTTCTTCGCATAAGTTTTAGCAGGCGATCACTTCCAGATTGAAGTGGAATGTGAAAATGCGGAGCAAATCGTTTAGATTTCGACAAGCAAAAATCAATTATTTCATTACTTAGTAAGTTTGGTTCTATTGATGAAATTCTGAATCGCTCAATGTCTTTTATTTCATCAAGTTCTTTAATCAGTCCATAGAAGTTTTCTTTTTCACCTTGCCCAAAATCACCAATATTTACTCCAGTGAGGACAATTTCTTTTACATCTGTAGCCGCAATTTTTTCGGCTTGACTTACCGTTTCCTTAATACTTGCATTTCGACTCTTTCCACGAGCTAAAGGAATGGTGCAAAAACTACAAAAATAATCGCAACCGTCTTGAATCTTGAGAAAAGAGCGCGTTCTATCACCAAAAGAATAGGAGGTGACAAATTCTTTTGTTTCTTTTATATTATCAAAAGCAACTTTTGCTACGAGTCGCTTACTTCGTTCCTTTTCTAAGTGCTCTAAAATATTGAATTTCTCATTTGCTCCTAAAACCATATCAACCCCTGGAATTGATGCAATTTCTGTAGGTTTTAATTGCGCATAACATCCAACAATAACAATGAATGCCTCAGGATTTATTTTTCCAGCACGTTTAACAAGTTGTTTGCATTTTTTATCTGCATTTTCAGTAACTGAACAAGTATTAATAATATACACATCAGGAGTATCTTCAAATTCCACTTTGGCAAACCCTGCATCTTCAAATAGACGAGCAATTGTTGATGTTTCGCTGAAGTTTAACTTACAGCCCAAAGTATAAAAGGCGACTTTTTTAAACTGAATCATGAACTGCAAAGTTAGGATTTTGCTGCATTTATTGTACTATTCGTTTTGAAGTTTCTTTAGGTTTTAAAAGAAAAGGTGTTTTTAAGGGTTTTTTTTGATTTTTCAATCCCTGAAAAGTGAATTTTATACTTGACTATAGAACTTGCAAAATATTAGATTCAACTCCATTAAAATAAATGCTATCACCTTTTTCTTTTTCAATAAGTGCTTTGCCAAAAGGCGCTTCAGGATTTATTGCAAAAATAACTTGCTCATTAAAAGTAAGTGAACCAAGTCCAACAGAAATATAAAACCAACCTTTGTCTGTTTCAACCAAGCTTCCAAGATTTATTTTGCTATTCGTCTTACTTGGATTGATCTTTTGCACTATTTCTTCCATTTTTTGAAATTCATAGATTTGATACCGCAATTTTTCCTGTTCTAATTGAGCCATTGCGACTCCTGTTTCATGTTTGTCGCCTGCAGAACTTTTAGCATCGCGAGATCCCGACAAGTGTAAATCCTCTAAAATATTTTGTATTTTATCAATTCGAAATTTCAATTGTATTCTTAAGGCCTGATGAATGGATTCTTTTAATGTCATTAATGAAATCAATAAAGATTAGAATAGATTTTTTAATCAAAGGTTAATATTATTCTTTATTGCTGTTTAGTATCACTAAAGCTGCAATTACTCCAGGAACCCATCCGCAACAAGTTAATAAAAACACAATTAAAATTGAGCCACAACCTTTGTCAAGAACAGCTAAAGGAGGAAAAATTATACACAAAATAAGATTAAAACAAGACATAGGTATTATTTTCTCTAAATATACGATGAATGTTTAAAATAAAAAAGGGAAAACTGCTTTACGGTTTTTTGGGTAATCTGGAAATTTCTCTTTGTACCAATTGTGGTGATTCAGTGCACGAGGAACAAGGTTAGCGAAGGTCCAAATAGCAAAGCTGAGGGCAGGTAGATTCCATGCCATAATTGCAAAACCAGTCCATTCGATGATTTCTCCAAATAAATTGGGAGAAGAAATATAATCGAATAAAAATCCCTTTGGTATTTGGTAGTTTTTCTCTCCTTTTTTCCTTAAACCAATTAAAAGAGTGTCTGATTTTAAATTAATTCCCATTCCTAAAATAAAAATTAGAATACCAATTGTAAAATGAGGGCTACTTAACCATTCTAAATTATAGTTATTTGGTGCAGCAAGTTCTGCAAGGAAATAACCATTGATTCCAGCATTTACAATATTGAAAATAATTGCGCTTAAAGCAATTGAAACGGGCATTTTTTTATCCGTAGGTTTTATTCTTAAAGGATAGATAATGGTTCGATTGGTATAATGAAAAATCCATAGAGCAAATAAAATCCACACATAAGAATCCATTGAATAAGTTCCAAAAACAAGGAAATAAGACATGATTAGTAATGAAGGAAGCTCCATGATGAACCAGCCAACTTTGTTATTCAAGGTAAGTCCCCATTTATCTGAGGTATGTCTTCCAAATGGAGCGGTTACATAAAACATGGTGATGTGAACAATTAGAGCAAGAGCAATCCAGATAAATAAAATATACTCAAGTGTTTCTGTTTTCATAGTTAAGAACGTTTGTTGATTTCTTTTGTTGATTTCTTGCGTTTTCGAATTGCCACTTAAAAAAATCACTAAGGGTTTCTTTTAAAGGTCTAGGATTGTGATGAAGAATATCTTTTGCCTTAGAATAATCCATGTTTGGATGCCCTTCTTTGATTGCAATTATTGACTCATAGGTTAATGAAGGTTCAGTTTTTGTTAGTTTACTCAAGATCCAAATAAATGGCAGTGTTGCTTTTAAA
Organism: Crocinitomicaceae bacterium; assembly: GCA_044358575.1. Lineage (GTDB taxonomy): Bacteria > Bacteroidota > Bacteroidia > Flavobacteriales_D > Crocinitomicaceae > UBA952. The sequence continues at coordinate 27,955 of JBIKNN010000003.1, forward strand.
AACCAAAATGGAAGAATGATTATCGGAATCTTTTTATTTGTTACAAGATGAATTTCTTTGAGTAAGTCTTTAAAACTAAAGTATTTTCCGGAAAGTAAATAGACTTCCCCATTTTTACCCTTTAAAATTGCTTGATAAATTGATTCTGCAAGATCACGAACATCGACTAAGTCATAGCCACCTTTTGGAATCATAGGAATTTTCTCCTTGTAAAAATTCATTAGTGCAGCCCCCATTTTTGAAGGTTTAAAGTCAAAAGGACCCACAACACAACTTGGTCGAACTACAACAACTTCAATATTTTGATTTTTTGAGTTAGTGAGAATTTCTTGTTCTCCTTTTGCTTTTGAATAATCATAAGCAAAATTTTCTTGACTTTTATATGCTCTTTGTTCGTTGTAAATTGTTGAATGTGGTAAATCGTGAACTGCATGTACACTGCTTACATGAATAATTTTTTTTACTCCATGTTGGATTGCTACTTCAAGAATATTTTTTGGACCTTCGGTATTTGTTTTAAAAACAAGACCATCACGATCACCATTTATACTAATCATCGCGGCGCAGTTGATGACGAAATCACAGCCCTCAATTAATTTAGATAAATTAGATTTGTTTAATACATTTCCTTGAACTAATTCAAGATCAAGATTTTGAAGGCTTCTTGAGTCAGAATTAAAAAAAGCTTTTACTTTGTATCCTTTTTCAATAAGTTTTCTGCAAACAACATTTCCAACATGTCCGCTTGCACCAGTAACTGCAATTTTCATAGATAAAGCTTATAAATTTAGCATTTATTGTAACAAGAAAGATATCTAGCGAAAAAAACAAGCGAAATCCTTTTGTTCAGGGATTTCATTGAAGCGAATTAAAATTTGATGCTTTCCAGGAAGTAGTTGAATGAAGTTTTTTTCAAATGATACTCCAATTTTAGCTGAATACAACCAGAAATCAGCCAAAAACTGATTGTTGTTAATCTCAATTACTGCCGTCTTATTTATCGTATCTACAGCATTTAAATTAATAGTTATGTCTTCTGCTGACGCTAATTTAGTTTTAAAAGTTTTTTCCTTGCTAAGTAGAAATACTCGTTCGTAATCAGATCCTATTTGAACTTTTACAATTTTGTTATCAGATTGAAATTTCCCCAATGAAACTTGTTCCATATAGGAAATACTCAGTTTTTGCGACTTTGAAGAAAGAAGCTTTCCATCCAAAGAATAAACTTCAAGTGAAAGCTGAATAGCATTTTCATTACTTTTTGGAGCATCGGACTTCAAGAACAACTCAATATTTCCTTTAGCATCTGTTTTTTTTAATACAGCAATTTGTCTGTAATCATCACGAACAGCATAATGCAATGCTTTCCAAGAGCCATAATAATCAATACTTGACCAAGTTGGTGCCGGCCAACAATCGTTTAACTGCCAATATAAAGTCCCCATACATCTTGGAGCATCTAAACGATGACTATTAATTGCAGAAGAAATTGCATTTGCTTGTGTAAGTTGGGATTGGTATACAAATTCTTCAAAACTTTTAGATTTTCCATAAAGTAATTTTGCTTGCTTTTCAATCATGCTGTTCCCAACATAACTTTTTTGATGGTGTTTCATCACTTTTGAAGTAAGTGACCAATCTTCTTTTGCTGAAAATTTTGCTAAACTTGAAAATTCCGGAAAACTCTGAAAGCCATATTCGGCATTAAATCGACCAATTTTAGTTGTAAAATTTACGAGTGGATCTGAACCATGCCAAACACCCCAATAATGCTGAGAGCCGTGATTGTAAAACTCATCTTTCCCCCAATTACTGAGTGGAGAAGTATGAATATAGGAAGTGCTTGTCCAGTTTGAGGCAACTTCTTTAGCAAGTTTATTAAATAAGTCATCGTAGGCTTTTTCGATTATTTTTTGAGATTTATCATTTAAAAAATACTGTAGTTGGAAACCCCAGTTTTTCCATGCCATATCCACTTCATTGTTTCCATTTAGTAGTATAACACTTGGGTGAGCACTTATACGAGGGATTTGATAGTTTAATTCTTCTTCCACAGATTTTAAAAAAGTACTGTCTCCAGGATACATTGCACAGGCGAACATTAAATCTTGCCAAACTAATAACCCTTTTTTATCACAGGTTTTATAAAAAATATTATCGGGATAATAACCGCCCCCCCAAACCCGCACCATATTAAAATTAGCAGCAAGCATTTGGTCAATCATATTTTCAATAGCTGAATCTTTAATCGCTGCTGGAAATACCGATTGTGGAATGTAATTGGCGCCTTTGCAGAAAATCGGAATGTCGTTTACGTGAAATTCATAAGAAGTTCCCCATTCATCTTTATTTTGAACTAATTTCGCTGTCCGCACTCCAAATTCAATAATGTATTTATCGAGGACCAATCCATCAGCGTTTAAAAGTTTCAAGGTATCTAGATATAAATTTGGTTCACCGAAACCAACAGGCCACCACAATTTTGGATTCTCCAATTGAAAATCAACTAAAAAATGATTGGGTTTAAGTGAATCAATTACTAAGGGTCTTTTCCCAAATAAAGAAGAAGAAATAAACCCATCAACCAATGGTTTCTTGGTTTCTAAAATATAAAGTAAAGTTGCGACATTGCTGGATTGATAGAGCGTGTTCACGAGACACGATTTAATCGCATTAAATCCGGAAGGAATAATACTTATAGGTTTTGAAAAACCGATGGTGTTCATTCTTAGCGCCCAATCCCATCCGAATTGATACTGTGGTTTTCGACTTAAAGGCGCCACTTTCATTTTAGCGGGATCGTTTGGAGCAGGATAATGAAAATCTTCACTTTCATACCGTGATTTATGAAATAAAACTGGTGGTGTAATAGATACTAATAATGTATTGTATCCGCAGATTACAGATTTTTGTATCTCAAACTCATAAGGACGAAAGAAATTATCCGTTGCCCCAATAAACTGATTATTAAGCATAATTTCTCCGTAGGTATCAATATTTGGGAAATGCAAGATTAAGTTTCGTGAATTGGCTTCTTTTTCAGTGAGGTAAAAGGTGCTTCTGAATTTCCAAACATGATCTTCAATCCATTGAAATTCTTTTTCATTATCGCTATAAAAAGCAGGGGGTAATTCCTTTAGTTCCATTAATTTTTCTTGAATACTTCCTGATTTCCCAAAAGAAAACCATTCTTTTTTTAAGGGATGATAAAATTCCCAAGAAAGTTCTTGTTGCCCGAATGAAGAAATTGAAACTAATAGAAGAACTAGTGTTATTAACGTTTTCATAAATTTAATAAGTCAATCAATTCCTACCAATTCCTATCAAAACCAGCATCTACCATTTTATCTTCTGTGGAAGTTTTTAGCGCATAATTGAATCCTGCATACACGGAATACCCTCCGAAATTTCCTTTTTTGTCAATTGCAATAAATCCACATTGTAAATTCGTTAAATCGCTGTGTTTTTTAATTATACGATTTACAACTTCTTTACAAGCATCTGTGGGAGAATAACCATGTCGCATTAATTCTACAACCATACTGCTTCCGGCTACACGAATAATTGCTTCCCCTAAACCAGTAGAAGTTGCGGCACCAATTTCATTATCAACAAATAAACCAGCTCCAATTATTGGAGAATCCCCAACACGTCCGTGCATTTTATAAGCCCAACCACTTGTGGTGCATGCGCCGCTTAAATCGCCATTGGCATCCATTGCAATCAAGCCAATTGTATCATGATTTTCGTGATTAATAATTGGTTTTTTGAATACATCTTTATTTTCTTTTTTCCATTTTTCCCAATCTTTTTTTACTTCAGGCAATGGCATTTTTGCTTTTTTAAAACCATTTTCACTTGCAAACTTCTCCGCGCCTTCTCCAACAAGCATAACATGTTGCGTAGTTTCCATAACTGCTCTTGCCACAGAAATTGGATGTGCAATTCCTTCCATAAAAGCTACGGCACCACAGCGCGATTTTTCATCCATTATACATGCGTCAAGTGTAACATGGCCATCTCTATCAGGGCGTCCGCCAATTCCAACACTGCGATTTGCTAAATCTGCTTCGGTAATTCGAACGCCATTTTCTACTGCATCAATTGCTTTTCCTCCCTTACTCAAAACTTCCCAGGCTGCACGATTTGCTTCCAAGCCATGAATCCAAGTGGATAATACAATTGGCCCAGAAGTAACACCTTCAAATGAAGATGAAAGAAGGTTTGCTCCTTTTAATGGTTCAAGCAAGGAAATAGCACCTAAGCTCAATCCTGCTTTAAAAAATGCTCTTCTTTTCATCGTTTATTCTTTTTTTTAAGTTCATTTGCCAACCAATTTTGGAAAATTCGTGCATTTTTCATGTGTTCTGCCCCAGTTACTGCAAAATTATGACGATAGGAATAATCAGGTTTAGCACACATAAATATGTAATCAACTTTAACACGATTTAAAACTGCATCAATAACTTTAGCAGAGGTTAGGCAGATTGGTCCTGGAGGTAAACCATCAATTTTATAGGTATTGTATTTGCAATCAATATCTCGGTGTTTATTTAAAAGGCGCTGCACCCCCTTTAACTCGTTTCCCCAACAAAACTTAAAGGTAGGATCTGACTGTAAACGGATACCTTTTGCTATTCTGTTCAGATATAATCCTGCAATAATTGGCCATTCATCACTATTAATTGACTGTTCAGAATAGACGATGCTAGCTAATGTAACTACCTCCAATGAAGATTTTAATCCGATTTTTTTAATTTTCAATTTTCGTTCATTGGTCCAAAAGTTTTTATATTCATTTGCCATTCGCTCAACAAATTCTTTTTCATCTGTATCATAAAAAAAATTGTAGGTATTTGGAAGAAACATCGTTGGAACTTCATCTAAAGTAAATTTATACTTTCTTAATATTTTACTATTTTGAATATAAGAAACAATTTTAGTGCTGTCAGCTAATATATGCTTTGACACATTTCCAGCCATTTCATTAATATCGCGACAATTATTAAATGTAACAGGTACTTCAACCTCTGCATTTCCGTTTCCATTTGAATTTTGAGAAAAACCATTTAATAGAGTTCGGTAAGTTGTTCCCGGTTCAATTATGTATTTTCCAAGAGCAATATTCTTATTTGATAGTTTTTTATATTCTCCTAATGAAATAAAAGAACTTGGATTGTCAATAATTCCATTCTTCTTTAAACAGAAAGCTAGACTGTCTAAATTTATTTTTGAAAGAATAAAAAATTCTTTTGCTTTAGTATTACAACTTTTATTGTTTCCTGAAATAAAAAGCATTGCTTTTGGTGCAACAATAGAAATAAAAACGATGACGGTGATTATTATTGCTACTACTTTATTTCTCTTAGACATAATTGATAATTTACTTCGTTAATACGTTTCCCTTTATATAAAAGCCAGTTTTTCTTTGTGCCACAAAGTTTAAATCCTAATTGTTTGAAAAAGTTAATGCTTGCTTCGTTGTCATCATGAATACTACACTGTAAATTACTAAATTCTAAAATGTCTCTTGTGTATTCAATCATTAATTCCATACTTTCCTTAGCAAAACCTTTTCTTCTTTCTTTTTCCTCGGCGATAAGAATTCCAAGTGATGCAAATCCATGTCGAAAACTTACATCGTATAAATCTACTGCGCCAATAGGAAAATCATTCTCGATTAGACAAATAATCATTCGTAATTGTCCTGAATTTCTAATGTTTGATTGTTGTTCAATTAATTGATGAATAGTATGCATGGAAAATGGAATCTCTGTATTTGATACTTTCCAATTAGTAGGATTGTTCTCCCAAATAAAAAGAGTTGAAGCATCCTCTTTTTCTACTGCACGTAAGTAAATTGAGTTCCCTTTTAACATGATTAATTTGTTGTTTTTGAAAGATTTACCTCTCCTGAATAAATAAAATTTGCAGGTCCAGAAAGATAAATATTATTATATCCCTCAGATTTATTTCTTGTGAATTCTACTTTTAATATACCACCCTTTACTTTTATTTCAACAAAATTAACATTAGCGTTCTGAATTTTATCCCAAACAAGAGCGCAGGCTGTAGCTCCTGTTCCACAAGAAAGTGTTTCGTTTTCAACACCTCTTTCGTATGTTGCAATTTCAATACTAGTAGGAGTAATACCTTTTAATAGGTTCACATTTATCCCTTTTTCTTGATACTTGCTTGAAAAGCGAATACTTTTTCCAAAATTTAAAATAGTATCGCTAGAAATATCTTCGCTAAGTTTTACATAATGAGGCGAACCAGTATTTAGTTCAAATTCATTTTTGTTAGCTTGAATTTGCAATACGTCTCCCATTTGAATTCTAATTTGGTCTTTGGTTTTACTTGCCCAATGAGGACCATCAATTGCATCAAAAGTAAGTTCTGAAATGTCAATTCCTAGTGTTTCTGCAAAAGCTACTGCACAACGTGCACCATTACCACAAAAACTTTTACTACCATCTGAATTGGAATAATCCAAGTAAAAAGAGTTTGTTTCAGAGTGATTTATTTTAATTAATCCATCTGCTCCAATTCCAAATCTCCGATCGCAAAGAACTTGGATTTCAGCACTACTTATGGAATCAAATTTACCAGATAAATTATCTATTAAAATAAAATCATTCCCAGTTCCTTGATATTTTGAAAATTTGAGTTGCATAGAATTAAGGTCAAATATACCTAATTTAACTTAATTATTCTTAACAAATTTTTAACAAGGGTAAATCAAATAAATGTAGTGTTTTATTGTTATTCTTGTATTGAAAATTAAATTTTATCGTTATGAATAAACTATCTTATTTTAAAATTTTTTGTATTGGACTGCTAGGTGGAGTAATTCCTTTTGCTTGTTATATGTATTTCCAATCATCTTATACATCTTTATCTGATCAAGTTATCGATGGAAATAAGTTTCAGAATGGAAAATTTACAGGTTATAGTAGTTTAGCGCCTACTGATGATTTTACTGAAGCTGCTGAAAGCACTATCAACTCAGTAGTGCATGTTACAACAAAAGTTGTCCAAACTACTTTTCAACGCGATCCATTTCAGGAATTTTTTAATGGGCCAGGAGCTGGTGGTCGTGAATTTAAGCAGTATGGTTCTGGGGCTGGTTCTGGTGTGATTATTTCTTCAGAGGGTTATATTATTACCAATAATCATGTAGTTGATAATGCAAGTGAAATAGAAGTTATTTTAAATGACAATTCAAAATACACTGCGAAAATTGTAGGGACTGACCCAGCAACTGACTTAGCAGTTTTAAAAATTGAAGGAAAGGGCTTTACACCTATTTCAATGGGAAATAGTGACGACTTAAAAATTGGACAGTGGGTTTTAGCCGTTGGAAATCCTTTTAATTTAACATCTACAGTAACCGCAGGAATTGTTTCTGCAAAAGCTCGAAATATTAATCTGCTAAGTGAGCGTTCAGGAAAAGACGTATTTCCAATCGAATCTTTTATTCAAACTGATGCTGCCGTTAATCCCGGAAATAGTGGTGGCGCACTCGTAAATACAAATGGCGAACTTGTTGGAATTAATACAGCTATCGCTTCTCAAACTGGAAGTTACAGTGGTTACTCATTTGCTATTCCTGTAAATCTAGTTCAAAAAGTAATGAGCGATATTATTGACTATGGAATCGTTCAACGAGGGTTTTTAGGGGTTCAAATTTCTGATATTACGCAAGAAATAAAAGAAAAAGAAGGTCTTCCAAATCTAAAAGGCGTTTATTTGGCCCAAGTTATCGAAGGTGGAAGTGCAGATAAAGCAGGAATTAAAGATGGGGAAATAATATTAAAAATTGGAAGTAAAGAAGTTAACTCTGTTGCTTCACTTCAAGAGGAAATTGGAAAAAGACGTCCTGGTGATAAGGTTTCAATTACTTTAAGAAAGAAAAATGGTGATGAGGTGACAAAAGAACTTGTTTTACGTAACCAAGAGGGAGAGACTTCGTTAGTGACCAAAGAAGAAATAAAAAAGAATGTTGCCCTTGGTGCTACATTTATTGAATTAACTGATAACGAAAAGAAAGAGTTGAATATTACATACGGCATTAAAATTAAATCTATTGGTGCAGGAAAACTACAATCCTTAGGGCTTAAGGTTGGTACAATTATTACAAAAGTAAATAATGAAACTATTTCAAGTGTAGAGCAATTAACTGCAAAGTTAAATGATCAAAATCGCGGAATTTTACTAGAAATTATGTCTGAAAGCGGTAGGAGAGAGTATGTTGGATTTGGTTTATAAATCAAATGAACATTTTTTCTCAATTGTTAATAAAATAGTTAAAAATTAATTAAATATAGACTAAAAAATATTTTTCAGTTAGTTTTTTTTCGCGTTACTTTGCATAACATAGATTTAATACATACTAATCATTTTAAAAGGAATCTAAATCATACATGAGACAGCTAAAAATAACCAAATCGATAACAAATCGTGAAAGTCAATCACTCGATAAATACCTTCAAGACATTGGTAGAGAAGAATTAATAACAGCAGAACAAGAGGTTGAATTAGCTCGAAAAATAAAGGCAGGAGATCAGCAAGCACTTGAGAAATTAACAAAAGCTAATTTGCGATTTGTAGTTTCAGTTGCAAAGCAATATCAAAATCAGGGTTTAACACTTCCAGATCTTATTAACGAAGGTAATCTTGGCTTAATTAAAGCAGCACAGAAATTTGATGAAACACGAGGGTTTAAATTTATTTCCTACGCGGTTTGGTGGATTCGTCAATCAATTTTGCAGGCTTTAGCTGAGCAAGCTCGGATTGTTCGTTTACCACTTAACCAAGTTGGGTCACTAAATAAAATTAATAAAGCATTTTCTCGCTTAGAACAAGAATTCGAACGTCCACCTTCAGCAGAAGAATTGGCTGAAGCTCTAGAGGTTCCCGAAGAAAAAATAAAAGAAAGTTTAAGTGTTTCAGGTCGACATGTATCAATGGATGCTCCACTTACAACAAATGAAGATGGTGGTACATTAATGGATGTAATGTCGAATAATGATGCTCCTAAAACCGATCATGTTTTAATGGCTGAATCACTTCAAAAAGAAATAGAGCGTTCATTGAGCACTCTTACTGATAAAGAACGAGAAATTATACGTTTGTTTTTTGGAATTGGAATGAATCACGGTCTTACTTTAGAAGAAATTGGTTCTAAATTTAATCTAACACGCGAAAGAGTTCGTCAAATTAAAGAAAAAGCAATTCGTCGTTTGCGCCATGCTTCGCGAAATAAGTTGCTGAAATCTTATTTAGGATAATCATTTATAGCAAAAGGCTATCGGTTTATAACTGATAGCCTTTTTTGCTTTTAATATTTTCAACTAATTTTTAATAATGGATACAGAAGTAGGATATGAAAAAGTGCTTCAATTGCACATAAAAAAAGAAAGAGCTGCCGTTAAACTTCAAAGTAAAGTTGGTCAATTACTCTACGATAAGGGAATTGAATTGGTTTTGTTTCGCCAAAGTCTAATAGATGTTACCATTTCCGAGATTTTAAATTTACATGAATATGCGGGAGAGGTTGTGAATAAACCAATAGATGTTTTTACTACTTCAGATTTAGCAGATATTATTCTTTCTTCTGATATCGTTCCATCAAAATTAGATATTGGTAAATTGGCTAGTGAATGGATTGTTGAACAAGATGCTTATTCTTCTAAAGCTGATTTTTTAACTTTTAAATTAAAAAACCTCAAAGATTCTTCTTCGGAAATAAGTCCTAGAGATGTTGTTTTATATGGTTTTGGACGAATTGGTCGTCTTGCAGCTAGGGAATTAATAAAACAAGCTGGGAAAGGACAGCAGTTGCGCTTGCGTGCAATTGTTACTCGTGGTTCTTCCGATGCAGATATTATAAAACGAGCATCTCTTTTAAGAAGTGATTCTGTTCATGGCTCATTCAAAGGAACAGTGGTTGAAGATCTAGAAAATAAAGCAATTATTATTAATGGTCAAATTGTAAAAATGATTGATGCTTCAAATCCAGAGGATATAGATTATACGAAGCATGGAATTACAAATGCCTTGATAATTGACAATACTGGTGTATTTACAACTCGGGAGGCTCTATCAAGACATCTTCAAGCAAAAGGAGTTAGTAAAGTTTTATTAACGGCACCTGGAAAAGAAGTTCCAAATATAGTTTATGGAATTAATCAAGGTTTATTAGACCTAGAAAATGAAAATATATATTCTGCAGCATCTTGTACAACGAATGCAATTTCTCCGATTTTAAAAGTTGTGAACGATAAATTTGGTGTTTTAAAAGGTCACATAGAAACTGTTCATGCCTATACAAACGACCAAAATTTATTGGATAACATGCATAATAAACCCAGAAGAGGTCGTTCTGCAGCAATTAATATGGTTATTACCTCAACAGGTGCCGGAAGTGCTGTTACTAAAGTAATACCAGAATTAAAAGATAAATTAACCGCAAATGCTGTACGTGTTCCAACACCAAATGGATCTTTAGCAATTTTGAGTTTAGAACTTGCTAAAAAAACAAGTATTGAAGAAATAAATGCTGTTATTAAAGATGCGGCTTTAAACGGGGATTTAGTAAATCAAATTTATTATTCTTTTGATCCTGAATTGGTGTCAAGTGATATAATTGGCAATACTTGTTGCTCGGTTTTCGATTCAAATGCTACAATTGCTTCTTTAGATGGTAAAAATATTGTTTTGTATGCATGGTACGACAACGAATTTGGATATACAAAACAAGTGATTCGCTTGGCAAAATATATCACAAAAGTTAGAAGAGCAATTTATTATTAAGAAGACCTGAGCGGATTATTTTTAGTATCTTTTTTAATCTTAATAATTGTAATTTTGATAAATGATTAAAAAACAAATCACCATAGCAATTGATGGTTATTCAGCTTGCGGAAAAAGTACGCTAGCAAAAGATTTGGCGAAGAAACTTTCATTTATTTTTATTGATTCTGGAGCAATGTATCGTGGTGTTGCGCTATATTGTCTTCAAAATAATTTGTTTAATGCAGATGGTGCTCCAAAGCAAGTAGAGATTATTCAAGCCCTTAAAAATATTACTTTATCTTTTCAGCTGATAAATGATAACAATTGCTTGCTTTTAAATGGTAAAAATGTTGAAGAACTAATTCGAGGTACTGAGGTTGCTGCAGTTGTTTCTAAAGTTGCAACAATTAAAGAAGTAAGAATAAAATTAGTGATGGAGCAGCAAAAAATGGGTGAGAATGGAGGAATTGTAATGGAAGGCCGTGATATCGGATCTGTGGTTTTTCCAAAGGCTGAATTTAAGTTATTTATTACAGCATCTCAAGAAATACGTGCTCAGCGTAGATATTTGGAGCTAAAATCAAAAGGAATTGAAGCTAAAATCAATGAAATTTCTTCAAATTTAGCCGAACGAGATTTAATGGATTCGAGTAGAAAAGAAAGTCCTTTAATTCAAGTTGCTGATGCAATTGTTATGGATAATTCTAAATTGACAAGAGAAGAACAATTAGATTTTGTATTAAACTTAATTCGCAATCTAGTATAATTAATAGAAGTCTTTTCGAATGCCAAGGTTGAATGTAAAAAGCAAGGCGCTATCAAAAGGGTAGTTTGTAGATTCATAAATTACATCATTGCTTGCTTTTCGGACAACTAAATAATTCCCACTAAAATCAAAGAAAATAGTTCCCGAACCAGGAAAGGTATATTTTAAACCACCTTGAAGCCCAACACCTAAATTTAAAATAGTCCCCTTACTATCTCCATAATTTTGATACTCAGCTTCGTCATAAGGATAATCCCAATCAGCAAATTTTTTCTTTATATTGTTTACACATAATAAAACTGTACTTCCACCATAAAAAGAAAATCCATTATCATAACCATTTATTATGTAAAATCGATTCCCACCCTCAACAGTAAGGTAGCCAGTGGAAATAGTATAATTTCTTTGAAGGGTATAAGGAAAAGTTGTTGTAGAAATAGCAGATGCATATCCTTGAGTAGAATCATCTTCATTTCTAGGAATATAATAAGAAATGCGTCCGTAAAGTGTGGCTTGGTTACTTCTTGGATATTCTAGCCCCAAATTAAGACCAACAAAAGTTTTTTTTACTCCAAAGCCTTTAAGTGATCCAATTCCTCCATTAAGGCTTAGTTGTCCTGATAAATTAAATGAGAAAACTAAAAAGAAAAGTGGCAAAAGATATTTACAATGCATTGATTTTTTTTAAAATTAAATTGCTAATTTTTTAGCAATAGGAAAAATATTTCTTTCAAAAATATTACTATTTTTCTTTTAAATTGATATATCATTAAAAAATAATGTAAATTTGTTAGACAATAATAAATTTGAAAAAACAATATTTCTTCTCATTTGTGCTCGCTACGCTATCATTTATAGCTGCAAAATCACTTCAAAAGGTTGGTGTAGAAAATTACTATTATGAAAAAGCAACAACTTTTTTAAAAGAAGATGGGTATTTAAATTTAACTCAGCCTGAACGTATTTCCTTAGTTCCAATGGGAATTGAATCTTTTTCTGATATTACTTTTCTAGATTCTACTATTTTAATTTGTCTTCAGGAAGATAAAAATTCTTTGGTTTTATTTGATTTGTACTCAAATCAAGTTTCTAGTCCACTAAACATTAATTTACCAAATAAAATCAATGATTTTTCAAGAATTGATTCTACAATTATTTTACTTGATGATGAAACTAGGGTTCACTTTCTATTGCCTCCTTATGATTCAACTTCTCTTGTTACAGAAAGTGCTGTCTTAGGTACTTGGAAATCTTCTGCTACCTGTATTCATGAATCAACAAAGCGGATGTTTATTTTAACTCAAAATAACTTTGATATTGATAATCCTGTAAGTAATTCAATCTATACCTATAATATTTCAAAGCGTAAATTGAATGAAAAGGTTCTTTTTGATATTTCGATTAGTGATATAGAATTATTTGCACTAGAAAATAATATCACTATCCCGAAAAATAAATCGAGGGATTTCAATGATACTGTTTCTCAGTTTATTTTTAATCCTATTGCCATGGCAGTTCATCCAAAAACAAATGAAATTTATATTCTTTCATCAGAAAACAGAAGTATTGTTATTTTTAATCAATTTGGAGAGGTAGCTGACATCAAAATTTTAGACGAAAAGTTATTATCAAATCCTACAGCAATAACTTTTCATCCTTCTGGAGATTTGTTAATCTCAAATTCTGATTTAATGTCGCCAGCAATCGTTCGTATAAAGTGGAATAAAATATTTTATTCAAATCCAACACACGGATTAGTTCCTGTTCGCTAAAATCCAATTTCTTATAAAAGGTCCCTCATTCATGAGTAAGTCAATCATGGATAAATTTGAATAAAATCCCTTTCCATATGAAAAAACTTGCTGGTATTCTTTGATTACAAATGAATTCTTCATAAAATCAAGAGTTCTAAAATCTCTTTCAGTTTGTTCAGTATATATTTTTGTATAATCAATTGTTTTATTTATTTCAAGAATAGAAAATAAGAATTCAAAAATACGTTGATTTTTATCCAAAAGAAATTCATCTTTAGAAAGTAAAATTTGATTTATTTGTTGCTCATAATCTTCATAATAGGGAGCAGAAGCATAAGCACTTTTTATGGCTTTCCAATGATTTGTTTGCCACGATTTTCCAAAATCAATGCGAATATCTTTTGTCTTTATTTTTATACCCTTAGAGTGATTTAATGGGATACTCAAGCGTAAAACTCCATTTCCTGATAGAATTTCACAGCGATTTCGAATGCTTTGCTTAACAAAATTCTCATGAATTTCTAGATGTGTAGTCGCTTCCGAAAAATATTCCTTCAAATAATGAACCGAAGGAAAATAAGCAATCGGAAGAATCGTCATTAATGAATAAATTTGAAAATTCGTTCCATACGAATACCCAAATAAGAACTTTTAGAGAACCATACAAGTGATGCGCGACCTACAACATGATCTTCTGGGACAAAGCCCCAAATTCGAGAATCTGCTGAATTGTAACGGTTGTCTCCCATTAACCAATAGTAATTCATAGAAAATGTGTAGGTAGTCACTTTTTTTCCGTCTATCAAGATGCTTCCATCTTTACGTTCTTCAAGTTTGTGACCTTCATACGCTGTGATTATTCTTCTATACCAAGCAATATTATCTTTTGATATTTTTATTGTTTGACCTTCAGCTGGAACTTGAAACTCCTGAAAATCTGTAGTTGTATTATTTATAAAGAAATCTTTTGGGAAAACACTTGCGTTTTCAATTAATTCCATGGCATTTGGGATATATTCGGGGCCTACACTATAGCGAGGTGTCCGATAAATTTCCATTTTAATTTTAAAGTCTTTTTCAATTAATCTTTTTTCAGATTTTGTTAGCGTTAATAAATAAAATTCGGGATTTTCTTCGTTAAAATCTGTTCTAGATCCATTTGGGTCGTTTTCTAATTTATACCTTTCATACATTTCTGTTGCAGTAGGAAAAAGAATACTTTTTTTAGGAACTTTATATTGCAAACATTGATTTTCAGAGACAAAAGCTTTTTTTCCATTAACATAAAGTATTGATGCCTCTACTTTCATTTTATCTCCTGGAATTCCAACACAACGCTTAATATAATTTTCACGCTTATCTACCGGTCTAAAAACCAAACCACCGTGTTTTTCAGGAAGTGTACCAGTCATATCGGGGTCACCAGGAAATTCTCCACGCGCTAATTTTTGGCGTGCTAGTTGCTTCCATTTTGAATGCGATTCAATATAATACTTTAGTAACTCACTATTTGCGATACTATCAGCACGCTGTTCAGTTTCTCCCCTTTTCATAAGCTCAGTAAGTAAATTTTGGAATTTATTACCTATTTCCGGAGAGTTTCGGAATTGATAAAAAGCTTCATTGTTGATTATTCCATGATAATCATGCCCCATCAAACCATCTGGCATTCTTGGGTCAAAAACCGCAGTATCTCCTGAAGGATAATTAAATACTACAACATCATTTCGATTTACTTTTCCAAAACCTGGTAAGCGAGTGTATGTTCCTTTTTCTAATGTAGTGTAGGATTTTATATTAATCCAAGGAATTGTGTTGTGAACCAATGGGTAGGAGAGAGGAGTTACAGGCACTTTTGAGCCATAAGCTAATTTATTTACAAAGAGAAAATCCCCTACTAAAAGTGTTTTTTCCATTGATCCAGTTGGAATTTGGAAAGGTTCAAAGACATAAGTTCTAATAATACTTGCAGCAACAAGTGCAAATAAAATTGAATCGCCCCATTCCTTTATTCTAGATTTTACGCCAGGCTTTTCTCGTGAAAACATTCCAAAAGCAAGAGCAATAAGATGTCCAAGAACAGGGACAGAAAGAAATAATACGATATGATCTCCCCATTTACGCATTTCAATTTCCCGGGAATTAGACCAATTAGTTTCATTTAGAAATGGAAGTTCAGAATTAGCGATTTTAGCAAAAATAAGGTAAGGGAAGAAAATCCCTTGTAGCGTATCTGTAAAGGAAAAGAAGCCAAATCTTCTTATATAACTTACATTAATCGAAGCAAGCATAACTAAATGAACTCCTGGGAATAATAACAACAAGGACCAAAAAGGTTTATCAATCGTGATTTTAAAAGCTACATAATAATTATAACCAGGAATTAAGGCTTCCCAACTTTTTCGACCAGCTTTTGTGAAACTTTTTGGCCATAGTGCAATGTAAGGATGCAAAAGAATCAATAAATAAAAATAAATAAAACTCATGATTTAAAATTTTAAAATGTCAGACATGGTATAAACCCCTTGTTTTTTATGAATAAATTCTGCCGCTATTACTGCACCTAGTGCAAAACCTTTGCGATTGTGGGCTTGGTGTTCAATTGTTAATGTGTCAATTTCAGAAGTATAGGAAATTAAGTGCGTACCTGGAACATTTTCCTCTCGGATAGCGCTTATTGGTAAATCACTTTTTTCCATATTTTCAGATTGCCCTGTTAATTTCCAAGATGAATAAGTTGGATGATTAGAAATCAAATCTTTTGCCAAGGTTACTGCAGTTCCGCTTGGTGCATCAATTTTTTGTGTGTGATGTATTTCTGTTATAGAAGCTACATAGTCTGTTTTATCATTCATTAATCTCGCTAAATGCTTATTCATTTCAAAAAATAAATTTACACCAATCGAAAAATTACTTGAATAAATTAAACTTGCCTCACGTTTATCAATATGATTTATAATTTCTGGCAAGTGTTCTTCCCAAGCTGTCGTTCCAACAACAATTGGAACTTGCCCATCCGCGCATAATTTGATATGCTTAAGAGCTAAATCAGGTTGTGAAAATTCTATTGCAACATCTGTAGTTCTCAATTGACTGCTTTCCAATGGATTTTGACTATTAAACTTTACAACAACACTGTGACCTCTAGAAATAGCAATTTCTTCTATTGCTTTCCCCATTTTCCCATAACCAATTAGTGCGATATTCATTGTAACAAAAATACGATTTTAAATCAATGAAAAGTAAGGTTTAAACGAATTCCAGGAGAATTAAACGACATTAATGTAGCATCAAATTTTAAAGTAAGATCAGGACTAACATCAAATTTCAAAAAATGTGCTTCAACTCCTGCGTCTATTATTTGAATAAAATAAACAGCTGCAAGTCCAAGAATACTTAAATCTCGATTATTTAGATAGGAATTATAAAGTGCTAATACAGAATAATCATCGTATTGAATCCATTCTTGGTTCAGTGAACCTCCATTTTGTCTGTTGGAATATTCTGTTTTTAAGCTTGTTGCAGTAATTTGATTTACAGCTAAACGATACCCGATAATTCCCAAGCCTGTGTAAATAAGAGGAACTTTCCAAAAAGCATTTTTAAATTTCTTTTCGCTTTTAAAAGAAGTATAAATTTGACCTCCACCTGGAACAATTGCAGAATAGAGCATTGCTTTTTTATAAGGATGTACAATGGAATCTTTTTCTTTTATCGTTTGGCTAAAGACAAAAGGCAGTGAAAAAAACATCAAAAAAACAAAAAGTAATCTCATTAATCTTTTAGTAAAGCTATTAATCTTTGTAGGTCTGCTTCAGAATTAAATTGAATAGTAATTTTTCCCTTACCTAATTCTGATTTTTGTATTGTAATTTTTGAGCCTAGCTTATCTGCTAGAAAAGATTCTTGAGATGCATCAGCTTTGCTCAAAAAATTTACTTTTTTTATTGCTTTCTTTTTGTTGGGTAACTTCATTAAATTCTCAGTATCTCTAACTGATAATTTTTCAGTAATAATTTGGTGAAAGGCGGTCATTTGTTCCTCTAAATCGACTACAGAAACTAGCGCCCTAGCGTGCCCCATAGAAACTAAATTGTCTCTAACCGCAGATTGTATTTCAATAGGAAGTTTAAGTAAGCGAATATGATTTGCAATATTTGAGCGAGACTTTGCAATTTTTTCACTCAGTTGTTCCTGTGTAAAATTACATTCTTCTAGAAGTCTTTCGTAAGAAACAGCAATTTCAATTGCATTTAAGTTTTCCCTTTGAATGTTTTCTACTAATGCCATTTCTAACATTTCTTGATCATTTGCTATTCGAATATAACAAGGGACTTCACGGATTCCGTTAAGTTGAGAAGCTCGAAAACGGCGTTCTCCAGAAATTAATTGGTATTTATCTCTTCCAAGTTTACGAACCGTTAGTGGCTGAATTATTCCGTATGTTTCAATTGATTTGCACAATTCATTTAATGCTTCTTTCTCAAAATGTGTTCTTGGATTGAAAGGATTGGCCTCAATAAATTCAATAGACACCATTGCTACTGAGCTAGTTGTAGCATTTGATATTGAGGTGATATCAGTATTAGAGTTTTCTAATAAAGCGCCTAGTCCCCTTCCAAGAGCAGGTTGTTTTGTTGGTTTAGAACTCATTGTTTATGTCAATAATTTTATCGTCGTTTCCAATTTTTGTTAAATTGTTTTTTTGCAAAATTTCTCTTGCGAAATTAAGGTAATTTATAGCTCCTTTTGATGCTGCATCGTGCATTATTACTGAAGTGCCATGACTAGATGCCTCACTTAGGGTAGTATTTCTATGTATTACAGTATCAAAGACAAGTTCTTGAAAATGTGTTTTCACCTCTTCTACAACTTGATTTGCCAAACGTAAGCGTGTATCATACATTGTTAATAGCATCCCTTCAATTTCTAAATCAGGATTTAAACGACCTTGAACAATTTTTATGGTGTTTAGCAATTTACTTAAGCCTTCTAATGCAAAATATTCACACTGAACAGGAATCATAATTGAGTCTGCAGCTACTAGAGCATTTACTGTAATTAAACCAAGAGAGGGGGAGCAATCGATTAGTATAAAATCATAGTCATCTTTTATTGTTGATAAAGCTTGCCGAAGTAAATATTCTCTATTCGGTAAATTTATCATTTCTAATTCTGCACCTACAAGATCAATGTGTGATGGTAAAATGTCTAAATTCGGACTATCTGTTTTAATAATTAATTCATTAATTGCTACGTTATTTACCAAGCAGTCATAAATATTTCTGGTTGTTTTAGGGTCAAAACCCATTCCAGAAGTAGTGTTTGCTTGGGGATCTGAATCGACAATTAGTGTTTTATATTCTAATACTCCAAGACAAGCACCTAAATTAATTGTAGTTGTTGTTTTCCCAACTCCACCTTTTTGATTCGCTATTGCGATAATTTTCCCCATGAACTTATTTTGAAGTATAAAGTTAAGTTTTGTTATGCATGTAAATAGTAAAAATATCAGGAACTTATTAACGGATTTGACAATGAACTTGTTTATATCTCGAAATTGCAAAAACTTTATTACAACAAATAAAAAAAAGAAAAACTACTTTATTTTTTGTAAATTTGATAAAGCAGAATTATGAAGTTCAATCTATTTATACTCTTTTTTTCACCCTTATTCTTTTTTGCCCAACAAAATGCTGGGATATATTCAATCTATTTCCCTATTTCTAAAAATTTATTGCAAGCAACAAGGGTTCAATCCTCACAAGGCTCAGTAGGCGGGGTAGGTGTTCTCAACTCAGGAAATGTAGTTCCTAATAGAAATTTTATTCCACAATTTGCACCTTTTCTTCACGACTCTGTTCGAATAACAATTGAAAAGTTTGTTGGAGAAGTACTTAGCTCAGAGGCAAGCTGTATTTTTAAAATGAATAAAAAAAATGAAGCGATATCGTCTTCAGGATTCCCGGGAAGTATTAGTGGTCTTCCGAGAAATTACCTTAGAAATTCTATTAAATTTTATGACAAAGATTACTATGTTCGGGTGAAAGTAAGTTTTGGTGGTTTTACGGTTACTTCTCCATCTCTTCTTGGTTTTCAGAGAGGATATATTCAGCCAGTAGTAAGAATTCGAATTAGAGCTTATGATGTTGAACGAAAGAAAATCTACAATCGTAAATTTAGGTATACTAATTTCCCAAAATTAAAAAATGTTCAAGTTTCAGGTTTCGGGTCTGGCATAAAAGTAATTCAACAAGAAATTTTAAGCTCTGACATGATATTTTCAATGCTAAAAGAGACAATTACTGCATATAATAATAAGTATCTTAATCAGGAATAATTTAAAATGAATAAACTTCATCTTAAAATATCTGAGTAATTAAAATAAGAAGTTTATGAATATTTAGTCGTTAAAACTCATCCTCTTTTTCTTAATACTAAATTTTGTTAAAAAAAAGATTGCTTTGTTTCGACAGTTGAGAATCAAGAAAAACGAAGCCCAACAAAAAACAATAAAGTATTATTCAGTATTTATGTATGAATTGCATTGATATTCATTTTTATTTTTTTTGAAATTGATTTTTATTTCTTTTTTTATTAAATATTTCTAATCTCTTTTTAAACTTTGAGAAATTATTTGTAATATTGCACCCGCGTTAGTTAGAATGCTTTTAAAAATAGAAGATGAACATAATTAGAGAAATTCAAAAAGACTTATTAGCAGTAAAAGATTTACCTGTTTTTGGAGCAGGAGATACGATATCTGTTTCATATAAAATTATTGAAGGAGTAAAAGAGCGTATCCAACAATTTCAAGGAGTTGTTTTACAGCGAAGAGGAAATGGTGCAACTGAAACTTTTACAGTTCGTAAAATGTCTGGGAATATTGGTGTTGAGCGTATTTTCCCAATTACATCTCCATTTCTAGATTCAATTTCAATCATAAAGCGTGGTGCAGTTCGAAGAGCGCGTATTTTCTATTTTAGAGAACGCACTGGTAAGTCAGCTCGTATTCGTGAGAAAAAGAACTTTACAAAAGCGTAATCACTAAATTATTTAGATATACAAAGGAAACTTCGGTTTCCTTTTTTTTTTGCTTATTTTTCAATCTCTAGAATCTCAAATTCTGTTCTGCGATTTTTAGCGCGGTTTAGATCATTTAAATTTGGAACACTTGGTTTCTTTTCGCCATAACCAATACTCTTTAATCTACTTGCATTAATTCCTTTATCTATTAAGTAATTTTTAACAGCATCAGCTCTATTTTGAGAAAGTAAAAGGTTTTTATCGTCTTCTCCAATATCATCAGTATGACCATTTATTGCAATTGATATTTTTGTATTTTGAAGCAAATAATTTGAAAAACCTAGTAAAAGAGCAAGAGATTTTTTGTTTAATTCATAAGATTCAGATTCGAAAAAAATATCAGAGAGATTGTATGCTTTTCCTTCAAGCAAAGTGTCCATTTTTAGATTTTCAGTTTGTATAATAGTATTTGAGTTGTTTTCCAATACCTCCTTCTCAATTACAAGTCCATTGTAAGCAAACCCCTCTTTATTTACACTAATTGTAATATCTTCTTTCTTAGAAACTTCAATTACTGCAGTATATTTACCATCGTCACCATTCACTTGAAATGTATTGCTTTTTCCAGATTCATTATAGTTAATCGTTATAGATGCATTTTTAATCCCGTCCCCATTTTCATCAAGTAATTGCCCTTTCACTAAAATAATTTCTTGAGGGCGCGCTTCCTGGTATAGATCAAATCCATAAATATTCCAATCTCCTTCATTTGTACTAGAAAAATAGGCGGTTTTTCCATCTGTTGAAATGAAAAGTCCTAATTCATCATTTTCTGAATTTATTGGAAATCCGATGTTTTTTGGTTCCGACCACTTATCTCCCTCTTTTCTTATATAGAAAATATCTAAGCCGCCAAGTCCTTTTCTTTCATTTGAGTTTGAAGAAACAAAATACAATGTTTTACCGTCTTGGTGAAAGAATGGACTTTTATCTTTACCAACTGTATTGATTATATCAAAAGGTATAGCGCTGCTCCAACTTCCATCCTCTTGTCTTTGTGAATAGTAAATATCATTATCTCTTGAGCCAATTCTTACACTAGTGAAAAAAAGTTCTTTGCCATCTGCTGAAAGCGAAGGTTGTGCTTCCCAGCCATCACTAGTATTAATATTAGGTCCTAGATTCTCCAAGGTAGTCCATTGAAAATCATTACCTCCTTTTCCTGTTCGTTTAAATTTTGTAGAATATAAATCACAATTTAAGTAGTCTTTATTATAAACCTTTTCATTCCTACAAGCACAAATTATCATTTCCTTGTTATCGAGAGATAGGGTAGCGGAGCCATAGTTTTTAAAGTAGCCGTCGTTAAATGGTCTATTTAATGGATTCCCATAATTAAATACATTATTCTCTTTATTGAATGTTGAAATAGTAAATTCTTCTTGTATATTTTTTCCAATATCACCTAAGTTTGCGCGATCTACTTTTCGAGTAAAAAACAACAATTCATTATCAGGTGAAATCATGGGGAAATACTCGTCTAAATTTGAACTTACATTTTGTATTTTTATAGGTGAGAAAGGAACTGGTTCGCTAATAAGTTTATCTTCAAATTCAATTCTATTTATGAAATCGCTCACCTCTTTTTTTTTCTTGGCAAAATCTTTAGGAATTGACTGAAAATCATCTTCTTTAAATTCTATAAATTTTTTGAAGTAAGTGGTTCCATTTTTATAATCACCGTCCTCAATTAATGATGAGCCAATTGTATAATAACACTCTGCGTGATACTTTGGACATTTATTGATGGTAAGTTTATAATAAATAAGTGCTGTTTTTTTAAGTTCTATACTTTTTTGAACTGATATCTCGTTTTTATATTTTATTTCACACTCTCTCATTGTCAAACGTGCATAGATAAAATAAGCCTCTGCATAATTTGGATATTTAGAAATAAGCACGGAAAATTTCTTTGTTTGATTTTCATACGTTTCTTGTGAAATAGCTTTTGCAAGTAATTTTTTGTATTTCAAATCACTACTCAAACAGGGGTCTTTTTGCCCTAAGCTAAGAAACGAAAAAGCTAGAAAAGCTAGAACTAAAAATTTTAACATTTGATTTGCAAATAAGACAACTACTTATAGTGAAAACAAGCTAAAAGGTTACATTTAAAAATTAGTTCAATCTTTTTAAATTGCTACAAAATGCCTCTATATCTTCAAAAGAAATATCTAAGTGAGTAACCATTCGCAACATTCCTGGTCCAAAAGCCATAATCAAGCAATTTTTATTTTTCAGTTTTTCAATGAATTCTTCTCGCTTGTTATGATCTTTTAAGATGGCTACAACGATATTCGTTTCAACAGGAACAACGGATTCAACCCAAGAACATTGTTTTAGTTCTAGTTCTATAATTTTAGCCTTTTGATGATCTTCTTTTAGTCTTTCTATGTTATTCTTAAGTGCAAAAAGTCCACCTGCAGCAATAATTCCAGCTTGTCGCATTCCTCCTCCAAATACTTTGCGTACCCTTCTTGCTTTGTGAATAAATTCCTTTGATCCAAGCAAAAGAGAACCAACTGGAGCACCTAAACCTTTTGATAAACAAATTGACATTGAATCAAAGTTAGCTGCATAATTTTTAAAGTCGATTCTAGTTTCCACCAATGAATTAAACAAGCGGGCGCCGTCTAAGTGCAGTGGTAAATTATTTTTGAGACAAAAAGCTCTAATTTTAATAATTTCATTAAAATCATAGATTGAACCACCACCACGATTTGCTGTATCTTCAAGAGAAATTAATTGTGTTAAAGGATAATGAACATCCATTTTAGGATTTATCCATTTTTCAATTTCATCAAGTGTAAGTCTTCCTCTATTCCCATCTAATAAACGAACGGAAGCTCCGGAATTTTTGGCGATTCCGCCTCCTTCATATTTATAGATATGACTTTCTTTATGACAAATAACTTCACTTCCAGGTTGAACATGAACATTAATAGCAATTTGATTTGTTTGCGTTCCTGAACTGCAAAACAAGCTATCTTCCATTCCAAAAAGATTAGCTGCATAGCTTTGCAATTCGTTAATTGAAGGGTCTTCATTAAAAACATCATCTCCAACAGGCGCTTCAAACATCGCCTCAAGCATTTCTTTACTTGGTTTTGTAACTGTATCGCTCCTTAAGTCAATCATCTTGTTTATTTTTGTAAAAATACTATTTTCATGTTAGACTTGCTGCCTTATTTGATACTTGCACTCGTAGCCATGCTTGCTTCTTTTGCAACTTTCTTTTCAGGTTTTGGTTTAGGTACACTTTTATTGCCTGTTTTTGCACTTTTTTTTGAAATAGAAATCGCCATTTTAGCTACTGCTCTAGTTCATTTTACAACAGGTATTTTTAAATTCCTACTTACAATGAAATCAATTGATTTTTCAATTTTACTTCGTTTTGGAATAACAGCTGGAGTGGGTTCTTATATTGGTAGTTTGATAATAAGTCATTTAGGTCAAGATGTAATTTTTTATGATTATACAGTTTTTAATCAAATATTTAAAGTAGAAGTATTTAACTTTATTATAGGAATCCTCATGATTATTTTTGCATTAATTGAGCTTATCCCTTCATTTAAATCAAAATCATTTGATAAAAAATACTTGCCTTTAGGAGGCTTTATAAGTGGTTTCTTTGGAGGTCTTTCTGGTCATCAAGGGGCGCTTCGATCTGCTTTTTTATCTAAAACTGAGATTGAAAAACATGTTTTTATTGCAACTTCTGTTTCGATTGCTATGATAATAGATTTAGTTCGTGTTAGTAGCTATTTTCAAATGTCAAATTTTGAAAATCTTCCATGGAAAATGATTTCATTTGGTGTTTTTTTTGCTATTACAGGAACTTTTTTTGGTAAACGATACTTTGATAAAAAGCAAAATGTAAACATTCGATTGCTTGTATCAGTCTTCTTATTTTTAATTGGAACAGCAATGATTTTAGGTTTTATCTAAACATCAATTTTTTATATTCTTTATTATTTCTGTTTTCACTCCAGATTCATCAAATGAAGTTTCCTCAATTATATTTCCTTTTTTATCAAAAATTGTAATATGTTTAGGTTTTCCATCGGGATAATTTTGAATATGTTTTTCAATGGGAATATTTTTCTTGTAAAATTCTTGAGTAAGAATCAAACCTTTTTCGTCAAGTTCTTTAAATTCACCATTCTTTTCACCCTCAGACCAGTTTTCAAGTTTTGCTTCCAAGCCAGAGTCAAAATAATAGTGCCAAGCACCATGTTTCTTTCCATTTTTAAAAAATATTTCTAATTCTAATTTACCACTATTACTATATGTTTTTCTACTACCATTTTGCAAGCCAATTGAATATTCAGCAATACGGTGGGGTTTATTATTTGGGTAAAATTCTTTCTTGACTCCATCTAACAGATTGTTTTTATAATTTATGTATGAAATTGTATCATTTGAGGAATTATTTTCAAACGTTATCTTTATACCATTTCTTATTCCACTTTTAAAAAATTCTGACTGAGCTTTATTATTTGTGCTATCAAAATAGAAAATAATTTCTCCATCAAGTTTTCCCCCTACATAGAACATCTCAGATTGTAAACAACCAGACTCATAGTATTCTTTTCCTACACTATCTTGTTTCCCATTTACAATAGATATTTGTGATTTTAATTGTCCATTTCTATAACACGTTACGCAATCACCTGAATAGATGAGTCTAGAATCTTTTTTGGCATAATAGGTGTCTGTATCTTCGTCAAATAGAACTAGATTATTGCAATTAGCAATTTTATTGTTATCACAGATTTTTTTTTCTTGATAACATGGTTTTTTTTGAGCCATACAAATCAAACCTAATGACATAAAAATCAATATAATTGAAGTTCTCATTTAGAAGTTTTTTTAAATATTTTAATCTAACGTCTCGTATATCGAATTGTTACTAATATATTCTAAAACAACTTCCTTCATTTTTTTTACAATTTTTTGATTGTCTTGAAGTGGTATTAGTGTTATTAGTTCTTCAATATAAATTATTTGTTCAGATGTAGTAGGTCTATTTTTCGCAATCAGAATTTTAGAATGATGCGTTGGAAGCGTATTTTCTTCATTAGCTAGTAATTCTTCATATAATTTTTCGCCTGGTCTTAATCCTATAATCTTAATATCGATATCTCGACCTAATTCAAGTCCACTGAGGGCAATCATTTTTTTTGCGAGCTCAATTATTTTTACGCTTTCACCCATTTCAAAAATAAATATTTCTCCGCCTTTCCCCATTGCCCCAGCTTCTAAAACCAATTGACATGCTTCAGATATAGTCATGAAGTAACGTGTGATTCGTTCATCTGTTATTGTAATTGGTCCACCTTTTTCTATTTGTTTTTGAAAAAGAGGAATTACAGACCCATTAGATCCAAGGACATTTCCGAATCTGGTGGTAATATAGTTTGTTTCAGATTCTTTGTTTTTATTTTCTACATACATTTCAGCAATACGCTTTGATGCACCCATTACATTTGTTGGATTAACAGCTTTGTCTGTTGAGATCATCACAAATTTTTCCACTTTGAAGCTGTCAGAAAGATCTGCAATAATTTTTGTTCCTAGAATGTTTGTTGCAACAGCCTCGGATGGATTCATTTCCATCATTGGAACATGTTTATATGCTGCAGCATGAAATACAAGTTGAGGTTTAAACGTTTTAAAAAGATTTTGCATGCGTATTTCGTTACACACATCTCCAATCACAAGTTCGAATTTCAGTTCAGGGAAATCATTTAGTAAAGTAAATTGTAGATCAAAAAGCGGTGATTCTGCTTGATCAAGTAAAATAAGTAATTTAGGATTAAACAAAGCAATTTGTTCAGTAATTCCAGAACCAATTGAACCGGCAGCTCCTGTTATTAAAATAATTTTTTGCTCTAATTCCTTTTCAACTTTGTCTTTTTCTAATAGAATTGAATTCCTTCCTAGTAGGTCTTCAATTTTTATTTTCGTTAATTGTTTGGTGCTAAATTCGCCATTTATCCAGCTTTTTGGGTTCGGTACTTTTTGAATTTGAATGTTTAGATTTATGCAAGTATCAATTATTTTTTTTTGGTTTAATAGCTTAGGATTTTGAATTGCAATTATCACTGTTTTAACCTGAAATTCGGAAAGTAAATTTGATAATTCTGAAGAGGCATAAACCTGAATTCCCTCGATTCTTGTGCCTGCTAATTTGAGATTATCATCAATAAAACCTATTATTTTTTGATTGTTTCTTGGGTCGTTTTCGATTGTTTTCTTTGTGATTAATGCGGAAATTCCAGCACCATAAATCAAGATGTTTTCAATTTTTTCTTTATTTTTTATCGTTTCGAGGTAGAATAATTTTACTAGAAAACGACTACCAACTAAGATTAATAAACTTGAAATATATTCAACAATTAATACTGACATTGGGAATAAAAATGACCCGTCGAAATACGTATATCGAATGATGCCAAAAATCAAGAATAGTAAGGAACAAGTGGTGAGGGCATAGAAAATTCTTTTTAAATCTTCTATTGATGTGTGCCTAACGAGTCCTTTATGTATCTTAAATAGATAAAAAACAATAAATTTCAATGCGAAAAATAGAAAAAGTGATTTTGATAAAACATTCCACTCATTTTCAATGGTATTAGCATCTGCTTTTAAATCAAAGCGAATCAAGTAAGCAAGTGTTAATGCGAAGAGAGAAATGAAAAGGTCCAATACAACAATTACCCATCGTGGAGTTCTAGCGCGAAATTCCAATATTTTTAACACTGTGAAATATTTAGACTATAAAAAGGCTTTATCTTTTGTGACATGGTGTTTTCTCGCTCAAATTTACTAAAATTAGCTTAATTTGATTGAAAATATTTTGTCTAACAGTAGCTTGTATTTTCTAGCTTTCTATTAATTTCCTTAACTTTGTCGATGTCTTTATTAAATAAATCAATGATTCGTTATAAAACTGCTGCAGAAATTGAAATCATGCGGGAGGCTGCACAAATTGTAAGTCGTACGCTAGGTTTGGTTGCCAAGTTTATGAAGCCCGGAACAACGCCTCGTGAATTGGATAAAATGGCTGAAGCATACATTCGTTCTCAAGATGCACTTCCAGGATTTTTAGGCTTGTATGGTTGTCCCAGTACTTTACTAATATCAATTAACGAACAAGTTGTTCATGGTTTGCCAACCGATATTCCCTTTAAAGATGGCGATATCGTTTCTGTTGATTGCGGATCGCTTTATAAAGGTTATTACGGAGATCATGCTTATACTTTTGAAATTGGAGAGGTTTCCGCGGAGGTGAAGAAATTATTGCAGATTACAAAAGAATGCTTGTATTTGGGGATACAACAATGCACCACATCCAATCGAATTGAAGATATTGGTTGGGCAATTCAAACGCATGCAGAGAAGCATTCTTATGGTGTTGTGCGTGATTTAGTGGGGCATGGATTAGGAAAACAACTTCACGAGGAGCCTCAAGTTCCAAATTATGGTAGAAGAGGTCGTGGAAAGCAAATTCAGAACGGTTTAACTCTTGCAATTGAGCCAATGATAAACATGGGGACAGAAAAAGTTAAAACCTTAGATGACAAGTGGACTATCGTAACGGCAGACGGACAGCCAAGTGCACATTTTGAGCATAATATCGCGGTTGTAGATGGAGAACCTGTTATTCTTTCTACTTTTGATTATATCTATGAAGTTTTAGGGAAGTAGATGTCACGGGAAAAAAGAACGGTTTTCATTGTAATATTAACCCTTTTAGTTTATGCACTAACTCAATTTTTAGAGTCTGGAGTATTTCTTTTTCCCTTTCCTCTTTTTGATGCCATTCTTCTTCTTATTTCTTTTCAATTTATATACTGGAATAGAAAAATCATATTTAAAAAAAAGAATCTATATTTCCATTTCTATTTATTAGCATTGATTTTTAAAGTTATTTCTAGTCAATTCTTCTTGGCATTAATCTATAAGGACCAAGATTTAGAGCAACTTAACTCAGGAATTTTCCTAGATGTTATATTGATATTTAGTACTTTTTTCTTGGCTTTATTTTTTATTCTATGGAAATTAAAACAAGATAAAACAGTGAGTTGGGTACTTACACTACTTTTTATTGCACTAAGTTTTTCTGTTTTCTTTGAAAGCACAAGTCTTTTATCATTTTTTACAATTCCTGTATTCGCTTGTTATCTATTTTTTAAGAAAGTGCAAACTGAGTTTACATATTTGTTCTTTCTTCATGCTTTTCTCAGCATTATGACTTTAACAATGGTTTTACAGTTAAACTAGCGGCTAATTACGCGAATCAATCCTTTGATTTTATCTCTTTTAGCCCTCAATTCATCTATGTTCTTTCCGGTGATGGTAATGTGTCCCATTTTTCGGAAAGGCTTGCTTATTTCTTTTCCGTAGAGATGCGGAAAAACGCCGGGAATCGACAAAAGATTTTCTAAACCATCGTAAATAACAGGTCCATTGAATTCTTTTTCGCCTACAAGATTTATCATTGCTCCAGCTTGAATTAAGGAAGTATCGCCAAGTGGTAGATTTAAGATAGCTCGTAAGTGTTGAGAGAATTGGGAAGTTGAACAACATTCAATTGTGTGGTGACCGCTGTTGTGAGGTCTTGGGGCAATTTCATTTACAAGTAATTCATTTGATTTTGTCAGGAAAAGTTCAACTGCTAACAAGCCAACCATGTTGAGTTTTTCTATAAGTTTACTTGCAATTTCTTTCGCTTTTAGCTCAATTTCAGGGCTTACATCTGCTGGTGAAAACAAGAATTCAACAAGATTTGCTTCTGGATTAAATTCACATTCAACTAGTGGAAAAGTTTTAATTTCTCCCTTTTCATTTCTTGCTACCAAGACAGATAATTCTTTTTGGAAGTCGATTTTTTCTTCAATAACAGAAGGTGCGTCAAATGATTGCTCTGCTTCAGATAAATTCGAGATAATTTTCACTCCTTTTCCATCATAACCACCTGTTCGAAGTTTATGAACGAAGGGGAAATCGGTTTTTAAAAGTAATTCAGCTTTGGATGAAATTAGTTCAAATGCTGCTGTAGGAATATTGTTTTTTAGGTAAAATTCTTTTTGTAAACCTTTGTCTTGTATTAATTTAAGTACATTTGGTTGAGGAAATACTTTAACTCCTTTTTTTTCTAATTCTATAAGTGCTTCAACGTTTACATTTTCAATTTCAACAGTAATTAGATGTTTATCACTTCCGAAATTAAGAACTGTATTAAAATCTGTTAGACTTCCACACGAAAAAGAATGTGCTATTTCTGAACAGGGTGCATTTGGATCTGGATCAAGGCAATGTATATGAATATTCAAATCGTTTGCTGCTTGTATGAGCATTCTTCCGAGTTGCCCGCCACCAAGAACTCCTAAGCGCAAATCTTTACCATACCATTTTGAAATCATGCAACAAAGATAAGGGAAGTGAACTTCTTACAAAGGAAACTACTAAAATTTTACATTTCCGGCTTTAAATTGTAAATTTGCAAAATCATAATGCAATTAGATCGCCAAATTCACGATAAGGTTTTTTGTCCTTTTATTTCTAAGGATGAAATAGCACACAAGGTTAAAAATCTGTCTTCCGAAATTCAGAAAGATTATCTTGGAGAAGAAATCTTATTTATCGCTATTTTGAATGGTGCTTTTATGTTTGCCTCTGATTTATTAAAGGAAATCCCTGGTAATATCCAAATATCATTTGTAAAAGTTAGTTCTTATATTGGTGCTCAATCGAGTGGTCGCGTAGATGAATTAATTGGATTAAATACAGATTTAAAGGGCAAGCATGTTGTTATTTTAGAGGATATTGTGGATACAGGCATTACAATCGATAAAGTAATTTCCTTGTTGAAAAGTGAAAATCCAGCTTCAGTTGAAGTTTGCACACTACTTTTTAAACCGGAAGCGTTTTTAGGGAAACAGCTACCCAAGTATATTGGATTTGAAATCCCGAATAAATTTGTTGTAGGTTATGGCCTAGATTATGATGAATTGGGAAGGAATTTAAATGAAATATATCAATTAAAAGAAGAATAATATGTTGAATATTGTATTGTTTGGACCTCCAGGAGCAGGGAAAGGAACACAATCTGAGCGTTTAATT
This sequence comes from Crocinitomicaceae bacterium, assembly GCA_044358575.1. Lineage (GTDB taxonomy): Bacteria > Bacteroidota > Bacteroidia > Flavobacteriales_D > Crocinitomicaceae > UBA952. The sequence goes on from JBIKNN010000003.1 coordinate 58,489, forward strand.
GAAAAATATAATCTGGTGCATTTATCTACCGGTGATATTTTTCGTGCAAATATAAAAATGCAGAGTGAACTAGGAGTTTTGGCAAAAAGTTATATGGATCAGGGCTTGTTGGTGCCTGATTCTGTGACAATTGAAATGCTGCGTTCTGAATTAACCAAAAAACAAGAAGTTTCTGGGTTTATTTTTGATGGTTTTCCAAGGACAAATACTCAGGCAGCTGCACTTGATGAAGTATTAACAAGCTTTAAAACATCTATAACAATGATGGCTGCTTTGGAAGTTGAAGAAGAGGAGTTAAAAAGACGCTTGTTAAATAGAGCAACTACAAGTGGTAGAGCAGATGACGGTGATATCAGTATTATTGAAAATAGAATTTCAGTATACAACAAGGAAACAGCTCCCGTAAAAACATTTTATCAAAATCAAAACAAATTCATTTCCATAAATGGTCTTGGAACAATTGACGAAATAACAACTCGTTTGTTTTCTGCCATTGACACTAAATTAGCCTAAGATGGCTTCAGATAATTTTGTCGACTACGTAAAAATTCATTGTGCATCTGGAAAAGGTGGTGCTGGATCTACGCATTTTAGACGTGAAAAATACATTCCAAAAGGCGGTCCAGATGGAGGAGATGGAGGTCGTGGAGGACATATTATTTTACGTGGAAATAAGCAATTGTGGACTTTACTCCATTTAAAATTCAAAAAACACATCAAAGCGGAGCATGGAGCGCACGGAGCAGGGAATTTAAAAACAGGTTCTCAAGGATCGGATGTTTATATTGATGTTCCACTTGGAACGCTTGCTCGAGATGCTGAAACCAATGAAATAGAGTTTGAAATAACTGAAGAAGGCGAGGAGCGAATCATACAGCCAGGAGGCCGAGGAGGTTGGGGAAACAATCAATTTAAATCGCCAACAAATCAAGCTCCGAGATATGCTCAACCTGGCGAAGACGCTCGAGAAGGTTGGAAAATATTAGAGCTAAAAATTTTAGCAGATGTTGGATTAGTTGGTTTTCCAAATGCTGGAAAAAGCACCTTATTGTCAGTTATCTCTGCTGCAAAACCAGAAATTGGCGCTTATCCATTTACGACAATTCGGCCGAATTTAGGAATTGTATCCTATCGCGATCACCGTTCTTTTGTTATGGCAGATATTCCAGGAATTATTGAAGGTGCTCATACAGGAAAAGGACTTGGATTACGTTTCTTACGCCATATTGAAAGAAATTCACTTTTACTCTTTATGATTCCTGCAGATAGTGATGACATTAAGAAAGAGTTTAACATTCTTTTGAATGAGTTAAAACAATTTAATCCAGAATTAGTACATAAAGAACGCTTGCTGGCGATAACAAAATCTGATATGCTCGATGAGGAATTAACAGCAGCATTAAAAAAAGACCTTCCAAAAATCCCCTATATCTTTATTTCTTCTGTTGCTCAAAAAGGAATAACAGAATTAAAAGATTTGATTTGGAAACATTTGAACAATGATGAATTGGCTTGAAACCTTGGACCGTGATTTCGTTCTTTTTGTGAATGGCTTTCATTCTCAAACAATGGATGAAGTAATGTGGTTTTTTTCTCAAACTTACTCACTTCTACCGCTCTATTTATTGGTAATTTATTTTCTTTTTAAAGAGTATTCTCCAAAGGTTTTCTTTGGACTAATCATTTTCTTGGTGCTCACAATTTTTTTAACAGACTTTTTATCTGTTCATTTATTTAAAGAAGTTTTTCAGCGCCTAAGACCTTCTCATAATCCATTGATAGAAGATTATTTACATTATTATAAACAAGCTGACGGAACCTTTTATAGAGGTGGTGAATACGGATTTATTTCGTCACACAGCGCAAATTATTTTGGTATGCTTTCCTTTCTCTTTCCACTTTTTTATAAGAGAAAAAATTGGCTTTTACTTCTTTTATTTACTGTTGGTGTAGTAGTTGTTTTTAGTAGAATTTATTTAGGTGTTCATTATCTAAGTGATGTTGCCGCAGGAGCTTCATTTGGAATACTTATTGGAAGCTTAGTATATTATTTTTTGTTCCGTAAATTCTTTATTAAGAAAGAAGAAATACTGTGAAAAAGTTGATTATATCTCTATTCACCCTTCTATTTTTAGTAGGAGGGAGTTTTTCTCAAAAATTGATTTCAAATCAAAACAATGCGTGGGTTTTGTATACCGGAAATCATAAAATAAGTGAGAAATTTGGAATTCATACAGAGTACCAATGGCGAAGAGCAGATTTTTTTAATGACTGGCAACAATCTTTACTTCGTGTTGGTTTAGATTACCACTATAATTCAACTATTTCTTTTACTGCTGGTTATGCTTCCATTTTAAGTTATAAATATGGTGATCAACCCATCAGTCACGAAATCACTGAAAATCGTATTTGGGAACAGGTCAATTTAAAGGCTAAATATGGTCGTTTTGATATGCAGCATCGCTATCGAATGGAACAACGATTGATTGATAATTGGAGTAATTCTTTAGGAGAATTTATTCAAGGAAAAGATGATTATCGAAATCGAGTAAGGTATCGAATGATGATGAATGTTCCCTTGAGCCGAAAAGAAATGGCTAATAATACTCTTTTCTTGAATGTAAATAATGAGGTATTCTTAGGTTTTGGAAAAGGAATTTCAAAAAATATTTTAGATCAAAATAGATTTATCTCAGCTTTGGGTTGGAGGTTTAATCCAAATTTTAATATTCAACTAGGTTATTTAAATCAAATGGTTTTTAAAACTGATGGAATTAAAGTGGAGCGCAATCATACACTTTGGCTGTCAACAAGCTATAATATTGATTTTAGAAAGAAAAAGTGAACTAATTTTTTCTAGTTATAAATCAAATAAAATACTCCCATTTTTTAAACTTCTTTCTCCTTCAATCCACGGCATTTTAATGCTATTTTTTTCTGAGAAAATTGTTTCATTAGAATAAATAAAAGGGATTTTCCGACCGTTTATTTCTAATAATTTCCCGCTTGCTGTTTTTGTTAGTTTGATTTTATCAGTACCAAATTGAGTACTTATGTTTTTTTTGTTGATGGAAATATAGTTAATTTCTCCAGGATAGCATTTTAGATAAGACGCCAACATAAATTCTAATTTATGCTTTTCATTTACTTCAGAATCGTAAAAACAAACTATTTGCGCCCCTTTTTTTAGGGTAAAAACTAAATCATTGTTGTTAAAGATACACACGTGTTTACTGTTTAAATTATCCCATCTTGTATAAATAAGGTTTGATAGTGCCAGAAAAAAAAGAAATCCAAAGGCTAACCAAGTCTTTTTAGTGATTTGTATTTTTAATAAGAAGTAAATGCATACACTTAAAATTAGCACCATTGAAAAAGGAACGGTAAATCCGTAAGCAACGGAACCAGGTAGTTTCTCCACCCATTGAATAAAACCAAACATCAACCAAATAGAAATAAATAGAAGCAAGCCGTTTAATTGTCCAATAAAGGGAATAAAATTTAGTAAAAATAAAAAGACACCTAAGCCAAGTATTATTCCAGAAAAAAGCATGAGGCCAAGATTGCTGAGTATGAAATAATTTGGAAATTGATGGAAGTAATACAATGTTAGCGGGGTTGTCATGGCTTGTGCAGCTAAACCAATTGCAGTTCCTTGCCAAAAATAACGCAGTATTTTATTTTTTGTGGGAAACCAACTTTCAATTTTCTTGTAAAAAAGAAATATTCCAAGCATTGCTAAATACGACAATTGAAAGCCCACATCAAACAAATAAAGTGGTTGAAATAAAAGAATCACAAAAGCTGTAAAAAATAAGGTGTTTATTGGATTGTATGTCCTGCCGCTAAGTTGTGAAAGAGCTAATACTGAAAACATAAAAACCGCTCGTATAACGCTTGGTGAAAATCCAGTTATTAAAGCATAAATCCAAAGGAGTAAAACAATTGCAATCACTGCTATTTTCTTTGAAATGAGTCTTGAAAATAGTTTTGCAACACCTAAAAGTAGTTGTAAAATTAGTCCAATGTGAAGTCCAGAAACAGCTAAAACATGCATTGCTCCGGTAGCGGTAAAAGAATTTCGGGTTTCACTATCTAAAAGGGATTTATCTCCTAAGATTAGTGCTTTGGCAATCGAAAGTTCTCCATCTTGAAGGTGCTTTTCCAATATAGCATTAAAGGTTTTTTGAATTCCACGAATAAATTGTTGAAAATAACTGGCTTTTTGTTTGTCGACTAACTGGTAATTTTCAAATTGGATAAAAGAAATGTGTTGAATTCCTTTCGTTTGCCAATAACGCTTCATGTCAAATTCTCCAGGATTATTTTTATTCTCAATTCTCGAAAGACTTGAATTAACTAAAAGTATGTCGTCAATTTCCCCTTTAAATTTTTCGTCTGTAAAAAACAGTATTTTAATTGGGTTTTTAAGTGCTTCCCCAGTTTTTGGAAAGGATGTAATACTTGCTATTCCTTTTGACCAACCTTGTTCTTTTTTTTGGAATTCAATTATTTTAGCTTCAAAAACTTCGGAATTAGAAATTGCTTGCTCAGATAAATTACTTTTTTGAAATTCTCCCATACTCGTATTTCCAATTAGTACAAAAGAAATAGCTAGAAGTAAGATGAATGTTGTTCGCTCGAGGTGCTTATTCTTTGCTGCCCAATTTACAAGAAAGATTGGAAATATAAAAAGAATAAACGGTGTGAGATTATAGTCAGGAAAGTTAAGATAGGAAAGAATTCCAAAGGAATAAAAAAAGAATAAATAGGAGAATGATTGCTTATAAAAAGGAGGTAAAATTAAGGTCGTTTCTTCCAAAGCTTGCTTCATTTACCGAAGATAATATTTTCCATTATTAAAGATAATTTTTTCTTTAATAAGTAAGGGGCGAAGGAGGGTATTTATTTCATTCTCCGAACAAGAAAAATATTCAGCGCAAATGCCAATTGTTCTTTCTTCTCTTAGGAATTCCTGTAAAGATTTCTCACTTAATTTAACCTTAGACTCATTTTTTTTACACCAATCACAGATTCCGCAATTACTTGTTTCTTGACCGAAGTAGTTGATTATTTGCTTTGCTCTACATGCTTCACTTTCTACTAATCCTATAACTTTTTCAACTCTGTTTACTGCATTTTTCTTTCGGTCGTGGTAAATTGTTGCAGCGAGTTCAAAATTAAGATCGTTTACTCGTTCTTGAATAAAAGTTACGGTTGGAAGACTGCTTCTAAAATTTACGTCGATTATTTCATTCAGCTTTAATGCTTCAAGATAGTTCTTTAATTCAGACTCAGAAATACCAATTCTTTTTGCTATTTCTGCTTCGAAAATATTCTGCTTAATGTCAAAAATTCCTAAATATGAGCGTGTCAATAAGGTTGTTAGTGCTCGGTATTTTTCGTGCTTAACTTGAAAATTATACAATTCTGCATGGTCAACGAGAAACTTGACTTTTGTTGGATGGAAAAACCCTTCTGAAAATTGAATATTTTCGTTTAATTCAAGAATTTTTAATGAATTATATGTCTGTGCGTAATCCAATTTAAAAGTTTCACACATACTTTTTAAATCGATGGGATAGGTTTCGTCTTTTCCTGAACCGAATGCTACATTTAAATAATTACACAAGACTTTGTAGGTATTAAAAACAACTTCTTTCTCTGGGAATTTTTGTACGACATTTTGCATTAACTCTTTTGTATCATTGGGCTCAACAAAAGCAATAGCTCGCGCTAATTCACCATCTCTACCGCAGCGACCTGCTTCCTGGAAGTAAGCTTCTAAGGATTGTGGAAGTTCGTAATGCAAGACAAAGCGTACATTTGGCTTGTCTATTCCCATTCCAAATGCATTTGTTGCCACCATGATTTTAATATCTTCTTTCAACCAACTTTGGAGCATTTTTTGACGTTCATTGTTTTCGAGTCCACCATGGTAAAAACCTGAAGAGATTGAATTAGCCAATAAAATTCGTGCAATTTCTTTGACGCTTTTTCGCGTTTGACAGTAGATTATTCCAGTTGCTGAATTCGCTTTGCAAAAGTCAATCATGCGAGCAATTTTATTCTCGGTTTTTAAAATTTCGTAACTGACATTTTTTCTTTCAAATGAAGCTTCGTGAATTATAGCCTTTTTTAGTGCTAGCTGTTCTATAATGTCTTTTCTGACTTTTTCTGTTGCAGTAGCAGTTAAGGCAAGAATTGGCGTATTCGGATGATATTCGCGTAAATTCTTTATTTTCATGAAAGATGGTCGGAAATCATGTCCCCATTCTGAAATACAATGCGCTTCGTCAACTACGATTAATCCAACTTTCATACTTTTGAATCGTTCTATAAACAAAGAGGATTGAATGCGCTCTGGAGAGGTATATAAAAAGTCGACACCACCAAAACGAGTATTGTCAAGTAATATGTCTATTTCTCGATACGACATGCCGCTTGTAAGAGCTTTTGCGCGAATTCCTATTTTCTGAAGATTTGCCACTTGATCTTGCATTAAGGCAATTAAAGGAGAAATAACAAGGGTAATTCCTTCGCGGGCAATACCAGGAACTTGGAAACAAATTGATTTTCCGCCTCCTGTTGGTAAAAGAGCAAGTACATCAGATCCATTGATTGCATCATCCACAATTTCTTCTTGTTGCGGACGGAAAGAATCATAGTTCCAATACTTTAATAATATTTCTCGGCTTTGCTTCAATTTTTTTTCTTAATTTGGTAAAGTTAAGGAAAACAAAAAGCAATAAAAATTAGTTTGAAAGCTTAATTAGAAATAGTATATTCGCAATCAATTTTTTAACTATGTCCGTGAGCACAATTTCATTTTCTGTAGAAAAAACAAAGAATTCCACAATATCGCAAGTTGATTTTGATAATTTAGCTTTCGGAAAGATTCTTTCAGATCACATGTTCATTATGGAATATGAAAATGGCGAATGGGGAGAAGGGAAGATTGTTCCTTTTGCTCCAATTCCAATGCATCCTGCACTTTCAGCTTTGCATTATGGTCAATCAATATTCGAGGGACTCAAAGCTTACCGAACTGAATCCAATGAGATTAATATTTTTCGTCCACAAATGAATGCAAAACGATTTGCGGAATCAGCAGAACGCATGTGTATGCCTGCAGTTCCAGAAGATATTTTCCTTGAAGCCATCAGAAAATTGGTAGAAGTAGATCAAGATTGGGTTCCAAGCAATGAAGGTTATTCACTTTATATTCGTCCCTTTTTATTTGCCACGGATGAAGGTGTTGGAATTAAGCCTTCCGAAACTTATAAGTTCATGGTAATTACTGCTCCTGTTGGAGTTTACTATTCTGAGCCCGTTCGTGTTAAAATTGAGGAATATTACACAAGAGCTGCAATTGGTGGAGTAGGTAGAGCAAAAGCCGCCGGAAATTACGGTGCTTCTTTGTATCCTGCAAAGCAATGTCAGTTGCAAGGGTTTCACCAATTAATTTGGACAGATGCCGCAGAACACAAATACATTGAAGAATCAGGAACCATGAATATTGTTTTTCAGATTGGTGGTAAGTTGATTTCACCTTCCGAAGATGCTGATACGATTTTACGCGGTGTAACGAAAAAAACAGTTTTTGACATTGCAAGAAGTTGGGGTGTAGAAATTGAAGAACGAAAGATTACTGTTGAAGAAATTATTACTGCAGCAAGAAATGGAACTTTAGAAGATGCTTTTGGAGCTGGAACTGCTGCAACTATTGCTCAAATCTTAATAATTGGTTTCCGTGATGAGCGTTTAGAGTTGCCACCTTTAGAAGGAAGAACTTTATCTAATAAAATAAAGAATTACCTCAGCGATATTAAAACCGGAAAGGCAGAAGATATCCATTCTTGGAATTTTAAAGTATAATTATTATAGAGAAATACTGATTGATACTGGCAGATGATCGCTGTATCCTCCTAAGTAATTTGCACCACCATATGTTCTAAAAGGAACAATATTCCCTTTGTATTTATCTAATAAAAATGCTGGCGAGTAGATTTTTCCTGAACTTGGAACAACCTTTATTTTCCCAGTACTTAATCCTGTAGAAACAAAAATATGATCCATTATTTCCCATTTCCCTTGATAGTTGTAAGTGCCTCCAAATTCTCCCGAGGACTTAAGAATCATAGGTGTTAATTTACTTTCGATTATTTTTGGTGCTTTATCACTTGGATAATCGTTTAAGTCGCCCATAAAGATTATTTTAACATTTTGATCCTGCTTCATTAATGAATCGATAAAGCGATCTGCACATTCTGCGGCTTTCACTCTTTTTGCTTCGCTTACATCGGTTCCTGAGCGCCTGCTTGGCCAATGATTGACCATGACAAAGAGCATTTCTTTCTTGTGTTTAAATTTTGCCCATAAAATATCCCGAGAACTTGGTAGAGAGTCGCCAGGGAGGACAAAGCGAATAATTCCATCAGATACTAAAGTTAATTTAGACTTGTCGTAAATCATCGCAACATCAATTCCACGCGCATCTTTACTATCATGATGCACCAAAGCATAGGACTTAAAATCCTTTTGATTCATATAAATATCTCGAACAACTTCAGCATTTTCGATTTCGCAAAATCCTGCAATAAGTGGTTTTTCTGCAGTGTTTAAAACTTCTCGAATGTGCTTTAGTTTTTCCATGTAGCGAATACTATTCCAGGCATTTTTAGAAGATGGAAGAAATTCAGCATCGTCATTTGTACCATCTATTGTGTCGAACAAATTCTCAACGTTATAGAAAGCAATTGTACTGCGTTTTTGAGCACTTAAACTCATGCAACATAAGAGAAATGTACTTGAAATAATAATTTTAATCATGCTGTAAATCTTTGAGTTTAAAAATAGCTGTTTATTTATTCTAATTACTTATTACCAGCTTCCGCCAGAACCACCTCCACCAAAACTACCTCCGCCAAATCCACCAAAACCTCCACCAGAACCACCACCAAAACCACGACCAAATCCACCGATAAACCCTGCTGCACCAATGGTCGTTCCACCACCTCCTCTTTTTATAAAAAGGATAACCAAGATTAAAATAAATAAAACTGTGAAAATTCCCGATAAAAAATCCCCTTTTTTATTTTTCTTGCTGTATTTATTGTGGCTGTATTCGCCTTTTGATAATTCAGAAAGGACTTTTACAGCTTGCTTAACACCTTCAAAATATGCTTGATTTTTAAAATTAGGGAGGAGTTCATTTTGAACAATTTCATTTGCTGTTAAATCAGGAACAACTGATTCCAATCCTCTACCCACAGCTATAAAAACTTCTCTTCGACTTGTTTTTTCAGTAGGTTTTATAAGGAGAATTATTCCGTTGTCTTCCTCTGCTTTCCCAACTCCCCATTTTTCTCCAATTTCAGTGGCGTATTCCCATGGTTCCAAATCATTTAAATCATCAACAACAATAACTGCAATTTCATTGGATGTTTCAGCTTCAAATTTCACTAAAATAGCTTCTATCTCTGCTTTTTCAGAATCGCTTAAAATTTTAAGAGTAGAAAAATTATTGTAGAGTCTAGGAGGTGAAAGTGGTTTTGGAAATTGGCCAAATACCGAAGTGATTGTTGCTAATAAGAGAATAATGCTTAAAAGATATTTCATCCTTTTTCGATGCTTATTTCGTTACTCAATTCATTTTTATCATTTTCTTTGAGGGGAAAGAAACACGCAAGTTGTTTTCCAGCTTCTGATATTGCAGAACATATTCCCTGCGTAAATTCTTGCTTTTTAAAGGCAGCAATCATTGTGTTTTTTGTACTTTCCCAAAAATCAAGAGGTACCAATTTGTTAATTCCTTCGTCTCCGATTATTGCAAGCTTTGAATCTTCAAAGGAAAGGTAAATTAAAACACCATTTCTGTCTTTGGTTTTATGCATCTTTAATTGCTGAAAAATTTCTACAGCTCTTTCTACTGGATTTGATTTGCATTTCTTATCGATGTGAACGCGAATTTCACCTGCTGTTTGCAGTTCTGCTAATCGAATGGCTTCTTGAATTTCTTGCTTGTCAGCTGAGGAAAGCATTGGTTTTAGAATTTAACTTCTGGTGCATTTTCAGCTCCTGCTTTTGCAGAAAAACCTTTTTTGCGAGGGAAAACTTCCTTGTTTAAAAAGATTCCTGCAAACAAACCTCTGATATGCGTATTATACGATTTTATTGACTCGTTAAATAAATCTCGCTCTCTGTTGATTCTATTTTCTGTTCCTTCTAATTGTTTTTGAAATTCTTGGAAGTTTTCTGTTGATTTAATTTGTGGGTAGGCCTCATAGGCTAGATTTATCGCTGTTTCGATTTTTCTCCCCATTATTTCTAAGTCGCCTGGTGTTTTGGCTTCAACAATTCCTGCTCTTGCTTGTGTTACTTTTAGCAAGATTTCTTTTTCATTTGCAGCAGCGCCTTTAACAGTTGCTAGTAATTGTGGTACTAAATCAGCTCTTCTTTGGTAAGCAGATTGTACATTGTTCCATTTTTCGTCAACGTTTTCCTGAAGGGAAACGGCATTTGAATAAACGGAGTAATATCCCATAAAACTAAATAGGATAATTGAGCCAATTGCGATTAAAACAATGTAAATGGGTTTCATAGCGTTGAATTTTTTTTCAAAGTTAAGAGATTTTATAATACTGCAGTAAAATAAACTTTCTAAAAAGAAATCAACTTTAAGGTCTTAGCTTCGCTATTTTCAGAATTTTTAATTTCTAACAAATATGTTCCTTTTCCAAAATCTTGTAAATCGATAACTTCATTTGGAGCAAGCTGTTTATTTAAGATATTCTTTCCTTGCATGTTGAAAACGCTAACCCAACAATTTGCTTGTTGATTTCCGATGGTGAAAATTCCATTGTTTGGATTTGGAACAATTGTTAAGGCAGTATTATTTTCATTCACTTCCGTCAAGTTTACTAGGGAATTGTCTTGAATAATAGTTCCTATATTATTGATTATCCAATTTTGTGGATCTACAGTAATTGTAGAGGACAATGTACCGAAATTTGAAATGTAAAATTGCTGTGAATTAGCTACTACATCAAAGCGAATAAGCGTATCACTCATTCCTTGTCGTATGAAACGAAGATCTATTGGATTTGTGAAAGTTGGCGTTACGCTAGGTTTTGATGCTGTATGATTGAGTTCTAATAAAAGGTCTTGTCCACTTTGTTTCCAACGAATAGAGTAGGTGGGATATCCCTCGCCAAAATACCATTGCTCGAAAAAAGGTGTGTAATTTATTCCAGAAATTTCCTGCATTTTATTTCTGAGATCAATGCCTCTTGCAACACTGTCTTTAAAATCGTTTTGAAATTCTCTTAATCCTGCGAAAAACAAACTATCGTTGTTCATTAAATAGCGAATAGAATGAATAATTCCAGAACCTTTATCGTAGGAAAGTCTACCGTTGAATATTCGATTTTCATTTAAAGTATCCGAAAACCAAACGCTTCCGCCAGTTTGCGAAAGAACGTTATCGTGTACATCTAACATGTGTTGCACCTTTTCTGAGGGATATAAATTTTCAAGCATCACATATTCACTGTAGGAAGCAAAACCCTCGTTTATAAAAATATCACTCCACGATGCACAAGTCACACTATTTCCCCACCATTGATGCGCTAATTCGTGAGCAGTTAAGCCTTTTGAAAAAGATCCTTGTGTTGTCATTGTTTGATGTTCCATTCCTCCTCCAATTGGCGCCATACAATGTCCATATTTTTGATCTTCGAAAGGATAGGGACCATATAAATCATAAAATAATTCAATAAAATCTCCAGTTTCATTGATCTCATCTTCAAAATAAATAAATGTTTGGGGATTGTCATAGATAAAATTTTGAATTAAAATAGGATTTGGAGCCCCAACTGGATTCGCATAAAATGAATATTCTATGTATTTCGCTACAGCTACAGAAATTAGATAATAGTCAATCGCATGCTTGTTTTTCCATTCATAGCGTGTAAATCCATTTCCGAGAGGAACTGTGTTAATTAGGACTCCGTTAGAACCTGCTTTGCAAGTATCAGGAACAGTTACTGCAACAAAAGAACTATCTGCTTTATCCCTCAAACTTTGCTTGCATGGAAACCATTCGTAGGCAGAAAAAGGTTCTGAAAGCGACCAAACTACTTTGTTTCCCCAGCTTGGTGATGTGCCTGCAGTCATGCCACTACCTCCCAAGGGATTTGTTTGTGCTGTTGGAGGATTTCCCGAATATGAAATTTCTATAACAAAATTTTGATTTGCTGAAGAATTAACAGGAGCTTTAACAGCTGTGCCAAGTCGCGAAAAATTTACAACTAATCCATTAACACGAACTTCAGATATTATCATACTTGGATACAATTCAAAAAGCGCAGAATCTAAGTTTGTATTTGCTTTTGCGTGAATTTCAGCTGTACCTGATAAATAGCTAGAAGTATTTGTCATATTCAAGTTTAAGCTGTAAAAATGCACATCGTATTTCTCCGTTTCTACAATTTGAGAAGCATTTAGCGTGGCAGTTTTTAATAGATTATGTTGCTTTGTTTGTTTTGAACAAGTTGTTGCATTTTCTTGCGCAAATATTAGGATAGTGATGAAATTGAATACTATTAAAAGAGAGCTGTTTTTTTTCATTGGTTTTTTTTGTAAAAATAGTATATTTCTATCTAATTAATTGAATTTAGTATTGTTGAAATTATAAATTTGGGTTAATTTTGACGAATAAATTTTAGACATGAAAAATAGAATTTTAAAATTAGTTTTCCTTTCAGTTATAGCTTCTTGTATATCAAAAAGTTCTATTGCTCAGATTTCAAAAGGTTATTTAACTTTAGGTGGAAGCATGGGTGCAAATATTACCCTAGATTCAAAAAGTACCATTGGCCTATTATCTACTAGTATTCCCGGTTATACTCAGTGGAATTTCTCACCTTCAGTTGGATTTTGCATTACCGATGAAATAGTTATTGGGGTGGGTTTAAATATCGATTCTAAGTTCATCTATCAAGTTTCAAGTATTGATAATTCTAAAACTGAAAATGTTATGCTTTCTGGAATAGGGGCTAATTTAACTTTTCGCAAATACAATAAAATTAAAAGTGCTATTTATTATTACACGCAAGTTGGAGTAGGTTATTCCATTCAGACTGGCACTGATAGAATTCCACTTGGGACAAATGATTTCATTAACGCCGGAAGTATTCTTGCAAGATCAACGACTGTTACTATTAACCCAGGTCTAACGTTTTTTGTTTCTCCAAAATGGGCGATTGATTTTAGTTTAAATAATATCCTTGCTTTTACTTATAGAACCTCAAAGTATTTTGATTATGGACCAGAAGATATAGTAGAAAAAGATGGTTCTTTATCTTTTGGTTATGGCTTAACACCAACTTTAGGTGTATTTTATTTCTTAGGACAATAAGTAATAGTTTAAATTTCAATTATTTCTCGCTCACTTTTTACCTTCTTTTTTAACAATGCAAGATCTACTAACTCGTTCATTTTTGAGACAGAACACATTTTTTTTAGATTAGATTAGATTAGATTAGATTAGATTAGATTAGATTAGATTAGATTAGATTTTTTTATTAGATTTACATCAACTAATTTCTAAAATAGGTTTATTTTAGGTATTCGTATTTATAAAATAGTTGTATAAATGATAGTAAAACAGTCAATAAAATATAGTATACTTATTTTTTTAAGCTTTTTCATATTGCTCTCTTGTAATAATAATAAGGGAACTTCTGGTAATATAGGAAATAATAAAAATAATACTGAAAAGAAAAAAAAATCAACGCCAATTGGTAAGATTAATTTCAATATTTACATCGAAAATTCAGGGAGTATGAACGGGTATATCTCACAACCTTCTGAATTCAAAGATGTTTTAAGAAGTTTTACTAGTGACATACCAACCTATTTTAACCCAAATCCAGGTTTTTATTTTGTTAATAACAATGGGTCTTGTGATCAATTCCCAAAAAATCCAACACCTGATTATTCTAAATTCATTACCGATTTATCACCAAAAAACATAAATTCAAAGTGTCCCCCTGGTGGTGATTCTTCAATTGATGATATAATTGATTTTAGCACAAAAGATATGAGAAATTCTATTAGTGTAGTTTTTTCAGATTGTATTCTTTCTTATAAAAATTCACAAGTAGATGGTGCTAAATCAGCGCAAGCTAATCTCAAGATGTTTATGTCTAAGAAGATAATAATGCAAAATTTATCTACAATTGTTATTAAATTCAATTCAAAATTTAAAGGTTTCTATTATAATGAAAGTAATGGTGGTAGAGGAATTAATATACATCAAACTATTAATCGACCATATTACGCATTAATCTTCGGAGAAACTCCTGCCTTAGAATATTTATTATCAAAAATAAATTTCGATAAATATCCTGGCTTTGAAGCAAGTTATACACTTTTAGCAAATAATAATGAGGTTAAGCCAGCATCTATCATAACATATAAAAATAAAATTGGTTCATTTGAATTTGAAAAGCCAGCAAGTAACATGAAAATTATTAATGCTGAAGAAAAGAAAGGTTCAACTGATTTTCAGTTTTCAATTAATCTAAATCTAGACGATTTGCCATTCCAGAATGACTTCTTAAAGGAAAAATCTAATTATTTTATAGATAATAATTTTAAAGTTGTGTCTATTGAAAAATTAGATGATTCAGATGGATATAGTCACACTATATCATTTAAAACAAACAGTTTAAAACAAACTTCAAAATTAAATTTTGGTATTAAGTATTCAATTCCTGATTGGGTTGCTCAAACAGGTAGTGATATAGATGATAATCCTTCAGATTTACAACAACAAAAAGAAACCTTTGGTTTTGGATATTTAATGTTGGGTCTTTCAGAAGCTTACATTGCTAGAAATGATGATTTACAATTAAGAATACCTATAACTATTAATAAAAATGCTGGCGACAATAAAAATTCATCTAGTTTTCCTTGGTGGATTTTTATTGTTATTGTATCAATATTAGTTTTATTCATGTACTTTAAAAATAAAAAATAACATTTATGGATTTTATTACAGAGTTTCTAATTTCAATTTTCGAATCATTAAATTTATATTCTACTGCATCTGGTTTAGGGGAACACCTCAGAGGTTTAAATTTAGAATGTGAAAATTTTACAAGACAATCTATTTATTCTATGGTTTTCTTGGCATTGTTTTTAATTAATTCCATTATCATTATTAATTATTATTATGGCATTTTAAATAGAATTCCTTTTAATCGAATCCTATGGTGGTTATTAAATGTTCTTTTTGGCGCTATAATTATGTTTCTAGTAGCCTTTCTTTATGCCAATAATGATTTTACTTCAGATAATGTTTGTAAAACTTTATCTATTACAACTTCTGACTGTATCGGTTTCGGTGCTACTTCAGCAATATTTTCAATAATTTGGAGCTGTCTTTTATCAGTAATAATTAAGTGGAATAGTTCAGTTAATAAAAAAGTACCTTTTTAATTATGGCAAAATTATTTTTATTCGCAATTGGCGGAACAGGTTCAAGAGTAGTAAAATCATTAACAATGCTTTTAGCTTCTGGTGTTAAAATAGCTAACACAGACACTATTATTCCAATAATTATTGATCCTGATAGTGCTAATGGTGATTTAACTAGGACAGTAGAGATTTTAAAGACTTATAAAAGTTTAAGAGAGAAATCCCATTCTGATAATTCAACTTTTTTTAATACTAAAATTTCTTCTTTAGATGAATTAGGTGAAGGTGGTTTTTTATCAGAAAACTTTATTTTTGACATAGACGGTGTAAAAGAACAGTTATTCAAAGAGTTTATTGGCTTTAGCGAATTAGATGCTAATAATAAATCTTTAGCATCATTATTATTTTCAAAGTCAAATTTAGAGGCAGATATGGATGTTGGTTTTAAGGGTAATCCAAATATTGGTAGTGTAGTTTTAAATAAATTCAAAAACTCAGATTTCTTCTCAAGATTTGCACAAAACTTTGAACAAAATGACAGGGTATTTATAATTAGTTCAATATTTGGTGGTACAGGTGCAGCTGGATTTCCTTTAATACTAAAAAACATCAGAGATGCACAACATCCATTACCACATCATAGTTTTTTAAATGATGCTCAGATTGGTGCCATTTCTATATTACCATACTTTGGTATTAAAGGAAATGAAAAAACAACCATCAATTCAGATACTTTTATAGCAAAAACTAAAGCGGCCTTACATTATTATTCTAGAAATGTCACTGGTAATAAATCTATCAATGCATTGTACTACATAGGTGACAATATTACTAATGAACAAGAAGGTGCTGATGGTTCTGTAGATCAAAAAAATAGAGCTCACTTTATTGAACTAGCCTCAGCTCTATCAATTATTGATTTTATGAATTTGTCTGATGCCGAACTTACAACTATAGATGGCAAAGCACCAAATCCACTTTATTTTGAGTTTGGTTTAAACAGGGAAAGTTCAAGTATTAAATATAGTGATTTAGCCAAAGCTACTTATGATATTATAGGAAAGCCGTTATTCCAATTTGCTGTTTTTCGTTCATTTATGGACAACCATTATGAATCCTTATGTAATGCTAATGGAGAAGCATGGGCTAGTAATGGTAATAATAAACTAAATGGTGCTTCATTAGAAACACGTTTTAAAAGTAGCTTAAAACAATACAATTCTCATTTCAAAGAATGGTTGGATGAGATGCAAGTTTCATCTGTATCATTTAACGCTATTGATACCAATAAACAAGGGGTCGATATTTATCAGCTAATAACAGGTTCTCCAGAAAAGAAAAGTTTTTTTGGTAAAGTTTTTAAAGGTTCAGGCTTAGATAACTTCAGAAATAAATTATCAGAATTAGAACCTAAATACGACAGTTTAACAAGTCCTCAAAAATTTCTTGCGTTAGTTTCAAATGCAACATCCGATGTGTTTGATGAAAAAATAAGTCATTAATTAATTTTTATTAAAATAGTATGAGCAAAATTTTTCGCTTACATGATGGTGCTTCTCAAAACATAGAACATTGGCAGCAAATTAATGGTCATTTATCAGATAATTTCATTAATTCAATTGAAGATCCGGCAGGTTCAAATGTTAGTACGCAAATAACGTCTATACCATCACCATTTGCAAGGATGGATTTAATTAGAACGTCTTTTAGATTTATTAATAGCTGTAAAAATTTAAATCAACAAACTATTTACCATCGTATGGTATCGGAATGTTTAGATGTGGCTGAAATATTCTTTAATTACGAGGCTTTTAAAGATAAAATTGAAATATTAGAATGGAATTCCGGTATATATTTAAATGGTGGTAAATTAGATATTGAGGCAAATAGTGATTTAGGTAAATTACTTAATTCATCAAATCCAAAGCATAAATTGTTGGGAGAAACTTTAAAAATGTTTCTTTTCCAAGACGCAAATGCTTTTAATTTTGATAAACTAAAACACATCTACCTTCTCAATTATATTAATGGACCTGAACTGATAAATATTATTGGAGGAACATCGCCTGCAACAATGTTCTTTTCATCCGCAAATGATCTATCATATGTTGATATAACATTTTTAAACGATACAATGTTTGACAGAAATCTTTGTGCTTTAAAAGATAGAGGAGTAGAATTTATAAAATATATTTTTGCATTACGAAATGCCTACAAAGGATTTTCAGAAGATTTTCCAGATTTTAATAATTATTTAGATTTAACTTTTCAGAAATTAGATGCAGCCACCCAAACAGCAATTAGAAATTTTGATGAAAACACCTATTCAAATTCATATGTAAATATAAATATAAAATCAGAAACTAATAACGCTGAGATTTTAGGCTTTAAACTTTTAGCTAAAAATTATGGTGAAGTTCATGTCGATGCTGATAATCAATTTCATATAGCAAATTCCAAAAGTTATCAAGGAAGAACTCCTTGCGTGCTTCCTATTAGTCCTTTTAATGAAGAAATAAATTATGCGGGTGGCTTATGGTTAAATAATTATCATGAAAACGTACCTTACTTTGACGTAAGTCCTTTGGAATTAAGAAGACTTCCAAATCAAACTCATATAGAATATCCATATTTAACTATTGGTGATTTTTTGGAACCATATATAGTTAAATTACCTTATCCTATTGATAGTAATAATTTTTTTGATGGTAATTACACTATTAAGCAGGGTGAAAAAGACCATAGTTATATATTGCCGATTAAAAAACTATATTTTGACTTTTTTTCTGTAGAAGATTTACAAGGCTCTGTTGCTAATGGTAAAAAATGTATAGAGATTTCTCAAACTACATCAGGAGTAAAAGTGACATTGCGTATACCAATTCAGAATAACAAATCAATTGAATACTCGAGACTTTATAATTTTAATCAGTTCCAAGATAGAATTCAACAAGCTGATGAAAATGAAAATATTGGTATTATTATTGAAAATCAAATGACAATTGCCATTTATCCTTTTGTTAAAGTTCCGGAGGTTATTAACCCACATTATAGAATATTGTGTGTTGACAGAGATGTTGCTCCAAGCACTAAAAATCTTAAATATAATTTAAACTTCTATCAGGATATAAATCCAAAAAAATCAATATCGGTACCACAACCAAAAAACAGAAGTAATAAGACTCAATCTCATGGTGTTACAACAGATTATTCTATAGTCGAAGATAATTTTGATTTTATAGAGGTTTCTCACAATAATGCATCGGGAATTATTATACCTAAATTTAAAAAATTAGCAACACCAGCTCATAATTTTAAATTTGCAATAGATTTTGGCACTACTAATACACATATTGAATATAAATCAACTATCCAAGATACAAAACCATTTGATATTAGCGAGAATGATGTTCAATATGCTACTTTACATGAACCAGGTGCAAGTACAGAAACTGCTTTACAAAACACCAAATATGATTTTACAATTGGTCGTTTAATACAGATAATTGACGAAGAATTTTTACCAAGAATTATTGGTAAAAATGTACAACATAATTTTCCTCAACGTACTGTAATTAATGATAATGGTATGTTCAACGCGGACGAATCTAGTTTTGCTTTAGCTGACTTTAATATTCCATTTTGGTATTTAAAAGAAGATTACAGATTGAATAGTGAAATAACTTCAAATTTAAAGTGGTCTGATTTTAAAACAAATAAAAAGTTAGAGCGAAGAACTAAAGCTTTCTTGAAACAATTAATGTTAATGATTAGAAATAAAGTGCTTTTAAATAATGGTGATATTTCTAACACAGAAATAGTTTGGTTTTATCCATCAAGTATGCCTTCATTCAGAAGAAATTTTTTAAAAGAAGCTTGGGAAACTTATTATAAAAGATATTTTAATGGTGCAGATAAACTTTATTCTATGTCTGAATCTCTTGCGCCTTTCTATTATTTTAAAGAAAAAGCAGGTGTTACAGCATCTGCACATCCTGTTTTGTTACTTGATATTGGTGGAGGAACTTCTGACGCAGTAATATATAAAAACAATGAGCCATCATTATTAACTTCCTTTAGGTTTGCATCAAATTCTCTATTTGGTGATGGATATGGTAATACATCTGCTACCAATGGATTTGTTTTAAAATATGAAAAAGAAATAAGAGATAGTTTAAGCAATACTCTTGCAAAGAAATTAATGGATATTTATGACGATATCAAATCTAAAAATTCAAAGTCTTTAGAATTAATAGAGTTCTTCTTTTCACTTGAAGAGAATAAAACAATCAAGGATAATAGATTGCCTATTTCTTTTTCAAAAATGTTGTCAGACGACACAGAATTTAAAATTGTTTTTCTACTATATTACGCATCTATGATGTATCATATTTCTAAATTAATGCACATAAAAAAATATGAGGTGCCGCGATATATAACATTTAGTGGTAATGGTGCAAAAATAATCAAAATAATAACTGGTGGTTCTAATTTAAATGATTTAGCAAAGTTCACAACAATTATATTTAATGATATTTATGAATCAAATGTTGAATATAATATCGAATTAAAATTAGATGATAATCCTAAAGAAATAACTTGTAAAGGTGGCCTTGAATGTACTGATTATAAAAAGTTAAATAGTATTGAACAATCTATAAAATCTGTTCTTATCGGAACAACAGAAAACGATGTTGTTCCAGAAATTTCAATGCATTATTCTAAAATAAAAGAAGCATCAATTATTGATTCTGTTGTTCAAGAATCTAAAGTTTTTATTGATAAATTCTTCGAATGGAATGAAAAAATAAATTACTACAACACTTTTGGCATTAATCCTGGTAGTTTTGAAAAGTACAAGGTATATTTAAAAGAAGATATAAAATCGTACCTTATAGATGGAATGGATGAAAAACTTAAAGAGACTCAAGATAATATTAATGTTAATATTGAGGAAACTTTATTTTTCTATGCTTTAAATGGTTCTCTTAACAAATTAGCGTTTAAAATTTTTACGGATAATAATATTTAAAAACCAATGCGAAAAATAATTATACTATTTAGCTTTATTCTTTTTTCAATAAATTTTTCTAAATCTGACACTCTTTATATTATAAAATTAGGAGAAGTATCTGTAAATATTGCTAAACAAATTAAAGATTATGTTACTATTAAAATAATTGAGGAGTACGTAAAAAATTATAGCGGTCAAGATGAAGATAAAATTCATTTAAAAAAAAATTTTGAAAAGAATACTATTGAGGCCCCAGTGAATTATTCTGAATTTGCAAGCATACTAAATAATAATAATTTTTCAAAAACCAGGATATCTTTTGGAGATAAAATCAATTCAATTAAAATCAAAGATTTGAATAGGGAAGGATTTGCAGATAGAATGATTGAAAATATTAATTCAGAATTAACAGAGAGACAAAAAACTGAATGCAAATTTGATGACTTAAAAAAAGGTTTAATATCCGAAATAAATTTACACATATCAAACCTAAATGACGAAACTAGTGTAACTACAAATGGTAATAGTAGCAATAGTAATAGTAGTGTTTCTTATTCTGATGATGAAGCTTCTGAGCAAACTGATAATAATCAAGGTGATGTTGCAGAGAAACCAAGTTTCTTTTCTTTCTCAAATTTTAATTTATTTACTCTTCTTGGAATACTACTTCCATTAATTTTATTTATTATTTTATTTAATAATAAGGATATATTTTATAAGAAGAATGAACTACCTAAAATAGATGCTGAAGAAATAAAACAAACGCCTCTTTCAAATCAAAGTGTTAATAATAGAACTCAAATGACGATGAATGATTTTGAAGATTTATTAAATAAATCTAAAGTGTTCTTAGATTTCAAAGAGGAACTTGAAAAAATTCAAAAACAATCATCAGTTACTCAACAACAACCTACCGTATCAGTAAATCAAGCAAGTAATCAAGCACCTATTCCCACTTCAAATACTTCTAATGTATTTTATATGAAGTTTCCTGTTGAAAATTATTTTTCTGATAATTACAAGTCGTTTACAAAAGAAAATACAATTTATAGATTTTATCCCAAGCCAAATAAAAGTGAGGCTGAATATGAAATACATACAGAAGGAGTTAAAATTGATGAAATAATTTCTATGGTAGAAAGAACTATAAAAACTGGTTGCGATGAAGACAATAATCCTTCAAATAATACCAGAAATATAAAAACATTAAATAAAGGTATAGTCTCTTTAGAAGGTGATAAATGGGTTATAAAACGAAAAGCACTAATTAGATATGAATAACTATCAAACACTAGAATTAATAGGCGTATTTTTATTAATAGGAATCCAAATTTATATTTTTTACATTACTTATAATAGAATTCAAACTTTTAAAAATATTTTTCCTTCTAGTGATAGGTTTTATATTTCAAAGCCTTTTATAAGCGTGAGAAAATTAAGACTACATCCAAAAGAATTACTAGACAATTTAGCTAAGCATATCAAGGAAAGTGAACCTAAACTTCTCAAAAAGGCAGTTTATGATGAAATGGGAAATAAACTAATTCCTGAAAAATATGCAGAAGATACTCGAATTTCAATTGATTTGATAAGCTATAGCAAAGATGGCAAGAAGGGAAATACTATTACTAAAAAAATCATTGATTCTTTAAATATTTACTTAATTAGAAATAAAGGAGTAGCCTCTGACTTTCATCTTATTAAAGATGTTGTTGAAAGAAATTGTGATGTTATTGAAGAAGATATTAATCAGACGATTTCACTACCTCTTTATATTGGTTTACTAGGAACATTCTTTGGTATTGTTATTGGATTATTTCAAATTTCGGGAGTTGATTTTGCTTCACAATCGGCGGATAATTCCACTGCAATCGACGAGGCTATTTCATTATTATTAGGGGGTGTGAAAATTGCTATGATAGCTAGTTTTACAGGTCTTTTTCTAACTATTTACGCTACGGGATATCTATTTAGAGGTTCTAAAGCAATTATTGAGGATTACAAAAATGATTTCTACACATTCATACAAATTGAATTACTGCCTTTACTAAATCAAAATATAAATTCTACGTTATTCTCTTTACAAAACAATCTGCATAAATTTAATGAGGAATTTAAAACGAATGTGGTTCAGTTAAGTTCAGTTATGGGTAAAAATCATGACGCCCTTATTGCTCAAGAAAAAATTCTAACCACTTTAGATGGGATGGATATTACTGCCTTTGCTAAAGCTAATGTTACAGTATTAAGAGAATTGCAATTGTCAACGGATAAATTCAGTGAATTCAATCAGTACTTAAATCAAATGAATGAAATGGTTATCAATTCAAAAATGTTTGCTGATAAAGTAAACGAAATGATTTCAAGAACTGATAATTTTAATGAATTAGGTAAACATATATTAGAATCATTTGGACAAAATAAGATATTGATTGAATTTTTGCAACAACACTATAATTCTTTGGACGAAAGCCATCAACTTATAACAAATTCTGTAGGTAGAGTAAATAACACTTTAGATGAAAGTTTAGATTCATTGAGAATTTTTACACAAGATAAAATTATAGAAGTTCAAAAGTTGGTAAATAAGGAGATGGATCTATTAGAAAATCAATATCCGGAAAAATGGAAAAAATTAGATAATTTAAGTCATCTACAATCATTAAATAATAATTTGAATGATATAAAAATTAGTAATGCTTCCCAAATGGGTAGTTTAACTAATGAAATAAAAGAAATGAATAAAAAATTATTGCTTGCAACTGATTCATTAGAACAAATAAAAAATAGTAGCACTTCTAAAATAATTTCTAAAGCATTTAATGGCTTGTTTAAAAAGAACAATACAATAAATGAAAAGTAAACAAGAAAATTCATTTTGGCCAAGTTATACTGATTTAATGACTAGTCTCTTTTTCATTATGTTAGTCCTTTACGTTTTAACTTACGTTAGATTAAGTTCTACAATAAAATTACAGAAAGAGAAATTAGCAATAATAGAAACAGTTGAGGAAAATTTAAAACCTTTAAAAAAAGATAAATCCCTTTTTGTATATGATGAAAAATATAAACGATTTAAACTTTCATTTGATGTTAAATTTCTTGAAAATAAATCCGGTATAAATAGAAATGATCTTGTTGATTATTCAACTACCGTTGATAATATTAATAATGCAGGATTAAAACTAAAAGGTATTATTAATAATTTATATAACACAAAGATTAGTAATTCTAAACTAAAAAACGTTTCTTATATTTTAGTTATTGCTGGTTACGCTTCAAAAAAAGGAGACGAATATCATAATTATAAATTAAGTTATGAAAGGGCATTATCTTTAAGAAATCACTGGCGTTCTAAGGGGATAAATTTTGAATCCCTTAAATATCGCGAGATAATTGATTTACAAATATCCGGAAATGGTGAGGGTGGTGTTGGAAGAGAAATGCCAGACGCAAATAATCAACGTTTTTTGATACAAATTTTTCCTAAAATTGGAGATGTGAAATGAAAAAAATCTATCTTATTTTAATATTGTTATCTACATTTTTATCAGGATGTAATGGTTGTTCAAAATCTGGTAAAATTAATGGACATGGCGATAGTCACAATAGTTCTCAGTCAGAGGATGAAGATAATGAATCAAATATTATTAAAATGAAGAGTGAAAATGGTATTTATAAAATTCCAATATATATTAATGATACAAAAATGAATTTTATCTTTGACACAGGTGCCTCGGATATTACTATTTCAGAAACAGAAGCATTGTTTTTATATAAACAAGGAACGCTTCAACAAGAAGATATTTTAGGAACGCAACAATACCAAATTGCTGATGGTAGTATTTCTGAAGGAACAATAATAAATTTAAGAACTGTAAAAATTGGTAAGAAAACCCTAAATAATGTTAAAGCTTCAATAGTTCACAATATGGAAGCTCCTTTATTGTTAGGTCAATCTGCTTTAGCTCAATTTGGTACGGTTTCAATTGATTATAATAAAAATCAAATCACTTTTGACTAACAAAAATAGAATTGTATTTTATATACTTTTTTTTTTAACCTACTTCATTTTCAAATACTATTGTCTAAGTTGAATTATTGTCTTAGAATTTAGAAAAGTTTGGTAAATCTAAATCTGACAGCGAAATTAATTTTATATCAAACAATGTAAAAAGTTATGGTATTATTATCATACGCAACTAGGAGTAGGTTATTCCATTCAGACTGGCACTGATAGAATTCCACTTGGGACAAATGATTTCATTAACGCCGGAAGTATTCTTGCAAGATCAACGACTGTTACTATTAACCCAGGTCTAACGTTTTTTGTTTCTCCAAAATGGGCGATTGATTTTAGTTTAAATAATATCCTTGCTTTTACTTATAGAACCTCAAAGTATTTTGATTATGGACCAGAAGATATAGTAGAAAAAGATGGTTCTTTATCTTTTGGTTATGGCTTAACACCAACTTTAGGTGTATTTTATTTCTTAGGACAATAAGTAATAGTTTAAATTTCAACTAATTTCTCGAAAACAAGAAAAGTTTTTATGCACTAAAAGGTAATTTTCAAAGAATTAACCTAGAAATAGTTTTATCTTTACGCTGCAAAAAAAAGTATGTTTTTAGTATAATTATTTAATCTAGATTTCACGATATTTTCTAATGTTCTCTCAAGTCATAAATTTAAATTATTTAAAAACAGTGAAAATTTTACTTTCAATAAGTGTTCTATTTTCTATAGCATCTTCATATGCGCAAAAAACAATAAAAGTTATTGACTTGGCTACCTACAAGCCTGTCGCAAATGTAATAGTTTCAAAAGCTGATAATTCTGCAGTGTTTGGAAAAACAAATGAAAAAGGGGAGATTCAATTAGATTTTAAGGAACTCAATTTTTTGTTTTCACATCCAGATTTCCTTTCAATTGTTTATTCAGTTGAAGAAATTGAAAGTTCAAAATACAAGGTTTTTATCAATCAAAATGTCAATTCTTTTGAAGAGGTTGTTATTTCTGCTAGTAAATTCGAGGAAAAGAAAAAAGATGTAGCCCAAAAAATCCAAGTCCTTCGGGCTTCTGAAATCGCCGCTCAAAACCAAAGTTCAATGGCTGATGTTCTCGCAAATTCAGGCAATGTAATGGTCCAAAAAAGTCAATTGGGTGGCGGGAGTCCAATTATTCGAGGTTTTGAAACGAACAAAGTACTAATGGTAGTGGACGGTATCCGCATGAATAATGCAATTTATCGCGGTGGTCACTTACAGAACATTGTTACATTAGACAATGCAATTATGGATCGTGTTGAGGTAGTTTTTGGTGCAGGTTCTGTTGTCTATGGTTCTGATGCGCTTGGTGGTGTAATGAATTTTACAACTAAAAGTCCAGTATTTAGCACCACTGATACTGTATTGGTAAAAGCAGCTGCATTTACACGCTATTTCTCTGCAGCGAACGGTTTCTCTGGACATGCAGATATTTCTATTGCTAATAAGCGCTTTGGTTCCTTAAGTTCTTTTACGTTTTCTAAATATGGTGATCTTCGCCAGGGAGCAAAGAGAAGACCTTTTGTCGGAAATTTTGGCGCTAGAACTTGGTATGCTGAAACATTTAATGGTGTCGATTCAATAGTTATGAATGCAGACACCAATGTCCAGGTTGGTTCAGGATATACACAATATGATATTTTACAGAAATTTTCGTTTAAGCAAAATGATTTAATTACCCATAAATTAAATTTTCAATTGTCTAACTCCGGTGATATTCCTCGTTATGATCGTCTTACCCTAGAAAGTGCTTCTAAACCCAAATTTGCTGTTTGGAATTACGGTCCACAGAAAAGATTTTTAGCTGCTTATACGCTAGATTTTAAGAAGAAAAATACCTTTTTTGATCAAGCTCGCGTAATTTTAGCGTATCAAGCAATTGAAGAAAGTCGAATTGTTAGAAAGTTTAATGATTCTTGGGAAACCAATAACATTGAAAAGCTTGATATTTTTACCATAAACGCTGATTTCTTTAATAAGATAAAAAAGCATGAATTAAGATATGGCACAGAAGCTTTTTTGAATCTTGTTAATTCCTCTGCATTTGCTAAAAATGTTGCGACAAATACAATTCGCGATACATCGACAAGATATCCTGATGCGGGCTCTTCTATGAGATCGGCTGCAATTTATGCAACTCATACCTGGGAAATTTCCGATAAATTTATTCTCAACGATGGACTTCGGTTTTCCTATGTTGGCTTGAATGCTAATTTTACGGATAAAACGTATTTTCCTTTTCCATTTAACAGCATCAACCAAAACAATAGTGCTTTTAATGGAAACCTTGGTTTTGTTTATCTTCCATCAAAAACATGGAGAATTACAGCTAATCTTTCTACCGGATTTAGAGCGCCAAATGTAGATGATTTAAGTAAGGTTTTTGAATCAGTTCCCGGAAGTGTCGTTGTTCCTAATCCTAATTTAAAAGTTGAATATACCGTTAATGGTGAATTGGGAATAACAAAAGAAATTCTCCCTGGACTAAGAGCAAGTATTAATTTTTATTACACCAACTTGTCAAATGCCTTGATTACGCAAAACAGCCAATTTCAAGGTGCTGATTCAATTCAATATGGTGGTGAATTAAGTCAAGTAATGTCGACTGTAAATGCAGGAAAAGCATACATCTATGGTATCGAAGGAGCGCTTGCTGGACAAATAAATAAAAACATTTCTGTTTTAGGAACCGTAAATTACACGAAAGGAAGAATTGTAACAGACACAGTTCCTTACCCCTTAGATCATATTCCTCCAGTTTTCGGAAAGTTTAGTGTGATTTCTTCTGTTAATAAATTAAGAACTGAGTTATATGTCAATTATGCTGCTTGGAAGCGTGTTAAAGATTACAACATGATTGGCGAGGATAACTTTAGCTATGCTACTGCAGAAGGAATGCCATCGTGGTATACTTTTAATGCTCGGGTTTCCTATTCCATAACAAAGGATATTAGTTTTCAGCTTGCTTGTGAAAATATCTTAGATCAAAATTACCGTCAGTTTGCATCAAACATATCTGCTCCAGGCAGGAATTTCATTCTAACTTTAAAAGGAAATTTTTAGCGTTTTTGTAATTTTTGGAGAAATAATAAAGGGAGTTTATTAAAAAAAATTGAAGTTTATTAATTGATTATCAATAAAATAGTTTAAATTTGAGTATCTTAGAATTTATTTAGGGCACTTTTGTTTTAACTCATTTAAAAGTGGAGGTCAGAACCCACTATAAAAAACGCAAAGTAATTATTTACTTCAAATCATAACTAAAATTAAAAAATCATGAAAAAAAACAGTATAATCTGGGCTTTAGCTCTGCTAATGACAATGACAAGTTTTATTGTATCTAGCCAAAACGCAAAAGATATAACAGAGAAAGAAGTAAGAACTTTTGTTACTTACAGCCTAAAAAATCAAGTTGGTTATGAAGCCGCTGTGAAGGGTTATTACGAAGCATTAAGCAAAAATCTTGTTTATTGGTTTAATCCAGTCTGGAAAAATAAACCTGTTCAATATAAAGGTCCAGGAATTGATAATGGGAGTAGTTTTTATGAAGATTCTGTTCAAGCCATCATATATGATGTTCTTTTGATGGGTGATTATGCAAATGTCATGGGTAACGCTAAGTCGTATGTTGCAGGCGCAATTACAACAGACCGAAATTTTTCATGTGTGGTTACACGTGAGGATGGGAAATTGAAATATATTCGTTTTATGGGTGCTGATCATTCGGTATTGGCCTCCAACTTCCTTTGGCCTACCGTTGCAGTAAAATCTCATGAGGATGCCTATTTTGACATGCGTGATGCAATGTTGAATCTTGAAAACGATAAAGCACTTAAAATATCCGATTCTCTGGTTTCATTAGACGGTTCTTGGGCTTTGGCGCATTTAGGTCAATTGCAAAACTATTACATGACTGATAATCGAGAAAAATTCACAGAGTCATATAATCAAGCCGCTTCTAAACTTGGGAATGCGACCTTAGCTGAAAAACATGTCATTCTGTCTTATAATACACAAGACGCT
Organism: Crocinitomicaceae bacterium; assembly: GCA_044358575.1. Lineage (GTDB taxonomy): Bacteria > Bacteroidota > Bacteroidia > Flavobacteriales_D > Crocinitomicaceae > UBA952. Next base: position 87,059 of record JBIKNN010000003.1, read on the forward strand.
GAAGTAACGAAATATCATTTAGAACAGGCTTTGATTTATGCTGCTGATGATCAATTTATAAGAGTTTATTTAGCCTATGCGGAAAATGATGCAAAAAAAGCAATTCAAATTCTTCTACCTTCTTGGGATCGTTTCCCTGAGAATGGCGCAGTAAATAATATGCTTGGATATAAATATATGGATGATGGACAAATGGATAAGGCAAAACAACATTTCGAAATATATCTGCGTGTCTATCCAAAATCTGCAAACGCTAATGACAGCTATGGAGATTATTATGCAAAAGCTGGAGATAAAGCAAAAGCTAAAGAAATGTATTTGAAAGCATACGAATTAGATAAAAAATTTACAACATCTAAAGAAAAAGCAGCCAAATTATAAAATTAACCGGCGTATTTAGAAATGCCAAAAGAATAGAAATTTAATAAACAACTATTTTATTAAAGTTTTAAAAATACAACTGAGACCTCTAGTAATAGAGGTCTTTTTTTATTCTAATTACTTTCAAATAAAAACAGCTATTTTATTTTAAAAATTGAATTGTAAGCGGATAATTAAACATTTCTTTATTATTTGCTTTTACAGCACCAATGATTGCAAAAATCACAGCAACTAAGCATAAAGTAATTAAAGCAAAGATTCCAATAATTAGAAGTATAAGTATTGCGCTAATTGAAACATAAATATAGAATGAAATCATCCAATTAAGAATATTTTTTCCGTGTTGATCAATAATTGAAGACTTATCTTTATTTGTTGCCCACATAATTATTGGTAATGCAATTCCACCAAAAGGCACGATTATACCAGCAAATTGAGAAAGGTGCATCAGCATGCAATAGGAAGATAATTCCATATCCCAGGGGCGAAAATTAGGGTCATTTTCTAAGATATCGGAAAGTTTCATATTCATATTTTAGATATAAAATTAATAATTAAAGTGCTTATTATTAATATTTTCACTAACTTCATTGAAAAAAAAATCTATGGAATTTCTCAAAACCAATTTTAAAAGTTTAATAATCACCTTTTCAGTAATTATTACAGGTTACATTTTAGGCAATTCATACCTGTCAAAAGGGAAAGCAGATCCAACTATTAGTGTAACTGGATTAGGGGAAACAACATTTGATTCCGATCTAATTGTTTGGCGTGCAAATTTTTCTCGTAAGAATATCACTTTGAAGGAGGCATATGATGAATTAAATGTAGATTTAAAAAAAGTGAAAGCCTACTTAAGTAAAAAGGGAATTGACTCCAAGAATATTGTTTCTGAAGCAGCTGCTATTGAAAAAGAGTTTGATAATGAATATGATCAAAACGGAAATATAAGGAGTTCAGTTTTTAGTGGATATGTGCTAACTCAAAGTATGAAGATTCAGTCAAAAAATGTTGATCTTATTGAGGAAACGTCGCGTAAAGTTTCAGAATTAATTGATGCTGGAATTATGAATTATTTTGAATTCCATGGCGCCTGAATATTATTATACAAAATTAGCCGCATTAAAATTATCAATGATTGAGAAAGCAACAAAAGATGCATATAATCGAGCTATAAAAATCGCGGAAAATGGAGGGGGAAGTCTTGGTGATATGAAAAGTGCTGATATGGGTGTTTTTCAAATTATAGGTGAAAACTCATCTGAAGCTTTTGAATCAGGAGGTAGTTTTAATACTTCATCAAAACGAAAAACTGCGAATATCACAATGCGTTTAAAGTATGAAATAGACTAAACAAAAAGTTTAGCGTCTAAATTCAACCATTCTAAAGTAGAATTACTAAAAATATCTTCAATTACTTTTTGATCGAAATCACTTTCTGTGATAAATTTACCAATTTCTAAATCTCCCAAGGGGAAAGGATAATCGGAGCCCAAGCAAACTCTTTTAGATCCTTGAAGTGCTAAGATGTATTTTAATGCTTCAATATCATGGGTAATGCAATCCACCCAAAATTTACCTATGTAATCTCTAGGATTAATTGGATTATCGACAGCTACTAAATCTGGTCTAGAATTAAATCCGTGTTCAATTCTTCCAATTGTCGGTAGAAAAGAACCTCCAGCATGTGAAAAGCAAATACGAAGATTTGGCAAGCGTTCTAAAACTCCACCAAAAATCATTGAGCAAGCGGCCCGGGAAGTTTCTGCCGGCATTCCGACTAACCAAGGCAACCAATATTTTTCCATGCTTCCAAAGCCCATCATTTGCCAAGGGTGAATTAAAACTGCCATTCCTAAGCGTTCGCAGGCTTCAAAAATCGGAAAGAATTTTTCTTCGCTCAAGTTTTCATCGTTGATGTTTGAACCAATTTGTATTCCTACAAGTCCAATTGATTTTGCTCTTTCTAATTCTTTAATTGCTCTTTCTGAATCTTGCATTGGGATAGTAGCCAATCCAATGTAATTTTTGGGGTAGTGTTGAATTAATTCTGCAATGTGATCATTCAAAAATTCAGATAATTCAAGGCAATCTTTTGGTTTTGCCCAATAGGAAAATAAAACTGGAATTGTGCACACAACTTGAACTTGCGTATTGAATTTTTCATATTCTGTAATTCGCTGTTTTTCGTTCCAAGAATTTTCTTCTATGCGTCTAAAAAAGTTTCCTCCCTGTATCATATTTGCAGAATTGTCTAAATTATGCTCAAGATGAATGAATTTTCCATAGCCAAATTTTTCTGTCCAATTGGGCATCTTTTTTGGAATAATATGGGAGTGCATGTCAATTTTTAACATGGAAAGAAGTTTATTTTAGAGAATTAATTAATACAACGATTTATTAAAGAAATCATCGCTAAGCTTACTATGAATAATTGTGTCGCTGTGTCTTCAGACATATCTGTTCCATCTTCATCTTCAGTGGAAACTTCCATTGCCATAAATTGTGCAAGTTCTGGTTGATCACAAAAAGATTCGAGTATTTCTTCATTTTCTTCTTCAAAATACTGGTCTAGCATATCGAAATAAGGTTCTTCAAGCTCATCAATATCAGCTTTTGTTACTTCTCGAAATGTTATTCCTTCTTGCGCAAAACATTCATTAATAAGGCAGAAATAGTAAATGATTAATCCTTCTAATTCTTCGTTTTCATATTCAGTTGCTGCTGAAGCCACATAATCTAATAATATTTGCTGTGCTAAGGCGTATTTTTCAGATAAGGATTCTAATTGGTCATCATCCAGATTGTCTACTATATCAATTGCTTTTTCTATGGATGCTAATGTAACTTGTTTTCCCATTGTAATTAAAATTTATGTAACCAAAAATAAGCATCTTATTTGGTTTTGAGTTGTTGACGAATAAAAATGTCTAGTTGTATAGTCTTTATTCATTAAATTTACTCGCTTTTCAGATGCTCAAGAGCAAAAAAATAGTTTTTCTGAAAAGAAGATTTTAATTGATTTAAAAGAATAAAGTATGACAATAATAGACGTTAGAACTACCCAAGAATTTGTTAGTGGAAATGTTGAAGGTTCATTAAATATCCCACTTCAAGAGTTGATGAATCATATTGAAGAAATAAAAACAATGCCAGAGCCAATTATTTTTTGTTGTGCAAGCGGTATCCGCAGTGAGCAAGCTGCAAATTATTTTAAATCTCTGGGCGTAAAATGTGAAAATGCTGGTTCCTGGAGGGATGTTTAATTAAACAAGAATTAATAGCTAACAGCACTAATCGCTGCTCTTAAATCATCTGAAATAATTCCGCTCGGTCTTTTTTGAAGTGCATTTTTTACACCTTTAGGAGAGCGAATTTCAAATAAGTATATTTCTTTATTTTGTGCTATTATTTCATTTGTTTGAAGTTTGTTGATGGCAGTACTTCGTATTATAAGCCCTTTTATCATTGGCTCTTCAGAAAGAATGATTTTTGCATTTTGAAAATCATCACTAGCAAAATAAACATTGAATTCATCTATGAAAAAGGGAATCCAACTTGGATCAGAGAGAATTACATTACACTTGTTAGGTAAATTTATCGCTAATAAGGCAGCTTTGAAATCTTCTGCAGAAACACTACTTTCTGAGCATTTATTTGATGTTTTAAGATCTAAAAAAAAACTTTTACCTTCAAAATTGTGAAAAGGAATTTGACTTAACTCTGCGAGTTTTTCTTGCTTCAAACTACTATATCGTATAGTTTTTAGGTATTCACTTGTATTGCTTGAAATACAATTTATTCCGTTCGTTTCTTCGTTCAATAGTTCATCGTGAAACAACCAAAGACGACCATTTAAATCCATTTGAACGTCAATTTCAACTCCATTTGATCCAGGAATAGCAAGCGCAAGCTCAATTGCTTCCATTGAATTATCGTGAAAAATCGAATTTGGCATTTCAAGTCCCATTCCTGCGTGACCAATAACTTGGACTTCAGAAAAATCCTCTTTTTTTGAACATGAGAGCAGCAGTAGAACAAGAAAATAGAGCAATCTAAAAGGCATAACTCAGTCCGATTTTCAAATTGAAATTAGTACTTCTAATAGAATATATCTCATTTTTATCAGACTTAAATGTTTCCCAAAATGGTCCAATTCCTGCAGTATGAAAAAATTGTATGCGTTTCCCATAAAATAAGCTATATCCAAGTAGAAGTTCATTGTATAGATGCCAAACTTTTACTTTTTGGTTGCGCATGTTGTATTGAAGTGATGGTCCAAATTGAAATGTTTTCTTATCGATTAAACGGTAGACAAAAGAACAGTTAGTTTCTGGAAAAAACTTTTGAGCAGAATACAAGGTTTTAACAGCTGTCTGTAATCCGAAAGAAGCAGAAAATAGTGGGAAATGATGCGTATATGAAATCCCATGAAAAAGTTCGTAATTTAAATATGAGTAGGAGGTTGTTAGTGATAGAAGATTTAGACTTTTTTTTGCCTTGGTTTCTAAATTTTGAGAAAATGAATTGAAATAAATAAAAGTTAAAACTAGGATTATAGTCCTCATGACAATTTTTTAGTCAAATTTCGGACAATTTTTGCAAGCATGATTTTTAGTTTTATATTTTTTACAACATTTCTTCTTTTTGGAGCAATCACATATGCTACAATTAAGTATTAGTTGTCCTTCAGGAGATTGATTTTGTGCTTCTTTCATTATTTAGAATAATTCTAAACAAAGTTAAAAATAATTTTTGAAGTCAAGTAAAATTCAAAAAAAAAATGCCCTTCTCAGGGCATTTTTTTATTTAAATAATTTATAGTTATACCAAACCTTGATCAATCATAGAATCTGCAACTTTTACAAATCCTGCGATATTTGCCCCTTTTACGTAATCGATAGTTCCATCTGCTTCTTTTCCATATTGAACGCAAGCAGTGTGAATGGAAACCATTATTCCGTGAAGTTTTGAATCAACTTCTTCCGCTGTCCAAGATAGACGCAATGAATTTTGTGACATTTCTAAACCAGAAGTTGCAACACCTCCAGCGTTGGATGCTTTTCCAGGAGCAAATTGAACTTTAGCATTTTGAAATGCTGTAATTGCTTCAGGTGTTGAGGGCATATTTGCACCTTCTGCAACACATTTTACACCATTTGAAATAAGTGCTTTTGCTTCAGCTTCATTTAATTCATTTTGAGTTGCACATGGTAAAGCAATATCAACTTTTACTTCCCAAGGTCTTTTTCCAGCTACAAATTTTGCAGATGGATATTTAGAAGCATATTCTGAAATTCTACCACGCTTCACATTTTTTAATTCCATTACAAAAGCTAATTTCTCAGCCGTAATTCCTTCAGAATCGTAAATGTAGCCCTCTGAATCGGATAATGTTACAACTTTAGCTCCTAACTGCGTTGCTTTTTCAGTTGCGTATTGTGCAACATTTCCTGAACCAGATACAGCAACAATCTTTCCTTTAAATGAATCATTTTTTGTTGCTAACATTTCTTTTGCAAAATAAACAGTTCCATATCCTGTTGCTTCCGGGCGAATCAAAGATCCTCCCCAGTTTCTTCCTTTACCAGTTAAAACTCCAGTAAATTCGTTTCGTATTCTTTTATATTGACCAAACATATAACCAATTTCTCTTCCGCCAACACCAATATCACCTGCTGGAACGTCTGTATCTGGTCCGATGTGTCTGCATAATTCTGTCATAAAAGATTGACAAAATTTCATTACTTCATTGTCTGACTTTCCTTTTGGGTCAAAGTCAGAACCACCTTTTCCTCCGCCCATTGGCAAAGTTGTTAGTGAGTTCTTAAATGTTTGTTCGAAACCTAAGAATTTTAAAATTGAAAGATTCACAGAAGGGTGGAAGCGAAGACCTCCTTTATATGGACCGATAGCAGAATTAAATTCTACTCGATAACCTCTGTTTACTTGAATCTCTCCTTTGTCGTCTAACCAAGGAACTCTAAACAAAATAGTTCTTTCTGGTTCTACAATTCTATCAAGAATTTTGAAAGATTTATATTTTGGGTGTTCTTCCATAAACGGAATTACAGCTTCTGCTACTTCCTGAACTGCTTGAAGAAACTCAGTTTCGTGTGAATTTTTTGATCGAACACTGTTCATAAATTGCTCGATTTCTGTATGATAATTTTTAGACATATATAATTTTTTTTAAAATTAATCGTCGCAAATGTAGATAAGATTTTTGATTCTCAATTCACTAAAATTGAATAATTTATTAGTGTCAAATTTACACTTAGATTGTACTTTATGTGTATTTACAAGTAAGATTCAAGTATATCTAATTTTAAATCTTTGTTTTAATTAAATTTGACTTAAATTTAAAATAAGGCAACTCATTAAAAAATTGGCCGTTAATCAATAAATTCACTTAAATAAAATGATGAAAAAATTACTATTAGGAGCTCTACTACTAATGAGCACAGCTAACACATTCTCTCAAAACAACACAATTGAAGGCAAATGGAAAATGCTAAACTTCGACAATACGCTCTATATTTTTGAAAATGGTGAACGATTCACCTATTATTGTATCGCAGGAAATTGTGATTCCTTATACAACACCTTTGAGGCTGGAGACGGCAATCATATTCCTGGAACAGAAGATTACTCCGTGTCTAACGATACAATTACTATGGATTACCATTTTGGAAATATCTTAGTTAGTCGAATGGTATTTAGTTGTGAAGGAAACATCGCCACATTCGTTGACCAGAATAATTTGAATTACGTTCGTTTAGGAACAAATATTAACGACTGTAATTCGGCATCTCTTACTGAACAAACTCAAAATTCGTCATTTATGAATGGTAAATACTATGACTTATTAGGTAGGGAAATTAAAGATATAGCAACATACTCAATTAATTCTCTTTACATCAAGAACGGTAGAAAATTCATCAAAACTCAGTAATAAACTAGTGATTAAATTATTAGTTTGAAATTTACATTTTGAACCTTTGAAGTGAATTTATGTGGAAGAATGATGTACATCTAATTTTTTATAAATTTATTTTCAGTAAATTTGACTTGTATTTTATAATTAGGCAACCTCTATCGAAATATGCCGTTTATAAAAAGTCACAAAAAATAAAAATTAGCTTATGAAAAATTGGATACATTCAATTTCACTTTTATTTTTAGTCTTCTCTTTAAATTCATTTGAAATTTATAGTCAAGTAACACTTTGTTTAGGAGCAGATGCAACTATTTGTCCGGGCCAAGGTTTTACCATTAACGACTGTGCAAATGTTGGCGGTTCAATGGGGGGCGGTGGAGGTGCTGCATATAATATTAGCACTATTCCTTTTGCCCCAGATCCATTGACAGCTGGTGCCCAAGTTACTTTGACAGATGATGCTTTATCAGGTGTTTTAAATATCGGATTTTCTTTTTGCTATTATGGAAATACTTACACACAATTTAATATAGGTTCAAATAATTTCATTTCTTTTCCTCCAAATGCTAATGCAACATGGGTCACAACACCAATTCCAAATGCTGGTTTTGTTCCTCAAAATGCTATAATGGGGCCTTGGCAAGATATTAATCCTGGAGTTGGTGGAACGGTAAAATATCAACTTTATGGAACTGCTCCTTTCAGAAGAATGTCAGTTTCTTGGAATAATATTCCTATGTTTAGTTGTACGGGACAATTGTATTCGAGTCAAATAATAATTTATGAGACAACAAATGTAATTGAAACACACATTGTAAATAAATCAGTTTGTGCAGGATGGAATAGTGGAAATGCTGTTCACGGTTTACATAATATTGGAGGTACTGCGGCAATTGTTGTCAATAATAGAAACAATACACAATGGACAGCAACAAATGAAGGTACTCGCTTTATGCCAGGAGCACTTGGAATAGAGTGGGCAAGTACAACAGGTGTAACTTATCCTTATAACAACGGAGTTTTAACAGTTCCTGCAGTTCAGGTATTACAAGGGACAACAGGGTATTTTTTGCGTTCTGCATGCGGAGGAGGAAATGCAATCTCAGATACATCATGGATTACACAAGCAAGTCCGTCTGTTTCACTTGTTGCACAAACTGATATATGCTCTCAAGGAATTGGAAGTGTTACCGCAAATCCTGGGGCGGGTTCTCCAGGACCATACACATACACTTGGTCTCCATCTCCTGCAATTCCTTTGGCAAATCCAGCAGCTAATATAAATTTATTTGGAGGATCTTATACGCTAACTCAAGTTGATGGTAACAATTGCACTTCCACTTCTTCAGCTGTAGTTGGTGATAACCCAGCAGTATTTACTTCAACAATAGTTCCTGTATCTTGTCCAGGTGGTTCTGACGGGACTGCGACAGCCATTTCTACTCCACAAAGCCAAGCAACAACTTATTTATGGGGAGATGGAGAAACTACACAAACAATCACTGGATTAACTGTTGGAACCTATACTTGTTTTATTCAAGCTGCCTCTGGCTGCTCACAAAATCTTGTTATAAATGTAACACAGATACCTTATTTAAATCTTGTGATATCAAACCAACAAGATATCACCTGTAATTCTGCTAATAATGGTATTGCTGCAATTACAGTAACACAAGGAACCTTACCTTATACTTATAGTTGGAATACTTCATCTTCAGTATCCAATACGGCAAATAATCTTGTTCCAGGGGAAAATATATTAACAGTTACAGACGCAAATGGTTGCATAAATGATATTTCTGTACTTATTAATGAACCACCACCCTTAGTTATTACATTTGTTTCACCAGATTCGATGATTTGTTCAGAGTCATCAATTGATTTAAGTGTAGTTGGATCCGGAGGTTCGACTGCTTACACATTCACCTGGACAGAAAATGGTGTTCCAATTGGAAATGGCTCAACGATTAATGTTGATCCGATAAATACTGGAAATATATATTGTGTAACATTATCGGAACTCTGCGGTTCGCCAATACCGCCACAAGAATGTTTAACTATTACCTTTCCAACTCCAATTACTCCAATTACAGTCCCTGATGATTCTAAAAAATGCTTACCAGGTGATTTTCTATTTTCAAACACTTCTATAAATGGCTCAGAAATTGCAACAATGGATTATTCTTTTTCTAATGGTTTCGCATACAGCACAACTGATTTAAATCCTTTGTCCGCAATCTTTCCATATGCTGGTGTTTACGGTGTTGATTTAACGGTAACCTCTATTTATGGCTGTATTTATACTTCCCAAATACCAAATATTATTGAAGTTACACCTCTTCCAATTGCAGGTTTCACAATTTCAAAAAATCCTGCTACATGGTTTGAAACAACTATTCAGACAAATGATGTTTCTTTCGGTAACATTTCAAATTATATGTGGTCTAGTGATGGCGCTTCCAATATTACAAGTAATGGCAATAATGCATTTATATCTTACCCAGAGGGGATAACTGGAAACTATGAAATCATGTTGATAGTAACAGATAGTGAGGGTTGTATTGATTCTACAATACTGACAATGGAAATTGTTCCTGATATTATTTTTTACACTCCAAACTCATTCACACCTGATGATGATGAACACAATCAATCTTGGATTTTTTATATTGAGGGGATTGATTTTGCAAATTTCTCCTTAGAAATTTATAACCGTTGGGGAGAAGTAATTTGGCAAACAAATGATGCAAAAGCTTCATGGGATGGCTATTATAATGGATCAATAGTTCAAGCAGGTTCGTATGTTTGGAAAGCTTCTTATAAAGCCCTAGATAATGACGACAAGAAAGAAAGAACAGGATTAATTAATGTGATTCGTTAAAAATGAAATTACTTGCTAGTTTATTTATAATCAGTTTGTTTTCATGTAGCATCATAGAAGACGTTTCAACAACTATTTTAAATCCGACCAACAATTCTCCCTCTAAAATCGACTTAACAAATGAGGAAGTTATTTCAGGTTTAAAAGAAGCTCTGAATGTTGGTATAAAGAATGCAGTTAATTTAAGTTCAGTAACTGATGGATTTCTTAAGAATGACACAATTCGCTTACCTTTTCCACCTGATGCTATTAAAGTTCGTGAAAAAGCAATAAATTTTGGTATTTCTAAACAAGTTACAACCTTTGAGGAAACATTGAATCGTGCCGCAGAGGAAGCCACAAAAAAGGCACTACCCATTTTTATTGACGCAATAAAAAATATGTCTGTTTCAGATGGCTTCTCAATTTTAAAAGGAGGAGATGGAGCAGCTACTAAATTTTTAAAAAGCCAAACTTCAAATCAATTAGTTATAGCATTTGCTCCTGTGGTAAAAGAAGCGACTACTAAAGTGCAACTAACAGCATATTGGAATCCAATAATTACAAGATATAATTCTGCAATGACTTTATCCGGTGGTCAAAAATTAGATCCAGATTTAGATGCTTATATTACCCAAAAAGCAATAGATGGTTTATTTTATTTGGTAGAAACTGAAGAAAATAAAATTCGTAAAGACCCTTTAGCGCGTGTTTCAGATATTCTTGTAAAAGTATTTGGAAGTTTGTTTTAGCAGTATGAAATATTACGCTGAAACTGAATTGGTATTAAATTCCAAAAAACAAGTATATCATCTTGGATTATCCGCAAATAACTTAGCTCATAAAATAATTCTTGTTGGAGATCAAGATCGTGTTTCAATGCTTTCAGAATTCTTTGAAAAGATTGAACATAAATCACAGCATCGAGAATTTGTTTGCCATACAGGAATATACAAAGGAAAACGAATTTCTGCTATATCAACCGGAATTGGAACTGATAATATTGACATTACTATTAATGAATTGGATGCACTAGTCAATATTGATTTAGAGAATAGAATAGAGAACGAAGAAAAAATTAGTTTAGAGATAATTCGTATTGGAACCTGTGGGATTTTACAAGAAAACATTCCAGTACATTCTTATATTTTATCTAGTCATGCTTGTGGTTTTGATAATGTAGCACATTTTTATAAAATAAACTTCAGTGCTTTTGAACTTGACTTAGCACAAAAAATTAATGGTTTTTTAGATTTTCCAAAATCAATTCAAACTTATTTTTCTAGTGCAAACGAAGATTTAGTCAGTCGTTTAAGTTCAAAAGATACCCATATTGGAATTACGGTAACAAGTTCTGGGTTTTATGGTCCACAAGGCAGAACTTTGAGGATTCCAACCCATACCCAAGATATTCATTTATTGCTTGCTAAATTTATCGAGAAAGACCTAAAAATTTTAAATTTTGAAATGGAAAGTTCAGCTCTTTTTGCTTTAGGAAAAGAACTCGGTCACAGATGCGCAACAATTTGTTTGGGGATTGCAAATAGACCAAACCTTGAATTTTCTAGTGATTCCAAAACTGAAATGCAAAATTTAATAGCGTATACGCTCGAAAGAATATAAACTGATTTTAATTCTTTATTAGCTTGTCGATAGCAATGTGTAAATTGATTCCTCTCAGCTCATTTCCTTGGGCAACAATTTTTCCTGTACCATCAACTAAAAAAGCTGAGGGGATTGAGCTAACGCCATAAAGAGTAGCGGCTTTCCCTTCTTTATCAATACCATGATTTTTCCATGAAAGAAGATCATTTTTTATAGCTTCCTTCCATGCTTTTTCATCACGATCTAGTGAAACACTAAATACCTCAAAACCCTTTGCATTTATAAAGGTTTCTTTTTTATACTTTTTATAAGCTTCCACAACTTTGGGGTTTTCCTGCCTGCAAGGTCCACACCAAGAAGCCCAAAAATCTATTAAGACAATTTTCCCTTTCAAATTTGAAAGTTTAATTTTTTTACCACTAGGGGAAAGTAATTCTATTTCTGGGGCACTTATTGCTGAATTAACATCAGCTTTTTTTTTCATAGTTAGAGCAAAGCAAGCATAAACTGCAACTAAAATAGAACTTAAAATTATTTTATATTTCATTAGCTAATTCTTCTTATGTCAGCACCGATATTATTAAGTCTCAATTCGATATCTTGGTATCCACGATCAATTTGTTCAATATTATGTATAGTACTTTTTCCCGGTGCAGATAGAGCAGCAATTAAAAGGGAAACGCCAGCACGAATATCTGGTGAAGTCATGCTAATTGCTTTTAAATCATGTTCTCTTCCCAAGCCAATAACTGTCGCCCGATGTGGGTCACAGAGGATAATTTGCGCTCCCATATCGATTAACTTATCTACAAAAAACAAGCGGGATTCAAACATTTTTTGATGAATTAACACTGATCCTTTTGCTTGTGATGCAACAACTAAAATAATTGAAAGTAAATCGGGAGTAAATCCAGGCCATGGTGCGTCATAAATAGTTAGAATTGAACCGTCGATAAAAGTATCAATTTGATAACTATCTTGAGCTGGCACAAAAATATCATCTCCTCTTCGCTCCAGTTTTATTCCGAGTCTCTTAAAAACATTTGGGATTATCCCTAGATTCTCATAACTCACGTCTTTGATTGTGATTTCAGATTTTGTCATTGCTGCTAGGCCGATAAAACTTCCAATTTCAATCATATCTGGAAGTATACGATGGTAACAACCTTTTAAAGATTTAACCCCTTCAATGTATAATAAATTAGAACCAATTCCAGTGATATTAGCTCCCATTGAATTCAACATGCGGCACATTTGTTGAATATATGGTTCACAAGCTGCATTATAAAAGGTTGTTTTTCCTTCAGCAAGAACAGCAGCCATTAAAATATTAGCAGTTCCTGTAACGGAAGCTTCATCTAAATGAATGTATGCACCTTTTAACTTTTTTGCTTCTACAGAATAAAAATGTTCTCCAGCATCGTAATTAAATTTTGCTCCTAGAAGTGCAAAACCTTCAAAATGAGTATCTAGACGACGTCTTCCAATTTTATCTCCGCCGGGCTTTGGAATAAAACCTCTTCCAAAGCGCGCTAATAACGGACCAACAATCATTATTGAACCACGAAGAGATGCAGCACGTATTTTAAAATCTTCCGATTCAAGGTATTTTAAATCGATTTCTTTTGCTTGAAAGCTATACGTTCCTTTTTCAATTTTCTCAATTTTCACACCCATAATTTGTAAGAGTGCAATTAATTTATTTACATCGACAATATCAGGAATATTAGATATTGTGACTTTTTCTTCCGTTAGAAGAGGAGCACACAATACTTGTAGCGCTTCATTTTTCGCGCCTTGTGGAATTAATTCTCCCTTAAGTGGTTTTCCACCATAAATCTCAAATGAGGCCATTTTATTGCTTTTTGAATTTCTTTTTTTGTTTAAAATTGTTATTGGGTTTCGTGAATTTCTTATTCAGTCCCATTTCACGTAGAATTGTACTTGTATTTACCAAATCATCCGGGTTTTCCAAAATTAAGTCACCTTTTGATAATTCTTTTAAATTTTCAGCAATAACATTGTTTTCTACAGCATCGTTGTTATGAGAGAGATACTGTTTTTTCATGAAATTCGCCATTGAAGTCTTTAAATATTCTTTTTCTTTTGGATCAGTTGTTTCCCTTGAAGCTTCTAAAATTGCTTGCGTATATTTCCCGTAATGTCCATATTTAATAGAACTTGAAGGATAATCCATAATGGATGGCTTTTCATTTAAAGCTTCAGGTTTTGGAATATCATAAGGTGAATCAACATCGAGCATAAAATCAGACATAACAAATAAGTGTGTCCATAATTTATGTCTGTAGTCATCAACATCTCTTAAATGAGGATTTAGTTGTCCCATAACTTCAATTATAGCTTGAGCTGCTCTATTTCTTTCAATGCGATCCTCAAGTTCCATTGCGTGTGAGATCATATTTTGAACATTTCGACCATATTCAGGCAGAATTAGTTTTCCGCGTGTGGTATTGTATTCCATTTCTTCCATAATTAATTTTCTAATTTTTGTGCGAGTGCATTATCATAAATATTTTTTGCTTCGCTAATAAATCCAAAATGTTCCTCGTCTATTTGAAGCTTTCCTTTGGTGACATGGCCTAAAAGCGTAATGTTTACCATTGTTTTTATCATGTATTCCAGAAAAGATTCAGCTTTTTCTTCACTTACAGTTACAACTACTCTTCCTTGTCCTTCTCCGAATAAAAAGGCATCTTCACGAATTTCAGAGTCGCTAACAATATCAAAACCAAGTTCTCTTGGAAGAGACATTTCAATCAAAGTTACATATAATCCTCCATCTGCAACATCGTGAACAGCATTTACAATGTTTTCTTCGATTAATCCTTTTACTGCCTCTTGCATTTGAAATTCTTTTTCAAGATCAAAATAAGGAGCTGGCGAGGCTTTTACACCCAAGTATGTTGCAAGGTATTCTGAAGACGAAATATCATTTTTATATTCACCAATTAAAAAAATTAAATCTCCTTTTTGCTTGAAATCCAAGGTCATCACCTTGTCTTTATCGGGAACAATGCCAATCATTCCAATAGTTGGAGTTGGGAAAACTGGAATTTCAACACCATTTTTAGATGTTTGGTTATAAAATGATACATTTCCACCAGTTACAGGTGTCTTAAATTTTAGACAGGCAGTAGACATTCCTTTAATTGCTCCAACGAATTGCCAATAGGATTCAGGATTATAAGGATTTCCAAAATTTAAACAGTTGGTTATAGCACTCGGAATTCCACCAGCACATACAATATTTCTAGCTGCTTCAGATACGGCAATCATCGTTCCTATTTCTGGATCTGCATTTACAAAGCGCGAATTACAATCAACGGTCATTGCTAAAGCTTTATTCGTTCCTTTTATATTTACAACTCCTGCATCTGAAGGGCGATTAGTCGTCATATTCCGTGTACCGACCATTGAGTCATATTGTTCGTAAACCCATTTTTTAGATGCGATATTTGGCAATCCAAGCATTGCAAAGCCAACTTCTTTTAAATTACTTGGCATTTCGATACTATCAATATTAAATTTCTTGAATTCTGAATAGTATGCTGGTTCAGAATATTCTCTTTTGTATTGCGGTGCTCCACCTCCTAAAACAAGTGATTCGGCAGGAACATCGCCAACTAATTCATCATTTGTGAAATAGCGAACACGACCTGTATCTGTAACAAAGCCAATTTCCTCGGCATGTAAATCCCATTTTGTAAATATATCTTTTACGATCGATTCTTTTCCTTTTTGCACAACAACAAGCATTCGTTCTTGAGATTCTGAAAGTAAAATCTCGAAGGGAAGCATATTTTCTTGTCTTTTTGGCACCTTATCTAAAAAAATATCCATTCCAACGTTTCCTGCGGCACTCATTTCGCAAGTTGAACAAGTGATTCCAGCGGCTCCCATATCTTGCATTCCAACAATAGCATCTGTTTCTGCTAATTCCATTGTAGCTTCAAGGAGTAATTTTTCCATAAAAGGATCGCCAACTTGTACAGATGGTAAATCGTTTACAGAATCTTCTGTTATGTCTTTTGATGCAAATGCTGCACCTGCGATTCCGTCTTTTCCAGTAGCAGACCCAACAATAAAAACTGGGTTTCCGGGGCCTTTTGCAGTTGCTGAAATCATTTTTTTACTATCAATTATTCCCGCTGAAAAAGCATTAACTAGTGGATTTGTATTGTATGAATCATCAAAAAAGACCTCGCCACCAACGATTGGAATTCCGAATGCGTTTCCATAATCTCCAATTCCTTTAACAACTCCTTTGACCAACCATTTCGTTCTGGCATTTTCAATATTTCCAAAACGCAAAGAATTTAATTGAGCAATTGGTCGCGCTCCCATGGTAAAAATATCCCGATTGATACCACCAACTCCAGTTGCAGCTCCTTGGTATGGTTCTAAAGCACTTGGGTGATTGTGTGATTCAATTTTAAAAACGCAGCCTAATCCATCTCCTATATCTACCAAACCAGCATTTTCCTCTCCTGCTTTTACAAGCATATGTGGACCATCTTTCGGAAGTGTTTTGAGCCAAAGAATCGAATTCTTGTAAGAACAATGCTCTGACCACATAACAGAATAAACAGCAGTTTCAGTAAAATTTGGTGTTCGTCCTAAAATTTCTTTTATCTGATCAAATTCATCCGTTCTGAGACCTAAATCTATTGCTTGTTCTATGCTTGCTTCTTTTTGCAAATTACTTTCCATGCTTTAATTTTTCTCAACAAAAGTAAGTATATTCTTATGAAATCAATACTAAAAAAGTGCTTAATTCTTATTTTTTTACAAATCTCAAGTGAATTAAAAAAACACATAGAATCCGTATAATTTTATTAATTTTGCAACATAAATTAGTCTATATGAATTACGATATTATTGTTTTGGGCAGTGGACCTGGTGGATATGTAACTGCTATTCGAGCTTCTCAGTTGGGGTTTAAAACTGCTATTATTGAGCGTGAAGCTCTAGGTGGTATTTGCTTGAATTGGGGTTGTATCCCAACAAAAGCTTTACTAAAGTCTGCGAATGTTTTTGAATATATTTCTCATGCATCCGATTATGGAATAACTGTAAATTCTTCTTCTGTAGATTTTAAAGGAATGATTAAAAGAAGTCGAGATGTTGCAGATGGTATGAGCAATGGAATACAATTTTTAATGAAAAAAAATAAAATTGATGTTCTTAAAGGAAATGGCGTCTTAAAAGCTGGAAGAAAAGTTGCTGTAACTGATGAGAGTGGAAAGACAGTTGAATATACTGCTGATAAAGGATTGATTATTGCAACTGGATCTCGCTCAAGAGAATTACCAAATTTACCCCAGGATGGAGAAAAAATAATTGGTTACCGACAAGCAATGACTTTGAAGACTCAACCAAAAAAACTTCTTATTGTTGGTTCTGGAGCAATTGGTGTTGAATTCGCTTATTTTTACAATGCTATTGGAACTGAAGTTACTGTTGTTGAGTATTTACCTAATATCGTTCCTGTAGAAGATGAAGATATTTCAAAGCAATTAGAAAAGTCCTTTAAAAAAGCGGGAATTAATATTATGACGAATTCTTCAGTTGAAGCAGTTGATACTAAGGGTAAAAATTGTATTGTATCAATAAAAACAGAAAAAGGCGAAGAAAAAATAGAATGTGATGTTGTTCTTTCTGCTGTCGGAATTCAAGCAAATATAGAGAATATTGGATTAGAAGAACTTGGAATTATAATTGACAAGGGTCGAATTCTTGTAAACGATTATTACCAAACAAATTTACCAGGTTATTTTGCAATTGGCGATATTGTTCCGGGCCCTGCACTGGCGCATGTTGCTTCAGCGGAAGGAATTATTTGTGTTGAGAAATTAGCTGGACATCATCCTGAGCCATTAAATTATGGAAATATTCCTGGCTGTACTTATTGTTCTCCGGAAATTGCATCTGTTGGCATGACAGAGAAAGCAGCAAAAGAAGCAGGATATGATGTGAAAATTGGAAAGTTTCCATTCTCGGCCTCTGGAAAAGCAAGTGCAGCTGGAGCAAAAGATGGATTTGTGAAATTGATTTTCGATGCAAAATATGGTGAACTTCTAGGTGGACATATGATTGGAGCTAATGTTACTGAAATGGTAGCTGAATTAGTTGCAGTCAGAAAGTTGGAAATAACCGGAGAATCATTAATTAAAACTGTTCATCCTCATCCAACAATGTCAGAAGCGATTATGGAGGCAGCTGCTCAGGCTTACGGAGAAGTTATTCATTTGTAGTAAATTCTTTTTCAGACATTAAAACCTTATATTTTTTTGTAGCTTCTTCTCTAGAACAGGCATTAAAATGCCACCATTCAGTAGTGATATTTGTAAAGTTTTGAGAACCCATAACTTTTCTTAAAAGTTCCCTATTTGCAATATGGAATGCTTTAAGTTCCCCACTTTTTAAAAACTTTTTTTCAAGACGAGGATAGGCAATTTCACGAATATCATCATATCCAGCACCCATATCTAAAGGCTTATTGTTTTCATCACAAATTGTTAAATCTATTGCAGCGCCAAAATTATGATTACTTCTATTTTGTGGATTTGATACAAACTTACTCCTTTCATCGGGTGGAAGAGAGTCAAGTGCATCCCACATTTTTTGTTGAACACTTACTGGCCGAATAGCATCATAAATAAGTAATGAATATCCCGAGTTAATAGTTTCAAGATACTTTTGACAAGAAGCTAATCGTTGTGCAACATCTTTTTGTAAATAAGCACGGTTAATTGTTTCGTACAATTTTATTCTCATGAAATTGTCAGTAGTAGCATATTTCAACTCAATTTTTATATTAGGATTAATAGATTGAACATCAACTATCGATTTTTTTAAATTTTCATTAGATATTAAAAAATTATTGGTGTCTTTAGGTTTGTTTTTTTGAGTATTCTTATTTATTACTGGATTTATTTTTTCATCAGTATTTTTTTTATCTTTTGTTTTGCAGGAACAAAAAAGAAAAGATATTAAAATTAAAATTAGAATATGTGGTTTATAAGAAGTCAAGATTATTAATTATTTTAGTATCAAATTTACCAATATTTTTGTTCTTAAATACTTACTAATCAGTTTTTATTACAATGTATTTATATAAAATAGATAGCCTTTTTGTAATTTTTTGAGTCCTAATTAAAATAATCCGAATTTTAAAATTCTATATAGATTTTTTTAATATATTTGATAAAATATAAATATTTCAATGAAAAATTATTTGAGTTTTCTATTTATTTTCCCTATTTTCCTGTTTTCTCAGGAAAATGATACCTATAAATTAGATTATAAAAATACAGAAAAAGCTACTCAATTATGTGCTAAAAATAAATCTAATAGTTTTAAGTCCAATGATGAAGCAGATATTGCTTTAGCTAAAATATTATCAGTTGTAGGCGCTTCAAAGAGGTTTGTAATTCTTCCGTGTGAAAATATTAACAATGCTTTAGCTACTATTGATGATGGTATTCGATATATTTTATATGATCCTGAATTTCTAAATTCTATATCTAATAATTCTAAATACTGGGGGAATATGTCAATATTAGCTCATGAAGTAGGTCATCATATAAATGGCCATACTCTTGGCATTGCTATCTCAGCATATGAAAACAGACTACAAGAGCTTGAGGCTGATGAATTTTCCGGATTTGTAATGCAAAAACTTGGAGCTACACTAGAACAAGCTACTGAGACAATTGCTGCAATTTCCCCATCGGGTGATGATACATACTCTTCTCATCCAAATAAAGAAAGAAGAATTAGCGCTATTGCCAAAGGGTATAATAATTCTCTAATTAATAAATTTATTAAAGAAGAAAAACTTTCAGATTGGGAAGAATATTATTATAGAGGAAGTGAAAAATTTAAAGCTAAAGAGTATGACGGAGCGATTATAGATTTTTCAGAAAGTATTAAATTACAACCATCTGTAAATGCTTATGTCAATAGAGGATTATCAAAAGAATATATAAATGATTATCCTGGAGCTATAATAGACATGCAAAGAGCAATTGAAATAGACCCAATAGATTGGCAACCATATTATTATTTAGGTATTTATTTATATGTATATAAAGAAGATTATTTTGGTTCCTTATCTGCTTTAGAAAATTATTTTAAAGTTACCCAATGGGTTGCTGATTATAATGATTTAGAAGCTCAGTATTATTTTTCAAAATCATTGTTTATGAAAGAATTCTATGATGAGTCCTTTTCGAGAATTGACTGGCTAATAAAAAATCATGATTTAACTTCTGTCTTAGAAAATTATGAAGTTGCAGAAATTTACTCTTTAAGAGGTCGAAATTATTTTGTAAAAGATAGCTTTGCTCTTGTGATGGTTGATTATGAAAAGGCTGTGGAATTAAATCCAAAATATGCTTTGTATCAAGAATTAATTGGAGACTTCTATCTAGAAACTAAAGAGTATGATAAGGCAATCGAATATTACAACAAAGCAATACTAATAGATCAAAATAAAACAACAGTCTACGAATACAGAGCTTATGCTGAAGAAATGAAAGAAGACTTTTATGCTGCATTAATTGATATGAATGAAGCTATAAAATTAGATCCAGAAAACGGACTTTATTATCTAAAAAGGGGAGAATATAAACTAAAAATTAATGACAAAAAAGGTGCGTGTGCTGACTGGTTAATTGGAAATAAGAAAGGATCTGAGGAGTCATTAAATAAACTCATTGAACAATGTGGTTATAAAATAGAAGATTTTTACACTGCAGATGATTATTATAATATGGGATTAGAGGAAAATGAGAAAGCAAATTATTCATCTGCCTTAAAATTATTTTCTAAATCAAAAGAATTGGGTTTCTTAAAACTTGATTTATTAAATTCCGAAATAGTAATTTCACACAAAGGCAACAATGATTTTGAGAAAAGTTTGAAAGTTTTAAATGCTATTCCTAAAAATACAGAGCAGATAAATGTTGATTGGATTTCTTCTATGAGAATAGATTTAAAATATAATTTAAAAGATTTTTCAGGAGCAATAAAAGAATCTAAAGAATTTATTGCTTTAAAAAAAATAAATCCTGATGATATTAATTCTGAGTTTAACATTAATTATATTAATGATAATCTTAATAGTACATCTAGCGTATATTTTTATTATATCCATTCTCTTTTAAATTCTTCTGATTATGATAATAGTATTAATGTTTCAAATCAGTTTTTAAAAATTGGAAGAACTATATTAGATAATGATTTTATTTCTACCGCATATTATTGGCTTACAGAGGCTAAAAAAGCTAAGCGAGATTATTTAGGAGCAATGCAAGATATTAATGAAGCTATAAAATTATACCCTGAAACCCCATTTTATTTAATGATGAGAGGGGAAATTAAATTAGCATTAGGTGCAAAAAAAACAGCTTGTGAAGACTTGAAGCTAGCTTTAAAATATGCAACAGAACTAAAAATTGAACAAGATATTCTTAATATTAACAGATTAATTAAAGAAAATTGCGAATAGTTTTTTTTGTTCTATGTCTTTTTATTTTTCAATCATGTATTGAAATAATTGATGATTTAACAATTCGAAAGGATGGCTCTGGAGTTCTTAAATATACTATAAATTTAAGTGCAAGTAAAGTTAGGGTTAATTCAATTTTAGCTTTAGATAGTATTGAAGGAGTAAAAGTTCCAACTATTTTGGAGATAAAGAAAAAGGTAGCTTTATTTAAGCAAACATTAGCACTTCAAAAAGGAATCACAAACGTTCAGATTACAGAAAACTACACTGATTTTATTTTTAAATTTGAATGTTCTTTTACAAATGTTGATCTTTTACAAGATGGTCTTCATGTATCGTATTCGATTATTTCAAATGAAAAATCGCTTGCAAATACAAATTTCACATGGCTCTATTTGGATTCAAAATTATTAAGACGCTCCGTTCCTAAACTAACCACTGAAAGATTAAAAAAAATTAGTCAAAAGGATAATGAATTGTTAAAAACAGGTTCCTATACTTCAATAACTCGATTTGATCATTTAATAGCACGATTTGATAATCCGCTATCTAAAATCTCAAAAGATAAAAAAGCTTTGATGTTAAAAACAAATACATACAGCCTCAAAGAAAAACAATCCATACTTGAAAATACAATCTATTTAATTTCTGATTAGACTTGAAGATATTTTGTACATTCGCTTAATATTTTTAAATACCACAAATGAACTTAAAATATTTCACGCTTTTAATTCTTTTACTAGTTTTTGCGCCATTATTTTCTCAAAAATCAGAGAGTTTAATTCCAAAAGATGCTGTTATTGTTTTTAGTATAAATAATTTTAAACTATTACAGAAAATTTCATTAGATGAATTGATTAATTATGAATTCATGGAGGAAATTCATCAAGAGTTATTCGATGGGTCGACTAGCGGGAAAACTTTAAAAGAAGCAGGTTTGGATTTTGATCAAAAATTAAATGTGTTTTCTGGTAGACTTAATGATTGTGAAATATCTGGTTTTTCTTTTGGTATCAAGAATAAAGAACAATTATTTACTGTTTTTGATGATTTTTATCCAGTATCTTATCCTAAAATAAATGGTATTGAGGTCTATGGGTCATTTGTTAATACTTTAATAATTAAAAATGAAGTTGCACTTTTAATTCGTGTTGAACCTCTGATTGAGCAAGTAAATAAATTAGCTGATTCAATTTGGTATGCTAGAGGTAATGAAAGCCCCTTTAATGATGAAGATTTAGAAGAAGAAATAATTTTAAGTGAGGAAATTTTTGATGAAGAAAGAGAAAACTTATTTCCTGTAGCAAGCTTTAATCCAAATGAAAAAAATTACAATGAACTAAAAGATAGTGTTCAATTAGTTCTTCAAAATAAAAAATTATCAAACATACTGGATGAATTATTTAACCAAAATATAAATTTAATCGCGTCAAATCGACTTTTTGAAAAACAATTGACACATCCTGTAGAAGCTATTTTCTTTCTTGATAATGCCAGAAATTTAAATGCAGCAAATGAATTATGGTATTTACAAACAATTTTGCCAAGTATAAACAAAGATATTGAAGGACTTTATGAAGGTAATTTTATTCTTGGTGATTTATGTATTATTGATAACAAAGTTGAATTTAATTTAGAAGTAATGTATAATGAAAAGTTAGGATCTATTTACCAAGAATTAAGTAATTCCAATTTTGATTCTAAAGTGCTTAAGTATATTCCTGAATCTAGCACTGCTTATTTTACCTCTAATATGAATCTAAGGGAGGCTTATGAAAAAGCGTTTGAAGTAATTATGCCATTGTTAGAGAAAAAAAATGATTCAGAAATGGCAATAAATCTTCTTACAGCTGAATTATTAAATGAATTTGTAGATAAAAATGCATTATTTGGAACTTGTAAAGGAAGCTTGTTTGGTTTTTTCAACGGGATAAAAAAAATAAAAATTAAAAAAATTGAATTCGATTATGATGAGAACTTTAATTATATTCCTCAATCAACTGATGCAGAGGAAGATATGCCGATATTTACATTTGGTTTTTCAATCGACAGAACTGATATTCCTGAAAAAGTTTTTAAGCATTTAGAACGCTCTACCTTAAAAATTGTAAATATGGGTAACTATTGGCGCTATGATAATGCAATTTTGGATGCTGCACCTCTTTACATGATTTGTAAAAATGGTTTATTTTTATTTACTAATGATGAAGATCTGGCTGTAAATCATTCTCAAGGCTATGGAGATAAAGCTATTTCACATTCTGATGTAAAAAAGACGATGAAAAGCAACCTGATTTATACTTTAGTTGACGTAGGAACAACTCTACAACGTTTTCCCGTTGATTTATTTGGTGCAAAAGAAAATCAAATAATAGAATCTCTTCGAGGAAAAACAGGTATTATTCAATTAAAAACCACTAAAGCAAAAAAAAAGAATGCTAATATTCAGTTAACATATTCTGATTTTAGTGATAATCAAACCGGAAAGCATTTATTGGATTTAATTAATGCGATTTATGTAGCTTCAAAATAAAATATAAGTGATTCGAAAAGTATTTGTCATTATTATTCTATCTTCTGCACTTGCTTATTTTTTGTTTTTTACTCCAGTTCTTTATAAAAAAAAGGTTCAAGCAAGATTAATAGATCGATTGCCAACTGCAGATTTTATTGGAAAAGTTAATGTTTTGGAGCTTGCTCGTGAAACAAGCAGCATTGCGCACTTTCATAAATTACCATTTAGAGATCTTACATCCTATGAGTTTTTTCTAAGTCAAGGCAAATCTTATGGACTAAATTTACAAAAATCAGTTTATATATTTGGCAATGAAGGAGGAGACGGTGGTTGCTTAATTCATGTTAGAGACAGTGTTAAAGTAAGTTTAGGTATTGTTCGCCTTAAAAATTCTGTACAATTTATAGATACAATTATAGAAAAACAAAAAGTATATTATAGTAAAAAAGACAATTTAATTATACACTATGGCTCGGATTACCTTCTAATATATAAAGGAAAAGTATTTAATAAGATTTTAAATTCAGTACTACGAGCAAAGTATAAAGCTATTCTGCCTTTATGGTCTCGTTTTTTTCGTGATAAGCACTTTACAAATGAGCACATTGTTATTTATTCAAATTGGAATAAGTTTAAAGATGCCGGAATTACAACTGCAATTTTTGCACATGATAGTGATTCTTTAAATTTCAAATTAAAATGCTACTTACGAAACCCCAAAGCTTTTTATTTTAAAAAAAAGAAAACTGGACTTGCTTTTAATACTATACCGGAAGTCAATAAATCACTTGAGTTACATTTAGATATCTCAGAATTAAAAAATCACCTTGATGATCCTTTAATAATTGAAGCAATGAAAATAAGTAAGCAAATTAGTTTTCCCTTTATTGATTTTATAAAAGCGTGGGAGGGTGATTTGTGTTTTGTTGAAGGTGGCTCTCAAATTATTAAAGAAGAATATATTGAAACTTTATTTGATGATAATTTTAATACTATTGAAGTGAAAAGTTCAAGGGATAGTATTGTTCCCGGATACTCATTGTATTTTTCTACTAATAATTACTTGCAAACTTTCCTAGATATATTATCAAAAAAGGGAATAATGACTGAGGAAAATAATAAATATAGATTTTTGTTTTCTCCTTTATTATCGATGAAAAAATCAAATGGATTTATTCAATTTTATTCTGGAAATAAAGCTCCTCGCTTACAAAAAAGTATAAATAATAATTTTACTTGGAAGGATAACGGAACAGTCTATCGTTTAAATATTGATTCTTTAAATCGCAATGAAATATTTTGTACTCTTGATATTCCTGTTAGTAAACTAATTAGATTAAGTCGTAGTACTAATCTGCTAAGACAAAAGTAAATTCCTCTGAGTGGTCTTCAATGTAATTTAGAGTCTCATTAATTTCATTTAGGTTAAAAGAAGACACCAATTTTGTTTTAAAATCTTTAAAATGAGCGATGCCTCGAAAATAATTACTGTAATGTCTTTTCATTTCAGCAATTCCAACATGTTCTCCTTTCCATAAAACACTCATCCTTAAATGCTCTCTAGCAGCTTCTACTCGGTCTTTTAAGTCTGGTGGCGTTAATTTTTCGCCTGTTTTCATAAAATGTTTTATTTCATTGAAAATCCATGGATAACCAATACTTGCTCTTCCAATCATAATTCCATCAACTCCGTAGCGATTTTTATATTCAAGTGCCTTTTCAGGTGTATCAACATCTCCATTTCCAAATACTGGAATTCTCATGCGGGGATTACTTTTTACTTTTCCAATTAAGTCCCAGTCAGCTTCTCCTTTGTACATTTGCTTTCTTGTTCTTCCGTGAATTGAAATAGCTTCGATTCCAATGTCTTGTAAGCGCTCTGCTGTCTCAACAACGTATTTTGTATCATCATCCCAACCAAGTCTTGTTTTTACAGTTACAGGGAGACTAGTTGCTTTTACAATTTCAGAGGTCATAAAAACCATTTTAGGAATATCTTGGAGGATTCCAGCTCCTGCTCCCTTGCAAGCAACTTTTTTTACTGGACAGCCATAATTAATATCTAATAAATTAGGTTGTGCCTTTTCGATGATTTCAGCAGCCTGTTTCATACTTTCGATATCTGCTCCAAATATTTGAATGCCTATTGGTCGTTCGTAGTCAAAAATATCAAGTTTTTGAACACTTTTTGCAGCATCGCGAATTAAGCCATCAGAGGAAATGAATTCTGTGTACATCAAATCAGCACCATGTTTTTTGCAAAGAGCTCTAAATGGTGGATCACTAACATCTTCCATAGGAGCAAGTAATAGTGGAAAATCTCCCAATTCTATGTCTCTAATTTTTACCATTAATTTTTAAAGAATTGAGATTTAGCTTCTTCCAATTGCTTAAGGTATTTTTTTAAATCTTGCTCGTTGGAGTTTTTTAAAATCATTAACATATTTTCGGATTCTACTACAATATAATCCTTCAAACCATCTATTAAGACTAATTTATTATCAGGCATATTAATAAGGCAATTTTCAGAATCAATTAGAAATACATTTTGACCAATAATGGCATTGTTATTTTTATCTTTTTTTAGGTGTTCGTTCAGACTTCCCCAAGTTCCAAGGTCGCTCCAATCGAAGTCTGATAATACCACAGAAACATTTTTTGCATGTTCCATAACAGCAAAATCAATAGAAATATCCTCACATTTACTGAAAGCATTAAGAATAAATTCACTTTCGTTTACGCTATCGTAAGCAGCAAGATTTGAGGTAAATAAAGCATGAAGCTCCGGTTGGAAATCTCTCAAGGATTTTAAAATAACATCTGCCCTCCAGATAAAAATTCCAGCATTCCAATAAAAATTTCCTGAAGCAATGAATTTCTCTGCAGTTTCTAAATCAGGTTTTTCGCAAAATTGAATAACATGTGTCGCTTCGCCTTTCTGAATTGAGTTATCTTTTGCGAATTCAATGTAACCATATCCTGTATCTGGTCGAGTAGGGGAAATTCCAAGGGTTACAAGTTGACTACTTTCATTAGCAACTTTTATTGCAGTTTGAATAATTTCATTAAAGCGAGTCGGGTTGAGAATTAAATGATCAGATGGTGTTACAATTAAAGTTGCTTGAGGATTGATTTTTGAAATTTTAGCAGCCGCAAATGCAATACAGGGAGCGGTATTTTTTCTAAGTGGTTCGCATAACACTTGTTTTTCACTTATTTCTGGTAATTGATCCAGAACCAGAGATAAATAAGTTGTGTTTGTTAAAATGTAAATTTGGTCCTTTGGAACAGTATTTAGCATTCTTTCAAATGTCAGACGTAAAAGTGACTTACCAATTCCTAGAACATCCAAAAATTGCTTAGGTTTTTTTGAAGTTGATAGTGGCCAAAAGCGACTACCAATTCCACCTGCCATTATTAGACCATAATTATTATTCATGCTATTCTAAAATTAAGCGAACATTTGCTAAAGCGTGAACAAGAAACTTTTTCCCTGAGGATATTTCGATGCAAACATAGCGACTGCGTCTTAAATCTCCTTTCTTAAATTTCTTCTTATTCAATGCAAAAATAGTGTTTTTTGCTAGGCTTTCAAGGTGAATTGTGTCATTTTCTAAATCATACTTTTTTAATACGCGACTCAAAGCCATGTCAGAACAAGATGAAGCTTTTGTATTGACAAAACTTTTCCAAAGTGCTTTCTCAATGTCTTCTGGTAAAGATTTACTCATTAAAATTGGCTCTAACAAGTCGCGAAATGCATTCTTCCATTCCAATCCATGAGCTTGAACAGAATTTCCATACTTTCGAAAAGTGTTTAAATGTGCGATTTCATGTAACGAGGTAATAAGAAATGAATATGGATTTAGGTCGCCATTTACTGTTATTGTTGGTTTATCAGAAAGTTCACTGTAACGAAAGTCACCTAATTTTGTTTTTCTACCGGGTACAATTTTAAATTTTATGCGTGCTTCAAGTATTAACTTAGTAAGGTATGGGATAAATTCTTTTGGAGCAAAACGAGATAGAGTTTCAGAAAAAAAGCTTAATTTGTCCATAATTAGATTTGTAAAATTAGAAAAGAAACGCTTTCAAATACTTTTGATTAATTTTGTAACGTGAAAATAATATCAAATATTGGAAAATACTTCGTTATGCTTTCGGTTGTTTTCAGTCGACCAAAAAAAAGGGGTATTTTCTTAACACGCTGTATTAATGAGTTAATGATTATTGGTTTAAGTTCTTTACCAATTGTTATATTAATGTCTGCATTCATGGGAGGTGTTATTGCTTTGCAAACAGCTTCAAATATTTCAAGTCCGCTTTTACCAGCTTATACAGTTGGATATATTACTCAAAGTAGTACAATACTAGAATTTTCTCCAACCATAATTTCTTTAATTTTAGCAGGGAAAGTCGGGTCAAATATCGCTTCTGAAATTGGAACAATGCGAGTTACTGAACAGATAGATGCTCTCGAAATAATGGGTGTTAATTCTCTTAATTATTTAGTGTTTCCCAAAATTATTGCTGCCGTTTTATTTTTTCCTATTTTGATTATTTTTTCTATGGCTCTCAGTCTTTTTGGTGGTTGGCTTTCATTACTATTGTCAGATTTATGTTCAACAGAAACGTATCTTTTAGGAATTAGAACAGACTTCAAAATCTTTAATATCATTTATGCATTAACTAAGACTATTGTATTTGGGTTTTTAATAGCCTCTATAGCTTCATTTTACGGTTATTATGTTAAGGGTGGTGCAATTAATGTAGGAAAGGCATCTACACAAGCGGTTGTAATTAGCAGCATTTGTATTCTAATAGCGAATTTTATTTTAACTCAAATGATTCTCTTGTAATGATAGAGATTAATACTATTTCAAAATCGTTCGCTAATCAGAAAGTTCTGTCGGATATTTCGGCTGTTTTTGAGACTGGAAAAGTAAATTTAATTATTGGTGAATCAGGAAAAGGAAAATCTGTCTTGGCAAAATGCATGGTAGGATTACTTGAGGTTGATAGCGGTCAAGTTTTGTTTGATGGAAGAGATTTTATTGCAATGGATCGTAACGGGAGAACGTCTCTTAGAGAAGAAATTGGAATGCTTTTTCAGGGCTCAGCATTATTTGATTCTATGACTGTCGAAGAAAATATAATGTTCCCATTGAGTATGTTTACTAAGATGACAAAGGCAGAAAAACTTGCGCGGGTTAATTTTTGTTTGGAACGTGTAAACTTATCAGGGAACAATAATTTGTTTCCATCAGAATGCAGTGGCGGTATGCAAAAAAGAATTGGTATAGCTCGTGCAATTTCAATGAACCCTAAATATTTATTCTGTGATGAGCCGAATTCTGGACTTGATCCAAAAACTTCAATTTTGATTGATGCTCTTATCAAAGATATCACTACTGAATATCAAATTACAACTATTGTAATAACACACGATATGAACAGTGTTATAGAAATTGGTGACAATGTAATTTTCCTTCACGATACAAAAAAATGGTGGCAAGGTGATAATAGGTCAGTAATTACGACAGAGAATCCTGAAGTTTTAAGTTTTGTATATGCTTCAGAATTCATGAAAGAAATTAGAGCATCAATGCTTGAAAACCGTGGTTAAATGTTAATAGCGTCTTGCATTTAATTTTTTTTTTTATCTTTGTATCCCGAATTAGAATAGAAATTATCTAATTCTTAGTCGATTTTAACGAAAGTAGACTTAAAAATAAAAATTGCGGGTGTGGTGAAATTGGTAGACACGCCAGACTTAGGATCTGGTTCCGAGAGGTGTGCGGGTTCGAGTCCCTCCATCCGCACTATTAGGTCTCGTTTTTAGAACGAGGCCTTTTTTTTTAGCGTAAATAAAAAAAAGTAATAAAAATGAATGTTTTTCGTGAAAATAGTGATGCATTGAATTCTGTTTTAACAGTAAAAATAAATCCTAATGATTACCAAAATAAAGTAAAAGCAGCATTAGAAAAGTACAGAAAAACAGCAAAAATACCTGGTTTTCGCCCTGGAAATGTACCTTTTTCATTTGTTCAAAAACAATATGGAAAATCTGTTTTAGCTGAAGAATTAAATAAAATTTGCAGTGAAGCTTTGTATAATTTTATAACAGAAAATAAATTAGAAGTTCTCGGAAATCCAATTCCAAAAGCAGATTATACTGTTGTTGGTGATTTTGAAAATCCGAGCGATTTTGAGTTTGCTTTTGAAATCGGTCTTTCTCCCTTTTTTGATCTTCCAATAAGTTCTAAGACAAATTTCGATTATCCAGTTGTAAAAATCGATAAAGCCTTAATTGATAAGCAAGTTGAGGATCTTCGCAGACGCTACGGAAAACTTATTTCAGTTTCTGTAGTTGGTGAAAAAGACATGGTAATAGGAAAATTTGAGGAATTAAATGAAAGTGGTGTAATAAAAGAAAATGGAATCAGTCATTCAAGCACTATTTCATTAGAATTCTTGGATGATAAAAAAATATGCCAACTTTTTATAGGGAAGGAAGTGAATGATTGTCTAGAAATAGATCCTTCAAAGGTTTCTAAAGGAGATAAAGATAAAGCAAGTTTATTGGGGATTTCAGAAAGTGAGTTAGTTGGTTTAACAGACCGTTTTAAATTTACTGTCACCGAGATAAAGAAAATGGAGATGGCTGAATTAGACACTGAGTTATTTAACAAGTTATTTGCAAATGGAGAAGTTAGTTCTGAAGAAGAATTAAGAAATCGTGTATCTTCAGATTTAGAAAAGATGTTTGCTGGCGATTCAGAAAGAATTTTAACAAGAGATGTCTATAATTATTTGCTTAAGGAGACGAATATGAATTTTCCAAAAGATTTTTTGAGACGTTGGATAAAACTTTCTTCTGAAAAACCGGTTACAGATGAAGAAATAGATACTGAATTTGAAGCCTACTTAAAATCTTTAAAATGGCAATTAATTCAAACGCGTATTTTTAAAGACAATAATATTCAAGTTTCGCAAGAGGATGCATTAAATCACACCAAAGGTCTACTAATTGGAAATTATGCTCAATATGGAATGTCTGCTCCTGATGATGCTGAATTAGTTGAAACCGCAAAACGATTGCTTACAAATAAAGAACAAGCAAATACGATTTACGATCAATTGGCAGAGAAAAAATTAACGGATTACTTTAAGTCAACGGTAAATTTAAAGACGAAAGAAGTTTCCTACGATGATTTTGTTGCAATAGCATCAAAATAGGATAGATTTCCTGAAATTTTATAGTACATTTATGAACATAAATTGATGTAGAATTGTTAGACTAGTAAGAAAAAGAAATAATTATAATAATTAAAAAATAAAAAACATGGCAACTTTAGTAGGAAAACAATTTCCAGATATCACGGTTAAAGCAATTGACGAAATGGGAGATGCATTTCAAATAAATGTATTAGATCAAGCGGCAGACAATAACAAAAAAGTACTTCTATTTTGGTATCCAAAAGATTTTACCTTTGTTTGTCCAACTGAAATTCATGCATTTCAAGAGATTTCTGCTGAATTGGAAAAACGCAATACAATCTTAATTGGCGCTTCTTGTGATACAGCAGAAGTTCATTTCGCTTGGTTAAATACAGCAAAAGAAAATGGTGGAATTGAAGGTGTTAAGTTCCCATTAATTGCTGATTCTACTCGTGTTTTAGCATATGAGTTAGGTATTTTGGATTATGATATGTACGATGAAGAAGAAGAAGATATGGGTGGCGACAATGTTCCTTACCGTGCCACTTATTTAATTGACGAAAATGGTCAGGTTTTTCATGAATCAGTGAACCATTTCCCAATTGGTAGAAATGTCCAAGAATACATTCGATTAATTGACGCTTTTACACATGTTCAAACGCATGGGGAAGTTTGTCCGGCTAATTGGGACGAAGGAAAAGATGCTATGGATGCAACTCGTTCGGGTGTTGCTGAATATTTAAGTAAAAATTAATCATGTTTCTCGATCTTTCTGAAGATAATCTTGGTGAACTTTTAGCTGAAAACTCACTCGTGATGGTTCAATACGGAGCAACTTGGTGCGGCAATTGTAAAATAACGAAGCCAAAATTTAAAAGAATGGCTGAAGAAAATCCTTCAATAGCATTTTATTATATTGATGCAGAAAAACTTCCGAATTCTAGAAAATTTGCTAATGTAAGTAACCTTCCAACATTTGCAGCTTTCAAAAATGAAAAATTAGTAAATGAAGCTCAAGGCAATAAAATAGAAACAATTCAAGCAGTTTTAGATGCGCTTACCACTCATTAAACATATCGTAAGTTATATTCAAGAAAATGACGAGGATTTTGTCATTGAAACAATTGAGACGCTTGAAAATCTTATCGAAGCTCCAGGACTTAAAGACGAGGAGTTAGATGTAATTGGTGAATTGCTTTCAAATTATTCAGGAGCTCTTGAAGTTCACAATGAAATTAAAAGTGGAGCTACACAACGAGATGCATTGAATAACTTCATGAAAAGAGTTACTGGCTCCATCGACTAAATCTATCTTATTTTATTCTTAAATCCTAAATTTTAGTCTGCAATTCAGATATACTGAGTATTTTAGCATTCGAAATAAGCGCAAAAGTCATGTCCGATTTATTATCAAAATTAGAAGCTATTCATTTTCGCTTTGTAGAGGTAGGAACAATGATCACTGATCCTGAAATTATTTCAAACATGGATCGATACGTAAAGTTAAATAAGGAATATAGAGACCTTGAAATTTTAGATGATCGTTATAAAGAATACCGAAATCTTATTGAGAATATCAAAAGCTCTCGAGAACTACTTTCAACTGAGACGGATTCTGAAATGCGGGAGATGGCAAAAGAGGAAATTGATGTATTGGAACAGAATCGTCCTCTTATGGAAGATGAGATAAAATTATTGCTCATTCCAAAAGATCCAGAAGATGATAAAAATGCAATTATAGAACTCCGTTCAGGAACAGGTGGAGATGAAGCATGTATTTTTGTGGAAGATATTTTTAGAATGTATACCATGTTTTTTAAAGAAATAGGGTGGAATTACGAAATAATAAATTCATCTGAAGGTTCTATTAAAGGATACAAAGAGATTTCAATGAGTATAGCTGGTGATGGGATTTACGGGATGTTGAAGTTTGAATCTGGAGTTCACCGAGTTCAAAGAGTTCCTGAAACAGAATCTCAAGGTCGCGTTCATACTTCTGCTATAACAGTTGCTGTCTTGCCAGAAGCAGAAGATGTCGATTTTAACCTCGATATGAACGATGTTCGAAAAGATACCTTTCGTGCTTCAGGTGCCGGAGGTCAGCACATCAATAAAACAGAATCTGCAATTCGTCTTACGCATATCCCAACAGGAGTTGTTGTTGAATGTCAAGATGGTCGTTCACAGCATAAAAATTTAGCGCAAGCAATTTCAGTTCTTCGTTCACGCTTGTACCAAGCAGAGCTTGACCGTGTTCACAACGAACGAGCCGCACATAGAAAAACACTTGTTTCAACGGGCGATCGTTCTGCTAAAATACGAACTTACAATTACCCGCAAGGAAGAATTACAGATCACCGAATTAATAAAACTATGTATAACCTAAGTTCATTTATGAATGGTGATTTGCAAGAAATGATAGACGCCTTGAAAATGGCAGAAAATGCAGAGAAATTAAAAGGATAACATGACAAAAGCAGAACTTATTCAACAAATTAGGACAAAAAAATCCTTTCTTTGTATTGGTTTAGATCCTGATTTATCTAAAATCCCTCAACATTTATTAGATACTGAAGATCCAATTTTTGAATTTAATAAAGTTATTATTGATGCAACAAATGACCTTTGTGTTGCATACAAGCCGAACCTTGCATTTTATGAGTGTTATGGCTCAAAAGGCTGGGATTCCTTTGAAAAGACAATTAATTATGTCCCTAAAGATTGTTTTATTATTGCCGATGCAAAGCGTGGAGATATAGGAAATACAGCTCGCTATTATGCTAAAACTTTTTTTGAAACATACTCATGTGATGCTGTAACTGTTGCTCCATATATGGGTTCGGATAGTATTTTACCATTCCTTGAGAATCCTGGAAAATGGCTTGTGCTATTAGCTTTAACATCCAATAATGGGGCCTCAGATTTTCAATTTCAAGAAATGAAAGATGGCCGAAAACTATACGAAAGTATTATTGAGAAATCAATGAATTGGGGAACAGATGAATCTTTAATGTTTGTTGTTGGTGCAACAAGAACAGAAGAAATAAAGAATGTAAGAGAATTAGCTCCAAATCATTTTTTCTTAGTACCAGGAGTTGGTGCTCAAGGTGGAAAATTAGAAGATGTGGTTAAATACGGATCAAATAATGAATGTGGATTACTCGTAAATTCTTCTCGTGGAATTATTTATGCAAGCAGTGGAGTAGATTTTGGTCAGGCAGCAAGAAAAGAAGCTTTAAATATACAAAAAGAGATGGCATTGTATGGCGAGAAATTTAACTGGTGAGTCTACTTTGTCGCTAAGTCGCTGTTTTCTTTTTGTTGAAGGCTACCATAAGCATCACAATTTGCTGATTTTTTAGCGCCGCAAGATGTTAAGATAACTGAAACAAAAGCGATAATTAAAATAATGGAGAATTTATTTTTCATTTCGAACTAGTTTTATTGAGTATTTAATCTAATAATTAATAATAATTACTTGATAAAGTTACAATTAAATTCCAAAATGGATGTTATTCAATAAAAATACATTTCCACGAGCTATTGTTTAAAATGAAATTGTTTCACCTCTTTTTTTTCATATTTTTTTTAAATTTTTTCTTTTTCGGTCAAAGTATTCAAGTTCATTATACCCTATTGAATAATATATCTCTTCAAAAAAATAAAGATTTTAAGCCATTTGAAATTAAAAAGATTGAGGAGTTAAATAGTATTTTAGAAACCAATAAAAATCAGTGGTTCGAAAAAGGTTATTATTTAGCATCTTTTAAACCACTTTATAGATCTTCCACTGAAATTGAAGTGCTTGTTGAAATTGGTTCTCATTTTCCAAATGTTGCAATTGTAATACATGATTCAATAAAGTCTCAACTAAGGTCATTTGGTATTGAAAACATATCAAAAAACGCACTGAAAATTAGTCCATCTCTTTTTAAGCTCTTTATTGACAAGACGCTTAATGCATTCGCTAATAATGGATATCCATTTGCACAGGTATTTTTTACTGAGCAGGAAATCATTGAGCAGCAAATTCAAATTCAGATGAATATTTCAAGCGGAAAATTTTATAGGTTTTCGGATATTATTGTAAAAGGTGACTCCAGTATTTCTAAGAGCACTATTCAAAATCTTCTTGGGATTAAAATTAATGATATTTATAGCGAAGAAAAACTATCAAGTATTGATCGAATTTTGCAGCAAACTAATTTTATAAACGTTCTGAAAAAATCAGAACTTCTTTTCACTGAAAATGGAGTAGAATTATATGTTTATTTAGAAAATCAAAAGATGAGTTCTATGAATGGTGCTGTAGGACTCCAACCAAACCCTCAAACACAAAGAATAGGGCTTACTGGAGATGTTCAGATTAAGTTACTCAATGTCTTTAAGAAGGCAGAGTTAATTGATGTTAATTGGCGAAGTATTGAGCCACAAACACAAGCTCTACAGGCTAAATTGAATTATCCTTTTTTATTTAAATCACCATTTGGAGTAGATTTAAAATTCAATCTTTATAAGCGTGATTCTACATTTCTAGATTTAAAATCTTTTATAGGTATTCAGTATTCCTTCAAGAATAACGTTCAGTTGAAAGGTTTTTATCAAATTAATTCTTCTGAAATCTTAAGTAAGACTTCAAATCCTTCATCTTTGTTTTCTTATTTAGCTCCCATTAAACTAAATTCATACGGATTATCACTTCAATATAAACGCATAAATTATTTACCTAATCCAAGTAAAGGTTTCTCATTATATATTGAAACATCAATAGGCAATAGAACTATAAAGAAAGAAAATACTGCACTTGAAAAATCTTATGTTTACAAAAGTATTTTTCAATATGTAAGCTATATTCCCATTACAAAGAGAAACATCATTAAAGTTGGTGTAAATTTCGAAAGTTATACTAGTTCTACTATATTTCAAAATGAGCGTTATAGATTTGGTGGCTTAAACTCCCTTCGTGGTTTTAATGAGGAAGAGTTATTTGCAAGTACAAAGTTGATTTCAAGTCTTGAATACAGATTTTTATTAGATAAGAATTCAACTATTTTTGTTTTTTATGATCAGGGAATTTATGAAGATAATTCTCTAAGCTACAAGATAGACAATCCATTTGGGGTAGGTGCAGGTATTTCTTTTGGTTCAAGAATTGGAATTTTTTCAATTTCTTATGCTTTAGGAAAACAATTCAATAACCCCATTGAGTTTAGAAATGGGAAAATTCATTTTGGATACATTACTTATTTTTAAATAAAGTACGATGAAATTAGTCTTTGCAACACAAAATGAGAACAAAGCGCAAGAAATCCAATCGCTTTTACCTGAATATTTTAAAATCATTACACTCAAAGATATTCGGTGCTTTGATGAGATACCAGAAACGGCCGAAACATTAGAGGGAAACTCACTTTTAAAGGCCTCCTTTATTTCAGAAACGTATAATTTAAATTGTTTTGCAGACGATACCGGACTTGAAATAGAAGCCTTAGATAATCGACCTGGTGTATATTCAGCTCGCTATGCTGGACCAGAGAAAAGTGCAGCTGCTAATATCAATAAAGTACTATTAGAATTAGAAGGAAAAACAGCGAGAAACGCTCAGTTTAGAACTCTTATTACCTTAATTTTAAATAAATCAACATTTACATTTGAAGGCATTGTCCGCGGTGAAATTATATCCGAGAAAAGAGGTGAAAATGGTTTTGGTTATGATCCAATTTTTGTTCCTGAAGGAGAAATAAGAACATTCGCGGAAATGAGCTTAGAAGAGAAAAATAAGCATAGTCATCGGGCAAGGGCTTTTCAAAAAATGATTGAATTTTTAAATGATCTTAAGATTTAATTTCGATAGAAACATTTCTTACATCGCCATTTATTGGGGGTGAAAGTTTGGTTATAAGCACTTTATAATTAGCATCTTGCTTAATTTCAGATTTTAATCTTTTTACAATGCGCATTCCAACATGCTCAATTAATTTCGAACGAATTGCCATTTCTTCAGCGACTATTTTATGAACTTGAACATAATCAATTGTATCTTTAAGCGTATCATTTTCTGCAGCAGCTGAAAAATCAGTATCAATTCTTACATCAACTTCGTATTTGCCGCCAATTTTCGCTTCTTCATCAAGACAGCCATGAAAGGCATAAAGTTGAATTCCCGAAACATTTATTTTATGCTTCATTTACTATTTTTCGTATTTCAATAAGTCCGATTTCTATTCTACTTATGACTTCCTCTTTTCCCAAAAAATCTGAAATATCAAACATTCCAGGTCCTGCTGCAACGCCTGTAACACACAAACGAAAAGGTTGAAGTACAGAGCCAATTCCTATTTGTTTAGCTTCTAAAAATGCTTTAAAAGTTGCTTCAATATTTTCAGCAGTAAATTCTGTTATTGTTTTTATTTCAGCTAACCACTCAGAAATTAATTCAAATGTCTCTGATTTCCATTTTTTGAGAATCGTTTCTTTATCATAATTTAATGGTCGCGCAATTAAATAAGCTCCATCACTTAGCATATCTTGAACAAATGTTGCTCGTTCTTTCATTAAACTTGCAATTTGAATTAATTTCTCATTTGGGAGTGAACCATTTGTAAGTTTCCCTAAGGCAATTGCTAAATCTTCATTGCTTTGAGCTCGCAGGTAATTTTGTTGAAACCATTTTGTTTTATCAGGATCAAATTTTGCTCCCGCTTTTGCAACACGCTCTAAAGAAAATGCTTCTGTCAATTCTTCCAGAGAGAAAATCTCTTGGGTCGTTCCCGGGTTCCAACCTAAAAATGCAAGCATGTTGATAAATGCTTCTGGAAAATATCCTTTTTCGCGGTAACCAGAATACAATTCGCCTTCTGATGTTGTCCAATCAGTTGGAAAAACTGGAAATCCTAGACGATCACCATCGCGTTTAGAAAGTTTTCCGTTTCCATCTGGTCTTAGTAGTAAAGGTAAATGAGCAAACTCTGGACATTCCCAACCAAAAGCTTCATACAACATTACATGAAGAGGAGCGGATGGCAACCATTCTTCACCACGAATAACGTGACTAATATCCATAGCATGATCATCTACAATATTTGCTAAATGATACGTTGGCATTCCGTCGCTTTTGAAAAGTACTTTATCGTCTAAATTATTGGTGTTAACGACAACCCAACCTCTAATTATATCATGCAAGCGAATATCTTGATTCCTTGGCATTTTCATCCGAATAACGTATGGAACACCCTCTTCCAATAACTTGCTTACTTCAGATTGCGGAAGCGTTAAGGAATTTTTTAAACTCGTTCTAGTAATACTATTGTATTGCCAATTTGCCATTCCCATTTGTTTGGCTTGGTCGCGCATTGCTTCTAATTCCTCAGCGCTGTCAAATGCATAATATGCTTTTTCATTTGAAATTAATTGTTCTGCAAATGGCTTATAGGATTCTTTTCGTTCAGATTGAACATATGGACCATAATTTCCTCCAATTCCCGGACCTTCTGTTGGCATAATTCCACACCATTTTAAAGCATCTAGAATATACTCTTGTGCTCCCGGTACAAACCTAGCTTGATCTGTATCTTCAATACGAATAATGAATGTTCCATTGTGTTTTTTAGCGAAAAGGTAATTGTATAAAGCGGTTCGAACACCTCCCATGTGTAATGGTCCTGTAGGTGAGGGGGCAAAACGAACGCGAACTGGTTTATTGGGCATTTGAATAAATTTTTTGGCAAAGATACATCATTTTCATGCATTATTTTAGTCCAAAATAGGATAAGAATATCCCTAGATTATGGAATGCAATACAAGGTGTCATAGTAGGGAGAAAAACCTGCCCAAATTCCTAAAGCACCACCAGAAATAGTTGAAGTAATATTAATTGGGCTTCCGAAAGGGTTTCCATTAGAAGATAACTGGGCGGATTTTTTTTGAAAAAAAGTAAAGGTGTTTAAATCCATTTTTGAAAACTTTACAACAACACTATCGCCCATTCTGAAATATCGCTTATATTCCAGCAAATGTGTGCTATCTTTTCTTTTTAAAGGATTGTCATATGAAAAGTCAAAGCTTTGTCCGTTAAAAAAGCGATCGTCAAAATAGGCATCATTCGTTTTTCTAAAAATAAGGTCTAAATCTTCGTTTTCACTATTTTTATTAATTCTTCTCACTTCCCATTTATATGCATCGTATTGAGTTGAATTATCAGAAAGTCGCGCCCATGATTTCCCATAGATTGGATTACTAATTTCAGGTCTCCAGTAAAGATTATCTAAAGACGAAGGTAAGGGGATAAAGGTCGTTGATTTATATGTTTTAGAGTTATAGTCAATTATTAGTTCATAGGATGAATTTGCAGTTGCTATTAATTCTATGTTTGAGTATACTTTAATTGGAAGTAAGATTGTCTCCCCATATCCAATTTCTAACATTTCAGCAAGTTTTTTTTGAGAGGCTAAGGGTAAATCACCAATATTCATAGGTGATAAATTAAAAGTATCAAGACCATATACAACCTTTACATCAGCATTAGTAATAAAATTATTCAGGTAGCTTGAAAGATTTGTTTCTGAATAAATATTTGCTGATTGGGATAAGAGGACAAGAGGATTTCCATTTGTTTCAATCGTTCCGTCAACAACTAATTGAGAAGTAAAACCTGGAATATCAATTTTTACTTCTTTCGAACAGGATAAAAACAAGCTA
Organism: Crocinitomicaceae bacterium; assembly: GCA_044358575.1. Lineage (GTDB taxonomy): Bacteria > Bacteroidota > Bacteroidia > Flavobacteriales_D > Crocinitomicaceae > UBA952. Next base: position 126,813 of record JBIKNN010000003.1, read on the forward strand.
AAAGATATAAAAAGAAAAATATTTCTTACACTCATATCTCCAAATATACGACTTAAATAAAATACCTTAAGTTATTTCGGGCCGAACTGAGCAATTATTAATTGAGCTAATTCCTCTCCAATTCTGTCTTGCGCTTCATTTGTTGCAGCACCAATATGAGGCGTGCAAGCAATTTTAGGATGTGAAATTAATTCTTTCTTAGGATTTGGTTCATTTTCATAAACGTCTAATGCAATTCCAGCAACAGTTCCATTATTTAATGCTACAATTAAATCTATTTCATCAATTACTCCTCCTCTAGCAGCATTTACAATTCGAACACCTTTTTTCATCAATGCAAATTCAGCAGAGCGAATAACTGCGCTTCCATCCGCTTGTTTTGGAACGTGTATCGAGATGTAGTCTAAATTCCCTAAAACACTTTTCAAGTCTGTTGTAGGAGTGATTTCAATAGCGATTTTATTATTCAATCCAAGCGGCACGCTAATATTTACCGGAGTTGAATACTGATCAATTGCAATAACATCCATTCCAGCCCCTAAAGCATAAGAAGCTAAACTTTGACCAATACGACCAAAACCAATAATTCCAAGAGTTTTGCCCCTTAATTCAACACCTTTAGCATAATTTTTCTTCAAGGTTGAAAAATCACCACTTTCCATATTTTTAAAAGAATCATGGAGAAATCGAGACAATGAAAATAAATGTCCCATTACCAATTCTGCAACTGATTGTGAAGAAGAAGCGGGTGTATTAATGACAGTTATTCCTTTTTCTCTAGCGTAAGCAACATCAATATTATCCATTCCAACACCACCTCGACCAATTAGCTTTAAGTTTGGACATTGGTCAATTACTTCCTTACGAACTGTTGTTGCAGAGCGAACTAAAATCATTTCAATTCCTTGTTCATTAACTGCAGATGCTAGGTTTTCTTGTGCAACTTTTTCTGTAATGACAGTAAATCCAGCGCTTTCTAATTGTTCTTTTCCAACTGAGGAAATTCCATCATTTGCTAATATTTTCATAGAGTACTTTTATTAATCTATTTATTTTTGAGAGAATTCTTTCATTGTATTTACTAAAACTTGCACGCTATCAATTGGTAAGGCATTGTAAATTGAAGCGCGGTAACCACCTACAGAACGATGCCCTGGGAGTCCAACAATTCCTGCAGCTTTCCACATTTGATCAAAATCGGCAGCTCTTGACTCATCTGTTAATAAAAAGGTGATATTCATATTTGAACGATCTTCAATTTCTACAGCACCTTTAAATGATGGATTTGAATCAATTTCATCGTACAATAATTTCGCTTTTGCAATATTCCTTTTTTCCATTTCTGGAACTCCGCCATTTGCAATTAAATTACGCAAGTTAAGCATTGAAACAAAGACAGAAAAAACTGGCGGTGTATTTAACATTGATTCCTTTTCAATTTGCTGTTTTAGGTCCAAGTAAGTTGGCATGAAAGGAGAAGAAGATTTTCCTAGAATTTCATCTTTTACAATGTATAGAGTTGCTCCAGCTGGGCCAAGGTTTTTTTGAGCTCCAGCATAGATAATATCAAAATCAGCAACATTAATTACACGAGAAAAAATATCGGATGACATGTCACAACAAAGAGGTAAATCTGATTTTGGAAATTCTTTGAACTGTGTTCCAAAAATGGTGTTGTTAGTTGTGAAATGAATATAGTCAACATCCGTAGGAACAGTATAATTTTTTGGTAAGTAGGTAAAATTTTTGTCTTCAGAAGAAGCGAACACATTTACATCAATGCCAACTTTTTTAGCTTCTATTATTGCTGCAGAGGCCCAAGTTCCAGTGTTGATATAGCCAGCTTTTTTTTTATCGCGCATCAGATTTAATGCAACAATTGTAAAACCAAGAGAAGCGCCACCTTGAAGAAAAGCAACCGAATAACCTTCAGGAACATTTAAAGCTTCTTTAACTAAAGTAATAGCTTCATCCATTACAGCAACAAAGTCTTTGTGTCTATGGGAAACTTCGAGAATGGATAATCCATTAAAGTCTTTTACGGCAGCTGCTGCTTGTTGAAATACTTCTTGAGGTAAAATACAGGGGCCTGCTCCAAAATTATGTTTCATGAGTGATTACTTTTTGAGTTTGTAAAATTCTCGATTAATATTGAAATAGCTTTACAAATGTTTATTACTTGCTTAAAATGTTCAAAAAAAAAGCTGTCGGTTAGACAGCTTTAAAATTATTTTTCAGTTTTCTTAGCTACAGCTTTTTTTGCTGGCTTTTCTGCTTTCGCAGGTTTCTCAGCTTTTACTTCTGCAGGCTTAGCAACTTTTTTTACTTTCGCAACAACAATTGGTTTAACATCTTCTTTTCTTTTACGGGTATTTCCGTAAGAACCCATAGTTCTTTTTCCTTTTGTAGTTTTTTTATCTCCTCTTCCCATAATTAAGTATATTTTTATTCAATTTTATTTCAGTTGCAAAGTTATAAATCTTTTTTTAATAATTGCTTATTAAATTCGTTTTCAAGTGCCTGTCCACTCCTAAGAATTTTTTTGCACCATTCAATTTTTAGATCAGTTTGTTCCACTTGCGATAATTTCCATTCTATGTCGCTATCAACCAATCTTTTTCGAAGTGTATTTAATAAAATTGCAACAGAAACAGAAATATTAAAACTTTCTGTAAATCCAAACATCGGGATTTTAACCTGGTAATCGGCAGCTTGAAGTACAGATTCAGATAATCCTTCCTGTTCCGTACCAAAAAAAATCGCTAAGGGTTGTTCTAAAGGAAGGTCATTGATTGTATATGCATTTGTGTGAGGAGTGGTTGCAACAATTTTATATCCTTGATTTTTTAATAGCTTCATACAATCCTCTGACGGATTCTCACTTCCATAGTTATGAATATCTATCCATCTTCCTGCACCAAGTGCTATATCGCGGTTAATTGCAAATTCATTGTTTTTTTCAATGACATGTAATTCTTGAATCCCAAAACAGTCGCAGGTTCTGAGAACTGCAGAAGCATTGTGTTCTTGAAAAATATTTTCGATACCTAAAGTAATGTGTTTTGTCCGTTCGGAAGCAACGAGATCAAATAGTTTAATTTTATGTTCAGAAATAATGTCGTAAAATCCATCAAGAACTTTTTTTTGATTCATCCTACAGTTTTTTAGACATTAAATAATGTTGAATTTCGCCAAAAAGTTTGTAGGAAGGTTCCTGCAATTGGTAAGAAAGTTTTTCGTAGAAAGGAATAGCTGATTCTCTAGCGTGTAAAATTATTTCATTCACTTTATCATTGCGGCAATATTTTTCCATTTCTATCATAAGTATTTTTCCATATCCTGATCCTTGTTCATTCTTTTCCACCGCCATGAATCGAATTTGTCGTTTTTCACCTTCACATTTATCCAATCTTCCAACGGCAAAGAGATTAATGTCTTTGTACAATGCAAAATGTTGTTCACTTGCATCTCCCTCATTTCTTTCGCTTCCAATTGGTTGATTCCAAGGTTGTCGAAGAACTCGATACCTAAGATCATAATATTCGACCCATTCTTTATCTGTTTTCGGACTTCTTATTTCTATTCCCATTCAAAAGCGATTGATGTTACACGTTTTGTTTCTTTATCAGCAATTTGCTCTGAGCGAACTAATTTTTTAGAATTTTCATCTTCAAAAACTTCTTTCAAATTTTTAATTTTTGCGCAGGGAATGTGTAAGTTATGCATTGCATTTAAAAGATTAGTTGAAGTAAAACACTTCACTTTTTCTTGAATTATTTCCGCTAATTTTTTTCTATTTTCTACACGATTTTGATTCGTGGAAAAGTCTTTTTCTACTGGTAAGTTTCCGCAACTTAAAAAGCTACATAATTTCTCAAAATGACTTTCTGAACCAATTGCAAAGGTGATTAAATGTCCTTCTGATGTTGTAAAAATCTCACCGTATGGAGCAATATTTGGATGGCAACTTCCTAAACGTTTTGGAATTTTATTTTCCATTAAGTAGTTTGACGCTTGATTCATTAAACTAGAAATTGCAGCATCGTAGAGAGAAACAGAAACAGTGCATCCAACTTGTGTTTTTTCTCGCTCTAAAAGTGAAATGAGTAAACCTTCTTTAAGATGGTGAGCCGCCAAAACATCTATGAAAGCAACTGGCATTTTTACAGGTCCACTTTCCTCAGTTCCATTCATGGACATAAAACCGGTTTCTGCCTGCAAGATTAGGTCGTATGCAACACGATCACTGTCATTCCCAAAACCAGATATTTTTCCGATAATTAAACGAGAATTATTTTTACGAAGGATTTCTTCTGTGATATTTAATTTTCTTTCATCACCTTTTTTAAAATTCATAATGACTATATCAGATGAATTGGTCATTTCTATCAATTTTGCATTATCTGCATTATCGCTTATGTCAAGGCTTATATATTCTTTTTTATAATTAACAGCAGAAAAATAAGCTGAAATAGGACTATCTTTTTCTTCACTTGGTAATTTCCATGTTCTTGTGACATCTCCCGATCTTTTATTTTCAATTTTTATAACCTCAGCTCCTAATTCCGCAAAAAATGTTGCTACTGAAGGTCCGGCTAAAACTGTAGAAAGATCAATTATTTTAAGATTACTGAAAAGTGACGACTTCATTTTTTTATTTTTGGAGAACTGCTAGCAATAACTTCAATAGTTACAGTTGCTAATCCCTCACGCACAAAATTAAGTTTTTTTGCTGCATTTAATGTTACGTCAATTGCTCTTCGGTTACTTTGAGGCATCCGATCATTAATTCTTAATAAGATAATGGAGTCGTTTTTTAAATTGGTGACTTTTACGATTGTACCAAATGTTAAGGATTTATGAGCCGCAGTTAGACTATCATTACTGAAAGTTTCTCCGCAAGCAGTTCTTCGGCCATTAAAGGAATTTGCATAATAACTTGCAGTGCCTTTTTCTAATTCAATTATAATAAATCCACATGCTAATCCTGAAATTATGAGCAAATAGAAATACCAAAAGTTGTTTTTTATCATGCTCTAAGTTACGAAGAACTGAGCATACAAAAAAATCATCTCATTACAGCGTTACAACTTTCATCAAATTCATTAAATTTGTGGCACACAAAATTGTAATATTTAGAAGAAGATGGTTTTTGATTTAGAAATGATTAAAAAGGTATACGAAAAGTATCCAGAACGTATTGAAGCAGCTAGAAAAGTAATAGGTAGACCACTTACTTTATCTGAAAAAATACTATATGCTCATCTTTGGGATAAAAATGCAACTGTTTCTCATGAAAGAGGAAAGTCGTATGTTGATTTCGCGCCAGACCGAGTAGCTATGCAAGATGCTACAGCTCAAATGGCACTTTTACAATTTATGCAAGCTGGCAAGAAAAAAGTTGCTGTTCCTTCTACCGTTCATGCAGATCATTTAATTCAGGCGAAAGTTGGCGCTACAAAGGACTTACAAGAATCTTTGAATCAAAACAATGAGGTTTTTAATTTCCTTTCTACTATCTCAGATAAATATGGAATTGGATTTTGGAAGCCAGGAGCAGGGATTATTCATCAAGTTGTCTTGGAAAATTATGCTTTCCCCGGAGGAATGATGATAGGAACAGATTCTCATACCGTAAATGCTGGTGGTTTGGGAATGCTTGCAATTGGAGTGGGTGGTGCTGATGCAGTTGATGTAATGGCAGGAATGGCCTGGGAATTGAAGTTTCCAAAATTAATTGGGGTAAAATTGACAGGAAAATTAAACGGTTGGACTTCAGCGAAAGATGTAATTTTAAAAGTTGCTGATATATTAACTGTAAAAGGTGGAACAGGAGCAATCGTTGAATATTTTGGTCCTGGTGCTCTTTCATTATCTTGCACAGGAAAAGGAACAATTTGCAATATGGGAGCAGAAATAGGAGCGACTACTTCTACTTTTGGTTATGACGATTCCATGCGACGGTATTTAAGTGCAACTGGAAGGGCAGAAGTCGTTGCAGCAGCAGATTTAATTGCAGAACATTTAACAGGTGACCCTGAGGTTTATGAAAATCCAGAGAAGTATTTCGATCAACTCATAGAACTTAACTTAAGTGAGTTAGAGCCTCATATCAACGGGCCATTTACTCCCGACAGAGGAACTCCAGTTTCAAAAATGCGGGCAGAAGCGGAAGCAAATAATTGGCCGATGAAAGTTGAATGGGGATTAATTGGTTCTTGCACCAACTCATCGTATGAAGATATGGCGCGTGCTGCATCAATAGTTGAACAAGCGGTTGCGCATGGAATTACTCCAAAAGCTGAATTCGGAATAAATCCTGGATCTGAGCAAGTGCGTTATACGATTGAAAGAGATGGTATCATTGCTACTTTTGAGAAAATGGGCACTAAAATTTTTACAAATGCTTGCGGTCCTTGTATCGGACAATGGGATCGTGCTGGAGCAGAAAAGCAAGAAAAGAATACGATAATTCATTCATTTAATCGAAATTTTTCGAAACGTGCAGATGGAAATCCAAATACGCATGCATTTGTTACTTCCCCAGAAATGGTTGCAGCTATTGCAATTTCTGGAGATTTGGGATTTAATCCTTTAAAAGATACCTTGACATCTGCGAATGGTGAGCAAATAAAGCTTAGTCCTCCAAAAGGTGATGAGCTTCCGAATAAGGGTTTTGATGTTGAAGACAACGGTTTTCAAGCACCTGCTGAAGATGGTAGCGGAATCCTTATTTCAATAGATCCAAACTCATCTCGTTTGCAATTATTGGAGAACTTCCCAGTTTGGAAAGGTGATAATATCTTAGGAATGAAATTACTTATTAAAGCAAAAGGCAAGTGTACTACAGATCATATTTCTATGGCTGGGCCTTGGTTGCGCTACCGTGGACATTTAGATAATATTTCAAACAATATGCTCATTGGTGCAGAAAATGCATTTAATGGAAAAGCTAATTCAGTAAAAAATCTTTTAACTGGTGAATATGGTGAAGTCCCAGCAGTACAACGAGCGTATAAAGCCGCAGGAATTCCTACTGTTGTTGTCGGTGATCACAATTACGGTGAAGGATCTTCTCGTGAACATGCAGCAATGGAACCAAGGTATCTTGGTGTTTGTGCAATAATTGTAAAATCTTTCGCGCGAATTCACGAAACAAATTTAAAGAAGCAAGGAATGTTAGGATTGACTTTTAACATTGAAAATGATTACGATAAAATCCATGAAGATGATATCTTAAGTTTTACTGATTTAGCATCTTTTTCTCCAGGGAAACAAATAAATCTTGAAATAAAACACATAGATGGGTCAATAGAAAATATCTTTTTAAATCATACTTATAATGCTTCTCAGATTGAATGGTTTAAAGCTGGATCTGCATTAAATTTAATTAAACTCACACAAAAGTAAGATGTTTAAATATTTAGTGTTTTTTATATTCTTGTTTACAAAATTTACAGTCTCATCTCAAATTTCATTTACTTCGAATCAATTAATTGAGCCTTACCTTGGGTTTCCAAATTTAGGACGTCTTTCTGCTCAAATAATTGACACTAGTATACTCGAAAAACAAGACCAGAAGTTTTCGGGAATTGGACCTTCAGGATTTTGTTATTCTTACATGCTCAGTGATGATTTTAGTATAGGAATTGACCTAATGTATAATATATTAAATGAGAATTATAGAACCTCACAAGATGTCTATATGAATAATGAATGGACTACAATTAATAAAAATATGCTTGTTTCAACTCAGCGCTTACGTATTAACGTAAGAATGAATTTCCACTTCTTAACATCTAAAGCTATGTCTGATTCATACTTAGGCTTAGGTTTTGGAACAAATAACAAGTGGAAAAAAACAAGTGAAAATGGAAATGTTATTGAAAAAATATCAGGTAGTGAAGCAGTTATTCTTCCATTTTCATTGCGACTATGCTATGGCTATCGTTATTTTTTTAACTATAATTGGGGAATTCACGGTGAAGTAGGTTTTGGTGGTCCACTTCTTTCATTGGGCTTGTCCTATAAAATCTAATTGACTTCAATAGCTCCAATATCCGGAGGATTATTTCTTGGATTCCCGAATATATCAGTAACTACAATAGAATTTATTCCTTGCTCATTGTGAATTGCACTATTTGGAAATAAAAAATCAAATTCATTTGTGTTTGTAAAATTAGGGTTGCCATTCCATAGAATATTTTGATAAAAACCATCGGTTTGAATTTCTTCAGATTGGATCAGACAATGGTTGAAATTAAAGTTAATTGTTACACCCTGCATTTGTATTGTATCAATAGCCATTTCAGTGGGTAAAGTACCGGAAATAATACAATTCTGTAAAACTCCTTCGTTTATAGAACCAACATTTGTCGTCCCACTTGAATAATCGTTGTAAAAATTACTAATTCCAACAGCAGCAGAAGTAGAAGCGCCATATCCTACTAGATTGCAATGATTTAGATTAAAATCTCCTCCTTCTAATACTAAAAGTGCATGTGTTCCATTTTTTGCTATGATACAGTTTTCAGCCTTAACTTTCGCGCCTGAATAAATAAAAATCCCATATCTCGCTTGGTTTTTAATAATTGTATTTGTAACACTCAAGGTATAATCTGTGAATGCTTGATCTCTAGAATACAAGTGAATTCCAGATGTTCCATTTTTAATTATTGCATAGTTTATTGTGCTAGGTCGAGCTTTCTCAAAATAGATACCATAATACTGTCCACTAATGTCTTGGTAATCTTGTTCTAAACGGTCTCCTTGAAATACAACTTCATTTCCAATTGTCCCTTGAATATTTAAAGTTGATTTATATACATACAGTAAAGCATTTTTATGAAGGTGAATTTGAGTTCCGGCTTGAATTTCTAGTGTTTTAGCTGAGTCAATTTTGGCATATCCATAAATAACGTGAGGTTTATCAGTAGGCCAAATTCCTTCATTTAAATCTTTATAATGAAAATAGGCATCCTGTCCCCACACAGCTAATTTTACATATTGATCGACTCCATTAGTTCTAAAACGTATGGAGTCTTCAATAATTAATTCACAAATTTTATTTACTACAAGGGTAACCTCCACAAAAACAAATAAACTATCTTTTCCTTCCAATTCGATGTCTTGAATCTTAGTACTCATTATTCCATCGACATTCATTCTAAATGGAGAAGCGTTTCCTCCCATAAGTTCAATATCCGAAATATTGACTGTTTTGTTTTCTTTGTTATAAATTTTAAATTGTTTTGTAGTAGAACCAATACTTGTAAAAACAGTATCGAAAACCAAAGTATCTATTGAAAAACTTAAATTCTTTTTAGATAAAAAATTTTTCTTTTTACAGCTTGTTGAGAGGATGACAAGACCAAAGCTTAAAATAAAAAAAAGATAGAGTTGTTTTTTTAGCATGCTTAATTAAGAACGGACAAAATTAATGTTTATTGAAATAAAAAAGAGCAATTTACATACTTAATAAGTGCTTAGAGTAAAGTGTTCTTTTTCTTGCTCTGAACGAGCAATTAATACACCACTTTGAAAAAAATCAATAGATACATGAAAAGCATCCATTTCGCATAATTTTTTCCAAGCTTCAAAACTTTGTGAGTTGCTACGAATTCCTTCAATAAGAAATACAGTATCATTTTTTGAATAAGCTATAAGTTTTAATATATTCTCTTGTAATTGATTGCTATTTGAAATAAAGATAAGATCAAAGGAAGGGTTTTTAGAAGATTTAGTTAGCTCTTCAAGATTTACTTGAATGTTTAAGGATGAAAAATTTTTTTGAAAAAAGGTTTTCCACTGAGTAAATTCTTCATTCTCATCAATAAAAATATTTTGAGCATTAAAATACCTAAGGAGTTTAAAAACAAAACGTTCAAAATGTAAGTTTTTAGAATTTTGACATTGAAAATTAGTATTAAAATCTTCGCATTGAATCCCATTTTCTACTAGACTATAAATAAAAGGTGAATGAATTCCGTGCCTTCCTTTGGCTTTCCACTTGTATTTAATAAATTCGCATACCAAATTCACACTACAAAGAAACAATTTCCGTTTATAATCTAAATGAAAATAGCTCAAGATTTTAAAATTGAACAGCAAAGAAGTTTAATACTTGGTAAAAAACCAAAGGTTAATCTTATAAAATCTTGTAAAATTAACGAGGGTATTTCTCGTTTTTTACCCGGGGAATTGGAACAATTTTCCGCTATATTTTCTTCTTCTAAAAAGTCTACTTGTTTCTTTATACCTGCTTCTGGTTCAGGTTCTAGAATGTTCGATTTTTTAAATCAGTATTTAGAAAATCCAAATGATGAAAATTTTAAAAAATCATTATTTTTATTAAATAATGTAAGTTCATTTGCTTTTTATTATGAATTATCTTCTGATGTAAAAGAAAAGTTAAAGAATTTTGATATTTCTTTAAATAGTTTCATTCATTATATTCTTGAACAGACAGGTAAAGATTATGGTAATTTACCAAAAGCATTTTTTCCTTTTCATCGTGTAGGAGAAAAAAATCTAAATCCATTTCAAGAGCATATTTTACAAGGAAAGTTACTATCGGAAGCTATTTCATATCATTTTACAATTCAAAAAAAATTTACTGATTTACTAAAATCTTTTGTCGATGACATTGAGTCAAAATCAAAACGTTCGCTTACTGTAAATTTCTCTGAACAAGATGAAACCTCTGATTCTTTTGTCTTTTTGGAGAACGGAAATTTAGTGCTAAATTCATTAAATAAACCAATTACTAGACCAGCCGGTCATGGGGCATTATTAGCAAATCTTCAAACAATTTCTTCGGATCTGATATTTGTAAAAAATATTGATAATGTTCAGCATTTATCAAGAAGTGAAAAGTCAAATGAAATATGGCAGCAATTAGGAGGTCTTGCGCTGCACATAAAGTCTGAGATTGAAAAATTAATATTAAATCCAACTAAGGACTCACTTAAATTATTTAACAATCGTTTTTATTTGTATTCTGAATCGGAAATAAATTCAATATCTTCCGAGGACTCAATGCTTAAACTTTTGAATCGACCATTGAGAGTTTGTGGAATGGTTAGAAATGAAGGTCAGATTGGTGGAGGGCCATTTTTTGTTTCAAAGAATGGTCTAAATCAAAAACAAATTATTGAAAAATCACAAATAGACTTATCAGGCGACCAAGCCTCTATTTTTTTTGATAGCACTCATTTTAATCCTGTGATGATGGTCTTAGATATCAAAGATCAAAATGGAATCAAGTATGAATTAGTAAATTTCAAAGATGATGAGCAATACCTGGCTGTTTCAAAAAATCAAGCTGGGGTGAAAGTATGTTTTATTGAGTTACCAGGTTTGTGGAATGGCAGCATGGCTAATTGGAATACACTATTTGTTGAAATCCCAAATGAAGTATTTACTCCGGTAAAAACAGTTTTAGATCTAATAAATCCTGCACATGTTCCCAAGGCGGATTAATAAATAAATTACTCTTTGGATATTTAATTTATGATAGTGCTTTTAGATATTTATTAAATAAATCAAGCTGGTAAGCATTTGTTTTCTTTTTTTTAATTTCAATATTTATTTTCTTTATTGAGCTACTTAGAATTAAAGCATAAAAAAGCCCGCCTAATATAAAAAGTAAATTAGCAATCATACTTGCGCCTTCTATTGCTTCATTTCCAGTCACATTTGATTCTTTCATGTAAATTAATGGATAGACCTTTAAATTATACCCGTAATAAAAGCAAATGAAAGAGATGAAAGTGAAAAAAAGAAAAAGCACAATTCGAGCTGAACTTTGATTGTAATAAATAGGGTTTAATCCAAAAGGAGCAAATAAGATAGCCAACAATGTGTTTTTTCGATTTAGATCAGTATTAGAATCATTTATAACTTTAATTAGTCCCTCAATATACAGTTTATGCTCATCATTTTTAATTTTATAGTTATTTGCGTTTTTTTCATCTAGTTCATTTAGTTTTCCCTCAGAATTTACCCCTAGTTCAACTTTACAAAAATCAATTTTGTTGTCAATTTCAATAAAGATATCTTCCCATTCAAAATTTTCAATATTTGTATTTTCAGCCTTCTCTACAATGTTTACCAAATGATTCAAAGTAACAGAAGTTGTTGCTGCAATTTGGAAATTTCTTACTTCGGCTAAAAAACTATCGTTGAAAGGAATAAATGTTTCTTCGGGTGTAGGTAGTTTTGCACGGGATCTTGTTCCTCGATATACATCTCTTGCAGCTTCTCGTCCAATTTGATTTATAAATGCATTAACAATCCCCATTTTTTAGAATATTTAAATTTGGATATAAATTTTAAGTCGAAAAGTAATGATTTTATTTCACTCAGGTCATCAAAAAAAACTAAATTTAGTCTTACTAAAACTATTAATTTAAAAAAAAATGATAGGTGCAATAATCAGAACATCAATAAAAAAGATTTTTACAATTATTAAATTTTCAGGTTTCCGTCTGTTAATTTTACTTTTTATTAGTTCAGGGATGTTAATACTAGAATCTTGCGATTTTAAAGATTCAGAAAATGATAGTTATGTTTATGTGAAACCTTCAATAGATCGAAATGGAAGGATGAGAAAAGGATATGTTAGAAAGAAAGTAAGCACAGATAAAAACGCAATGAAATCCCAAACTAGATCAAGATATTACTATCACACAAGAGGTAAATACAGTAAAAGAAAGAAATAATTAGCTTTATCTTTTTGAAATTTTATTATTACTGATAGCTTTTTGGCGTTTGCATTTAAAGCGATTTATTTCTACGTTTGATTTTTTTTGATGTTTTGTTTTACATGCTTCAACTCTTTCTCTCCATAGTTTATAACTTGAAAATTTCAACTCTTTTTTCATAAGTTTTTTGACTTCATCTTCCCTCAATTGAAATTGTAAGAAAATAGCATCAAAAGGAGTTCTATCTTCCCATGACATTTCAATAATTCGATCTATGTTAGATTCGCTTAACATTATTTTACAGAAGACATTCCTCCATCTAAATGAAGTATCTGACCAGTCATCCATTTTGATGCATCAGAAAGTAAAAAAATAGTCATGTTTGCTAAATCTTTAGGATCTCCAATTTTCTTTAATGGATGACGTAAAGCACTAGCTTCAATTTTTTCTGGAGAACTTAATAAGCGACTTGCCATCGGAGTATTTGTTAATGATGGAGCAATACAATTGACACGAATTTTTGGCGCAAATTCTGCAGCTAGTGATCTAGTGAGACCTTCAATTGCACCTTTGCTTGCTGCTACAGAAGCATGAAATGGCATTCCTGTTTGAACAGCTACAGTACTATAAAGAATTATTGATGCAGATTCGGAAAGCGCTAAATTTTTAGAATAAGATTGAATACTTTTTATTGCGCCAAGTACATTTATTTGGAAATCTTCTAAAAAGTTTGGTCCTTTCAATGATTGAAAAGGTTTTAAATTAATTGTGCCGGGGAAATATACTAAGCCGTCTATACAAGTATCTACAATAGGCATTGGATCATCAGAGGAAACATCATGTTGATGGAAAATATCAAATGGTGCTTCAGGTTCAGACCTTGAAATTGAAATAACAGTTTGACCTTCAGTTTTTAGTTGTTTTGCAACTTCTTTTGCTACTGCTGAGGAAGCTCCGATTAGAAGAATTGTTTTCATTTAAATAAAACACCTATTTTATTAAAAATGTTTATTCTTTCTCTAAATTTTCTTTTAACAAATCATGGACAATTGTTCCTGAGGAAACAGAAAAATAAAGAATAAATTGATCTTCATTAGAAATTACAGGAAATTTTTCTTCATCAGAACAGATTGCTTTAAATTCTTGTTGAGCTATTTTTTTATAATACTTTTCCAAGATTAAAGAATCTTCCCAAAAATCATCTTCCACTAAATAAATTGATGACTCAGGATTATTGGTGAAAAATTGTACCTCGTCTGAATTTTTTAATGCCCAAGAAATAAATAATGGAGTAGGTGTGATGGAAATAAATCCACGATTAACTGTTTTCATTTTATTTCGGTTAGCAAGTTGTTTTGATACGTATACCAATTTGCAACTTGGTTTTTATTTTGAATTATAAGAGTTTTTATTGATTTTGAATTAATTAAATAAATCCAATTATTTGGGTCTTGATTTTTATTTGATTCTATTATATGAATCGATTTTTCAGTATTTATAAGCATAAAAAAGTCTTTTTTAAAATTCACCTTCTCATTAACAGAAATATTTCTACAGTCATCCCCAAAACAATCTAAATAATTAAAAAAAGCATTTTTCATATCTAAAGAGTCAGCGTAATGTATCTCTAAGTGTTTGATGTTTGCTGTCGGGGATTTGAGAAATAAGCTTTTCATTTTTTTATGTGGAAAACGAGCAATAAATTGCGCTTCAGTATCCGCAATTATTTTAGTTAAGTTTAAATCAACAAATTTTTGGTTGTATAGATCAAAAATAGGTCGCATTGTATCTATTATTACAGTTTTTATTTCTTCTTTTTGCTTGTTTTCAACAGGTTTATTGATCTTATTAATATCTAGGATTTTTTTATTTTTTTTCTCATTACATGAAATTATTAGAAAGAAAAGAGCAATGGATAAAAGAAAAGTGAATTTATTCATCGGGATATTAAATTATTTCAAACAAATTTAAGGAAAGAATTAGATCAAAACGAATTAATTTTTTGCGTTATTTTTTTTTGATGAGCTAATTCCTCGTAGGTTTTTTCAATGAAATGATTAAATTTGTTTTAAAATCAATACTATGAAAAAAATACTATTATTCTTAAGTACCTTTACTTTTCTTATTTCCTGTGGCGTTAGAGTACCGTATACTAATGATTTACGTGATGAGTTTAGTCTAGACACAGAAGAAAAAATGAGAAATGTACAATTTCTAATTTCTCAAACAATTGTTTTAGACCAAGAATTGCGATCAGATACTCAAAATACAACTGAAAATGGTACCTTGATTGCAAGTTCAAATAGTAAAAAAGAAACTATTGTTATACCTGCTGGAACTAAATGTATTTTTGAGAGTTTTGGAACAAAAGGTGAAATATTTGTCAGATTTGAAACTGGAGATCAAAAAACTTTAATTTTTTCATCCAAAACTGAAGGAAATCGAAATAAAAGATATTATTTTGAAGCTGATTGGTCAGCTCAAGGTGGGCCAAAAATTAAGTATGGTGGAAATATATTCAAAGTTAGTCTTATTAGAGGCTCAGCACGGTCATCTTATATTGAGGTAGTAAAGAAAAACCTTCAGAAAAGTAGACGTAAAGAGCGTGTTGTAAAAGGGTTAAAAGTGTAATAAGTGCACTTTTGAAAGCAGTTAAATGAAACAAGAAGAAATAAGACAGATTGAATTCAATAGAGATGGATTTGATAATTCTGAGTTACTAATAATTTACAAAAAATTACTGCTCCCAAGATTAATCGAGGAGAAAATGCTTATTCTTCTCCGACAAGGAAAAATCACAAAATGGTTTTCTGGATGGGGGCAAGAAGGAATTTCTGTTGGTTGTTCCTACGCAATGGAAAAAGAGGAGTACATTTTGCCGATGCACAGAAATCTAGGAGTTTTCACAACACGCGAAATTCCTTTAAATAGACTTTTTTCTCAGTTTCAAGGCAAACTTTCAGGTTTTACAAAAGGTAGAGATCGGTCCTTTCATTTTGGAACTCAAGAATATAAATTAGTAGGAATGATTTCCCATTTAGGACCTCAACTTGGAATTGCAGATGGTATAGCTCTTTCTAATAAAATAAAGAAGAATAAAAAATCAACACTTGTTTTTACTGGAGATGGTGGAGCTTCTGAAGGAGATTTTCATGAATCTTTAAATGTCGCTGCTGTTTGGGATTTACCACTTATTTTTTGTGTTGAAAATAATCAATGGGGCTTATCCACACCTTCCGAAGAACAATTTCGCTGTAAACAATTTATCGATAAGGGAATTGGATATGGAATGAATGCTATTCAAGTTGATGGCAATAACATTTTAGAAGTTATTCGAACTGTCCGAAAAATAAATGAGGAAATTCGTGAAAACCCTAAACCATATTTATTGGAATTAATGACTTTTCGTATGAGAGGACATGAAGAATCTTCAGGTACGAAATATTATCCTGAAGGATTGCAAGATGAATGGGCGAAAAAAGACCCTGTTTTGAACTTTGAATTATATTTACTTGAGCAAGGAGTTCTCACAAAAGAGTCCATTGAAGAAATAAAAAAATCCTTTAAGGATGAAATTCAAGCAGGATTTGACACAGCAAATGCTGAAGATGCAATTATTCCAAATATAGAGCTAGAATTAGCAGATATTTATGCTCCATTCAAACAAGAAGTTCAAAAACCGAATGGACCTCTTGTTGAAAAACGATTTATTGATGCCATTCAAGATGCTTTAATTCAATCTATGGAGCGATATCCAGATTTGATTTTGATGGGGCAAGACATTGCAGAATATGGAGGTGCCTTTAAGGTTACTGAGGGCTTACTCGATAAATTTGGAAAAGAAAGAGTCAGAAATACACCACTTTGTGAATCTGCAATATTAGGTGCAAGTTTGGGCTTATCAATTTCAGGAATGAAGGCAATGGTCGAAATGCAATTTGCAGATTTTGTAACCTGTGGATTCAATCAAATAATAAATAATTTAGCGAAAATAAATTGGCGCTGGGGCCAAAATGCTGATGTTGTTGTTCGAATGCCAACAGGTGCAGGAACAGCAGCTGGACCTTTTCATTCTCAAAGTAATGAAGCCTGGTTTTTTCATACGCCGGGATTAAAGATTTTATATCCTTCAAATCCTTATGATGCAAAAGGCTTGCTAAATGCAGCAATTGAAGATCCAAATCCTGTCCTATTCTTCGAACACAAAGGACTTTATAGAAGTATTAAAGAAGAAATTCCTTCGGATTATTATACTGTTGAAATTGGAAAAGCAGCAATCGTTTCTGAAGGAAAGGATTTTACAATTATAACTTATGGAGCCGGTGTTCATTGGGCAAAAGAAGCTATAACAAAGTTTCCGGATACGAGTGCCGAAATAATTGACCTTAGAACATTGTTGCCTTTAGATACTGAGAGTATTTACACTGCAGTTAAAAAAACTGGGAAAGTTATTGTTCTTCACGAAGATTGTATGATGGGAGGAATTGGTGGCGAATTGGCTGCTTTAATTTCAGAGAATTGTTTTGAATACTTGGATGCTCCAGTTATTCGTGTTGCTTCATTAGATACTCCTGTTCCATTTGCAGTTGCTTTGGAAGAACAATTCCTACCAAAAGAAAGATTAATTTCAGCTATTTCAAGCTTATTAAATTACTGATTTGAAGCTAAAACTTCTTTTAGAGAAAACCATATTTAACTTACTTTTTAAACTGAGTTTTGTTTTACTTATTTTAGAAGTTTATAGAATACTTCTCCTATTTTGTAATGGCGAGTCCTTTCCTGATTTTGGTGTTAGAGAACATATTATCGGACTTTGGTTTGATTGTATTACAATTGCACTTTTTTTCTTGCCTTTTATCTTTCTTAGTGTAATTCCTCTCCCATTAATTACTGAAAAAATAAGATCTATTGTTTTATTTATTGTTTTTACTCTTAGTAGTGCTGTAGTCTTTATATTCAATGCGCTCGATGTGGCCTATTTTTCCTACACGCATAAACGAACTAGTTATGATTACTTAAAATTCATGTTAAATAGTGACGAAACAGGAAGTCTGGCAGGAGATTTTATCCTAGAATTTTGGTGGCTTATTTTATTCTTTATTGTTTCTTTTGGTTTATTACTTTTTACATATTTAAAGTCAAAATCAGTTCAAATAAATTATAGGGAACCTAAAAAATGGATGTATTTCCTTCTAACCATAGCTTTAACAATCGTAATTGGTCGCGGTGGATTTCAGTTGAAACCAATTGGAATTCTAGAGTCTACTAATTATGTTAGTATTGAAAATTCCCCAGCTGTTTTAAATTCTGCATTTACGCTATTAAAAACCTATCAGTTTAAGGGAGTGGAGAAAAAAACATTTTTTTCGGATTCTGAAATAAAAAAATATTTTAATCCTATTCAGAATGGGAAACCACAAAATTTAGTTAAAGACTCTCAAAATGTTGTTTTCATCTTATTAGAAAGTTTCGGTTCTATGTATTGCGGTCCTAACAATCCTGAGAGTTTTACACCGTTCTTAGATTCTATTCTTTTAAAATCAATGTATTTTGAACACGGAATTGCAAATGGTCGCACGTCTATGGATGCTTTACCTGCCGTTATTTCATCAATTCCAATGTGGATGAATGAAAGTTTTATTCTTTCTTCGTATAGTTCAAATCAATTTCAAGGAATTCCAAGTATTTTAAAAGGGAATGGTTATTCATCCGCTTTTTTTCATGGAGCTACAAATGGCTCTATGCGCTTTGATGCGTTCACCTCAGCAGCTGGCTTTGATAGCTATTATGGACGAACAGAATACAACAATGAAGCTCACTTTGATGGAAATTGGGGAATTGAGGACCATCATTTTTTAGCTTGGTCTTTAGGTCAAATGGATAAAATGAAAAAACCTTTCTTTTCAATGGTTTTCACACTTTCTTCCCATCATCCTTTTACAATTCCAAAAGACTATCGAAAAAAGGTGAAAAAAGGACCTGAACCTCTTTGTGCTACTATAAGTTATGTTGATATAGCATTGCGGGAATTTTGGAATAAAGCACAGAAAAAATCTTGGTTTAAAAATACGATTTTTGTTTTTTGTGCTGATCATGTTGGTCCAACTGGTAGATCTGATAGAAGCGATTTAGCTTGGTTGCATAGAGTTCCTATTGCGTTTTATCATCCGACAGTTTCTTTACCACGTGTTGTTTCTTTAGTACCTTTTCAACAAATAGATATTTTACCAACATTAATGGACCTTTTGAATATTCGATCAAAATATTATGCATTTGGCACTTCTTATTTTAACAAGCAGAAACAGCCTAAAATTATTTATGCACAAGAAAATTTAATGGCATATCAAGGCACAAAGGATTTATTAGTTTGGAATTTATCTTCAATGAAGAAAAGAAGTAAATCAGATGATTTAGAAATAAAAAAAATGAAAGCAATCTATCAACAATACACAAATGATCTAATTGAAAATAAAATGACCCCCTAAAATTTAATTATTTTTTAATATTTAATTAATGTAAATTTGTTTTTGGAGAAAATTGATAATATTATTTTCAGTTTTTTAACCACAAGGTATCTGACCAATATTTTTAGTTATTATGAAGCGTTATTTTGTGATTTTTTGTATTCTTTTTTGTGCGCATGGGAACCTAATGCACAGTCAAACTACTCAAATAGATTCGATCAATCGCAGATTAATCTTTAAAAATCTGGTTGGTTACAGCCTTGGGGGCCCTAGCTTTTTGTCCATTAATTACGAGCATTATTTTAACCATAATTGGAGCATTGAAGCGGGGCTAGGTTCGGTAATAGTTATTTCAGGTGTCCATGTTGGAACAAGGTATTATTTGGGTAATAGCAAACATCCAACAAAATTTGCTCCTTATTTAGGCGCAGCAATAGGCGCAGCCTTTATCATTGGCGGTGGTGGTTCGGGTGGAGTTGATGGTTATGGCACCATGGTTGCCTATGTGCCTCTGGGAATTCAACACATTTCAAAAAATGGTTTTGCTTTATCGATAGAAGGGGCAGGAATGTTTATGGATAGTGAGTTATTACCTATGTGTGCTATTCGCTTGTTCTTCCCAATATCGAGATCAAAAGCCAAGAGAGCATCTAAACATAACAATCCACCTTAAACTCATTACTTATCAAATTATTACTACTCTCAATTCTCTGTTTTCTAAAAGCTATTGAATTTGTTCAGAATCAAATCACTAGTTTTATTTTATTTTATTTTATTTTTTAGTCACTTAATTATTTAAAATGTTCCTTATGAATAAGAAAATATTCCTTCTTTTTCTTCTGATTTTTATTTCTCTTTCATCATTTGCGCAAAATTTTTATGACAGAGCGACTGTTCAAAAAATAGAAATTTTCTTTGCTGCTGCAAATTGGGATGCACAATTAGATGCCGCATACGCATCAGATGCTTTTATAATTGCAGATTCTGTTCGTATTAATGGCGTTAATACCTATGATAGTGTTGGAGTAAAATACAAGGGTAACTCATCCTATAATCCAAATAATAATAAAAATCCACTTCATATTGAGCTAGATTATATTAAAGGAAGTCAAGATTACCAGGGATACACAAATATCAAACTTCAAAATGGTTACCAAGATCCTTCAATGATTCGTGAGGTTTTGTCGTATGCAATTTTAGAACAATTTATGGATTGCTCAAAAGCAAATTTTGCAAATGTTTATATCAATGGAACTCTTAGAGGACTTTATTCAAATGCTGAGAGTATTAACAAAAAATTTAATGGAGATCATTATTATTTAAGCAAAGATTCTTTTTTTAAGTGTAATCCTACTGGTGGTGCTGGACCTGGAAATACTGCAAGTCCAGATTTAAAATATATCAATGCAGACAGTAGTTCTTATTTCTTTTCCTATGAATTAAAATCAGATTTTGGATGGAATCGCCTAGTAGATTTAATTAATACGCTAAATAATAATACGAGTTTATTAGAAAGCAAGCTAGATGTAGATCGCGCACTTTGGATGTTAGCTTTTAACAATGTACTTGTTAATCTTGATTCTTACAATGGTGCATTTCGTCAGAATTATTATTTGTCTTGGGATTTAAATAATCGCTTTGTGCCAACAGTTTGGGATTTGAACATGAGTTTCGCTTCTTTTCCGGGAGGAACTGGCTCAGGAGCATATACTGCAACAACGTTAGACCCAATGTCTAATAGTACTTCAGCAATTCATCCTTTGATTGTAAAACTGATGGCAAATCCAATGTACAAAAGAATGTATTTGGCACATATTCGAACTATTGTACAAGAAATTTTTATTACGCAAGAATATCTTACTCTAGCAAATTCACTCAGAAGCACTATAAATTCGTATGTTCAAGCAGATATTTATAAATTTTTCACCTACACACAATATCAAAATAGTTTAACAACTGCTGTAACAGGTGGAGGAATGGGAGGAGGATATTCAATTCCAGGAATTCAATCTTTAATGGCAGCTAGATCGACCTATTTTAGCACAAACTCAAATTATTTACTTGCGGCACCTTTAATTTCATCATTTGGAGCGAGTAATACTACTCCAAATTTTAATCAATCAATTTATATTACAGCAACTTGTGTAAATGAATCATCCGTTTATTTAGGTTATCGCTTAAACCATCAATTAAAATTTAACCGCGTTCAAATGTTTGACGATGGTCAACATGGAGATGGCGCAGCTGGTGACCATATTTTTGGTTTTCAAGTTACTTTAAGTGGTACAGCGTTTGAGTATTATATTTATGCTGAAAATTCAAACGCAGGATTGTTTAGTCCAACAAGAGCAGAGCATGAATACCACTCAATTCAAATAAACTTTCCTTTTTGCACAAATGGAAATGTCGTAATCAATGAAATTGTCGCTAGTAATTCTTCTTCATTATATGATTCAAATGGAGAAAGTGATGATTGGATAGAATTATACAATACAACATCTTCAGCAATAAACTTATCGGGAATGTACCTTTCTGATGATGCAATAAATCTTACACTTTGGCCATTTCCACTTGGAACTATAATTCCTGCAAATTCCTATTTAATTGTTTGGTGTGATGATGATTTGGAGCAATCTGGCTTGCATACAAACTTTAAACTAAGTTCTTTGGGTGATCTTTTAATATTTGGAAATGGAGCTATTGCATACAATCAAGTTGCTTTTGGAGTTCAATCAACTGATATAGCCTATGCAAGATGCCCGGATGGAGGAGCGAGTTTTAACTTGGTGAATCCTACACCAAATGCAAATAATAATTGTATGGCAGGTTCAAATGAATTGGAAAACTCTTTTGAGCTTTCCTTGTTTCCAAATCCTGTAAATGAAACATTAACAATACAAATTTCAGATTCTAAGATATATGAAATTAGTATTTACGATTTACAAGGAAGAGTTGTCCTTGAAAAACAAATTTTTTCAAATATAAACACGCTTTCAACCTCAGCTTGGAATAACGGTATTTATCAAGTAAAAATTACAGATTTTGAGGGTAAATCGATTAACAAAGCGCTTGTAAAAATCTCAAAGTAAGATTCACTTACTCTTTTTACTAGTAGATAAGTAATTGAGAATTTTCACATCCGCTTCACTTAAGGATAAAAATCTTCGCTCCATCATGTTATTAGCTGCCTCGATGGCTTTATCAAACTTAAACTCAACAAATGGTTGACTAAATCCCCATGAAAATGAAGGTATAAATTTTGGTGGAAAATCAGCGCCAAATACAGTCGCAGAAACTCCAACTACAGATGCGGTATTAAACAGTGTATTTATAGCACTTTTTGAATGGTCTCCCATAAAAAGGCCCATAAATTGTTGCTTTGTTTCAACTTCAGCTAACTTTTCGTAGGAGTAAGAAGAAATTTCACCATAATTATTTTTAAGATTGGAAGAATTTGTTCCAGCTCCTAAATTGCACCATTCTCCAATGACAGAATTCCCAATAAAACCATCGTGACCTTTATTTGAAAATGACTGAAAAATAACATTGCTAATTTCTCCGCCAATTTTACAATGAGGACCAATTGTAGAAGCGCCATAAACCTTTGTGCCGAGTTTTAAGGTACTGTTATCACAAAGCGCAAAAGGACCGCGAATTAAAGATCCTTCCATTATTTCAGCATTATGACCAATGTAAATCGGACCAGTTGTTGTATTTAGAATTGCTCCTTCAATGATTGCACCTTCTTCAATAAAAATAAATTTAGAATCTCCAATTAGTGTATTTGTTTTTGAAATTTTTTGAGATTTCCTATTATTTGTTAGCAAATCAAAGTCCTGTATTAAAACTTCTTCATTCATTAGGAATAAATCCCATCGTTCTTTAATTATTATTGGTGCTTCACCTTTGAATTGCAGTTTATTTTTTCCGTCTCCACGTTTTGCAAGCCATTGTTTATCATAGAATAAAGTAGAATTGCCTTCTAAATTAAAAACTGCAGCAGCAATATCTTCATTTGGTATAACTGAGGCATTTACTTGAATTGCATCTGTAAGTTGCATGAATTTTTCCTGTAAATATTTTTCAGTGGTAAAGCCGATTTCAACTTCTGGAATGTACATTTTCCAACGTTCATTATTGCAAAGAATTCCCATGCGAAGATTACCAAGAGGACGAGTTAAAGTCAAAGGTGCAAAGCGAAGGTGTAATTTATTATCGTCAAGATTTATTTTCATAATCAATTCGATTTTTTTGTGGTGAAAAATGAACTTAGGTACAAAAATACAAAAGTTAATGTTCCATTTATAATCAACATCTCGTATCCGAATTTATAAGCTCCAAAGAGATTTGCAGAAAATTTGTCAAGATAGAAGCAAAGAAAAGGAATCAGAACACAGATAAATGGAACTAAAATCGCTTTAGGATTTCTTTTAGTGAAAATACCAAAAGCAAATAATCCAAGTAATGGACCATAAGTATAACTTGCAATTTTTAAAATAAGTGAAATTAAATCTGTCCCTGGATTTGCAGTAACATACATTTTTGTCAACAGAATAATAATTAAGAATAATAGTGAAAAGCCAATATGAACTATTAATTTTAATTTTTGTCTTTGTTTTTCTTCTCGCTTATTGAAATTTAAAAAGTCGATGCAAAAGCCAGTAGTTAATGCCGCTAGAGCGCTGTCTGCAGATGCATAAGATGATGCTGTTATTCCTAGTAAAAAGAAAACACCAGCTATTTTTCCGAAATTATTAAGAGCCAAGGTAGGAAATACATGGTCTGTAATAACTTTTCCATCGTTCATTGGTAATTCTATACCTTTTGAATTAGAATAAACGTACAAGGCGCCACCAAGTAATAAAAACAGAAAATTAGTAAATACTAAAATGGTCGTGAATGAATACATGTTCTTCTGAGCATCGCCA
Source organism: Crocinitomicaceae bacterium (assembly GCA_044358575.1). Taxonomy (GTDB): domain Bacteria; phylum Bacteroidota; class Bacteroidia; order Flavobacteriales_D; family Crocinitomicaceae; genus UBA952. The sequence goes on from JBIKNN010000003.1 coordinate 150,909, forward strand.
ATTGTCTTGCAGGTAAGATTTTTTTGCATCAAATCCTGGTCTAAGCCGGTCATTGCAATTGCCAAGAACATGCCACCAAAAAAGTGCTTTGGAAAATAGTTTTTTGCCATTGGATCATCAAAGAAAAATACCTGTGACATACTGCCGCCGCTAGAAGTTTTTGAGGCGCTAATCTTTTCAAATAAACCAAAAAAGTCAAGATTTAAAGATTGTGAGATAATAATTGTACAGATAACAACGGAGCTGATTAGAAAAACAGTTTGAAATGTATCTGTATAGACTATTGTTTTAATTCCACCTTTGAAGGTGTAAACCCAAATTAAAGCGATTGTTATAACTGCCGTTAACCAGTAAGGAACTCCGAGATCATCAAATAAAAATAGTTGTAAAACTATCGTTGCTAAATATAGTCGAATCGCTGAACCAAGTGTGCGCGATAAAATAAAAAAACTTGCTCCCGTCTTGTAGCTTATTATACCGAAACGTTTTTCTAAAAATTCATAAATCGATGTGACATTTAATTTGTAATACAAAGGCATTAGAACTTGTGCAATAACAATATATCCAAGTACGTAGCCCAAAACTACTTGAAAATAGCCCATTCCATCGTTCATGACTTGCCCAGGAACTGAAATGAAAGTTACGCCAGAAAGTGAGGCGCCAATCATTCCAAAAGCTACAAGATACCAAGGACTTTGTCGGTTTCCAGTGAAGAAAGTTTCACTTGTAGCATTTTTTGATGTAAAATGGGCAATAAGAATTAGAACAATAAAATAGCTCGATAAAACTAAAAAAATTAAAGTAGTCGACATTTGTATATTTTGAATGTAAAAATAAAGAAAGGATTTCATCTATTTTCAAAGATTATAGCTTTCTTCAACATCTAACTTTATATTTGTAAAAAAAATAAAGATAATGGGCCCATTTTTTTTTCTTGCAATTTTAGGTAGTACATCTATTTCAATCATTATAATCGTCTATTTATTTTTAAAGAGGCAAAGTCAAAAAGAACAAGTCAATTTAGAAGTTGAATTAAAGAAACAAAGACAAGAATTCTTTTTGCCAAATAGGGTAGATGCCTATGAGCGTGCGATATTATTAATGGAACGCTTGCATCCAAATTCCTTGGTAATGCGTTTGAATAACCCAAGTTTACCTGCAAAAATAATGCATGCTGAATTTTTAAAAACTATTCGCGAAGAATTTGATCACAATATTACACAACAGCTTTTTATTTCTCCCGTAGCGTGGAAACTACTAAGAGATTCTAAAGAAGAGCTTGTGAAATTAATTAATCTAGCTGCAAGTCAGGTTCAAGAGAATGCTACAGCAATTGAGTTATCTGCAAAGATTTTTGAGCTTGTGGCACAATTAGAAAAATTACCATCAGAAGTAGCTACTGAATTTTTGAAAAAGGAATTTCAAGAATTATTTTAGACAGCTTTATTCTTATTCCTTTTTGCTTTAATAAATTCAATAAGCATTGGTAAAACAGATATAAATATAATTCCGAGGCAAACTAAATCTATGTTTTTCCTTATCCATTCAACTTCTCCAAGAAGATAACCTGCAATTGTTAAACTGAAAACCCACAAGAACCCACCGAATAAATCATAAATGAAAAACCGATTGAAATTCATTTTGCCAATTCCTGCTGCAAAGGGTGCAAATGTGCGAACAAAAGGAACAAAGCGTGCCATTATAATTGCCTTTATACCATTTTTAGCAAAAAATAATTCTGTTTGATCGAGGTATTTTTTATTGACTATTGGTTTATCTCTAAATTTTAATTGAAATACTCTTAGTCCTATTTTTCTACCAATCCAGTAATTACAATTATCTCCTAAAACTGCTGCAATAAGTAACAAAAACAGTAAGTATGCTAAATCTAATTCGCCCGAAGCAGCAAAGATACCTGCAGTAAATAAAAGAGAATCGCCAGGAAGAAAAGGCATTGCTACCAATCCTGTTTCGATAAAAATTACTAAAAATAAAATGATATAAATTGCAGAAGAATAGTTTTCAAAAAACCATTTAAAATCTAATTTTATAATGTGCTGAAATACTTCTAAAAGTTCGTTAAAATAAACCATGTTAATCTAGTTTTAAAGAAGAGTCGACTGTTTCTATCCAAGCGAGAATTCCACCATTCATAATAAAAACCTCGTTTATCAACCCTTCTGTTGCGATTAAATTTGCAAGCGCCTCAGCTCTTTTTCCCGAGCGACACATTAAAACAGTTTTTTTTGTGAGGTCTAATTCAGAAATACGCGCTGTAAAATCTGCCATTGGAATGTGTTTGCATGAAATATTTGCAATTTCAAACTCGTAAAGTTCTCGAATATCAATTATTTCAATTTGATTGTTATTTATGCCGATTTGGCATTCTTGAGGGCTAATTAAAAGCATGTTTTTTCCGTAAATATAGTTATTGAATTTATTTTTTAGTGAAATATTTTCCTTCTTTCTCAAGGTAAAAAAAGGTATGGATTAGTTTATTTGTAGCTTTAATTTTAGGTTCATAGGTGTTTACGTCACTAGACTCCGGAGGACTTTCAATGCTGCCCTCATAAATTAAAATGTCTTTCACGTTTGAATATTGCCCAATTGCAGAAAATTGAATTGAATAAGCCTCAACATTTTTAGATCCTAAACCATCAAAATTCTTCCATTGGAAGATTCTTCTAGGAGTGTGGTTTGCAATCGTGTAAACATCCTTATAACTAGCGTTTCGAATTCTAAAATCAATTAGAAAATCCTTGAAATCGCCAGAATTAATGTTTGTAAATGTAACATTTAAAGGAACTAGGGGCGAGGATGGGATGGCAATTGGAGGGGAGATTAAATCTAAGCCGCCGTCGTAATAAAAGATATAATTGTAATTCCCCATAAATCCAAGTTCTGCTTTTTTAGCAGGATTAGGTGATTTGCTAGCTTCTTTTATTGCAAACGCCATTCTGTTTACTGTTATAACGGCATCAATTTTTCCATCATTGTCTAAATGCTCTTTGAGGATTTTAAAAGTAAATTTTTCTGAATTTGGAATTCGTAATTGTAACTTGATATGCTCTTTAGCATAAGCATCTAAATTTTTGTATTTTTTAGCTTTTGCTTTTGGGGTCTTTACGGTTTTATCTTTGTCTGAATCGGAACATGAATCCATAAAAATAATTAAAACTAATACTTTAAATAGAATATATAAACTTTTCATTTTAATGTATTTAATTAAATATTAATTCATCTAAAAACAACCAAGTTGGATTTCCATTTCCAAGATGCCATTCTGGGCAATTTCCTGAATTGATAACTTTATATCTAATGCTTATTATTTTTTTAGCAAGAGGTAATTTCACTAAAAACTTTTCTTTCTTAGGATTCTCATCTTTATCAGTTGCTTGTGTAACTTTTATAAATTCTAATTTTTCAAAGTTCTTTCCATCTTGAGAAATTTCAATTTGTATTTCAGAAGGTAAGAAAATCCACGATTTTTGATCGCGAATACAAGAGATTCCAAATTCCTTCAATTCTCGTGGTGTTTCAAAACTTACATCTGCAAGAATATCTTCACCATAAAATCCCTGCCAATCCCCTGTTCTGAATTCATTTCCTCCTTCAATTTCGTCTATTAATGAATTTGGACCTGAAGCAGCATATTGATTAGCGTATTTTGTTTTTAAATCTAAGCGAATTGAATTGTCTTTTTTTTTGAAATATCTATTTACAATTTGGCTTTCAAATAATTGGCCAGCACTTGATTTTCGCTGAAGTTTTAGTTCAATTAAGGTGCTTTTATCTATTTCAAAAGGCTTACTATATTTATTCCAAACATCTTTTTTAATGGAGTAAAAGAGTGTGAATTCATCTTGAGAATTAATTTTAAGAAATCCCATTTCAATTGAAATTTTAGTATCAAATATTCTACTTTCATTTAAAATATAGGGTACAGGCACAAAATTAGAAGGAATAGAATTTTCCGGCGATCCACTTATCCATTTATCATTCAAACTTGTTATAGTATCTGACATTTCGAATTCTAAAACTCCACCATTCATAATTTCTTCATGTGATAAATAGCTGCGATAAATTGGCAGACCATTTAATTTTACAGACCGGATATATTTATTTTTAGGACTATTGTTGATTGCGCTTATTCTTAAAGATTTATTGTTTTCAAATTTTAACACGGCTTCATTAAAACAAGGTCTTCCGATTTCATAATATGGTTTTCCAGGTGCTACGGGGTAAAATCCTAAACTACTTAATACAAACCATGAGGACATTTGTCCACAATCTTCATTTCCAGAAAGACCATCTGGTGAATTAGAATATAATTCTTTCGTTATTTTATCAACATAAAACTGAGTTTTGTGAGGTGAGTTCGTATAGTTATATAAATAAGCCATGTGATGAGAAGGTTCATTTCCATGAGCATATTGACCAATTAATCCTGTAATGTCGGATTGTTCTCTGCCAGAAAGTTTGCTCTGAGATGTAAATAATCTGTCTAGCCATGATTCTAATGAATCTGCACCACCTTGAATTTCTGCTAGTGTTTTGATTGCTTGAGGAGCAGCCATTGAATATTGAAATGCGTTAGCTTCAGTATAATTAAAATTAACTTCACTTGGCTCAAATGGAGAAAACCATTGTGCTGCGCGTTTTGCACGCATAAATTTTGTTTGAGGATCATAAAGATTTAAAAAGTTAAAGGATCGAAGTTCAAATTCTTTTTCACTTTTTTTATCACCCATTTTCTTTGCCATTTCTGAGATACACCAATCGTCATAGGCATATTCTAAGGTTTTGGAAACAGACTCAGGTTCTTGATCTGAATCTATAAAACCATTTTTTGCATAGGGAATTTTAGCATATTCATTCAACTTAGCTGTGGTAATCATCGCGCTTAATGCTTTTGTAGTGTCAAATTGATTAATTCCTTTTAAATAAGCATCCGCGATAACAGAAACGCTATGGTAACCAATCATACATTCTGTTTCATTTCCTGCTAATTCCCATACTGGAAGATCTTTTCCCTCATCAAATTGCCGTAAGAATGTTGTAATGAATTCATTTGTTCTTTTATGCTGCATTAATGTAAAGAGTGGGTGTGTCGCCCTATAAGTATCCCATAAAGAAAATATGGTGTATTGTTTTTGATCATTTGAAATAGCATGAATTTTATTGTCTCGTCCGCGGTATTTTCCATTTACATCACTAAAAATATTTGGCGCTAAATAGCTGTGATAAAGCGCAGTGTAAAAAATTGTTGCTTTTTCTTTGTCCTCTAATGAAATTTTAATTTTACTTAATTCGTCATTCCATTGTTTTACAGTACTTGCTCGAACTTTTTCGAAATTCCATTCAGGAATTTCGCTTAAAAGATTTTCTTTTGCTCCTGTAAGGTCGGCAGCAGACATTCCAACACGGAGAGAAATTTTATCACTATCGTTTGGAAATTCTAAGAGTAATTTGTGTTGACCTTTCTCATTAATTTTTGTAGATTTTATGAAAGGAATGGATGTTTCTAGATAAAAATAAAAGTGCTGTTTATTCGCCCAAGCTTGAGAGATTCGCGCGCCTTGAACGGCATTGTTTCCAATTGTTTCGAGTGAGTAATCTAAAACTCGGTCTCTATGATCTAAATCAATCAGGATATAGCGTTTTTCATCTTTATTATTAAAAGTATATTCATGAATTCCTGCACGTTGACTTACGGTTAGTCGAACTTGAATATTTGATTGATCTAAATGAACTTCATAAAATCCAGGACTAGCTTTTTCACTTTCGTGTTTAAATGTAGATCCGTAACCATCTTTATTTAGATATCCAGGCGAAGTTTTTGGTGTATTAGACTGAGGTACAATTAATAAATCGCAATAGTCAGGAACTCCAGTGCCACTTAAATGAGTGTGTGAAAATCCATAGATAATGGAATCGGAATAATGATAGCCTGAGCAGCCATCCCAACCATCATAGCGAGTATCTGGACTTAATTGTATCATTCCAAAAGGAGCGCTTGCACCTGGATAAGTATGACCATGACCACCTGTCCCAATAAAAGGATTAACAAAAAGAGTAGGGGAGTAATCAGAAATTAGTTTATTCACTTTTACCTGAATTTTATCGCTAATATTTTGAATATCTTTAATTGGAGTTTGTCCAAAAAAAGTGAATGAAGCAAAAAATATCAATACACTAAGAATAGATTTCATAATGTCTTAAAATAAATGTTTGTTTAAGGAAGAATACTTCTTGTTTTTTTTCGCGAAAAAAGCCCAAGTAATACTTCCTTTGTATTGCAAAATTGGATAATGATTTACTTTCAATATTTTTCTTTTATTCAGTAACAAAGGTAAATTTTTATATACTGAAAGATGAGCACGCAAAATACACCAAATTAATTTTAATCTTCCTTCAGATAAAAATTTAAGTGCGGCTAAAGAATCAATTACCATTCTTGTCAATAACTTAGGAAACAGAAATCCAGAATGATTTTTTATGATAAGAAATAAATTATTTCGAAAATTTAGATATACTTTTTCTGGAGAATTATAGGGCAATGTTCCGCCACCCAAGTGATAAACACTGCTTTTTGGATTACACCTCAATTCATATCCTTTTTTTTGAATTCTAAGACACAAATCAATTTCTTCCATGTGTGCAAAAAAGTCTTCATCAAATCCTCCAACTTCAAAAAAAATAGATGCTTTAATTAGCATTGCAGCCCCTGATGTCCACGATACTTTTTCTTCTGAATTATATTGACTTTCATCTTCTTCAAGGGAGTCAAAAATTCTCCCACGACAAAAAGGAAAGTAATGCTTATCAATAAAACCTCCTGCTGCACCAGCGTGTTCAAAATATTTTTTATTATTATAAGCTAAAATTTTTGGTTGACAGGCAGCTACATTTTCATTTTGCAAGGAATGGAGAAGAGGGTTTATCCAATTCTCTGTTACTTCAACATCATTATTGAGCAATAGAAAATACTCAAATTCCCCTTTTAGTTTATTTAATGCCTCATTGTAGCCTTTTGCAAAACCATAATTTTCATTATTTTGAATTATACGAATCGTTGGATACTTTGCTTTTAAAAACTCAAGAGAATCGTCTGTACTTGCATTATCTGCAATAATAATAGTTTGGTCTTGCTGATGTTTTACAACACTTGGTAAAAAACACTCTAAATGTGCTTTTCCGTTGTAATTAAGAATAACAATAGCAACTTGATTCATTTTGTTTAATATTGTCTGAACAAATCACCACTATTAGAACCCCACGATTTCTGGTTGAATTTATTAGGGTCGTCAATATCGCCATTATTTGTATTTCGTTGAGATAAAATTTGCGACCATGCTGCATTTTTAAGTTCTCCTAAAACATCGCTATGTAATAAACGATAAGCGCCATTTGTTAAATCGGGATTGTAAAAAATAAATCGTTTGTTGCTGTATTTCCCAATCTTATTGTAAGTCCATATTTCATAAGGATATTCAGACGGCGAATTTTCTCTGACAACATGAGTACTTGGTGCTCCATATTTTAGGTAAACTCTGCCACGATCAGTTTCAAATCCATCTTGAAAATTATTTCCATAAAGTACTTCAACAAAAACAACTTGAATTTTATATCTAATCCAAGCTTCATAACTATTTGTTGGTGCAGATTCTCGCCAAAAAGCTTGAATATGCTTCCTTGATTTTTCAAGATTTTTAGACTTTAAAGTTGAAATAATGTTTTTTATTTCAGCAGGACGAGCAATTGGAATTAAAGATGCGAGAAAAAAGAAAACACTGTCTTCTGAAATTGAAGCTTGGAAAGCAGGATCTAAAACCATTTTCTCTGAATCAAATTCAGCTTGAATTTCATTGGATCGCTCGAAAGAGTAGGTGCTTGTTGTAAGTAATTCCATTTTGCGATTAATTAAACCGAGCTCTATCCGAAATGATCCAGTAGGAACTTTCTCAATATCAATCATTTTAAAAACGGGTATAATTGGTTCACTAGCAACTCGCCAGAGTAAAGTTAGATCTTCCAATTCTTTTTCATTTTCTGTATCAATTATTTTACAGAGTATTCCAACAAGTGAATCGTTGGTGACTTGACTGTTATAAACTTCGAAATAAAGCGGGATTCTAGTAATTTCGGTCGAAAAAAAATTTGAAATAAGGGGAACAATGTGAATTCCTGCTTTCTGGAAACTTGATGCAACATCAGATTTAAAGGCATACTCAGCAATTTCTATTTCTGAAATAGTTGGTTTAGATGCAAAATCTACAATTGTAATTTCTTTTTCAGCCGAAATTCTTGTATCATTGAGAACATCGATTAATTCGATCTTAAGTGTGTAATTCCCTGGAGGCAAAGCAAAACGCTTAACTTCATAGAAATCGTCTTGAACACTGTCAATAGCAAGTGGGGAAGTTAAAACATAGGAGTCTTTACGGATACTATTTTCTTTTTCTAGAATAGAAAAATTCAAAGCTATTTTTGCTTGAATTCCATTATTTACAGCTTCGAATTTTACTGAACTACCAACAAATTGCAAGTAAATTTCTATATAATTCCCTAACTCAGTAGCATAAAATTGCTTGGTGTCGAGGTATGCCTTCAGTTTATTTTTTTGACTGAAAGATCCAAAGGAAAGAATAAGAAAGGAAAGGATAAATAATTTACGCATATTCTAATTTGAACTTAAAGTTAAGCAATAACTCTTATTCATCAATATTTAAACGTATTTTTTGTGCTAGCTGACGATTGTATGTCTCAAGTAAATACTTGAAGTAATTTTCGGTGCTCTTTGTTATACACTTTGTGTAATGTTTTAAGCGATGTTCAATGTGATCTTGAAGAATATTCTGTAAGCCCATAGCATGATCCAAATTTTTTGAACTTTTTTGTATTGCATTAAAATGGTTATTTAAGGAATATTCAATAGCCATTTTACCTTTTTCTCCTTTTTCCATGCAGTCAAAATAGGAATCTTTGATACTAAAAGAATCTAATAAAGAAGGATCTATTATCTTTTCAAATCCCTTAGGGAATTCAAATTCGATTTCAAATTCCATATCTTCCAATTCCGAAATTCGAGATTCTAGAAAACGATCAGGAAACTTAAATGCATCTTGCCAATTGATGTAATCTTGCCAATATCCAAAACGGCGAACATTGTTTCCAAGGTCAATTATCTTGAAATCGCTTTTGTCTGGAAGTTTTCGTGAGCCGCGACCAATCATTTGATGGTACAAGGTTAAGGATCGTGTTGCACGATTAATAATAATTGATCTAACAGTTGGTTCGTCAAATCCAGTTGTTAAAATTCCAACGGAAGTAAGAATGGCATTTGGTGTTTCTTTAAACCATGAAAGAACATCTTTTCTGTCTTTATCACTAAAGGTTGAATCTAGATGTCGAATATTAAATTTTAATTTTTTAAACGATTCTTCAACGCGTCTCGAGGTTTCAATCCCTGCATTAAAAATCAATGTTTTATCACCAGCACAAACTTCTTCATAGGCAAAAATTAATTTTTCTTGCATAAAATAATTACTATACAAAATATCTGAACTTCCAATTGTGAAGTCACCATTTGAACCTATCTTTAAACCATGAAGATTAATGTCATATGAATAGGTTTCAGCATTTGATAAATAAGTTCCTTCAATCAGATTTGAGATAGATTCACCTACTAAAAGTTTATTGTAATTGTCTTTTAACGGAAGTGCTTTGTTACTACTTAAAGGTGTAGCAGTTACTCCAAGGATATTACACGCACTATAAAACTGAAAGATTTTTCGGAAACTATTGTAATGAGCCTCATCAACAATTACTAATCCGATATTTTTTATGAAGTTTTCATCTTCATTGAGTCGGTTATTCAATGTTTCTACCATTGCAATAAAACAACTATAATCCTCTTGATCGTCTAGGTTTTTTACCTCTGAGTTAATGACTTTGTTTTCTACTCCTATGGCATTTAGCTGCTTTGAAGTTTGAACGGATAATTCAATTCTGTGGGTTAGAATAAGAACTTTCTTTCCCCATTCTTCGATGTATTTTTTTGCGATTGCAGAAAAAATAACAGTTTTTCCACCGCCTGTTGGAAGTTGATAGAGTAGATTGAACTCATTGCCATTTTTACGCAATTCATTTAGAACATTGTTTACGGTATTCTCTTGAAAAGGGTAAAGTTTTTTTGCTTGGTAAAGATCTAAATCTATCATTTGAACAATTAGCGATTTGCAAAAATACTCCCTTTATTTGATACACCTCTTATCTAAGGGCTAATTTCTTTAAAAAATCAAGTTGAAGATACTTTTTTAAACCTAAAATAAGTTTTAAATTGTTGATTTATAATAGTTTGAAAATTATAATCAAGTAACTGAACATACATTTTTTCCTGCGATAAATCCTGTAGTCCATGCAGATTGAAAATTAAATCCACCTGTTATCCCATCAATATCTAAAATTTCCCCAGCAAAAAATAATCCGGGTACGATTTTACTTTCCATTGTTTTAAATTCTACTTCACTTAAAAGAATTCCTCCAGCTGTAACAAATTCTTCCTTGAAAGTAGTTTTACCACTTACTTCATAACGGTCGTTTAAAAAAGTATTCAGTAACTTATTCAAATTCCGTTTTCCAAGATCTTTCCAACGTATCTCACTTAGAATGTCTGATTTCTGCAATAAAAAATGCCATAATCTATTGGTTATGGGAAAAGGGTTTAAATTACCTACCATTTTTAGTCCATGATTTAGAATGATGTCATCAAGTTCTTTTCTCAATTCATCTTCCTTTTTATCATCAAGCCAATTTACAAGAATTGCAAATTTGTATTCCTTTGTAGCTAGAATCCTTGCTCCCCATGCAGATAATTGCAAGATTGCAGGTCCACTCATTCCCCAATGTGTAATAAGTAAAGGGCCTTTTCCAATTAATTTTGTCCCCTCAATTTTAACACTTGTTTTTTCTACTACATTTCCCATTAATTCTCGAATAGGATTTTCTGGCATATTGAAAGTATACAAAGATGGAACAGGATCAACTATGCTGTGTCCAATTTTTTCTAACCATTCTAATCCTGAACGTTTTGGTTGACCTCCAGTTGTAACGATGACTTTATCAAAAAGAAAACTGTCCTCTCGTGTTACTATTTCAAAACTATTTTCAATTTTTGAAATTCCAATAATTGCAGCGTTCAGATGAATAAGAATTCCAAATTTCTTTGCTTCATTTTCAAAACAATCTATTATAGTTTGAGAATCATTTGACAAAGGAAAAATACAGCCGTCAGGATATGTTTTCATTTCCACGCCTCTTTTACCAAACCATTCAATTGTGCTTTTGGCATTAAATACTTCGAAGGCTTTTTTTAAATAGTTTTCTCCTCTTGGATAATGTTTTGCTAAAGTTCTATTCTCATAAGAAGCATGTGTAACATTGCAACGTCCTCCACCAGATATTTTTACTTTGGAGAGTACTTTTCCTGTTTTCTCAAAAACTTGAACATCACATTCAGGAAAAGAATTTTTAGCAGATAATGCTGCAAAATAACCTGCGGCACCAGCACCAATTATGGCTATTTTCATACTGTAAAATTAAGTATTAATAGCAAGAATGCAGAATAGATATTTTTCTTAACTCATGATTACAGTAAAATGACTAACTTTGCACCCAAAAATAGATACTATGGCAACAAACCGCACTTTTACAATGTTAAAACCTGATGCAATTGAAAATGGGCATATGGGGAAAATTATTGATATGATTATCAATGCAGGATTTCAAATTAAAGCAATGAAATACACATCATTATCAGTTGCGCAAGCACAAGAATTTTATGCTGTTCATTCTGAGCGTCCTTTTTATGGTGAACTAGTAGATTACATGACATCAGGGCCAATTGTTGCTGCAATATTAGAAAAAGAAAATGCTGTTGCAGATTTTAGAAATTTAATTGGTGCAACTGATCCTTCAGAAGCAGCAGAGGGAACAATCCGAAAATACTATGCTGAAAGTAAAGGAAGAAATGCCGTTCATGGTTCAGATTCTGATGAAAATGCTGCAATTGAAATTGAATTTCATTTTTCTCCTTCTGAGATTTTTTAATTTTACATATATAAATTTGTTAAAGACTGCTACGGCGGTCTTTTTTATTGAATACAAATTGCTATGACCAATCAAGAAGCACTTGAAAAAAGACGCACTTTTGGAATAATTTCCCATCCGGATGCTGGTAAGACAACATTAACGGAAAAATTGTTGTTGTTTGGTGGCGCAATTCAAACAGCAGGTGCAGTTAAGAATAATAAGATAAAAAAAACTGCTACTTCGGATTTTATGGAAATTGAAAAACAGAGAGGGATTTCCGTTGCAACCTCTGTTATGGCATTTGAATACGAGAATAAGCAGATAAATATCTTAGACACTCCAGGACACAAGGATTTTGCCGAAGATACTTTTAGAACTTTAACAGCTGTTGATAGCGTTATTTTAGTTATTGACTGCGCAAATGGAGTAGAGGAGCAAACGAAAAAATTGATGGAAGTCTGTCGCATGCGTAAAACTCCTGTTATCATTTTTGTCAATAAAATGGATCGGGACGGTAAAGATCCCTTTGAATTATTAGATGAACTTGAGCAAACACTTGACCTTAAAGTTCGTCCTTTAACTTGGCCAATTGGAATGGGTGACCGTTTTCAAGGAGTTTATAATATTTATCAAAAAAGTTTGAATTTATTTTCTGCTAATAAAACAAAAATTGCAAGTGATTTAGTCTCAATTTTGGATATCCAAGCTGAAGCTCTTACTGAAATAATAGGTGCTAAGCCAGCAGAAGAATTGCGGGATGAATTGGAGACTATTGAAGGTGTTTATGATGCATTTAATCGTGAGACTTATTTATCTGGTGATGTAGCACCTGTATTTTTTGGTTCTGCAGTCAATAATTTTGGAGTACAAGAATTATTAGATACTTTTTGTGAAATTTCTCCGTCTCCTCGTGGTAGAGAATCTGATAAACGAATGGTAGAACCAACTGACGCTAATTTTTCTGGATTTGTCTTTAAAATTCATGCAAACTTAGACCCTAAACACAGAGATCGTATAGCATTTCTTCGAGTTGTTTCTGGTAAATTTGAACGAAATACTTTTTATCACCATGTTCGCTTGCAGAAAAAATTAAAGTTTGCAAATCCCACTTCTTTTATGGCTCAGGACAAAAGTGTTATTGATGAGGCATATCCAGGAGATGTTGTAGGCTTGTATGATACCGGGAATTTTAAAATTGGTGATACAATGACTGAAGGAGAAATCATGATGTACAAAGGAATTCCAAGTTTTTCACCAGAAATTTTTCAAGAATTAGAGAATTTAGATCCTCTAAAATCAAAGCAATTAGAAAAAGGGATACGACAGCTTATTGACGAAGGTGTAGCACAATTATTTGTCCAACAACCTGGAAATCGAAAAATTGTTGGTACAGTTGGTCAATTACAATTCGAGGTAATTAACTATCGACTAATTCATGAATACGGTGCAAACTGCCGTTTTGTGCCTCGTAATTACTTCAAAGCGTGTTGGATTACAAGTAATGATAAAATTCAGTTAGAGTCATTTAGAAGAGCTAAAGCAAACTATTTAGCTTTAGATAAAGATGATAATCTTGTTTTTCTAGCTGAAACAACTTTTCTATTAAGTATGGCTGAACAAGATTATCCTGAAATTACTTTTCATAAGTCATCTGAATTTATGCTCGAGCTTCAGGAATAAAAAAAAGCCATTATTAAAATGGCTTAAGATATAGTTTGACTTACTTATTTTTTTTCTTTCCTTTTTTTACGATTTCTTTCCTTTTTCTTAATTTTCCTTTTTTGCTTTTCTTCTAAACTAGTCATTTTTTGTTTCTGTTTATCGGATAAAATGCCATTAATCATTGAAATTCTTGCCTCACGAATTGAATTAATTGAATTCTTTTTTTCTTCTTCATTCATTTTAGAAATACGAATTCCTTCTAATTTTTGGTTAATCCCAGTTTGTATAATTAGAAATTGTCCTTTTTGCTCTTCGCTAAGCTTAAGTTCTTTAGCAAATCTCTCAGTCTGAATTACTGCTCTTTCTTCAGGAGTCTTCTTATTTTGAGAAAAAACAAGAGGTGAGAAAAAAAGTATAAAGAATAAAATTTTAAGATTTTTCATAATTTTTAGGATGGTTTAGTATGAATAGAAAAGAGTTTGTGTTTTAAATTGCTTTATTCTATTGCTTTATCAAGCATAACAGGCTCTGCAGTAGTTATTTTTTTTTCTTTAGGTACAGTAACTGGTTGCTCGGCTTTAATTTTTGCTTGTGCAAGAAAGTACTTTTCATACGCGCTAAATTGCTCAGTATTTAAAACTTCTTTTAACATGGTTTTTTTTGCTTCTTGTGAACGAATTAGTGTAAATTCTTTTTCCTCAGTAGTTATTTCCGAATTTTGTGCAGCTAGATTTTTTTGTGTCATACCCAGAATTATAGTGTAAACTGGAGAAACTTGATCTCTATTAAGTTTTAATTCGGAAGTTAAAATAGCTGTTTCTTTACTTGCAAGATCTTCTGCTGTTTCAGGTGTGCTTTCATTTTTTGGATTTGTTGCTAATTTCACATTTTCCTCATAAGTTAAGAATTGTTCAGAAGTCAATATTTCTTTAAATAATTGAGTTTTTCTTTCTTCAATTTTTAAAATATTTGTGGTTTTTTCATCCTCAGAAATCTTAGACTTTTTAACATCGTTAGAAGTTGTAATGGCCATGAGATTTGCATTGTATAAATCTTCATATTGCTCAGCTTTTAGATTCAACTCGGAAATCATTTTTTTTGTTTCAGCTTTGGCTAGATCCTCATTTGTTTGAGAATAAGATGTAAATGAAAACAAAAGACAAATCATTAAAAAATTAAACTTTTTCATAAATTTTAAAGTTAAGTTGTAAATAATACTGCAAATTACATTTTTTTTAAATAACCTCAAAAAAATAGTGCCTATTTTTGCTTATAAAATATTTTTAATTAATTAGCTCTTCACTGAAAAATGAGAAATAGTAATGTTCAAATTATTAATCACAATGAGCTAGATAAAGTTATCTGGGATAAAAAAATAGGTACCTCTGTCTCACCATCTTTTTTCATGCTTTCTTGGGTTTTAGATATCTTACATCCTAATTGGGATGCTTTGGTTTATTTGAATTATGAAGCTTTTATGCCAATTCCAAAAGCCCAAAAATATGGAATGACTTATGTTTTTCAGCCAAAGTTTATACGTTCTTTATCTATTTTTAATGAAAATGAAGACCAAAGAGAGTTGATTATAAGAGCTTTTAAAGAAACTTATTCTTTGGTAAATATAAATCTTGACTTTGAACTTAAGGAATCAAATAGAAATGGGGTTTTTCAGAAATTGAGTATTCCTAGTTCTTGTGAATTGTTACAGAATGCTTATTCTAAGAATGCACTTCGTGTTCTTGCCAAGTTAGAAGTAGAAATAGAATATAAATTATTTTATGATGCTGGAGCTTTTATAGAATTTTTTAAAAAAATAAAAAACATAAAGTCATTAAAGTCAAAATCTTATAGTAAATTACATCAACTAATTAACGAAACATTAAAAAGAGAAAATGGAAAATTAATTGCAGCATTTTACAAGGGAGAAATGATAGCTTGTGGTTTCTTTATTTTTTTTCAGAAGCAGGTATATTTCTTAAAAGGAACTGTAAATAAGCTTGGACGTGAAAAAGGAGCTTTTTATGGTTTGATTGATTTTGTTTTACAAAGTCTAATTGGAAGTTTTGATAATTTCGATTTCGTTGGCTCAAATGATAAGGGTGTATCGGATTTCTATAGAAAGTTTGGAGCTCAAGACTTTCACTATTCTATTTTAAAATACAATACTATAAAAACTCCCTTAAAACAATTAGCAAATCTTTATTTACAAGTTAAATCTCAATAGGAGCCGTGCCATCTCCTGAGAAACCATTCTGTAGAAAGCAATAAAAATAGTAGCACAAAAATCCAAATAAAATCTATTAGGTCATCGAATGATGATATTGAATAACTAACTGGTGTGATATCCTTTCTTTCTGAAATATCTTTTAATACATCATCATAGTTTTTTAATAAATAAAATCCACCATTTGATTGTTCTGCAAGTTGTTTCATAACCCCTTGATTTGCATTAGATTCTTTTTTTTCTAATTGAATGTCTTCAACTAGAAAACTCCCTTTTTTAGTATATGTTTTTCCATTAAAATTCGCATTGGCTACCCATGAATAATTCCCAGCTTTTAATTTTCCTAGCGCCAATTTATATCCATCGCCAATAACACCAAATTGCGATTTGTATTTTTTGCCAGTTTGGTCTGTTACCTCTATCAAGATTTTAGGAGTTGTAATTGGTTCAAGAGATGAGTTGTAAAAAGATGCATTTGCGAAAACTTCCTCTCCGATATTAAATCGTTTAGGAAATTCAATTCTTAATCCAGCCCCTTGTTTCTTTTCAAACATATAGCTCGTTATTTTTCCGAAAATCTCATTAAAGGCATCTTGATTTTTATTTCTAACGTAGTCGTTCATTCTCCAACGCCAAATTCCTTCGCCGTAAAGCACTCCTGATTTAGTATTATCTTGATTAAAAAAATATAATAACGGATCATTTTTCGTTACTGTTCCAATGCGTTGATTTAATAATACTTCATTATTACCACTGATATTAATTGCTCCAAATTTACTGCTTAAGGGAGGGAAAAAATTAATTGCATCTAGTGCTTTTTCGCTTAATTCAAAAGCAGCGAATGATTTGTTGAGTGCAGCTTGATTTTCACCAATCTGATTCCCATTCGCTAATGTAATCCCGATATTTAATTTAGAAATAATTTCGTTGTTTGTGTGTGGACCAATGATATAAAAAGCAGGAATATTTTTTTGTTTAATAAGTTCCAATATACTTTGGTCAAAATTTACTCCTGGCTCATGCCAAATCACAAGATCTACCCCATCAATTGACTTATTCCATTCTGTAGTTAAACTCGTAATTACCTCACTCCCTTCATTCTTTACTAAAACTCCCTTTATTGCAGAAATATCTGGGTGTGGTGCACCACTTAAAATAAGAACTTTACTTCTTGAATCCATTACTTCTACATAGAAAGTGCGCTCATTATTTTTGAAAGAATATTCTCCATCGATAGCTTCTAATTTTGCTGTGTAAGTTTGAAATCCAATTTTATCCGCCTTTAAGATAAAATTGACCTGTTTAAAATCATGTTTGCCGTTAGAATAATTAATAGTTTGCCCTGCAATTTTTTTTCCATTTTTATAGATACTCAATCCAACATTTCTCTTTCCAATTTTGTGCGCTTCAACATCAATTTCAACTGGAAAATTATTATTTAAAAAAACAATATCGTTTGCAGCAATATGTTTAATAAAATGATCTTTTTTAGGAATTGTATCACCAACAGTAAGAGTAAAAATAGGAGTAAGACTAATTTTTTCTGCAGCATATGCAGGGTTTGCTCCATCATTGTAATTCCCATCAGAGATAAAGGCTATGCCACCAATATTACGACTATAGTAATCTATATTTATTTTTTCAAAACCTAGTTCTAATGCAGAAATTTTATCTTTAAAATTTAGTTTATCCGAAGAAACTTTACTTCCAACATTTAACTCTACTAGGTCAAATCTTTCCCCAAATTTAGAAGATAATTTATTTCTAAATTCTGAAATTTGGTTTTTTACAAGTAAACTATCTCTATAATTCATCATAGATGAAGAATTATCAATCAATGTCACGAAAATTGGTTTCTCTTCTTTGTATTTAGTCCCTTGAATAATTATCCCTAGTAATAAGAATAAAATTAAAAATATAGATGAGAATCGCAGAAAACGTAGCACAAACTTTTTTACGTTCGATAATTCTTTTACCCAACCTTTGTTTTGATATACTAACATAGTTAGTATTATTGAAAGAAAGATTATAGGGATAATCCAAAAAAGAGAGTAGTCTGAAATAAAATTCATTGTTTTCAAATTTACTCAGAAATTAGAAATAATTTGCATATTCATTCAAAGCTTTGTTAAAACTCTAGTAGATTTTTTATTAAATCAAAAATTTCAAAGTGCTCTTAAGTATTTTTGGTCTCAAAAGTAGTAACTTTGTTGCTTAAAATTTAATTTTATTATGACAAAAGAGATATATATTATAGCAGCTGTTAGAACACCAATTGGAGCATTTATGGGGGGCTTATCTACTGTTTCAGCAACGGAATTAGGAGCTATAGCAATAAAAGGAGCGATAGAAAAATCAAATCTCCCTGTAAATTTAATTGATGAAGTTTTTATGGGAAATGTATTGCAAGCGGGACTTGGTCAAGCACCGGCTCGACAAGCTGCTCTTGGAGCTGGATTGGGGCAAAATGTTCCTTGTACTACTGTTAATAAAGTATGTGCATCTGGAATGAAAGCAATAATGCTTGGAGCGCAAACTATTTTAGCAGGAGATAACCATATTGTTGTTGCAGGTGGAATGGAAAATATGTCACAAACACCTCATTATTTAGACGCTCGAAATGGAACAAAATTTGGAAACATTATTACGCTAGATGGAATTTCTAAAGATGGTTTGCTAGATGTGTATAATAAGGTTCCAATGGGGAATTGTGCTGAGATCTGTGCAAAAGAACATAATATTTCAAGAGAAGATCAAGATAATTTTGCTATAACATCATATCAAAGAGCAAGTGCTGCTTGGACAAATGGAAAATTTAACGATGAAATTGTTGCAGTTTCAGTGCCTCAACGAAAAGGAGATCCAATCGTCATCAAAGAAGATGAGGAATACAAAAATGTCTTTTTAGATAAAATTCCAGGTTTGCGTCCTGCTTTTGATAAAGACGGAACAATCACTGCTGCAAATGCTTCTACGATAAATGACGGTGCATCTGCTCTAATTCTTGCTTCCAAAGAAGCTGTAGACAAATATGGATTGAAACCACTCGCAAAAATAATTTCGTATGCCGATGCAGCGCAAGCGCCTGAATGGTTTACTACCGCTCCTTCCCTGGCAATTCCAAAAGCATTAGAAAAAGCGAATCTAAATATCTCAGATGTAGATTTTTGGGAATTGAATCAAGCTTTTTCAGTTGTTGGTATTGCGAATACTAAGATTTTGGGTCTTGATCCATCAAAAGTTGATGTAAATGGTGGTGCAGTTGCACTTGGTCATCCTCTTGGGAATTCAGGTTCTAGAATTGTTGTCACTTTAATTAACGTCTTAAAACAAAATGCTGGGAAATTAGGTGGCGCAGGAATTTGTAATGGTGGCGGGGGTGCTTCAGCAATTATTATTGAAAATATCTAAATTTATAGACAAAAAAAAGAGGTTGTAAAACAACCTCTTTTAATTTCCTTTAAGTGTGAAATTAATTTACGCTTGAAGAAAGATCTGATCCAGCTTTGAAACGAACTGAATTCTTAGCTGCAATTTTGATAACTGCACCTGTTTTTGGGTTACGACCGTTACGTGCATTTCTTCTAGAAATGTCAAAAGAACCAAATCCTACTAAAGAGATTTTGTTTCCGCCTTTTAACGCGCTTGTTGTAGATGCTACAAAAGCGTCTAACGCTTTTTTAGAATCTGCTTTTGACAAACCTGATCCAGCTGCCATTGCATCAATTAATTCTGCTTTGTTCATAATAATGTGTTTTTAAAAAAATTAATAATTAATTATCTCAACAAATATATCTGAATAAGTAAGCGAAAATCAATATCCATCTAAAAAAAACAACAAAATGTTGAAAAATCACCTATTTTGTTAATAAAGTTGCTTTAAAACACTATATTTATATAGGATTTAGCTAAATCCCTCTCTTTAAAAACCTTGTAATTTACCGAACAGAATTACTTTTTATATGTTTTAAATAGAAATGAAAGAGAATAAAGTACTCATTATTGGTTCAGGAATTGGAGGTTTAGCTACTGCTATTCGACTCTCGAAACTTGGATTTTCTGTACATGTTTTTGAGGCAAACGACTTTGTTGGAGGGAAAATAAATTCCAAGACATTTAAAAACTATCGTTTTGATATGGGGCCTTCAATTTTTACGGAACCCTATTTAATGGATGAATTACTTGAATTGTCGGAGCAAAAAACGATAACTTTTGATTATTCCCTTCTTTCTGAATCCTGCCGTTATTTTTTTGCTGATTCTCACTCCTTTACTTTACCAGTTGGAAAAAAGGAGGTTTCATTAAAAATCGCTAGAGAATTAGGAGAGGATAAAGAAAAAGTATTTTCTTATTTAGATAGAATGGAAAAGAATTACACTGCTGTTGCACCAGTTTTTATTCATGTTTCTTTGCATAAAATCAAACAACTTCTAAATAACCAAATCTTAAGTGCCTTAAAACGTTTGTTTAAGTATGGTTTGAATAGTTCTATGAATAAAGTTAATGCCTCTTATTTCAAGAATCCTAAAACTGTTCAATTGTTTAATCGTTTTGCTACCTATAATGGAAGTAATCCATACGAAACTCCTGGAATGCTTAATATCATTTCACATTTAGAATTAAATAAAGGTCCCGCATTACCAAAAGGTGGAATGTTTATGATTACAAAAACACTTTATGATATAGCTGTTCAATTAGGAGTTACTTTTTCTTTCAATGAGAAGGTTGAGCGGATACTTTATTCAAATAATAGAGCTACGGGAATAAATACAATAAAAGGAGATTATTTATCTGATATTGTTGTAAGTAATATGGATGTACATTTTACATATGAGAAACTTTTAAAAGATTTCCCTTTTCATCCAAAAAAAATATTAGCTCAGGAAAAATCAAGTTCAGCAGTTGTTTTCTATTGGGGAATTAAAAGTGAATTTCCTGATTTAGGGCTACACAATATATTTTTCTCAGAAAATTACAAGAAAGAATTTAAGTCAATTTTTGAAACGAAAGAAATGGATTCAGATCCAACTATTTATGTAAACATAACTTCAAAAATAGAAAAAAAGGATGCGCCTGCTAATTCTGAAAATTGGTTTGTAATGGTAAATGCACCTATTAATATTGGTCAAAATTGGAATGAAATTGTTAGCATTTTAAGAAAAAACATTCTTGAAAAACTTTCTAAGGCCTTAAAAAAAGATATAGAATCTTTGATAGAAGTAGAAGAAGTAATGGATCCTCTAAAAGTTGAAGCTCTGTATTCAGGAAAACAAGGATCTATATATGGTAATGCATCAAATAGTAGAGCCGCAGCTTTTTATAGACATCCAAATTTTTCTAAAAAAATAAAAGGACTTTATTTTACCGGAGTAACAGTTCATCCAGGAGGTGGAATTCCACTTGCATTGAACAGTGCGAAAATCGTGGAACGCTGCGTAAAAGATGATTTTGAGTTGTAAAAATCACAAAATATTTACTTCTCGTTCTAGTAAAACTCCAAATTTCTCAAAAACATCTTGTATTATTTGAGAAGATAAATCAAAAATTTCTTGTCCAGTACAATTTCCGTAGTTTACTAAAACTAAAGCTTGTAGTTTATGAACGCCATAATTATCGAATGTTCTCCCTTTCCATCCGGCTTTTTCAATCAACCAGCCTGCAGCTAATTTCTTTCCATTTAAAGCAGGGTAATTTGGAATATCTGGATAGTTATTTTGAATTTGTTCAAGTAAGGCAATTTCAACTGTGGGGTTTTTGAAAAAACTACCCGCATTTCCAATAATTTTTGGGTCAGGTAATTTAGACTGTCGAATAGCAATTACAGCAGCACTAAGTTCTTGAATCGTAGGGTTTTCAATACCCATAACTTTTAACTGCTCATTAATAGCACCATAAGATGAATTAATTGTGGGATTTTTTGTCAGACGAAAAGTTACTGTTAGAATAATATACTCTCCTTTGACTTTATTTTTAAAAATGCTTTCTCGATATCCAAATTCACATTTTGTTTTGTCAAAATAATGAATTTCACCGCTTGCGATATGATATGCTGATAAGGATTCAAATACATCTTTAATCTCTACGCCATAAGCGCCAATATTTTGCATTGGACTAGCACCAACACTTCCGGGGATTAAGCTAAGATTTTCAATTCCCCCAAAACCTTTATCAATACAATTTAATACAAATTCATGCCAATTTTCACCTGCCCCAGATTCAACAATAACTTCACTGGCAGTTTCTTCGATAACTTCAAATCTTTTAATTTCATTTTTTATAACCAGTCCATCAAAATCTTTTGTAAGAAGTAAATTGCTCCCACCTCCTAAAACAAGTAGTTTTTTGTTATTTCTTAAACTTAAAATTTGTTTTAGTTCCTCAATTGATGAAAATACCGCAAACATTTCTGCATTTACAGATATACCAAAGGTGTTGTATTCTTTGAGATTTTTATTTGTTTGAATCATTTTTCAAAAGTACTATTTATAGATATATTAGGTCCAAAAAACCCACGGTCTTCCTTTTTAATGTTATAAAACCAACAAAACCATTTAAGATGATGACTTCTATTAAACCCTTTATTCTTTTTTGACCAAGTAGTTGGTGGATAAATTCTACCCCCTTTATTTCTTGACACTTTTTCTAATCCTTTTAAAGTTTGTTGCGGTGCAATACCATCTTGGTAAAAAATAACATCGCTATCTTTTTCACCCATGTTACATCCATATTGCCAAACTTCTTCAAATAAGTTCCAATCAGCACCTTGAAATCCGCCACTTTCAGGAGAAATAGCAAGCATTTTTCCAAATTTAACCTTGGTTTTTATTTGAGAAACGAGTCCTAAACTATATGCGTAGCCCATGCTGTGACTTATAATATGAACTTTTATAGTTGAATCTAAAAAATTCTTTTCTAAATAGTCAATGACATTTTGCCCAGCAATTATTCCATTTGAAAATCGAAGCTCAAAACCTTCAGGATTGAACTTATTCCTTAATGCCCATCTGCTTTTTTTCGAAATCCAACAAAATCTAGAAAAAAGATAAGAAGTAGCAACATTGAATTTTGTTTTGTGAACAGAGCTTGAAATAGGGTGGTGAGCGCTAAAATAAAGTGTTTGAATTGGCTTAAAACGTTTTACTATCGTATCGTCATATTTGTACCAATATCCTGTTGGATCTTTAGTATACATTGAATTATCAACAGCTAACTTATTAAACTTAGGTCCACGATAACCATTTATGAAAATAAGAATATTTTTTTCACTTATTTTACTGATAATATTTTCTTGAGTTATAGAAAATAAAGGATATCCAAGAAGAAAGAAGATAAAAAAACTATTTTTCATACTGATAAAAAATCCCTACCGCATCAGGCGTCCATAAACAAGCTTTTTGACCACTCGACTTAAGGCCATTGTTAATCCAACTATTGCAAGTAAATAGTAAGCTATAATTTTGTTTTGCATCATAATAAGCATCATTCTTAGAAAGTACTTTTGGATTTTTTGGGAGTATAAATGAAGATTTAGTTGTCCCACTTCGTTTTAAACTATTTTCGATGTACTTAACTAATTTATTGTATTGATTATCACTTAATTTTAATGAGACGATTTTTGAGTCTTTTGGCAAGGTATCAGTATAATATTTAACGTGAATCGCTGAAGATCCCAATCCGAAGTTTGAAATTAAAAAAATCTTTATGGTCAAGTCATCCCAAGTAGGTGTATTCATATAAAAATCTTTTGACCCCCAACCAATTGCTATCTTTTTGTATGTAGAATCTTTAGAACGAGTATTTGAAATCGGGAACTCTTCTTGCCAATCTTTAAGTTCATTGCATATGGGTAGAAGGAAATCCATATGAATTCCAGATTTCATTAAAAATACTGTATGTCTCGCTTTTTTTTCTTTATGTCCCTCAATTGTAATTCTTGAAAAGATAAAAGCACAAGCAAGATAAATTAAAATACAGCTAATAAAAATAACAAGTGAAAAAATTAAAAAGCGAAAACACTTTTTAACGAAAGAAGATTTTTGTTTATTTTTCATTCCGAAACACTCTTTTTTAAAAGCCTAAAAATAATTTATTTGTAACAAAGTTAATCTTTCTTCAAATTTATCAAATGTGTTACTATTTTTGTAAAAAAAGTTTTATCTTTCTACAAATACAAAACAAAATTAATGAATAAATACATTTTACTACTAAGTATCTTAATCTCAACGAACTTATCGGCACAATTTAATCCTGCGGATAATAATGTTTCACAGAAATATTATGAAGTTATGGATAATATTTCTAAATTTTACGTTGATTCGGCAAATGGAAAATCCCTTACTGAAACTGCAATTGTAGCTTTACTTGAGAAGTTAGATCCACATTCGACCTATATTCCAGCTGAGGAATTAGAGGAAGTACAGGCTTCACTTAATGGAAATTTTGTCGGTATTGGAATTCGTTTTCAAATTATCAAGGATACTTTAAATGTTGTTGCAACTATTCCTGGGGGACCTTCAGAAAAACTTGGAATACTAGCGGGCGATCAAATTGTTTCTGTGGCAGGATTAAATGTTGCAGGAATAGGCTTAAAGAATAATGATGTTCGTGCAAAATTAATGGGGGATTTAGGAACAAAAGTTAAAGTTGGAATTCTTAGGAAGAATGAAAAAAATCAAATTGATTTTACAATTACACGTGCTAAAATTCCTATTTATTCTGTCGATGCTAGTTACATGATTGATGCAGAAACTGGCTATATAAAATTAAATAGTTTCTCAAGAACAAGTTTAGAAGAAGTGCAAAGCGCTCTTATTTCACTCAAACAAAAAGGAATGAAAAATCTTATTTTTGACCTTCAAGGAAATGGTGGCGGTTTTTTAGATGTTGCGCATAGTTTAGCTGATGAGTTCCTTTCGGGTGATAAGTTAATTGTTTATTCAGAGGGGAGATCTCAACCAAGAGCTGATTTAAATGCTGGCGAAAAAGGTTTGTTTGAAGAAGGTAAATTGATATTGTTAACAGATGAATATTCAGCTAGTGCTAGTGAAATTTTATCTGGCGCAATTCAAGATTGGGATCGAGGATTGATTGTAGGAAGACGAACCTTTGGAAAAGGACTTGTTCAGCGTCCAATGCCATTGAGTGATGGTTCTGAAATTCGATTAACCATAGCTCGCTATTATACACCAACTGGGAGATTTATTCAAAAACCATATGACGATCCTGAGCGTTACAAGCAAGATCTAACTCAGCGATTCTTAAACGGCGAATTTGTCAATGCTGATTCTATTAAAATGCCTGACTCTTTACTTTTTAAAACACTTATTACAAAAAGAACAGTCTATGGTGGTGGTGGAATTATGCCTGATTTCTTTGTTCCATTAGATACAACTCAAAGCTCAGAGTATTACCGAAAACTTATTCGTGGCGGCCATATTAATAACTATTCCTATCGTTTTGTAAGTAGTAAAAAAACAGAATTAAAAAAGTATTATCCAACGTTTACTCTTTTTAACAAAAATTTTGAGTGTACTAAAGATTTTATGGATGATTTTTTTGCCTATGTTCAAAAAGAAGACTCAACACTAATTTTTGATGAAAAAGAATACGATATAAGTAAAACGAGTATAACTTTGCGTTTAAAATCAATTATTGCGCAAGATTTATGGGGTGTAAGTGAGTTGTATCAAGTTTTCAATGATTCAAATGAGATTGTTCAACGAGCTCTTCAAATTATCAGTTCTAAAGAATATAATTCTGTTAATTTGGATTAATAAGAAATAAATTATTTGTTTTTAGGCCAACTTTGAAATTGTAATTCTTATTTTAAAATTACCTTTGTAAAAAGCTAAAATCTAAACATGTCAGACGATAAAAAAATCATTTTTTCAATGGTGGGAGTTTCCAAATCTACACCACAAGGAAAACAAATAATCAAAAATATTTATCTCTCCTTTTATTACGGTGCAAAAATCGGAATCATTGGTCTGAATGGTTCTGGTAAATCTACGGTAATGAAAATCATTGCGGGTTTAGATCAGGCATATCAGGGAGATGTTGTTTTTTCACCAGGATATACAATTGGTTATCTTTCTCAAGAACCTGAAATTGATGGTTCAAAAACAGTGAAAGAAGTTGTGATGGAAGGCGCGCAAGACATCGTCGATATTTTGAAGGAATATGAGGAAATTAATGCCTCATTTATGGACGAAGATATTTTAAATGATCCTGATAAAATGGATAAGTTGATAGCTCGTCAAGGTGAAGTTCAAGACAAAATAGATGCAACAGATGCGTGGGAATTAGACACAAAATTAGAGCGTGCCATGGACGCTTTGCGCTGTCCTCCCGACGATCAATTAATTTCAACACTTTCTGGAGGTGAAAAACGTAGAGTTGCACTTTGTCGCTTGCTTTTGAGAAATCCAGATATTTTATTGTTAGATGAACCCACGAATCACTTGGATGCTGAATCAATCGATTGGTTGGAACAACATTTACAGCAATATAAAGGAACCGTAATTGCAGTAACACACGACCGTTATTTTTTAGATAATGTTGCAGGTTGGATTTTGGAATTAGATAGGGGAGAGGGCATTCCTTGGAAAGGTAACTATTCATTATGGTTGGAGCAAAAAGGTGCGCGTTTAAAAGGTGAAGAAAAAACTGAATCTAAACGCCAAAAAATGTTGGCGAGAGAATTAGAATGGGTAAGAATGAATCCTAAAGCGCGACAAGTAAAAAGCAAAGCGCGACTTCAGAATTATGATAAAATGCTTTCCGAAGACTTAAAAGAAAAAGAAGATCGCTTGGAACTTCCGATTCCGAATGGTCCGCGTTTGGGTGCGAATGTGATTGATGCTCTTCATGTATCAAAAGGTTTTGGAGATAAATTATTATACGATGATTTGAATTTTAAATTACCTCCAGCAGGAATTGTTGGTATAATTGGTCCAAATGGGGCAGGGAAGACCACGATTTTTAAAATGATCATGAATGAACTAGAAGCTGACAATGGTGATTTCTTAGTTGGAGAAACAGTTAAGATTGGTTATGTAGACCAAACACACAAAGATATCAAGGAAGATAAAACAGTTTATGATGTTGTTTCAAATGGCTTAGAATATGTAGAAGTTGGAGATCAGAAGATAAATTCAAGAGCTTATTTGTCTAAATTTAATTTTAATGGATCAGACCAGAATAAAAAAGTAGGGATTTTATCTGGTGGAGAAAGAAATCGTTTGCACCTTGCAATGACATTAAAAACAGAGGCAAATGTTCTTTTATTAGATGAACCGACAAATGATATTGATATTAATACATTACGAGCTTTAGAAGAAGGAATTCAAAATTTTGCAGGATGTGCGGTTGTTATTTCCCACGATAGATGGTTTTTAGATCGTATTTGCACACATATTTTAGCATTCGAGGGAGATTCTCAGGTTTATTGGTTTGAGGGGTCTTACACTGAATATGAAGAGAATAGAAAGAAGCGTTTGGGTGAAAGTTCTCCAAGAAGAATAAAATACCGAAAGATTGTTTAATGTAAATTCTAATTAATTAAATATAAATTAAATGAGGAAAGGAACAAAATTATACAGTATTATAAAATTCAAATGTCCGAGTTGTCATGAAGGCAACTTCTTTATTTCACATCCTTATAATTTTAAAAATACTGGAGATGTTTTGGATAAATGTCCAAAATGTAGTGTAAAATATATGCTAGAACCTGGATTTTATCAAGGAGCATTGTATGTAGCTTATGGGCTTGGTGTAGCTTTATTTCTATTAATATGGCTTTTGTGCACCATATTTTTCCCTTTGTTAAGCGTTTGGATACAGATTAGTTTAGTAGCAATTTCATCCATATTATTAGGGCCATTACTTTTTTCGCTTTCTAAAATTATTTATGCTAATATTTTTATTCCTATAAAAAAGAATGTATAAAAAAAAAAATCCTGGATTACACAGGATTTTTTAATTTGATTCTCTGGATTTAATTAACGAATAATTGTCATCTCGTCAACAATGTGTTTTGCGCCAGCATATTTATCAATAATAAATAAAACATAGCGAATATCGACATTTATTGTTTTTTGAAGTTTTGTATCAAAAATCACATCGCCTGCCATTGCCTCAATATTTCCATCAAAAGCTAATCCAATTAACTCTCCTTTTCCGTTAAGCACTGGAGAACCTGAATTCCCGCCCGTAATGTCATTGTCTGTCAAAAAATTTACAGGCATATATCCATCTTTATCAGCATATTCTCCAAAATCTTTTTTTCTGTTAAGTTTCAATAAGCGTTTAGGCAAGTCAAATTCTTCATCTTTTGGCTTGTATTTTTTAATTGCCCCATGTAAAGTTGTATAGTAATTCACTTTTGCATCATTTCTCTTATCTGCTGGCAACGCACTTACTTTTCCGTAAGTTAGACGAAGCGTACTATTTGCATCTGGGTAAGTAATAGGACTTAATCCCGAAACGCGCATACCATCAACTAATAAACGAAAAGCTCTAGAATATTCTATCTGCAGTGTTTTTAATTCTTCCGTGCGATAATTAAGGTGAGTTATCATTTCAGCTGAAAATCGCATAAGTGGATCCATTCCAAGTTGACCTTCACTCGGTAATTCAAGGAATGCAAGTAAGCGAGATTTAGAAGTAAAAAGACTTAACTCAAATAGGTTTGCCACATAAGAAGTAAAGTCACCATTGTATTTATTCATGTTAAGAGTTAACGTAGAAACAAGTGGGTAACCAGCTTTTTTAGCATATAGATTTAAGCCATTTACAAGGATGTCTTTTTCTGCAGGAAGATAAATACTATTAAAAAAATCATTTACTGAAGAAATCAAGCCAGCTTTCATAGTTGCTCTTTTAGCCTCATCAGCTTTTACATACACTTCAATTTGAGTACCTAATGATCTAGATATTACTGCATAAGCAGAACCTCTCAATAAAATATTTAAATAATTATCATGTCTTGATTTTTCATTTGTTGCAGCGTAGTATTCATTTATTTTTTCAATTACTTTTCCGTATTTGTCTGCATTTTCTTTTTTATTTGCCCATTTATTAAATTTTTCTTCATTTAAAGCTTTGGAATCTGCAGTTTTAAATTTAGTTAATGCGTCAATCATTCCTTGACGATTTTTCCAATAGTTCGCTGTTGATGCATATTTAGAAGCATAATTTAAACGAACGGCATCATCTTTATCCATGTATTTTTTCATCGCATCCATAACTGTTTTTGCAGCTTCAACCCAAGCTGGGTATGCAAATTTTACATTTTGATCAATTCCACTAGCTGGTAACCAACGATTTGTTCTTCCAGGATAACCAAGAATCATAGCAAAATCATTCTCTTTAAAACCTTTGATATTAACAGGTAAATGATGCTTTGGCTTGAGAGGTACATTTGATGTAGAATAATTTGCAGGATTACCATTTACATCAGCATAAACTCGAAACATAGAAAAATCTCCAGTGTGTCTTGGCCACTCCCAATTGTCTGTATCGCCACCAAATTTCCCTACACTATTTGGAGGTGTTCCTACCAAACGAACATCTTTAAAATCTTCATAAACAAAATAATAATATTCATTTCCTTGAAAAAATGGACGAACACTAACAGTATATTTTCCACCACCATTATTTTCATTTTCTATCTTTGTAATTTCTTCTTTTATTAGAATTTCGCGTTCAGATTCTGACATAGAGTCATTTAGCTTGCCTAATATTCGTTTAGTAACATCATCCATTCTCACAAAAAAGCGAACGAATAATGAGCTTGGTTTTAACTCATCTGCTCTAGTTGCAGCCCAATAGCCATTTGTTAAATAATCTTTCTCTGGAGTTGAAAGTTCAGCAATTGCATCAAATCCACAGTGATGATTTGTCAAGACTAAGCCATCTTTGGAAATTAATTCTGCTGTACAACCACCATTAAATTGAACAATTGCATCTTTTAAGCTTGAATTATTTATACTGTATATTTCCTCTGATGTTAATTGAAGTCCCATTGCTTGCATGTCGCGGTGATTCAATCTTTCAATGTTCATTAAGAACCACATTCCCTCATCTGCTCTTACAAAAAAGCCAAGAAATAATGCAATAGCCACAAGTGTACTTTTTAATCTAGTCATAATTTTAAGTTTTTTGATTTTTGAATATCAAAATTATGAATAAAAAAGAAGATTACACAAAAATTAGCTAACTGATAAAGCAAGAAATAATAAAGTAAAGGAAATGACTTCTTTCTTTTAAGAAAAATACGGGTAGAAGTGAAGCTTAACTTAACAAATAAACTATTTAGAAATTATCACTTCATTTCTTTTGAACCGACTAACAAGGTTCTAGTATCATCTGCAAATTGTTTGATTTCATTTACTTCAGTAGAATTTAGTTCAAATTTCCCAGGATTTTTTTCCCATTCTGAAACTGGAATAATATAATATCCTTTTGGATTTCCTCCTAGTCTAACCCAAAATGGAAGGTAACTCCAATTATCAAATCGTAGTTCATTATTTTTAATTTTTAATTCGAGTCCAACACCAATACCCCCATTTTTGTATTGGTCACGTTGATTACTAACAAAATTCCCGAGACTATATGCAATTGGAATATTTTTGGTTTTATTATTTTTGGGATGCATTATTTCCATTGGTTGTACAACATGAGGGTGCATACCAATTATTGCATCTGCTCCTTCATCACAAAGCCACTGTGCTAGATTACTCTGAAAATCGTTATAATTTCTCTGGTATTCTGAACCCCAATGAATAGTAACAAGAATAAAATCAGATTTTAATGCCTTTGCTTTTTTAATATCCTCTTTAATTTGTATTGTATCAATAGCGTTTACAATATTTGGCAACTCGACTTTCAATCCATTAGTTCCATAGGTGAAATTTAATATTGCTATTTTCTTTCCTTTTAATAATTTGATATAAGGATAATTATCGTTTCTTGATTTTTCGTCCTTAAAGGTTCCAGTATGCTCAATTTTGAGTTGATCTAGAACGTCAATTGTCCTTTCTAAGCCCTTTTTGCCACGGTCAAGTGAATGATTATTTGCTGTTATTAAAAAATCAAAACCAGATTTCTTAACTCCTTCGGCATAACTATCTGGAGAAGAGAACTGAGGATAACCAGAGAATGGTTCTCCTCCCAATGCAACTTCTAAATTTGCTATTGCAAAATCATGTTTCTCAATAGTTGGAGTAATATATTGAAACCAATGTGTGTACTCATATTTATTGCTATCTGCTATTTTTGCAGCGCTTATCATTGGTTGATGCCCCATCAAATCGCCAACAAAAAAAAGAGAGATAGTTGAATCCTCAAAATTTGCTATATCTGATGCTCTAGCTAATTTATCCCTTGTCTCTAAATTTTTTGAGGTTTGATAACTATAAATAAAAAAAGTGAGTGATACTGTTGAAATTAGAGTTAATGCTAATACTATTTTCTTTTTCATGCTTACATATTTTATAATCTGTTAAAAATAATTTTTACGCAATTTATTAATAAAGGTTTGCAATTGTTTAAAATGATAAAATAAAAAGTATAAATTACTGCTTTAAATATAGTTGTGTGAGATTTGAATAGTAATTTTATAACTAATTTTAAACGATGAAATTCACTTTCTTATTTTTTGTTGTTTTTTTTTCTATTTTTTCATTTGGTCAGTTAGACTTAAAAGAAATCATGAAGGGGCCGGACTTTGTTGGGTATCTTCCTGAAAATCCATACTGGTCTTACGATGGAACAAAAATTTATTTTGATTACAGAGCGGAAAACGATCGTGGTAATTCTTTGCATCAATTTATCCTTAAATCTAAAACAATTCAAAAACTAGATTCAATAGCTAGAGTTCAAACAATTGCTTATGATTTAAATCAAGATGCTTTCAGTCTCTTGTATTTTGAAAGAGACAATACCCTTGCTTCAGTTGATAAGATCAATAAGCGTATTTCACTTTATTATCAAGGGATGGAGAGTATTCAAAATATACAGCGATTAAATGACGCTAATAAACTTGTTTTTCAGCAAGGAATAAATCTCTTTGAATGGCAGAATAAGGATGGAAAATCATCAATGCGGCAATTAACAAATTTTATCTTGGAAGAAACAAAAGCCGAAAAAATTGATTCTAATTATTTATTTATGCAACAAGAGGAGTTATTTGAGTTTTTTAAAGACAAGGATAAAAATAATAAGTGGAAAAAAACTCAGGGAGAATTTCAGTTGTTTCCTCGACCGCGCTTAAATTATTTAGGACTTTCTACGCTATCAAGTGTTCAGATAAATCCAAGTGGAGAATTCGTTGCTGCAATAGTCCGCAGTGAAGAACTTGAAAAAGAAACTTTAGTTCCTGAATTTATAACACGAGATGGAAAAGTTAAAACATCAAATTCCAGAGCCAAAGTAAGTAAAAATGAACCCAATCAGCGCTTATATATTCTGTCTTTAAAATTAGATTCTTTGGTATCAATTGATTTATCTGGCTTGACGGGTATTCGAAAAAAACCAAGTTATATTGACACATTGACTTCCTCACGTTATGAAAAAGATAGGAATTTATTTATTCACCCATTGAAATTCTCCAAAACAAATAATTTAGCTTTGTGTGAGATTCGCAGTGCTGACAACAAGGATCGTTGGATTGTATTAGTTGATTTAGAAAAATTAACTATTAAAGAATTGAATCATCAGCATGATGATGCATGGATTGGTGGACCAGGAATATCTTCTTGGAATGAAGAAGTTGCTGTTTTAGATTGGTTGGAAGATGGAAAGTCATTTTATTTTCAATCAGAAGAAACAGGTTATTCTCATCTTTATTCCTTTGATATAGAAACATTGACTAAAAAAGCAATAAGCTCTGGGAATTTTGAAATACACCAAGTACAACTTTCAAAAGATAAAAAGCGCTTTTTTATTACAGCAAACAAAACTCATCCTGGAAACCGAGATTTTTATCATTTGGATATCAAAAGTTTAGCTTGGACAACAATTCTAAGTGCAGATGGATTTCACGATGTTCAAGTTTCACCTGATGAAAAATCTTTATTGATTCGTTATTCTGACTCAAATACTCCATGGGAATTATATCTTGCTAGTAATTCCCCAAATACAAAAACGACGCAAATAACGCATTCTACTTCCTCAAAATTCCAGTCTTATTCTTGGAGAAAGCCACCTGTAATTCAATTCAAAGCAAGTGATGGCATTGCAGTTGCAGCTAGAATATATGAACCAAAGACAGAAATTAAAAATGGCGCGGCTGTATTATTTGTTCATGGTGCCGGTTATTTACAAAATGCTCATAACTATTGGAGTAATTATTACCGAGAATACATGTTCCATAACTTACTCTGTGATCTAGGATATACTGTTCTAGATGTTGATTATCGCGCTAGCGAGGGTTATGGTCGAGATTATCGCACAGCAATTTATCGTTTTATGGGAGGGAGAGATTTGGATGATTTCATTGATGCCAAAGATTTCTTGGTAAAACAGCATGGAATTGATTCTAATCGCGTGGGAATTTATGGCGGTTCTTATGGTGGATTTATAAGTTTAATGGGTTTACTTACAAAACCAAATGAATTTAATTGCGCTGCTGCATTGCGTTCAGTTACTGATTGGGCGCATTATAACCACGAATACACTAGTAATATTCTTAATTATCCTGAAACAGATCCTGAGGCTTATCGCAAAAGTTCTCCGATTTATTTTGCAGAGAATTTAAGTAAACCTCTCATAATGCTTCACGGAATGGTAGATGATAACGTGCAGTTTCAAGATGTTGTTCGTTTAAGTCAGCGATTTATTGAGCTTGGGAAGAAAGATTGGGAATTGGCAGTTTATCCTGTTGAAGCACACGGTTTTAGAGAAGCTTATTCTTGGTATGATGAATACAGAAGAATATTTGAGCTATTTGAAAAGAATTTAATAAAGTAAAATGTTAACTATTAGAGAATTACAGGGCAAGGATCAAATGATGAGTCATATCTCAGTTCTTCATGCTATTTATCCCAGTTTAACTGTTGAAGAATACGATCGTGAGTTAGATCAAATGTTACCACACAATTATGGTCAAGTTGCTGTCTTTGACGATGAAATTTGTATTGGCATTAGTGGATTCTGGATTGGCACAAAATTATGGTGCGGCAAATACTTGGAATTAGATAATATTGTTGTTTTGGAGAAATACAGAAGTAAGGGAGTTGGAAAATTGCTTTTCGACTTTCTTCACAAAAAAGCTGTGGAAAACGATTGCACTATGCTTTCATTGGATTCATACACGCATAATTTTAAAGCGCATAAATTCTTTTACAATCAAGGATTTAGTCCAAAAGGTTTTCATTTTATTAATATATTAAAACCTAATAAAGTCAGGTAAGCTTTAATCAATTTAAATTTCAAATGTCATGGTGACATCACTAACAACTATTTATAAAATATAGATGAAACTTATTTTAATATCATTTTTATTTATCTCGTATTTTTCTTTTACACAACAAATTATTGAAGTTCAGAATAAAGCGAAATATCCATTCTTACTTTCTTTGCCAGAACAAGCTATTTTAGATAGTATTCCTCCAATAATAATTTTCCTTCACGGCAGAAGCTTGTCGGGTAATAATCTAGATTTAGTAAGAAAATATGGCGTAATTGATGCCGTTGAACGTGGTAGAAAAGTTCCTGCTATCGTTATAGCTCCACAAGTGAATTCTGGAAGTTCTTGGGATCCATCAAAAATTTTAAGTGTATTGGAATATGTTCAAGAAAATTATCAAACAGATACAAATAGAGTTTATGTAACAGGAATGAGTCTCGGAGGATATGGAACAACTTATTTTGCTGGAGCCTATCCTGAAAAAATCGCGGCGGCTGTAGCTCTTTGTGGTGGTGGTAAAATATCGGATGCCTGCAATCTTACAAAAACAAATATTTGGATTCAACATGGGAAACTCGATGAAGCTGTTGCACACACTGAGTCTGTTAAAATGTATGAAGCAATAAAAGCCTGTGATTCAGATGCAATTTGTTATTTCACTTCATACCCAAATGCAGATCATGGTGATTTAGCATCTGAATTTTACCGCGATGAAATTTATGATTGGATGTTTCAATTTGCCTTAAATCAAGATTCAAAAAAAATGGATCAATTAAAAATCGAATCGTCAAAAACATTTACAAAAAAAGGTGTAGTATATGGTAATGTTAAGAGTAAAAATAAAACATCAAAAAACAATGAAATTATTGATAAAGAGTTAAATACTGAATCTTCAATAAATAAAAGGGATAAGATTATAACCTATACAGTAAAAAAAGGAGATACCTTAATTAAAATAGCAAAGAAATATACTACTACAGTAGCAGAAATTCAACGAATAAATAAATTAAAAACAACAACGATTCAAATAAATCAGATTTTAAAAATAAAATAAGTTTTTTGAGTGTCCGCTTTCTTACCACCAATATTTAAAATTATAATCCTAATGAAAATCCCAAATTGAGCTAATATTTTCATTTTGCCATTCTTTTTCCTTGATGAAAAAGAATCAAAAAATCAAGGCTCTGAATTTCTTTTTGTTCGCAAATTATTGTAATACATGTATTTATAAATCGTAGCGAACAATTTCAACTCCTTTCTGAAACTTAAATTTTTTAAAAATGTTCTTGCAGAAATTTTAAAAATTAACAGTTTTAGTTCAGTAGCTAAAACCAAAAAATTCAAGGCCGAAATTAGTTTCGTTACTATTCACCAAATAGCCCTCACTTTGATTAAATTATTGATTTTCAACATTCAAGTAATTTACTGGTACTATTGCGAACACTCAATAAGTTTTTTACTGCTTTAGCGCTTTTATTTTTAAAATACTTCCATTTACGCTTGAGAAATAAATAAAGTCATCGTGCGCAACGATTGCGAAACAATTGTTCGTGGAAAGTTTATTCCAAGTTTTTCCATTATCCTTCGAGTAATCTATACCATTTGTCCCACAGCAATAAGTTATTCCTCTGTAATAATAAACGCAAGAACGATAACCATTTGCTTCTTTTTTGGGTTTCTTCCATGTTTTCCCACCATTTTTAGTATAAAAACTAGTATTTTGTTTTTCGTTTGACTGTGTGTAATCGCCGCCAACAACAATTCCATTCTTTCCGTCAATCATAGCAAGTGAATATGGACCAGAAGATTCTGAAGATGGAAAGGGCAGGGGACTTATCGTCCATGAAACACCCTTATCTGAACTTCTAAAAAAGCGAGCTTGTTTACCTCCGCTTACAAAAATAAAATCTCCATTACTAATTTTTACAGTGGTTCCACTTGCAGCAAAAGCGGCTTCTCCATCAATTGCAGGAATTTTTGTTAAACAGGATTTCCAACTTAATCCATTGTCTTCAGAATAAAACAAGGAGAAAAAACCATCAAATGGATCTCCCATTAGAAAGCCTAAGTTGTTTTCAAAATCTATTCCATCGAGAAAAAGTGTTTTGTTAGAATCAGAAGAAGAGTAATAGGGCTCTTGCTTTAAAACTCCATTACTGTCAATTTTAATCAATGAGGCGAAGTCTCCAGTTTGCATTAAGATAATGTCATTTTTATCGCAATGAATGTCACGAATTTCAGGAAATAAGCGATTCAGGAAATAAGGTTTTGCTAAACTTGAATCGTTTAATGGATAAACGAATAGCTGACCATTGTTTGTCCCTATAAAAAGCTGTTTATTGTAAATAGTTAGCGCACGAGAATGAATTGGATCTTTTGAATACTGAATTAGCTCAACTTCTTGTGAGATGAGTAAAAAAGGAAAGAGCACTGAAAAAAGTAGTAGCTTCATCTTGTTATTTAGCCTGAGAACGGAATCGCTTGTCGAATTGCTCTTTTTGCTGTTCTTTTAAGATTTCTAAATTCTCTGGAATTTCTCGTTTCCAACGCTTGTGTGACCACAGCCAATGACTTGGATTAAGTAAAATATCTTTCTCTAAAAGAGTAGTGTGAGTACTCGTTAAATATCCGTAATCTAATGTTTTAGGTTTATCTGATAAAAGTTTTAGTTCAAGTGAATAATATCCTCTTTTTACTTTATGGATTGTAAAGTAAACAACTGCTAAATCAAATTCATTAGCCATAAATTCAGTACCAAATAAAACAGGAGTTTTTTGATTTAGGAAATCAGTCCAATAGCTTTTAGTTGAGTCTCCCGGTGCTTGATCCGATAAAGTTAGTACAGCAAAAGGTTTTTCAGTGTAATTCATCAATTCAGACTTATAGTTTTTAG
Organism: Crocinitomicaceae bacterium; assembly: GCA_044358575.1. Classification (GTDB taxonomy): domain Bacteria; phylum Bacteroidota; class Bacteroidia; order Flavobacteriales_D; family Crocinitomicaceae; genus UBA952. The sequence continues at coordinate 188,190 of JBIKNN010000003.1, forward strand.
AATGAATTACGCTCATTCCAAATCGGGATCTTCGTTCCATTAATTTTTTATCCCAAAATTGATTTGTAAGTGGCATGCCAATTCCAAAGGCTTTGTGAGGAATCAAAAAACTTTGAGCAGTAATAAGCCATTCCCAATTATTAAAATGTCCAGAAACAAGTATTACATTTTTGTTTTTCGCGAGTAAATCCCCCATTATTTCTGGATTCTGAAGAATCATGCGTTTTTCAAGCTCTACTTTTGAGATACTTAAATTTTTTATGCCTTCAATAAGAATATCCGCAAAATGCCTATAAAAATCGCGTTTAAGTTTCGTTCTTTCAGATTTTTCTAGTGCAGGGAAAGAACGCAGGATATTTTCTTCAATTACTTTTTTTCGATAAGGAATAATCGTTATTAATAGAATGTAAAATAGGTCGCTTATGCGATAAAGTATGCATAAAGGCAAGTGAGAAAGAGGAGCTACAAATAAAAAATAGAACAGGCGTGCCATTAGTTTTCGTATTTATTATTCCAAAGAGTTTGAATTGTTTTTGCTATTTCTTGCTCCTTGGCATTTGATCCAGCATTAAAAAAATTCATTCCTTTTAATTCTTCAGGTAAAAATTCTTGCGCTACAAAATTACCAGGGAAATCATGGCTATAAAGGTAATCCTTACCGTAATTCAATTCTTTCATAAGCGCTGTTGGAGCATTCCTCAAGGGCAGGGGGACACCAAGATTTCCAGTTTCTTGAACTGCTTGCTGCGCTTTATTGAGCGCCATATACGCCGCATTTCCTTTTGGAGAAGCCGCTAAATACATGGTACATTGCGCCAAAACTATTCTTGCTTCTGGCCATCCGATAGATTCTACCGCCTGAAAACACGCGTTCGCCATTAAAAGTCCATTTGGATTTGCAAGTCCAATGTCTTCCGAAGCAGAAATAAGCAAACGGCGAGCAATAAATTTAGGGTCTTCACCTCCTTCAATCATTCGAGCAAGCCAATATATTGCAGCATTTGGGTCACTTCCACGAATTGACTTAATCAAAGCAGAAACAATGTCGTAATGCTGCTCTCCATCTTTATCATAACGCGCCAAGCTTTGCTGTGCATTTTTCATGACAAGATCGTTTGTTATTTCAATATCTTGCTGATCTTGAAATGTTCCGATAATAATTTCAAAAATATTGAGTAATCTTCTGGCATCTCCACCTGAAATACGAAGAAGCGCAGAAGTTTCAACTAAATGAATCTTTTTTGATGAAAAAGCTGAATCTTGTTGAATCGCTTTCTCGAGAATTGCTAACAAATCACTTTTTGTATGTTCCACCAAACTATAGACTTGGCAGCGAGAGAGTAGGGCGGAGATCACCTCAAATGATGGGTTTTCTGTAGTTGCACCAATTAAAGTAAGCGTACCCTTTTCTACAGCTCCAAGCAATGAATCTTGCTGTGCTTTAGAAAAGCGATGGATTTCATCGACGAATAAAATTGTTCCTTTCGCTTGAAAAAGCCCGCCTTTATCAATATTGGAAATAATCTCTCGTACATCTTTAACGCCAGATGAGATAGCTGACAGAGTGTGAAATGGACGAGAGAGATGTTTCGCTATCAAATGAGCTAATGTGGTTTTTCCGACACCTGGAGGACCCCACAATATCATTGAAGGAATCATTCCTGAATCCAATGCGCGTCGTAAGGATGCATCAGTTGATAAAATATGCTCCTGCCCGATGTATTCATCTAAGGTTTTTGGTCGCATACGTTCAGCAAGAGGAGCAGAAATCATCTTGTAAAGTTACATAAAACTTTAATGAGTAGAATCCTTTAGATTAGTTTACAGAACATGGTTCCTGATACCTTAAGCCATAAAAGGAAGAGGAGTCTAAACGATCTTTTAAGTTAAACTAAAATAGATTCATTTTGATTGAATATTAATCATATATTTGCGTAATAAATAATCAAAAATAAGTTTTATGCCGCACGACAATTCATCTCGTCCATTATTTGTAAGAATAAAAGGTCGTGTGGAAGAGCAATCAATGCAGATGCCCTTTATTTTTTCTCCGATAAGTGCAGGGTTTCCTTCTCCAGCATTGGATTTTATGGACAAGGGAATTGACTTAAATAAAATCCTTATAAAGAATGTTTCAGCAACATTTTTAGGTCAGGTAGCAGGAAATTCTATGATGAAAATTGGAATCTCAGATGGCGACTACATCATTATCGACAAGAGTTTAACGCCTTCAAGTAATGACATTGTTGTGTGTGTCTTGGATGGAGAATTCACGCTAAAAAGAATCCAACTTGAAAAGGAATACTGCTTGTTGCATCCTGAGAATGATGCATATAAAACGATAAAAGTTACCAAAGACAATGAATTTTCCATTTGGGGAGTTGTAATACATGCCATAAAAAATTTCAAATGTACGCGCTGATAGATTGCAATAATTTTTATGCTTCCTGCGAGCGCTTATTTATGCCCAAGCTTATCGGGAAGCCAATTGTCGTTTTATCCAACAACGATGGTTGTGTTATCGCTAGAAGTAATGAGGCAAAGCAACTTGGAATTCCAATGGGGGCAGCAGCATTTGAGTACGAGAAATTCTTTATAGAAAGTCGGGTTTCTGTCTTTTCTGCAAACTTTGCATTGTATGGTGATATGAGTAATCGGGTTATGTCGATTTTGCACGAATTTAGTCCTGAGTGCGAAGTGTATAGCATAGATGAAGCATTCCTCAAATTATCAGGTTTCCAATTGTCTAATTTAAAGGAATTTGGCGCAGCAATTTATAAGAGCGTAGTCAGTAGCACGGGTATTCCAATAAGCATTGGTATTGCTCCAACGAAGGCGCTTGCTAAAGTGGCAAATAGAATTGCTAAAAAATACCCTGGTCAAACAGAAAACTGCTATTACATCGAAAATGAAGGACAAAGAATAAAAGCTCTGAAATGGCTACAAGTTGAAGATGTTTGGGGTATCGGAAGAAGGCATTCTTTTAAATTGAAGAATTTAGGAGTAAAAACGGCCTATGATTTTACGCAGATGAACGATAAATGGGTTGCGAAAAATATGTCTATTGTTGGTTTAAGATTAAAAAGAGATCTAGAGGGAATTCCTACATTGGGAATCGAAGACATACAAATCAAAAAGAATATTGCTACTACGCGCTCATTTGAAAGAAATATCACTAAGTATGCTGAAGTAGAAGAACGCATAATCACATTTTCAGTTTTGTGTGCGGAAAAATTAAGAGCTCAAAAATCATCTTGCACCTCATTAATCGTATTTATTCAGACAAATTTTCACCGGCAAGATTTAGAGCAGTATCGAAAAAGCGTTACGCTAAAACTGCCTTTCCCTACAAATTCTAGTATAGAAATTTCAAAGTTTGCGTGTGAGGGATTAAAAATTATTTTCAAAGAAGGAATCAGCTATAAAAAAGCTGGCGTAATTATTATGGATTTCAAGCCAGAAGATCAGCTACAATTGTCTTTATTTGAAAATAGCAACCCAAAACATACTATCCTAATGAAAGTCATGGATCAATTAAATTCAGCATTTGGTAGGCAAAAGGTAAAACTGGCAAGTCAAGATTTGAAAAGAGTTTGGAAAATGAAGCAAGAAATGCTCTCTCCACGCTATACTACGAACATCAATGACGTTATTAAAATTCAGGTTTGAGGAGTTATGAGAGGGAAAAATACAAAAAGGACTATTCTCCAGTTGGGTCTGTAATACCATATTTGCTTTTTAAAGCAGTACAATCAAATTTATTTTCACCACAATCCAAATATGTTAAAGAAGTATTTTTACTTAGATCCAAGCTGCTAAGTTGATTTTCAACACAATTCAACCAAGTTAAAGAAGTATTTTTACTTAAATCAAGGCTAATGAATTGATTATTAAAACAACCCAATTCAGTTAAAGCACTATTTTTACTTAAATCCAAACTGGTAAGTTGATTCCCCCCACAATTCAACCAAGATAAAGCAGATGCACCACTTATATTCAAGCTGATGAGTTGATTAGCATAACAAAACAAGGAGTATAAAGCACTATTTTTACTTACATCTAAGCTTGTGAGTGAATTATAACTACAATCCAAAACAGTTAAAGCAGTATTTTTACTAACATCTAAGCTAGTGAGTTGATTACCTTTGCAATCCAAATAAGTTAAAGTAGTAAAGGCTTCTATACCTTTTAAATTAGAAATACTCATATCTCTACAATCAATAGTATCATTAAAGGCACTTGCTTCACTAATTTGAATTTCCTTATCTCTATTGGTATTTATAGCTTTATTTCCAACTAAATATGCTTTAAAGCTAGAATCAGGTATGATTACAATTTGCCCAAAGCCAAATATTGGTAAAAGGAGTAAAATAAGCAGTAGTTTTTTCAAAGGTTTTTTTAACAAATATAAAGTAAAAAGTTAAATCACAAGGGAGGATAGTTTATGGAGGACTTTTGAGAGGGGGATGAATAAAAAAAAAGCACCCCTAAGGATGCTCTTGTATAATATTAATTTTTTATTCCTTCACAATCTTTAGTACTTCTTGTTTATTCCCGGATATTATATTCAAGAAATAAACACCTGGTTTTATTGAAGCCATACTAAATTTAGTAGCTTTTGGATCTAAAACTTTTACTACTTTACCATTCATATCGGTAAGACTTAAGGAAGAAACTGTTCCAACTAATTCCAAACCTGTTATGGTGAAGTCAGCATTTGTAGGATTAGGGTAGACACTAAGTTTTGAATAACTTAAATCATTGATTCCGGTAAAACTCATGGTTAAGTTAAGTGTAATAGTACTATCACAACCTGAAGCATTTGGAATTACTACTGTATATGCTCCTGTTGTAGTATATGTCTGATTATTTACCGGCCAAGTATATGAGTCTAGTGCTGTTTGAGAAATAGAACTTGAAGTGCTAGGGTTAATTGTTAATTTCAAAGATTGTGTAATACAGTTTTCAGTTATACCTGTGTAAGTTCCAGATTCTGTATAAGTCTGCCCATTCCAAGTATAGGAGTCACAAGCTATAGCTATTGTTGTGTCTGAAAATGTTTGTGTAATTGTCAAGTCCAATGATTCAGTTACACAGTTTGTGGTTGTTCCTGAATATACTCCAGATGTAGAATAGCTTGTTCCATTCCAAACATAAGAGTCACAAGCTGAAGCTGTTGTTGTGTTGGTAAAACTTGGTGTGATTGTTAAGTCCAAAGACTCAGTAACACAGTTTGCAGTTGTTCCTGTGTATACTCCAGATTGTGTATAAGTCTGTCCATTCCAAGCATAAGAATTACATGCTGAAATTGGAGTTGTGTTGGTAGAACTTGGTGTTATTGTTAAGTTCAAAGATTCAGTAATACAGTTTGCAGTTGTTCCAGTGTACACTCCAGATTCAGAATAGTTTGTTCCATTCCAAGTATAAGAGTCACAAGCAGTTGCTGTTGTTGTGTTTGTAGAACTTGGAGTAATTGTTAAGTCCAAAGACTCAGTAACACAGTTTGTAGTAGTTCCTGTGTAGACTCCAGATTCAGAATAGTTTGTTCCATTCCATAAATAAGAGTCACAAGCAGTTTCTGATGTTGTATTGGTAGAACTTGGTGTAATGGTTAAGTTCAAAGACTCAGTAACACAGTTTGCAGTAGTTCCTGTGTATACTCCAGATTCAGAATAGTTTGTTCCATTCCAAGTATAGGAGTCACATGCAGTTGCTGTTGTTGTATTTGTAGAACTTGGTGTGATTGTTAAGTTCAAATACTCAGTAACACAATTTGTAGTTGTTCCTGCATATACTCCAGATGTAGAATAGGTTGTGCCATTCCAAGTATAAGAATTACAAGCTGTAGCTGTTGTTATTGTATTTGTAGGATTTGTAGAGGTATAAAGATTTTGTATTTCACAGTCTGTAAGAGCTCTGTTCCAGATACCAATATCGTCTAATTTTCCATTATGAAAATCACCATATGCTCCATCATAAAACAAAGAACCAAAAATTAAATTAGCATTATTATTCATGTTATAAGTGGTAGATAAAATATCTTGACTTGATAAAATACCATTTGCAAAAAAACTTATAACATTACCTTCTCTTGTTATTGTATAATTAGTCCATGTATATTTATTAAAATTTTCATGTAAAGGCGCCAACAATAGAGATGGGCCATTATTTGATGCTGAGATCATAAAATTATTTAAAGTTAGGTGCCACCAATTACCATAGCCATTAACTTCTCTTTTAGAAACTAATGCGTTACTTGTAGGTCCAATTTGGACAAGCCAAACAGAAATTGTAAAATTAGAATTATTAAAATTATAAAAATCTCCAGCATTAATATAATCATTAATCCCATCAAAAATATAGGCACTATTTGCATCCCCATTCAAGTCAGTTGTCAATGTAGCCCCACTCACAATACCATTATTCCCATTCCCACTTTCATCATTGGCATTTCCATTAAATGGCCACCAACCTAAAAGTCCATTAGCAGGAACATAAGAAGGAACTTGAGCAAAGCTCATTGTTGCAAAAAGAACAGAGAATAGTAAGATAAGTGTTTTCATACTTGGTTTTTTTTTATCAAAGATAGTTTAATAATAAAATAAATAGTTGGTTCACACAGATTTCACTACAGAATTAATAAGATTTTGGTTCATTTGTTCAAGACCTTATTGAAAATTATGAAATAATGGATACTATTTCATTTGGAAGAAACATTAAATATATTAAGTTGGACCTGCGGTAGCTATTTATGTGATAAGGAGCATAAAATAATAAAATAAGAAGTTGTATTTACTATGGGTAAGTGTTTTTTTAATGTAACTTTGTTAAAACTAAAATGCTGAATATGAAAAATTTACTACTAGTATTATTATTACCGATATCTAATTGTCTTGTTGCTCAATTAACTTATGTGGATAATTTTGATGGTGTATACCCATATCCCATTGGTAGTGCTTCTGGGGCCTACAATATAGACCTTAATAATGATCAACAAAATGATATTAAATTGAGGTTGTTTTATTCAGCTCAATCAACATCTTGTGGTGGTGTTTCAGGTTCAGGAGCTGTAACTGCATGGTTTGAAGGCATACAAAACACAATAGGTCAAAATAAGGTTAATGGTCCTTCACAATATGATATTCTTGGAGTTGATTGTACAAATGATACACTTAATGCATTTGATTTATGGAACAATAATAATTATATTTACAAAGGTCTTTCTTTCCAGTACTTCTGTTATACAATGGGAATAGGTACTCACAAACAAGGATTTAGATTAATACTTACAAACCCTGCAAATGGTGCATTAGGATATAAGTATGGGTACATTGATTACACTATTACTTCATCTGGTGATATAGTTATACATGGTTGGTATTATGAAAATACTTTTAATGTACCAATAGTTGCTAATTCTTTATTAGACTATCCTTATGATGGTAATTGTATTTATTATGACACAATAACTACCAATGTAACAGTATATGATACCATTACAACTAATGTTACTATCTACGATACCATAACTACAAACATTACTACTTATGATACTCTTTTGGTTTCTGTAACAGATACTTTGTTTATTAATACCTCACTTGGTTTGCCTGCTCCTAATAATACGAATGCTATTATGGTATATCCTAATCCTGCAAATGATCATATTACTATTGATAATGGGAACTTTGCATTAATGTCAAACTATACTCTTAAAATTGAGAATAGTCTAGGGCAACAAGTCTTTTCAAGTTTAGTTAACCAACAACAATTTTATGTTGATTTAAATGGTTGGTCTGGTAATGGAGTTTATTTCCTGAAATTAATAAATCCACAGAATAATATTGTTACCATAAGAAAGATTGTCCTGCAGTAGGTAAACATCCTTTATTTTATTGGTAGGTAGTTTTCACCCAAAACTAAAACTAATAAAAAAACCCAGTAAAACTAATGCTATACTGGGTTTAATCTGCTGCTCCTCTTGGACCTCCTTCGGCTACATTTCATTTCGCTGATGGTAAACTCCGAATAGAAAGAACAGGGTTTACCTCAAGGAAATAAATTAATTTCACCAAAATCACCCGCTGTTTTCACAGCGCTTTTTTCTTTAATTAATTAGGTATATTTGTTTAAATCAAACTACTTAAATGATAACTGGAGAAATAAAATCACAAATAGATAAGATATGGGAGTTCTTTTTACCTAAAGTATTATCAATTTTGAGAACTTATTGAAATAAAACAGATGGAGTTACAAAAACAGTTTACAGAAATTACTTCCCTCATTGCTTCTGCAAAGTCCAGAGCTTACCAAGCTGTAAATAAAGAGCTAGTTACCTTGTATTGGCATGTAGGAGAATATGTTAGCAAACAAGTTATTTCAAAAGCTTGGGGTAAATCTGTTGTGAAAGAATTAGCTGACTTTATTCAAGTATCAGAACCTAATATAATTGGATTTTCTGCTCAGAACATCTGGCGGATGAAGCAGTTTTATGAAACTTATAGCAACTATGAAAAACTCGCCACACTGTCGCGAGAATTAAGTTGGTCACATAATAGATTAATTCTACCTCTTGCAAATGAACAAGAACAGGAGTTTTACTTAAGGATGTCTATCAAAGAAAATTGGTCTGTAAGAGAACTTGAAAGACAAATAAATAGCTCTTATTATGAAAGGGTTATGTTAGCAGATGCAAAACTCTCACCACTGTCGAGAGAATTACCACAAGATGTAAGCAACACATTTAAAGATACCTATGTTTTTGAGTTATTGCACCTACCAGAGGAACACCAAGAAAAGGATTTACAGAAAGCAATAGCCCGCAACATAACCAAGTTTTTACTGGAATTTGGTAGAGATTTTGCCTTTATGGGTGAAGAATACCCATTACAAGTAGGCAACCAAGATTTTGCAATAGATTTAATGTTCTACAATAGAAGTCTAAACTGTATGGTAGCCATTGAGTTGAAAAATGAACGGTTTAAACCTGAGCATTTAGGACAACTCAATTTCTATTTAGAAGCATTGGACAAAGACATTAAAAAAGAGCATGAAAACCCAAGTATAGGAATACTTTTATGTAAGGGAAAAGATGATACGGTGGTAGAATATGCTTTAAACAGAAGTCTTTCTCCAACTTTGGTAGCAGATTACAAAACCAAACTACCCAACAAAGCTCTACTCCAACAAAAATGGGAAGAAGTGTTGGCTAACCTTGAAAATGAAGAGAAATAAGCATAAGAAATGGGGTAGCGGGATTGATTGAATCAATAGACTTAGCTAAAGGATGTGAGACAATCATTCGGGAGGTACTCCAACTTAGTAAGCTATGCTAATATGAAAGCTCAGTTCACGTGAATTTCGCTCAGGATAAACTCCGAATGGGTAGGGCAGTGTTTTCGTCAAGAAAACAAATCTTTCTTGCGAACATTAAAGAGAAATCATCTAATTATTGGAGTGAAAAACGAATCGGAATAATCATCTTTACGTTCACTTCTTTACCGTTATTTATTCCTGGTTTCCAATTTGGCATTTGTTTCACCAAACGAATTGCTTCGCGATTTAAACCATCAATTCCTCTTGCAATGGTTACATTCTCAACACTGCCTGTTTTGGTTACTACAAATTGAACGAAAATTCTCCCCTCGATTCCATTTTCTTTCATTTCTTCAGGGTAGATCATGTTTTCTAATAGATACTTAATCATTTCGGGCATTCCTCCTGGAAATTCGGGCATTACTTCCGCATAAGAAAGGACTTCTTCCGGATTTGTGACTACTTCTATTTCTGGCAAAGGATCATATGTTATTCCTCCAGCAATAGCAGGGGTAGATTCGGGAAGTATGGAGACTTCACCCATAAGTTTTTCTTGAGGAATAATGAGTTGTTTTTTTATTTTCTTTACACTGTCATTACTACTTGTATTCTCTATTGGATTAATTTTTTGCTTCTCTACAGGATTAATTTTTGGCTTCTCAATTTTTGGCTTTTCAATGGTTTTAACACCTTTTGAATCTGTCTCACAGGAAAAGAAAAAGCTTGAGCAAACCACTGCCAATATTAAAAATGCATTAGCGCGAAATCTTGGTTGGCTAAGAATAGAAATCAATTCCGGAAGATCTTCTTCCTTAATATCAAATTGCTGTTGGTTCATTCTACCACAAACGGAACCATTTGGGTTTTCAATTAAATAAGTGATGATTTCCGCCCTGCTTTTTTTTGTAAAATCGACCACTGATTTATCACATTGGTCGCAATGCCTTGCATGAAGTTTGATTTGCATGTTCTCCCAGTTCGCCGGACAAGGTTCAAAAATGGATACTTTCATACTTTTAATTTCTCAGGTTTCATCAATTATTAAGCCGAAATTAATCATAATATATCATGGGACAATAAGCGTAATATTCGCTATTTCATTTAAAATTGTTAACCTTCGGCTACATGTCATTGCGCTCAGGACAGGCTTCTCGTCCAAATCGTGTAAAACAAAAAAGCCGATCAATAATGACCGGCTTTTCGCTCCTCCTCTTGGACTTCCTTCGGCTACATTTCATTTCGCTCAGGATAAACTTCTCGTCCAAATCGTGTAAAACAAAAAAGCCGATCAATAATGACCGGCTTTTCGCTCCTCCTCTTGGACTCGAACCAAGGACCCTCTGATTAACAGTCAGATGCTCTAACCGGCTGAGCTAAGGAGGAATTTCCCTCAAAAATTGAGAGTGCAAATATAAAAAATTATTTTAAAAATTTGAAATAAAAGCTAAAAATTATTAGCCTTCTTTTTATTCTAATTTATTTAATGGTGGTGACCATGTTCTCCGTGCACGTGTCCGTGTGAAATTTCATCTTCATTTGCTTCACGAACGGAAATAATTTCTCCAGAAAAATGTAAAGCTGTTCCTGCAAGCGGGTGATTGAAATCCATTTTTACATTTTGATCATCCACTTCGATTATTCTACCACGCAACTGATTTCCTTCATTGTCACTCATAGGAACAAGCGCTCCAAGTTTGAACATTTCGGTATCAAAAATCCCTTTTTCATCATGGAAAATAGTTGTGGGAATCATTGCAATGTGTTGCGCATCGTGTTCACCATAAGCCAGTGCTGCAGGAATGTGGAAATCAAAAAGATCACCACTTGTTTTTCCTTCAATATTTAACTCAAAATCTGGTAACATTCCACCAACTCCGTATAAAAATACAAGTGGGTTTTCATTTGTCGTTTCTTCAATGTGTTCTCCGGTTTCTTGATCTGAAAGTTTGTATTTCAAAGAGACAACTGAATTTGCTGTAATTTTCATAAGTAGTTTTAGCTTAGTAGATTCGTATTATTAGTTTTTGCGCACCAATTCTTTCACAAAGTTAGGAAGTGCAAATGTATTGGCATGAATGTCTTCGTTGTAATAACGGAGACCTTCTTTTGCGACAAATTCTTGTATTTCATTCTTGTTTTTCACCTCATTTATAGTAATATCACCTTTAATTCCATACTGAAAACTCCACATTCCTGTAGGGTAGGTAGGGACAAAAAACAAGGAAATAGGAGCCTTATCAAGACCAAAAATAGTTTGTAAGGTTTGATTTAATTCAACAAATGCTTTTTCATTAAATTTTGGAGATTCTCCTTGAGCGACTAAAATTCCGTCGTTTTTTAAAGCAGCATAACAGTTTGTGTAAAATTCCACAGAAAATAAACCTTCAGCTGGACCAACAGGGTCAGAACCATCAACGATAATAAGGTCATACGAATTTGGTGTAGCATTCTTTAGAAATTCAATTCCATCGTCTACAAGCAAGGTTAATTTTGGATTATCGAATTCTGCAGCGATTTTTGGCAAATGAATTTTACACGCTTCAATTACTTCACCATCAATTTCAACCATTGTAACATGCTCAATGTTTTTGTGCCGCAGCACTTCTCTTGCAGTTCCACCATCACCGCCACCAATAATTAATATATTTTTGGCGCTTGGAAGTGAAAAAAGTGCAGGATGTGAAATCATCTCATGGTAGTGGAATTCATCTTTTTCCGTTGTCATTACCATATCATCTAAAGCCAGCATTTTCCCGTATTTATAGGATTCTAGAATTCTAACACGCTGAAATGGCGATTGCACATCAAATAAAACATCTCCCGTAAAGCGAAGTGAAAGCGCTTGTTCTTCGTCTTTATCCGTGAACCAAACATTGCGCGTATAAAAATCAGGATTTTTCCATTCTGCAGCTTTTTGGCGCATGCTGGTAATATCAAAGTCATTTCTTTGTAATAGATTGACAGAACCACGCTTTAATTCTAGTGCAGAGTATGATTTTGCTCCAAAGCATTCTTTTAAATGATCAAAAGAAATCCATGCATTCATTTCTCCACAGGTAAATAAATCAACCGCAGCATAGCCGTATTCTGGCCAAGTATGAATTGCAAGGTGACTTTCTTGAATAACTACAACGCCAGAAACACCATAGGGCGAAAAATGGTGAAATGTAGAGTTTATAACAGTAGCACCGGCTTTTTGTGCAGCTGCAACCATGTCTCTTTCAATTGCGCTGACATCGTTCATGATGTGTGGATCACAATTCATAAATTCTACCAAAATATGATTTCCTAAAGCTGTACTCATTTTATTAATTTATTTTTTTTTGTGAGCGCAAAATTACGAATTATATTTAAGCTAAAAAATGAGCTTATGACTTAGAGTTCACTGAATCTAAAGAATGTAGAAATCCTATGAAATCAATTTTCTTATTCCAAAAGAGGTGATAGTTTAAATAGTGGGATTTTTAATATCAAAGCGCGAACGGAAACAGTTGCTGTGTCGCCTTTTACAGATTGCACAATTCCGCTATCACGAATTCCGGAAATACGCACCTTATCACCTTGAACCCAAGTCCATGTTTGCGCCTTTGGAGTTGTGGCTTTATTAGAGGATTTAGAAGTTATTTGTGGTATTTTTTTTGGACTTAGACTGTGTTTAGCACGTTCTTTTAAAAGATGTGTTTTAAACTCTTCAAATAAAGTGGCATGAATATCCTTTCTTTTTGCGTTGGCATTGAAAACATCCATCCACTTTTGTAATTTAGAACCCAGCTGAATCAGTTTAGCTTGTTCCTCAATTTGCATTCTAAGTTGTTTGGTTTTATAAGCAAATTTTTGTTCAGCACCTGAAGAAGTAGAAAGTTGTTCCTCCAAATTATTCTTTAGTAATAGTGTTTCCTCCATTTTTAATTGGAGTTTATTCTTTTCTTGCTGCAGGTCAACTAAAATTTGATTAAATCTCAATGTTTCTTGAGAAAGTAATTTTTTTGCTCTGTCAATCCATGAACTTGGAATTCCATTCGATTTGGCTACTTCAAAAGTAAATGAACTTCCTGGCTGTCCAATTTGCAGTTCAAATAATGGAAGCCAATTTGACTCATCAAAGCGCATTGAACCATTTATAGCGCTTGGACATTCAGTTACTTTTCTTTTGATTGAAGAGTAATGAGTCGTTAAAATCACAAAAGCATTGGTTTTTACCAACTCCTCAAAGAAAACCTCTGCCAAAGCACTTCCTAATTCAGGATCGGAGCCACTTCCAAATTCATCTAATAATAAAAGTGTATTGCCGTCAGCTTGACTTAAAAAGAAGTTCATCCTTTTTAAGCGGTAAGAGTATGTACTTAATTCATTATCAATAGATTGATTGTCTCCAATATCTGTATAAATTTGACTAAAAACACAGGCTTTACTTGTTGGTTCGACAGGAATTAGCAAGCCAGATTGAAGCATACATTGAAGTAAGCCACATGTTTTCAAGGTAAGGCTTTTTCCACCAGCATTTGGACCAGAAATAACCAACACACAAGCCTCAGGATTGAGATTTATAGATTGAGGAACTGTAGTCTTGCCATTCAACTTATTTTTATCTCGAAGAATAGGGTGGAAGGCCGTATTCCAATTCATCAGTGGATTTTTCTGCATTTTGGGCATACAAGCATCCATAGATTCAGCCAGTTTAACTTTGGCATTAACAATATCTAACGATACAAGTGACTGTTGATATGCTTTGATAAGCGGAAAAAATGACCTCAATTCTTGGGTTAAAGTCCATAAAATTCTGCGAATTTCCTTTTGTTCATCGTCTTGTAAGGCCTCAATTTCATGATTTAAAGGAACATTAGCCTGCGGTTCAATATAGGTCAGATTTCCAGTTTTACTAGATCCTAATATCGCACCGGAGACACTTCTTTTATAAGAAGACTGAACACTTAGAACACGACGTTCTTGAATAAAACTTTCAGAAGTTTCCCCTAAATATCCTGACTTTAGAAAACGACGCATTTCTCTATCAAAATTTCTATTAATTTGATTGCGTATAGTTTTAATGGAAATTCTAATTTTTAATAAATAGGGAGATGCATCATCCTTAATTTTACCTGTTTTATCAAATATCTTTTGAATCGGCTGAATGAGCTCTAATGAGTAATAACATGACTTAAAGAGCCTAGATACATGAATAAAGCTTGGATTTTTCTCTAAAAATTGAAGAATAGCATTTACCATATTGCTAGCTAAGAGAATGCGCTGCACACCTTCGGTAGATAGAACCGAGTTTTCAATTGGAAGAATTTTTAATTCATGTATTAATTCTTCAAATTCAAGCGCTGGAAAAACTAATCCTTTATTCTTGATATATAATTTTTCTTGAACTGTTTCAAGCGCTTCTAAAACCTCATTGTATTTTCCTGACGGTTGAAGCGTGAAAATTTTATTTTGCGCGCTTTTACAAATAGCATAGCTAGACAATTGTGAAATTACTTTTTGGAAATCTAATTCTTGTAAACTTTGATTGTCTGTAACCATTACTTGTAGTAAACAAAATTAAAACAATTTGCCAGATGTAATGTTCCAAGTTCAGTTGCATGATATTGTTCTATAATTAATATTATGTTAAATAGATAATCTAAGTAATGAGTATTGATTACTATTGAAACGATTATATTAAAGTTTAATAAAGCGTTGGTATCTACCTCCTATCTTAAGAAGGTATCCTTGCGGTTGAAAATCAGAAAGATCTATTTCATTACTGTTTAGAGAAATAGATCCTGATTTTAAAAGTTGTCCGTACAGTGAATAGATTTCATAAAAAGAAGATTCAGCGATTTTTAAATCAACATGTATAGATTCGCTACATGGAATTGGAAATATTTGAAAATCTACGATTCCAAACTGCTCATCAATATTTGCTGGATTACAAGAGATTAATCCAAAAATATCATACTTAGAAAGAAAATTCCAAATTTCCACTGAAGCATTGATGTCATAGTTGGTTCCTGCAAAATTAAAAATACTACCGGGCCATGTGTGTTGTCCATTAGTAACTTTGTAATGAACCACCTCGCTACAGTTATCTCCGTTTTCGTAGGTGTATTTCTCAACGGTGCTTCCGTCTATTGTATTCGTATTAGGCACATTAACAACCGTTGGTACCGGAGAACAATTATTAAATGTAGCCCAATGGTTTAAAACATTTGTAATGGATGCTGTCCACCCTGCTGAGCCATTATAAGGAACTGTTCCATCAGTTGTTCCGTGGATTTGAATAATTGGCATAGGATGCGAAGCATTACAATCACTCAATGTGGAAGGAGTCATTGAACCAGTAACAGAACCAACGGCCGCTATTTTAGCACTCAAATCACAGGCAAGTTGAAAACTCATAAATCCACCATTTGACATTCCAACAGCATAAATCCTGTTTTGGTCAACCGAATAAGCAGCTGATAAAGAATCTATTAATGCTTCTGTGAAACCTACGTCATCAACCGTACTTCCGCCCCACCCGACATTAAAATGTGTAGTATTGGTATTGTCTAAAGTCCCTTGAGGATGAACCACAAGAAAATTAGCCGTATCAGCGATATTTCTAAAATCCCCATAAAACATTTGTTCATTTGAATTACTAGTATACCCATGAAAATTCAGTAAAAGTGGAACAGGCACATTTCCTGAATATATAGCGGGGACATATAATTTATACGTGCGAACAATGCCATTATGAATAATTGTTCCGTTAATTGTTTGGGTATATCCTTTTGTATAAAACCCAATAAAGATTGATAAAATGACTAGTGCTTTCATAAAATTTAAAATAACATTTTTTTATTATAACATAAAATCTCGCTCTACCATCATCGAGAAAAATTAAGTATTAATATTAATGAACTTCAACAAAAAAAACAATGGATTAAAAGTTAAAGATGAATAATTCGTTGATGTTTATTTTATTGATAGCTACTGGACGATGGTCTGAGACAATAGCATCGTAAGGTGACCATCCTGATACAAATTCGGATTCTAGCTTTAAGGTCTTTGTTCATAAGAACCTAATGTTGAGTTATAGTTAAAAACCGCGAAGTCGCTCGCATCAACATAAGAGTCGCCATTTAAGTCGCCATCTAGTAAATATAAACCACCGTATGCTGATGAATACACATTGGATTCAAAAGTCGAATAATCTACACCATCTAAATACCCATCTCCATTTAACTCACCCAATCTTGTTCCATATAAACCTGAAACTAATGTTTTCATTGGGGCTACAGAACCATCAGTAAAAGCATTTGTACTATTATTGGAAAAATTAAGAGTTGTTGAACCCGACATAGTTATAGGATTTGCACTCCATAAAGGTAATGAAGATCTATGTTTAACAACAAGGTAATATGAATTTCCAAATGCAGCTGCAGGAAACGTACACTGCAGGCTACCATTTGTTTGTAAAATAGAAGAAACACTATAAGCGACAACATTTAGGTTTGCTGCGCTTCGTAATTCAACAGTAATAAGATCAACATCTGTATTAGCTCCAGGATTTGCAGATCCAGATTCTATGAGATTAATATATCTAGCCGCTCTCATGCTTGCAGGATTTGACCCATAAATGTAATATCCATCCAAGAATAATTGAAGTGAAAGTGGAGAACTAGTAACTAAGGGCGAAAATGTTGCATTTATAACACCACGATTTGAGCCCCCATGGTATCCATAAGTGAAAGAATTTGAACTTCCTCTGGCCCAAATTAGCGAAAGTGAACCTTCTTCAGCTAAAAAGGTATAATCGTTTGCATCTCCAGTATCTAAAGGGCGTGTAGCTACAATAGTTCTTACTCCTGAAACCACTTGATCTGAGGTAATTGTCCAGTTTTGTTGCGCATCTGCAAGTGGAGCAGCATAACCGATTAATTTAGCATCGAAATTAGATAAGGTTCCTGCAGAATGAACAGCAACTACGTCAGTTTCAGGCTCCATGTTTCCAGCACCAAAGCCAAGAGCAAACCATCTTCCAGACGGTCCTACTAAGGTCATCGTAACGTTGCTACCAATGTCTAATTTAACTGACATAGCTAAGCCAGGCGTTGAAGATAAATTTACAACACCAGTAGTAAAAGATTGTGCAAAAGAACAATAAGAAAATCCTAAAAAGAATAAGAATAATGATTTTGTTTTCATACTGTTTAAATTTTAAGAATTTAGTGCATTATCAATAAAAACAATTAGAGTAAAGAAAGGTTTATTTTATCTTAATAAAAAAATTTCTGTTTCTAGCTATAAGAACAAAAGTCAACTGCTAATCTCTTAAAAAAAAAAAATAAATAAATTCAATTTTACTTCATCATAATTTGATCTTCTGAACTTTGAGCAATTGCCGATTTGTCAAAACGAAGTTTTGTGCCTTCAGCTTGTACCAAAACTGTTGTATCAGAAACCTCAAGTATTTTTCCATGAATACCACCAATTGTAACAACTTTATCACCAGCTTTTAAATTCTCTCTAAAATTCTTCAACTCTTTCTGCTTCTTCATTTGAGGACGAATCATGAAAAAATAAAAAATTAAGACCATTAGACCTAACATTAATAAACTTTGCATTCCTTGACCACTCATAACTTACTTTATTTAATTGTTTATACTATTATTTTATTTTTGCTTTAATTTCTAATAAATGAATATTAGGTTCAGTATTCGACATTGTTGTAACTGATTTAATAATTTGCTTAGAAGTTAAATTTGCTGTATTCACTTCTGCTGTTATTTGACTTGTTTCTCCTGGCTGAATTGGTTTTTGTGGTTTACTAGGAACCGTACAACCACAAGAAGCTCTTACTTCACCAAAAACCAAAGGATAATCTCCTGTATTTCGAACTTTAAATGTTGCATGAATAATTTCTCCTTTCACAACTGTCCCAGCGTTAAAAACAGAATCGATTTCCATTGTTGTTTTCTGCCCTACTTCTAGTGGTTTATTCTCTGAACAACCATAAAACAAAAGACTTAAATTTAAAAGCGTATAAAAAATTATTTTCTGCATTTCTTATTTTTTAACTTACTAATCCCCTACCTGATTTTTTAATCTTTTTTTCTTTTGTCAACTGTGAAATTGCCTTATCTAAAATTCCATTTATAAACAAATTACTCTTTGGAGTACTGTAAAATTTTGAAATCTCAATGTATTCATTCATAGTAACTTTTGTAGGAATGCTAGAACATGTTTGCAATTCTACAAGTGCCATTTTAAGCAATAAGACATCCATTTTAGCGATACGATCCACCTCCCAATTTACAGCTAAAATTTCGATAAGATTCTCATTTTCTAAGTCCATTTCAATTGTATTGCGACACAAATTTAAAATAAACTCTTTTTCATCATCATCTTCTTTGTAAAGGGATAAAATTGAAATTTCTTTATCTGGAGCTGCCGTTTTTAAAGTTTTTAAAGCCATAGAACAACATAAATCGATATCATCCAGCCAATAAATACTCTTGTCTTCTATATAATTGTGTAAAAATTCAGAATTTATAATTTCGTTTTTAAAAAGCGCTAAAGCAAATTTTTTGTCTTCTTCAAAATCCTTCAATCCATTTTCCATGAACTCAAAATAAGTCTCACTGTCTTTAACTTGAAGAAACATTTTTCTAAAAATCTCTTGATTTTCTGCGCCCAACCAATTTACCTTTCGTGCTGAAGAAACCTTATTTAAATCCTTTGATTCTTCAATTTTTAAAACTAAACTATTTTCCACCCATTTAAGATTAGGCATCAAATCGCTTTCATTTGGTCGCAATTTATTTTTTCTGTTTTCATTGTTTGTTTCAGCTGCTCGCTTAAGTTCAGGAATTGTCAGGAGTAAATAAAGGTACAAATCGTACATTCTTTCTACTGAAAGCAATAATTCATTCTGTGCTTTTACAACATCAATTTCTTTTGACTGAAAAAAAGCATAAAGAATTTGCAGTACCTTGATTCGTAAATGACGTCTGTTTAACATTTTATTATAGGGGTAATTCTACTATTCTTTTAGCTTTGATCCTTTCTTCAGCTATTTTATTTGCTATTTGATATGTTGGAATATGTTCATCTTGTGATCGTTTTACGATATTCAAAATAGTCGTATAAATTTCTGCTGCTTTTTGCTGTGCCCATTCCGCTGGAAGTCCTTTTACTTCTGAAAAACAATTTATTACTCCACCGGCATTGATTGCATAATCTGGAGCATAAATAATTCCTTTTTTCATTATTTCTAAGCCATGAACAGATTCCACTTTTAATTGATTATTTGCCGCTCCAGCAATAATTGAACATTTTAGTCTACTCAATGTATCATCATTTATCGTAGCACCTAAAGCACAGGGCGCATAAATATCCATATCGAAATCATAAAAAGCATCTTTATCAATAATGTGAGCCCCATATTTTTGAGCTACTCGATTCAATGTTTCTGGATTTATATCGGCAATGTAAACAGTTGCATTTTCTTTTCTCAAATATTCTACGAGGTATTCACCAACATGCCCTACTCCTTGTACAACAATCTTTTTTCCATTTAAGGAATCAGAACCATATTGTATTTTAGCGCAAGCTTTCATTCCCATGTAAGTTCCATAAGCTGTTACAGGCGAAGGATCGCCACTTTTACCGGGCAAACCAACTACATGATTTGTTTCTTTGTTTACATGCGTCATGTCAATCGGAGAAACGCCAACATCTTCAGCAGTAATATAATTTCCTGCTAAACTATTTACAAACCTACCAAATCTTCGAAATAAAGCCTCAGATTTAATAGTTTTAGCATCTCCAATAATAACGGCCTTCCCTCCTCCTAGATTTAATCCTGATATTGAATTTTTATAGGTCATTCCGCGAGAAAGTCGAAGAACATCATTTAAGGCATCCATTTCGTTATTGTAAGCCCAAACTCTTGTTCCACCTAGTGCAGGACCTAAAACAGTGTTATGAACAGCGATAATAGCTTTTAATCCAGTTGCTGCATCATTACAAAAAAGAATTTGTTCGTGACCCATATTGGCCATTTGACCGATCACTGGATTCATGGAAAGATCGTTCACTATTTCAGTTGTTATTTCAGACATACTTATCTTATCGTTCGTTAACTTTAGTTCTGAATGCTTACATTTGCAGCATATTTCAACAGCGCAAAATTAGAAAATAATCAATGAAGTCACTTCAATACTTGAATAAATATTTTTTTAAATACAAATGGCGTTTTTTATTCGGTATTCTTTTTACAATTATCAGTAATTACTTTGGAGTTCAAATGCCTTTGTACGTTAAAACTACAGTTGATGATTTAATGGGGAGCACGACTATAAGTGGTTATGAAGACGCTTTATTTTTATCTTTCAAAATTGGTGGTATTTACATCTTATTATCCATAGGAAAAGGGTTTTTCTTGTTCTTAATGCGTCAAACGATCATTGTAATGTCTCGTTTTATTGAATTTGATTTAAAAAATGAGATTTATGCACATTATCAAAAATTAGATTTAGGATTTTTTAAGCGAAATTCTACGGGGGATTTAATGAACCGTATTTCTGAAGATGTGAGTCAAGTAAGAATGTATTTAGGTCCCGGAATCATGTATACCATAAATTTAGTTGTGCTTTCTTCTATGATTATAGTTCAAATGGTGAAAATAAGTCCTCAACTTACTTTATTTGTTCTAATGCCACTTCCTTTAATGTCGTTCTTGATATACAGAGTTTCAAGTAAAATGAATACAATGAGCAGGAAAGTTCAAGAAGAACAATCCAATCTTTCAACGATTTCACAGGAAACATTTTCGGGAATCAGGGTAATAAAAGCATACAATCGTGAAACTGAAATGGGTAGTAAATTTGAGCATGCCGCAAACGAATACAAAAACAAAAGCATGAAGTTAGTTTTAGTTAATGCTCTTTTCATGCCTACAATTATGTTTTTAATTGGTATCAGCACATTAATTGCCATTTATATGGGTGGATTGATGACCTACGACAAACAAATTTCATTGGGTGGAATTGTAGCATTCATTTTCTTTGTAAATAATTTAACTTGGCCTTTTGCAAGTTTAGGCTGGGTTACTTCAATTATTCAGAGAGCAGCAGCATCGCAAAAGAGAATAAGTGAATTTTTAGAGACTGAACCTACAATTGTCAACACAAACCATTCTGATTTTGACTTTAAAGGAGGAGTTGAATTTAAAAATGTAAATTTCACCTACGACAATACGGGAATTCAAGCCCTAAAAAATCTTTCTTTCAAAATAAAACAAGGAGATACTTTAGCAATTATTGGAAAAACAGGAAGTGGAAAATCAACTATTTTAGATTTAATAGTGCGACAATTCGATGCAGCTTCAGGATCTGTTTTGATTGACAATAAATCGATTCAGAGTATCAATACGGATGCATTTCGTGAACGATGTGGTGTCGTTCCTCAAGATGTTTTTCTTTTTTCTGATACTATTGCAAACAATTTAAAGTTTGGCGTTAAAGATGGTGAGGTTTCAAGTGATGACTTGGTTAAGGTTACAGAATTAACGCACGTTTACCATAATATCGATGAATTTCCAGACAAGTTTGAAACCTTATTGGGGGAACGTGGCGTAAATCTTAGTGGTGGGCAAAAGCAGCGTATTAGTATTTCACGTGCCTTATTACGAAATCCTAGTTTATTATTACTTGACGATTGCTTGTCCGCAGTTGATACTGAAACAGAAGAAATAATTTTATCAAATTTAAGGCAATTGAAGCAAAATTTAACAACTATCATTGTTAGTCACCGAGTATCAACAATTCGGAATGCAAATTACATAATTGTTATCGATCAGGGAGAAGTTATTGAAGAAGGAACACACGAAACTCTGCTAAAGTCCAAAGGTTATTATGCGGAGCTTTATCAAAAGCAATTGACAGAAGATTAAGCTTACATTCTATTTTAATCCAAACTTTTTCTCTGCTTCAAGCGCAATATATTTTCCAATTGCTAGAGATGCAGTTGCTGCAGGTGAAGGCGCATTTAAAACATGAATTGAGTTGCCTTGGTACTCAATTCTAAAGTCATCTCGCGTATCACCATTTTGGGAAAGTAATTGCGCCCTCACCCCTGCTCTTCCTGGTTCAATATCATCCATTGTCAAAGATGGAATCATTTGCTGTAATGATTTCAAAAACATTTTTTTTGAAAAAGCACGACGGTATTCGTTGATGCCGTAGGATATATTTCCTAGAAACAACTTCCAAGTTCCACGGTATGAAAGTGCGTCAAAACTATCTTCAAAAGAGAAATCAGTTTTGTTGTAACCTTCTCTTTTAAAGGAAAATACAGCATTTGGACCACACTCCACTCCTCCCCCAACCATTCTTGTAAAATGAACACCTAAAAATGGAAATGCGGGGTCTGGAACAGGATAAATAAGATTTTTGACCTTGTGCTGTGCCTGTGCTGCTAATTCATAATAATCACCTCGAAATGGAACAATCTTCTCTTTCAAATTTAACCCATCTTTTTTCGCCATTCTATCTGCTTGAAGTCCAGAGCAAAAAACCATAAATTTTGAGGTGAATTCCCCTTTGTTTGTATGTATTGTTGCCTCATCTTCATTTCTTGTAATTGAAATTACTTCATGAGCAAGAAATAAGCGGCTTTCAGCTTGAAGTGCAAGGGCTAATTCAATCATTTTTTTTGTGGCTGCAGCAAAATCAATAATTCCTGTAGATGGAACCCAAAGACCAGAAAGACATTCAACAAAAGGTTCAATTTCTTTTACTTGATCTGAAGAAATACGTTCAATACCTTCAATTTTATTTTCGATACCAGTTTGATGAATTTTTTCCAAGCGAACTATTTCTTGTTGATTCGATGCCACAACAACTTTACCGCAAATATCGTGTGCAATTCCATATTCTTTAGCGAAAGCAATCATCTCTTGTTTTCCTTCTATGCAATTTTTTGCTTTTAGGGAACCTGGTTTATAATATAAGCCAGAATGAAGCACACCAGAATTGTGACCTGTTTGGTGCTTTGCTAGGATATTTTCCTTTTCGAATAAGGCGATTTTTAAAGTTGGATTTTTCTTCTGAAGTTGATAAAATGTAGCTACGCCAACTATTCCTCCACCAATAATCGCTATATCAAATTCCATTTTTAAATTTTAGTAAAAATAGCTTTTTTTTGAAAATCACTTTTTCTCAAAAATCGCATCATTAATTCCTTTATTTATGACGTAATTAGATAATTTGATTTTTATAATTCCTTTTTTATCAGCGGTTTTCTTTTTTGATTTATCTTTTGGCTTATCGTTATTGATATCAGCAGCTACGCTTTTTGGCATTTTAAATTTCTTAATGTCAATTTCAAAAATTAATTCACTTGGAAGTCCGAAAGAAAGTTCCGAGGTGTAAAAGTAGTCGACATTTACAGTACCGCTAGATCGGGTAGTAATTTGAGATGAAATAATCACTGCATTTTTTGGGTCTATCCACAATTTCGCAAGAACAAATTCGCTGTTTTCACTTGTTGGAATAACAGTAATTAATGAGGTTTTCAATTCACCAATCATTTTTGTACCGCCATCAACAGCCATATATGAATTTGTTTTACTTAAAAAAGTATTAACATCTGTAAATCCCTGTTTTGGAAGGATTACAATGCCTTTAGAAACAATTTTAAATTTATCTTTTTGCTTGAAATATATCTTTGCTTTAACCGGTAATATCTTGATGAATGGTATATCTGTCTTTATTGATACGTCAACAGAATAATCTTTAACACTGGTAATTTTTGCAACTACCCTTTTTAGTAATTGGTTTGCATCTTGCGAATAGGAAGTAACTTGAATAAAAAAAAGTGAAATAAAAAGTAGTTTTTTCATTAGGAAGTGATGTCTTTTTTATTGAATTTAATTATTGCAATGGATACAAGTAAGATATTGTGAACTACTAGTATAATAATTGATTTTAAGATTTTAGAATACGGCACAGGATCTTCAAAGAAACTTCTCCAAGATGCCATATGAGTTGTAAATAAAAAGGGCTTAATATTTTGGAAAACAGAAACTTCCATTGATCCAATTATTGTAAATAAGATAATAACAGCCATTGTTGAAACTATCGGACCTATTGAATTCTCCGCAAAAGCAGAAAAGCAAATTGAAACGGAAGAAACTGTTAAAAGCGACAAAAAGGCAACAATGAAACTTAAGCCATAACGCCAGAGAATATCTTGTTCTTTTAAAATAACTAAGCCTTCACTATTTAAAACAATTAAATCTCCAGATCCAAAGATAAACTTGGAAACAAAAAGCGATAGAAAAATAAGCCAAAGTGTAAGAATAAAAGTGTAAACCGCACCTGCTATAAACTTTGATATTACAATCTTTGTTCGAGAAATTGGTTTAGTTGCCAACATTCTTACAGTTCCCATGGCTGCTTCCCCAGAAATCAAATCACCTGTCACTAAAGCAACTAATAATGGGATATGGACAATTAACATTTGAAGAATAATGAAAGCGATTAAATTTCCGTTTAAAATAGTGCCATTAAATGAAAGTGTTTGTTCAAAAGAAGATGTTACAAAGGATATAAAAGAAGAACCATCAGCTTTCATTGCAAATAAAATAATACAAATCAACAATGTTAATGCACCAATACCTATGTAACTTCTTGGTTTTGCAAGAATCTTAATAAATTCGTTGTAGATATTTTTAAGTAACATTTTAAGACTGAACTATTTTCATGAAAAAATCTTCTAATTTTCGTTTTGGCTCTAAAGCATAAACAAGAATGTTGTTATCACCTAACATTTTATTAAGGTGAGGAACTTGTTGTTTTTCTATGCTCAATGAAATTTCAACTTCGTTTATGCGCGTGATTTCTACATTTGCAAAATGCTGTTGAATTAAAGGAATTGCTTTATTTACATCAGATAATTCCAATCTAACTGTCAATTCTTGTGCGTTAAGTAATTCTTGCACATTTCCTTCTACCAATGACTTCCCTTTCGTAATGATTACCATTCTGTTGGCAATCAATTCGATTTCAGAAAGTTGATGCGAGGAAAGTAAAATGGTTTTATTTTGCTCGTTTTTTAGACGTAAAATAAGGTTTCTAATTTCGATAATCCCCTGCGGATCTAAACCAGTTGTTGGTTCATCTAAAATGATTAATTCTGGTTTATGCAACAAGGTTTGAGCGATTCCTAAGCGCTGCTTCATTCCATGAGAAAATCCCTTTGTTTTATCTTTACCTCTGCCGCCTAAACCTACAAATTCTAACATTTCATGAATTTCTTTTGTTGAAACTGTAGCCCCTGAAATCCGAGCAAAAATCTCTAAATTCTTTTGAGCTGATAAATAGTTGTAAAAATCTGGTTTCTCAATAATGCTTCCAATTTTTGAAAGTATTTCGTAGCGATGAGTAGCATAACTTTTACCAAACATTTGGATAGTTCCAGCATTCAATCTAATAAGTGAAAGTAAGCAGCGAATTGTTGTGCTTTTTCCTGCACCATTTGGACCGAGAAATCCAAAGACATCGCCTTTATTTACGGTAAAGGAGACATCGCGAACTGCTTCAAATGAGCCGAAATTCTTGGCTAATTTCTCAACTTTTATTACCTCCTCTGACATAGCCCCAAAATTAATAATTCAATACCAATTAATTCGATTTAAATAGAAAAAGAATCTTAAGCAAAAATTTCATCTACCATTTTTATTCGGAAATTGAAAATCCCTTCTAATTGCTTTTTTACAAAAAGTGCATGAGCAAATTTCCCAAGAATTCCCAATGGTAATTCATAAGATACAATATCTGTCATTTCGATTCCTCCTTCAACTTCTTTGAAATGATGTTCGTGATGCCATATTTTATAAGGCCCTTTTCGCTGTTCGTCAACAAAAAATAAATTGTCCTTCACCGTTTTTATTTCCGTAATCCAAGTCATTGGAATTCCTAAAACTGGCTTAACAGAATATTCAATCATAAGTCCTTCATACATTTTTTCTGGCAGATCGAATTTTATGTTAAAACCCATGTATGGCGGAGTAATTCGTTTTAAATTTTGAGGGGAAGAAAAGAAATCCCAACAGGTTTTTAGGTCTGTTTTTACAAATTGTTTGCGCTTGAGTTGATACATAAAAATAAAACAGACAGATAAGCTATTTTGTTCTCATAGAATAACATTTTAAAGATTAGACTTAATTCAAGCTACTATTTGTTTAATTTCGCTTAATAATAAATTTCTATGGACTTAAAATCTGAAATTAAAAAGCAATTTGAAGAGGCACAACTCATTCTTAGTCAATTTCAAAATTCTGAAAATTTTGAAAAAATTGAGACTTCAATTGAGATGATGTGTACTGCTTTAAAAGCTGGAAATAAAATCATAAGCTGTGGAAATGGTGGATCAATGTGCGACGCCATGCATTTTGCTGAGGAATTAAGTGGGCGCTTCCGCAATAATCGTAGAGGTTTAGCAGCGGTTTCAATTTCCGATCCATCACATATTTCTTGTGTTGCAAATGATTTTGGTTACGACTTTGTTTTTTCTCGTTACATCGAAGCTTTAGGGCAACCTGGTGATGTTTTGCTTGGAATTTCAACTTCTGGTTCTTCAAAAAATGTAATTCTAGCAGTAGAAGAAGCAAAAAAGAAAGGATTAAAGACGATTGTTCTGACTGGAAAAGACGGCGGGAAATTAGCAGAACTTGCAGATTTAGAAATTCGTGCCCCCTACTCTGAGTTTGCGGATCGAGCGCAAGAAATTCATATTAAAATCATCCACAATTTTATCTTTGGAATTGAATTAAATCTTGGACTTTAATTTTCCTCAATCACATCTTTTTTCGCCATTTCCTCCATTTCTTCTGGCGTAAATCGCTTGATTTTAATGTTCATATAAGCATAAAAAACAGTCATTAAAGGACTAATTAAATTAAAAAAGCAATACATCCAATATGTTCCGGTAGCAACCCCTAAAACACTTGCTTGAGCAGCCCCACAAGTATTCCATGGAAAAAGAACAGAAGTTACAGTTCCAGAATCTTCTAATGTTCGACTTAGATTTTCTGGTTTTAAACCTCGATCCCGAAACTCTTTTGCAAACATTCTTCCAGGAACGACAATTGCTAAGTATTGATCGGATGCAGTTGCATTAAAAAAGATACAGCTTCCAGCAGTAGTTGCAATTAAACTTCCCGTTGACTCTACTTTTCGCATAACAGTTTGTGTTATCTTTTTTAATAAACCACAAACTTCCATCGCTCCACCAAAACACATTGCGCACAATACCAACCAAATTGTATTCAGCATACCAAACATTCCGCGAGTACTCAATAATTTACTGATACTTTCATTATTTGTCTGAATCTTAACTTCACCAGTCATTGCTTGCAAAACTGCTTTGTAAGCTGCTGTAGCATAATTACCAGTAGCTCCAGAAATTTCTTTTATCAATTGAGGTTGAGCAAAGCAAGCGACAACACCTCCTAAAACTGCACCAACAAATAAAGCGGGCAAGGCATCTACTTTTAATGCTATTAATCCAAAAACTACCAAAGGAACAAGAAATAAAATTGGGGAAATATAAAATTTAGAATCCATTGCTTTAAGTAATTCATTAACACCTTGTTGGTTGTTTCCAGGATTAATATAAAAACCGAGTATTCCGAAGATTAGAAAGGTTAAAATCAAAGTTGGAATAGTCGTATACATCATGTAGCGAATATGTGTAAATAAATCACCTCCAGCCATTGCAGGGGCAAGATTTGTAGTGTCAGATAAAGGCGACATTTTATCTCCAAAATAAGCGCCTGATATAATTGCTCCTGCACACATTCCAAGTGGCACGCCCATTACAGTTCCAATTGCTAATAAGGCAACTCCAACAGTAGCAACAGTACTCCAAGAACTTCCTGTAGCCAATGAAACAATACAGCAGATAATGCAGGCAGCCAAAAGAAAATAACTCGGGTGCATCAATTGAAGTCCATAATAAATCATAGTTGGAACAATGCCAGATATCATCCAGGTGCCGCTTAAAGCCCCAATTATTAATAGAATAAGGATTGCTGACATGGCTGAATTGATGCTTTTTACCATTCCTTTTTGAATCTGTTCCCAAGTGTAACCGAGTTTAAAACCAATTAATGAAGCAACAACTGCTCCTATAATTAAGGCAATTTGATTTGGACCATAAGTTGCTGAATCTTTGTATATTATTACATTCAAGGACAATAAAGCGATTAAAATAATTATCGGAATAAGCGCTTCAATTAGATTTGGAGTTCGATTGTTTTTTTGCATTCTTCTTATGTTTTTTACCAAAAATAAGGATAAAATGTGGATTCATTATTTTAGAGATTTAAAATGAATTTCTTTTGTTAATTCTGAACAGCATTCTCTTTCACTTGTTAAATTTGTACGGTGAAGCAAGAAATAGAAATTAAGGGAGCAAGAGTTCATAACCTGAAGAATCTTTCAGTAAACATACCTCACGGAAAAATTACGGTGATAACAGGAGTTTCAGGCTCTGGTAAATCTAGTTTGGCATTCAATACTATTTATGCTGAAGGTCAACGCCGATTTATTGAAAGCATGTCTTCTTATGCACGACAATTTTTAGGGAAATTAAATAAACCTGAAGTTGACTTCATCAAAGGACTTTCACCTTCCATTGCGATTCAACAAAAGGTAATTACTAGTAATCCTCGTTCAACCGTTGGTACAACAACAGAAATATACGATTACCTAAAATTGCTTTACGCAAGAATTGGAAAAACAATTTCCCCAATTTCAGGAAATACTGTTAAAAAACATAGTGTTACAGATTGTATGGAATATTTACATTCTTTAAAGAAAGAAACTAAAATTGCCATTGTCTGCCCCTTAAATATTACTTTAAATAATAGTTTAGATAAAATAATTCAAATTATTTATAAACAAGGTTTTACAAGAATTTACTACTCTAATTCTTTTCACTTAATTGAAGATCATTTAGAGCATAAGATACCAGCAGACACCCTCTTGGTTATTGACCGGATTCAAACTGATTTCTCAGATGATGGAGCTTTTTCGCGTGCTACGGATTCTATTTCTATTGCTTTTGCTGAAGGAAACGGAAGTTGTGGGATTTTAGATCCCGAAACGAATAAAATCAAATGGTTTAACAATCGATTTGAATTAGACGGACAAGTATTTCAGGAGCCAAGTTCGCATTTTTTTGCTTTTAATAATCCTGTTGGAGCATGCAAAACCTGTGAAGGATATGGGCAAATTCTAGGAATAGATGAGGAACTGGTTTTTCCAAATCGAAAGCTTAGTGTTTTTGAAGGTGCAATTGCTCCTTGGAGAGGCGAAACAATGGGGGAATATCTTAACGAACTAATTTTAAACGCTAAGAAATTTGATTTTCCAATCCATAGACCAATCGATGATTTGACTGAAGAACAAGTTCAGACATTATGGAAAGGAAATCAATATTTTACTGGTTTACAGCGTTTTTTTAAATTTCTAGAAAGTCAAACGTATAAAATTCAATACCGTGTTTTACTTTCGCGGTACCGCGGAAAAACAAGCTGCCACGAATGCCATGGAACACGCTTGAGAGGCGATGCTGCATTTGTCAAAATAAATAAGGTGTCAATTCAAGAATGTGTTTTACTTCCATTGGATGAATGTTTTAATTTTTTCAATTCTTTGCAATTAGACAAGTACGAAACGCAACTTGCAAATCGAATTTTACCTGAAATTCAGTCACGACTCAGATTTTTATTAGATGTTGGACTGGGTTATTTAACACTTAATCGTGCTGCAAATTCACTTTCAGGAGGCGAATCACAAAGGATAAATTTAGCAACATCATTAGGTAGTAGTTTGGTTGGCTCTATTTATGTTTTAGATGAGCCATCAATTGGCTTACATCCGAAAGATACAGCTCGTCTGATTAGCGTACTCCAAGAGTTAAAATCATTGGGGAATACAGTAATAATTGTAGAGCACGAGGAAGAAGTAATGAAAGCTGCGGATCAAATTATTGATATTGGGCCGAAAGCTGGAGTTTTTGGTGGAGAAGTCGTTTTTCAGGGCTCCTTTTCTCAACTTAAAGGTGCAAAAGAAAGTTTAACTGCAGAATATTTAATGGGACTTCGAGAAATTCCTGTTCCAAAAAAGCGAAGGGTCACAAAAAATAAACTTCTAATTCAAGGAGCTCGCCAATTTAATTTAAAGAACTTCGATTTAAAGATCCCCTTGAATAGTTTGGTTTGTTTTACGGGTGTTTCTGGTTCCGGAAAGTCAACTCTAGTTCGTTCTATTCTTTATCCTGCTCTTAGAAAAGAATTGGGTTTGAGCAGTGAATTAATCGGAAAATTTAATGGTCTTACTGGAGATTTAAAAGCGATAAGCCTCGTGGAATTTATAGATCAAAACCCTCTTGGTAAATCATCGAGAAGTAATCCGATTACCTATGTAAAAGCATTTGACGATATCCGGGAACTTTATTCGCGCCAAGCTCTTGCTAAAATGCGTGGTTACAAACCTGGTTTTTTTAGTTTTAATGTTGAAGGTGGGCGCTGTGAAATGTGTGAAGGAGAGGGTACAATTACTGTTGCGATGCAATTTATGGCAGATGTTCATTTGACCTGTGAAACGTGCAAGGGGAAACGCTATAAGTCTGAAACATTAGAAATTGAATACCGAGGGAAGTCAATTTATGAACTTTTGGAAACAAATTTAGCTGATGCTTTAGCATTTTTTAAAGCTGGGACAGATCGCTTGGACCAAAAGATTGTTGATAAAATTCAACCATTAGTCGATGTTGGTTTGTCTTACTTAAAAGTTGGTCAATCTTCAAGTACAATGAGCGGCGGAGAAGCGCAAAGAGTTAAATTAGCATCTTTTCTATCCAAAGGAAATAATGCTCCCTCTACCCTATTTATTTTTGATGAGCCAACTACCGGCTTGCATTTTTATGACATTGAAAAATTAGTTATCGCTTTTAATGCTTTAATAGATAAAGGACATTCAATTCTTGTTATTGAGCACAACATGGAAGTAATAAAATGTGCTGATTATATTGTCGATTTAGGTCCAGTTGGTGGAGATAAAGGTGGCTATATTTTATTTGAAGGTTCACCTGAAGAATTAGCAGATTTAGAAGGAAATTCAACAGGATTCTACCTTCGAGAAAAATTAGGACTTAAGAAGATCTAACTTATCCTGAATTTCTATACAAATTTCATTGATTGATTTATCGCCACTAATTTTGATACTTGCTTGCTCGTAAAACGGACGTCTTTCAGCTAATTTGACCGATATATACTTCTTTAATTCATTTTCATTCAAATTCTCAATTAATGGTCGAGAATCATCATTTAAAAGACGATTAAATAAAACTTTTTCGGGTGTATCAATAAAAATAAGAATCCCATTTTCTAGCAAGAGTTTTGTATTTTCTTCAAAACAAGGTAAACCGCCACCTGTTGCAACTACTGATTTTTGCTGAGAATCAATAACTTCTCTTAGAACTTCTCTTTCTAAGAGTCTAAAAGAAATTTCTCCACTTTCAAGTATGAAATCTTTAAGGTTCTGTTGGATTTTTTCTTCAATCAGTAAATCAGTATCTAAAAAAGGGTGATTTTGCAATTCGGCAAGGTATTTCCCAATGGTAGATTTACCACTCCCCATGAATCCAATTAGAAATAAATGCTTCTTCATCTTATGAGTATTCTTAGCAATCAATGACTTGAGATACGATTAGAAATAAATTCAAATTTAGGTATTAATACTTTGCACTACTAAAATTATATGAGTATATTTGCACCCTTAAAATTAACGATTCCGTAGCTCAGCTGGTAGAGCAATACACTTTTAATGTATGGGCCCTGGGTTCGAATCCCAGCGGGATCACAAAAGAAACCCATTTCCAAAAGGAAATGGGTTTTTTTATTTTTAATGACGTTCAAAATGTATTTTGATAAGTTAGAAAAAATAAAAAACCAAAAAACTGCATAGCAGTTTGGGTTTTATGCTTGGATTGAACCTAAAAAATGGGTTCATGGAATACTCCCAGCGGGATCACAAAAGAAACCCATTTCCAAAAGGAAATGGGTTTTTTATTTTTAATGACGTTCAAAATGCATTTTGATAAGTTAGGAAAAATAAAAAACCAAAAAACTGCATAGCAGTTTGGTTTTATGCTTGGATTGAGCCCAAAAAATCGGTTCATGGAATACTCCCAGCGGGATCACAAAAGAAACCCATTTCCAAAAGGAAATGGGTTTTTTATTTTTAATGACGTTCAAAATGTATTTTGATAAGTTAGAAAAAATAAAAAACCAAAAAACTGCATAGCAGTTTGGGTTTTATGCTTGGATTGAGCCAAAAAAAATGGTTCATGGAATACTCCCAGCGGGGTCTCACTAAAAAGGGTGACTTTAGATATCCTTATTTTTACTCCGGCTTTCACAATACAATTATTTAATATTATTAAATTATTTTTAAAGACTAGACTTTTTTTTTCATTTCTAACTTTTTTTATTCATTAAAACTAAAAAGAGCCAACCAATCTTATAATTGGATTAACTTTAATTAGTAATTTTACAGGGTGAATCTATAACTGAAAAATCATTTCTTAAATCCTATATTTAAATAATACAAAATGCAAAATCTCACAATTATTTCCCAACTTATTGTTGCAATTTCTGTTCTTTTTGTTTGGATTTTTCGTTTTCACAACGTTGAAAAAGAATTCAAGCAATTTGGCCTAAGTGTAACTATTAGGAGTGCTGTTGGAGCAGCAAAAATTGCACTGGCAACTTTATTACTAGTTGGTATTTGTCAACCTTGTTATGTTTTTTATGCAGCTATTTCAATGGCGTTTTTTATGCTTTCTGCTCAATACTTTCATTTTAAATTAAAAAATCCATTGCAGCAGAGAATACCTTCATTCATCTTTTTATCCCTGTGTATATTTATAGCACTACAATCTTATTTTTCTTAACAAGCCAAAAGCGAATTGTCATTTTGCATACTTCTTTCTAGTATTTCTTTTTTCATTTATGGAATAAGCTATTTTTTTTCTTCAAAAATGGAAGAAGAATTTAAGAGATTTAGATTACCAAATATTTCCCTATTTATAGCATTTTCACAGTTAAGTGGTTCAATTGGATTAATTTTTGGACTTTTTCATCCTATCATTCTTATTTTTTCTTCAGCAGGACTAACTACAATGATGTTGATTGCTTGTCTAGTTAGAATTCGCGTAAAAGATTCCTTACTTGAAAGTTTACCTGCTTTATTTTATCTCATTTTAAACACAGTTATATTACTATATTCTCTTGATCTTCTATGAAATTACTTTTTATCTTCTTGCTAACTTCATTTTCTTTATTCTCTCAAAAAAAAATTACTCAAGAGGAATTTAAGGAACTAATAACTAAAGGAAATACGCTAGTTATTGATGTTAGAACTCCAGTAGAATTTTCGGAAGCTCACATTAAAAATGCTATTAATATTGATTACTTCTCTAAATCTTTTTCGGAAACTATTTCCAAGCTAGATAAACAAAAAACTATTTTAGTTTACTGTGCTGCAGGAGGAAGAAGTACTTCTGCCTGTTTAGATTTCAAGAAATTAGGGTTCAAAAAGGTATTCAACCTAATTGGTGGTTATGACGATTGGAAAGAATAAAAAGTAATATTATTTTTTATTCTTTTTTGCAGTAAATTCAATGATAATTCCAATCGTAGGCTGAACGATGCCTGAAGCATTTTCAATTAACTTTGTTTTATATCGATCAGAGTTATTAGGATCCTCAATTGGAGCTCCATTTGCGTCTGTTTCAACTAACATTGTTGGTGCTAATATTGCTTTGTTACCATAAGCATTTTGTATGTCCAAATAAAAATTCATCGTTAATTTTTCAAGAAATATCTTTTTATCGACACGAAGGTTTAACTGATGAAAACTTGATTCACGCAAAGTGTTTAATTGAGAATAATCTAAAATTCCTTGTCCATTAATATCCCAATTCTGTTTTAATCCTGAAGCAGCACTATAAGGGGTATAAGGCGAACCTCCTGAATAAAGCCATCTCAATCCAAGTTCCCAACCTTTTTTAAAGCGTTTACCTCCGGTTAAAGAAACAATGTGTTTGCTATCCCAAGCTGTTGGAACATAAACATTGTCTTTATTCTTAAATTCTGAATTCACAAATGTATAAGCAAAAACAGCATAGAAACCTTTGTATAATTTTTGTTGGCATAAAAATTCTAAGCCATAGCTACGTCCTGTTGAAATAGATTTAACTTCTTCGTTTCCAACAATGCCAAAGTCAGATCCGATATTTGCTAAACACAAAGAATCTTTAACTGAAAAAGGGTATTTGTCATAAGACTTGTAAAATCCTTCAAGTGTAAATCGTGCATTTTTCTTGCTTAAAAATTCTGTACCCAGAACAAAATGATCTGCGCTTATGTATTTTAAGTCATTTTCTTTGTTAACCAAAGTACCAGCAGTATTTCTATAACCAAGTATCGTGTATGAAGGCAATTGATGGTAGCGAGCTACATTTCCATTTAAAGCCCATTGTTCATTTATGCGGTAATTTACAGATAAACTTGGAGAAAGTTGTTCTAAAGGGTTCATCATGCTTTTAGAATAGGTGTTCACATCACTTCTCAAACCCAAAGATAGATTTAGTCGCTCATTTATAAATCCTTTGCTTAATTGTCCAAAAATAGCTGCTTTACTTAAAAATAAATTCGATTCAAAATCTACAATAACTGGAGCTCCTTGAACTGTAATATTATTATACGTCTTATTGTAGTACCTGCTATATTCATAAGCAAAACCAGCATTTAATCGCCAACCATTTTTTGTATAATTGTGTTCAAAACGAAACTTATTTTCTGCTTCAAAGGAAGCGTAATCAAAAAGTAAATTTTCGGGTGTTTCTATACGATCTTTGTACCTCATTGCATTGTTGTTTAACATATTTCTACTTAAAACAACTGTTTGATAAGAGTTTTTAGAATAATGAAGCCAATTTACTCCCATTGTATAATTCCATTGATTTTGCAAAGGGAGGTTTCCGAGAATAAAATTGTTTTTCTCTAGCGTAGCGGTGTCTGTGACATTTTCATTTACTTTATCATTTAAGCGAAAAACATCTATAGCACCGAGACCAATAAAGGTCAACTTATTTTTTTGATTGATTTTATAATTGATTTTATACTGAAAATCATTGTAAGTTGGAAGAATCGGTAATTTCAATGCAGCAAACAAAAATTGCAAATAAGAGCGTCTTGCTGAAAAAATAAAATCTACTTTTTTCCCCATAGGCCCGTCTAAAGTAAGAGCTGCATCACTTGACCCCAAAGCAAAATTTGTTATAATCGCATCTGGATTTCCATCTTTTTGCTTAAATGCTAAAACTGAACTTAAACTATTTGCGCGATTTGCGGGAAAGGCACCTGAATAGAAATCAACTTCTCGAATGAAGTTTATGTTTAAAAGTCCAACTGGTCCCCCACTCGACCCCTGCGTTGCAAAGTGATTAATATTTGGAACTTCTATACCGTCTAAATAAAATTTATTTTCCCCTGGAGAACCTCCACGAATAATAATATCATTTCGGAAAGTTGCACGAGAAGCAACTCCAGGAAGAGAAGCGATTACTTTACTTGCGTCTCTATTTGCGCCGGGCAAACGTTCAATTTCTGTTGAATTGAGGGTTTTTAAAGATACTGGAGATTCTATTTTTTTAATAAATGGATTTGCTTTAACTACAACTTCATTTTGCTCTATAACGATTTCTTCCAAAGCAAAATCCAAGGAAACAGAACGAGCATTTGTAACTGTTATTTCATTGACCTGAAAAGCTTTAAACCCTGAAACAACAACTTTAAAAGAATAAACTCCTGGTTTAATGCCATTTATTTCATAAATGCCGTTTTCATCTGAAATCGCACCTATTTGCTGATCTAAAACTTGGATTTTAGCTTGTTCAATAGGCTTATTATTTAGAGCATTTGTAATTAAACCTCTTACAATTCCTGATTGTGAAAAAGAGAACATTGAACTTAAAATTAAAAAAAGCGATAGGATATATTTCATGTTATTTATTTGAAGATACTACAATTAAAGTGTTGAATTGTTTGTTTTTTTTTTTTTTTATAAAAGCGCTTTTAAAATTAGTTATCCCAATTATCTGTTCTAAAAGGAATTAATGGTAAACCAACACTATTTTTAACAGATCCTATTTGAAAGTCCTTAAAACAATAGCGAACAGAAACAGGAATAAAATTCTTGTCCTTATTTAAAATTATAATTGATTTTTTGTCCGCAGCTAATAAAGCACTTGTCTTTTGAAATATCATGGAGGAATCTGCAACTTCAAAACCCTCAAAATTATCATTACTTAATAAACCATTATAGCAGTTTTCAAAGGTTAAAATAATTGAATCTTTGAAAAAAAATGAATTTTCAATACAGGGAGAAAAAGATTGAAGTGAATCTACATGATAATCATTAAATAATACCAAATTGGCTAAACGTTGACCTATTTCTTTTTTTTGAGAAGGATGAATATTGGTGAACTCCGAATTCAAAACAAGATCATTTGTGCAGACAAAACCAGATTTATTTAGTGCCTTAACGGCTTTAAATTGAGCTTCACGCAACTTCGCAGCTTTATTTCCTTCGCTGTATTTATAAGGAGCAATTTCGACAACATAAAAAGGAAGGGTTGAATCATTAAAAGTTTCTCTCCATAAATAAACGAGATCTTGTAACTTTTGCGAATACGAACTGTATCGGTTAACATTACTCTCGCCTTGATACCAGATAAATCCTTTTATAACGTATTGATGATAAGGCTTCAGCATATTTTCAAACATGACATATGGTCTTCTCCAGCTCATTGAGTCTGAAATTCCTGCTTTGTAGTCAAAATCAGAATATTTTTCAACATAATTAGGACTTAACCAACCCTCAATACAAGACCCACCAAAACTGCTATTTATTATTCCTACGGGAACATTAATTTTTCTTTGAATATTAATCGCAAAAATATATGCCGCTGCGCTAAATGTGGGGATATTTTGAACACTACTTACCTGCCATTTCCCTCTCCCTTTTGAGTTCTTTTCCAGTTTTACTGTTTTTTTTACATTTAACATTCTTATTCCACTTGCTTCAGAAGCTTTATTTATATAATAACTTGCTTCAGCTACAGGTTCATTTTTAAATCCTTGAAAATTCATTTCCATATTAGATTGTCCGGAGCAAAACCAGACTTCTCCAATTAATATATTTTGAATTTTTAATTCAGAACCGTCAGAAATATGAATAAATTGTTTTTTGAATGAGGCCTCCGATGTTTTAAGTGAAATTTCCCATTCCCCATCGATTTCAGAAAAGCATTCTAAGGTTTTATTTAGCCAGGAAGCTTTAATGTATACAATTGTTTTTGGCTTTGCAGTCCCCCATAATTTAATCGTGCTGTTTTGTTGTAAAACCATATTATCACTAAAAAAATCAGGAAGAGCAATTTCAGCTTTTATGCTGAAAATAATAAGGTAGAAAAAAAATAGAATTTTAAGTTTCATAAAAAAAAACAAAAATAGTTAAAGTTAAAAGATGTGGATATTATCCTTTAAAATATTTCTTGTCGTAAAATTAGGCTATTGATTTTGTAAATTAAACTCATCATGTTGTAAAATAAAAACTATGCCTAAATTTGGAGGTGAAAATCTGTACTCTAAAACCAAAAAATATTAAAAATGAATAAATTCTTTCATTTAGAAATATCTAATAACAGAATATTTGGATTGGATCTATTGAGGTTTGTTGCTATTTTTATGGTATTATTAGGTCATAGCACGAATATGGCACCTGAACATATAAAAAACTACGTGTTAAGATTCCACTATGATGGCGTTGCTATTTTTTTTGTTTTAAGTGGCTTTTTAATCGGTGGAATTCTAATTAAAATTTTAAATAAAGAAAAAGCAAGTTATAAAGGTCTACTCGATTTTTGGAAGAGACGCTGGATGCGAACACTACCAGCTTATTTCTTAGTATTAATTTTTCTAATTTTTTATACCCTTATCTTCATGCCCACAAATTTTCCAGATACTTGGTATCGATTTTTCTTTTTTATACAAAACTTTTTAGGCAACACACGTCCAAACTTTTTTTCTGAAGCCTGGAGCATTAGTGTTGAAGAATGGTTTTATTTATTAGTTCCATTACTCTTGTTTAGTTTTCTAATATTTTTTAAAACAACAATTAAATGGACCATATTTTTCATTTCATTACTTATTATTTTATTGGTTACGTGGTATAGATTTCATTTATATCATTCTTTTAATATACCCAATAATCCCAATCCTGACCAATTAATACACATCAAAGAAACCTTGATAAATTTAAGAATAAGATATCAGGTTATTCCTCGTTTAGATTCCATTATGTATGGGGTTTTAGGTGCTTTTTTAGCCCACTACAATCCTAAAATATGGAATAATAAATTAAATGTTCTTTTATTTTTTATAGCCTTATATATTTTATATTACACTAAATTTAATATTGGAAAAACATACGCTCCTTTTGCAGTAATATGGTATCCTACTATTATTTCACTGGCGATTTTTATGATGCTACCGTTTTTATCTAATATGAGAAAAGGTTTAGGAAAATGGACTTCTTGGATTACCTTTTTTAGTTTAATTTCTTACTCCATGTATCTTGTGAATTTAAATGTTGTCGCATTCGCAATTATTAAAAGTACAATTCATGGTGATTATTCAGTTGATAAGTTTATCCCCGGAGATTACTGGGTTCTTGATTATATATTGTTTTGGCTACTTACTATTTTTATTTCTTTTATACTCTATAAATTCATAGAATATCCTTTTATGAAAATGAGAGATAAAAGAACAAATGCTATTGATAATGTTTAAAAAAATAATTTTAACTGTATTTTTTTTATTAATAGTAAGCTTACTATTTTTTTCCTTTTATTCGTACAATGAAAATTCCTTTCAATTTTACAATGGTGGAGACAAGAGAATTCAATGTTTTGGTCGTTTTGATAAAACCCAAGCTGCAAGTCCAAAAGTTTGGGCGCCAGGAGCGTATATAGAATTTGATTTTAAAGGTGCTTTTTGTGAAATTGAAATAGAAGACGAATTGAGACATTTTGTTAATCACAATTATATTGAAGTTGTAATTGATGATGGAATTCCAAAGCGAATTAAATTAAGCGGAAAATTTAATCGAATTAATATTGGAGAAAATCTATCAAATGGAACACACCATGTGCTCATTTGTAAAAATACAGAAAGCTCAATAGGGTATATAAAGTTTTTAGGAGTCAGGTGTGCTAAACTCATGCCTTCAAAAAAAAGAAAATCAAAATACTTTGAATTTATAGGAGATTCTATAACCTGTGGAAATGGATCAGATAGTTCTCAAATTAAGTTTAATAGTGGCACTTGGTATGATTATCACAATGCATATTTAAGTTATGGTGCAATATTAGCAAGAGAACTTGATGCAGAATATTCATTAAGTGCAATCTCAGGAATTGGCCTTGAAAATAGCTGTTGCGACATAGATTATACTATGCCTGATGTATACGATCGTATTGCCTTTGATAAAAATCATGAAAAATGGAATATTAATAATTATCGAAAACCTGATATTGTTTTCATTACGCTTGGACAAAATGATGGATTGAAAAATGAAGAAGCATATGAAAAGAAATATCTTGAATTTTTAAGAAACCTCAGGACATACTACAAAAAAAGTACAATAATTTGCTGTTCGAGTCCTATGGCTTCAGGAAAATTGAAACTTCAAATGAAAAAATCAATCGAAAATGTGGTCAGCTATAGAGTCCAAAATGGAGATAAAAAAATTGTATCTTTTGATTACAAAGGCATTTACAATTCCGGCTACGATAAACACCCAACGATTCAGCAACATGAATTAATCAAGCGAGAATTGCATGCATTTTTAGTTGAAAAGAAATTGATTTAATGTAATAGAATGAAAAAGACATTTTCAAACTTATTCTTCTAAAAGCCCTAAAAAATTCTTTAAAATTTCCTTCCCCATATTTGTCATTATTGATTCTGGATGAAATTGTACAGCATAGATTTTTCGCTTTTTTGATTCAAGAGCCATAATGGTTCCGTTTTTACTTTTAGCCGTGATATAATCTTCATGAATTCCTTCTAACTTCCAACTATGATATAAACCAACATTGATTTCATTCGCAAAACCCCGAAACAATCCTGTTTTATTTAAAATAGTTATTTCCTCTTGAACTCCGTGCTTTACAATCTCTTGATTGACTAATTGACCACCTAAATACATTCCAATTCCTTGTAAACCTAAGCAGATTCCAAAAACAGTAATAGTTGAATCACAGAAGGATAGAATCTCAAATAAATTATCTTTTTCATTTGGTAAACCAGGACCTGGTGACAATAAAACCGCTTGAAATTCCGTTAAAGTGTTAAGTTCTAAAAAATCGTGTTTTATAACTGTAACATTACAATCTAAAGCTTCTAAATAATGAACAAGATTAAAGGTAAATGAGTCATAAAAATCAACGACAAGAACTTTCACCTATTTTGAATTTAGTATGTTTGCAAAAGTAAAAAACAATTTGAATTTATCTAAAAGTAAATATGAATAAAAAAGCACTTCAAATTCCAAATGCTCCAGCTCCAATTGGACCTTATAGTCAAGCAATTCTAGCAAACAGAATGCTGTTTATTAGTGGACAATGCCCAATTAATCCTAAAACTGGACTTTTAGAAATGGAAACAATTGAAAGTGCGACTCATCTTGTTATGTCAAACATAGAAAAACTTTTACATGCAGCAGAGATGGACTTTACACATATTGTAAAATGCTCAATTTTTTTAAAAGATTTGAGCGACTTTCAAAAAGTAAATGCTATTTATGCGACTTATTTTGATTCTGTTCCGCCAGCAAGAGAAACAGTGGAAGTTGCTCGCTTGCCGCTCGATGCATCAATTGAAATCTCTTGTATTGCAATGAAAAGTTAATGAGTGAAAGTACCCAAAAATATGATTTATCGGTAGTTATTGTAAACTATAACGTCGTATTCTTTTTGGAACAATGCTTAAACTCTGTTTTCGCGGCTTCCAAGAATTTAAATGTTCAAATTTTTGTTGTGGATAATAACAGTGTTGATGGTTCTATTAACATGTTAAAAGAAAACTTTTCAAGTGTTGTACTAATCGAAAATAAAGAGAATGTTGGTTTTTCAAAAGCAAACAACCAAGCGATTAAACGGGCGAATTCTCCATTTGTTCTTTTACTTAATCCAGATACAGTTATTGAAGAAGATACATTTGATAAATGCATTGACTTTATGAATTCTAATTCCGATTGTGGTGGCCTAGGTTTAAGAATGCTTGATGGAAAAGGAAATTTTCTTCCTGAATCAAAGCGTGGTTTTCCCTCTCCCTCAGTTGCTTTTTATAAAATTTTTGGCCTATCGTATCTTTTTCCAAAATCTCAAAAATTTGGCAGGTATCATTTAGGTTTTTTAAGTGAATTTGAAGTAAATGAAGTAGATGTTTTGAGCGGTGCTTTTATGTTACTTCGAACTGAAACTTTAGAGAAAATAGGACTCTTAGACGAGCAATTTTTCATGTATGGTGAGGACATTGACTTATCCTATCGCATTAAATTAGGAGGATATAAAAATTATTACTTCCCTGAGACAAAAATTATACATTACAAGGGTGAAAGCACGAAAAAAAGTTCTGTGAATTATGTCTTTGTTTTTTACAAAGCAATGATTCTCTTTGCGAAAAAACACTTTTCAAACAAGAATGCAAACTTGTTTTCTTTCGCGATTAATCTTGCTATTTATATGCGGGCTTCTCTTTCACTTATAAAACGTTTTGTCAAGAAAATAGCAACTCCATTTCTGAATGCTGCACTAACTTATTCAGCTTTATTTTTTCTTTCGGATTATTGGCGGAATGCTGCTATTAAATTCCCTGAATATGTTTTTTATATCTCAATCCCCTTTTATATTTTTGTTTTTATTCTTTTTGCGTGGTTAATTGGAGTTTACGACAAAGGAATTCGAAATCACATTATTTGGAAAGCAACAATTTTTGCAAGTATTTTTATTCTTGTGGTTTATGCTCTATTACCTAAAGATTGGCAATTTTCTCGTCTTTTTATTTTGACGGCTTCTCTTGTTTTTGTTCTTCAGCATTATCTGGTATTGATAACTCAAAATTTATTGAAAACACATAAGATTGGTTTGCCTTCTACTCCGAAAAAACACTTTGCAATTATTGGAGACCAAGCTGAATTTATACGGGTAAAAAAAATATTGGAATTAACGTATCCAACAATTGAAAATATTATCGGAGTTTACATTGATAAGAACTATGAGGAAGCATCTGGAAGTAATCTTCAATTAAATGAAATTATTCAAGTTCACAAGATTAATGAAATTATTTATTGTGCAAAAGATGTAAGTGCAAAAGATATTATTGAGGGAATGACAAAAATTGAAAGTCAAGATATTGAATTTAAAATTGCGCAACCGAATACAAGTTATTTGATTGGCAGTAATTCAATTGACAATTCAGGAGATTTTTACGCGCTAAATTTCTCTGCTTTAAGTAAGCCTGAAAACATTCGTTCAAAACGCTTATTTGATTTCTTTTTTAGTATTATTTTACTTTTATTTTCTCCAATTCTATTGGTAATTATAAAATTTAAAGTAAAGTTTATTTCAAATCTTTTTAGAATTTTGAGTGGAAAAAAATCATTTGTTGGTTACCTCAATCAAAGTGATGGTACGAAAACAAACCTACCTAAAATAAAACCTGGAATTTTAGAG
The DNA here is from genome assembly GCA_044358575.1 of Crocinitomicaceae bacterium. GTDB lineage: Bacteria > Bacteroidota > Bacteroidia > Flavobacteriales_D > Crocinitomicaceae > UBA952. The sequence goes on from JBIKNN010000003.1 coordinate 231,414, forward strand.
CCATTTTCTGTTTCAGAAGAGCTTACTATTGATAAAAAAGAAGAGTTAAATCTACTTTACGCAAAAGAATATAGTTTTATTTTTGATTTTGAAGTGCTCGTTCGTAAATGGAAATTACTAGGTGAATAATTCCTATTTATTTTCTCATATCAAGGATGTTTGCTAACTTTGCTATGCTGAATACTACAGTAAATTAATCTTATGGCAGAAATTGAAGTTCGTCTTCCGAAAATGGGAGAAAGTGTAACAGAAGCAACAATTACCAATTGGCTTAAAAATATTGGAGACAAAGTCGCTATTGACGAACCTTTAGTTGAAGTTGCAACAGATAAAGTTGATAATGAATTGCCTTCTGAAGCTTCAGGGATTTTAAGTAAGCGATTTTTCGAAAAAGATCAAGTTGCCCAAGTTGGCGATGTAATTGCAATTCTTTCAACCGATGAAATTCCAACTAAGAAAGAAGTAAGTTCTGAATATATTGAGCCAGTTAAAGAAATTGAAATCATTGAAGAAGAAAAAAATAGTCCTTTAGTAGAAATTACTGCGCCGCCTACTATTTCTGAAATCGTTGCAATAAATAGTAATTCAAGCGGTAAATTCTTCTCGCCTCTTGTTAGAAGTATTGCTAAAAAAGAAAATATCAGTCAAACTGAATTGGAATCTATTCATGGGTCTGGTCAAGATGCTCGCGTCACAAAAAATGATTTGTTGAGCTATATCGCTAATCGTGGAACTTCTGTTATTAGTAATAATAGTACGCCAAAACTCACAAGCCCTTCAAATATAGGCGGTCATTTCTTAACAAATATTAAAGAACCTATTGTACTTCCAAATCCAGGAGATGAACTCATTGAAATGGACCGCATGCGCAAAATGATTGCTGATCACATGGTAATGTCAGCGCATATTGCTCCGCATGTAACTTCCTATGTTGAAGCTGACATGACGAAAATTGTGGAATGGCGTAATAAAGTCAAGAAATCATTTATGGACAAAGAAGGCGAAAATATCACCTTCACTCCTATTTTAATTGAGGCTGTTGTTAAAGCAATAAAAGATTTTCCGATGGTTAATGTCTCTATTTCTGGAACTACAATCATTAAGCGAAAAGATATTAATATCGGAATGGCAACTGCTTTACCTACAGGAAATTTGATCGTTCCAGTTATTAAAAATGCAGACCGTCTCAATTTAATGGGTTTAACGAAAGCTGTTAATGAATTAGCAAATAATGCTCGGAATAATAAATTAAAACCTGATGATACGCAAGGCGGAACTTACACAATAACAAATGTTGGTTCTTTTGGAAACGTAATGGGAACTCCGATAATCAACCAACCACAAGTTGCAATTTTAGCGCTTGGGGCAATTCGAAAAGTTCCAGCAGTGATTGAAACACCTCAAGGAGATTTTATTGGAATCCGTCACAAAATGTTTTTATCTCATTCCTACGATCACAGAGTTGTAGATGGTGCTCTTGGTGGTCAATTCGTACGCAGAGTTGCAGATTACCTCGAAGCTTTTGACGAAAATCGTGAAGTTTAAGCAAGTCTTGACTATCTTTTCATTAATTATAATGACTTATAAATGAATTTAATTTTAAAAAAACCACTTTGTTTTTTTGATGTTGAGGCAACTGGACTTCAAATTACAACTGACAGAATTGTACAAATTGCAATTATTAAATTGACGGTTGACGGTGAACAAGAAGAATTAAATGAACTGATTAATCCAGAAATTATAATAGCAGACGAAATCATTGCAATTCATGGTATTAGCAATGAAAAAGTAGCAAATGCTCCAACTTTTAAGCAATTAGCTCAAAAAATCGCAGATTTTATTGGAGATTCAGATTTGGCAGGATACAACTCAAATAAATATGATATTCCTTTATTGGCGGAAGAATTTCTTCGTGCTGATTTTGAAATTGACTTATCTCAACGAAATTTTGTGGATGTTCAAAATATCTTTCACAAGAAAGAACAACGAACACTTGCAGCAGCTTACCAGTTTTATTGCCAGAAATCAATTGAGAATGCTCATGATGCTTTATATGATACTCGAGCTACACTAGATGTTTTTTTAGCCCAAATAGCACGCTATCCGGATTTAAAGAATGATGTGTCGTATTTAGCTGATTTTTCAAGAGCAGGAAATTTTAAATCCTTAGATTTTGCGGGTCGCTTAGCGATTAATGAGAAAGGTGAGGCGATTTATAATTTCGGTAAACACAAGGAAAAAACGATTGAAAGTGTTATGAAATCTGAACCTGGATATTATGGATGGTTGCTAGAAGCTGATTTTCCGCGCTATACAAAACTATGCCTTCGAAAAGAAATGGAGCGCATAAAACAAGCAAACACTCCAAAAGAGAATACCTCAATGGAATCTAAATTGGATGATCTTAAGTCCAAATTCAATACAAAATGAAAATAATCTGTATCGGGAGAAACTATGTGGAACATGCAAAGGAATTAAACAATTCACTTCCTACTTCTCCACTATTTTTCATGAAACCTGATGTTGCGCTATTAACAGACTCTAAATTTTACTATCCTAATTTTACGAAAGACCTACATTTTGAATGTGAAATTGTAGTAAAAATTGATAAAGCGGGAAAAAATATCCGAGAAGAATTTGCTCATAAATATTATTCGAAAATCACCTTAGGCATTGACTTTACAGCTCGTGATTTACAAACAAAATGTAAAAAAGAGGGTTTGCCATGGGAAATTGCAAAGTCCTTTGATAATAGTGCGCCTATTGCTTCAAAATGGATTGATTTAAGCAGCCTAAATTTTGATTCTACAAGCTTTAATTTTTATCAAAACGATAGGCTTGTTCAACATGGTAAAAGCAGCGATATGATATTTAATATAAATCAAATAATTGCTTATGTTTCAGGATTTGTAACACTAAAAACAGGTGATTTAATATTTACAGGAACTCCTTCAGGAGTTGGTCCAGTTGCGATTGGTGATCATTTAAGAGGAGAGCTAAACGGAATTCAATTATTAGAACTAAGCGTTCTTTAATCTGCTTTCACTATAATTTTTCGTGTAATTCCAGTATTTATAAATTGGAAGAAATAGATTCCATTAGAATAATTCTGAAGATCAAGTTCATTTGTTCCTTGATTTAGAATTAATTCATCAATCTTTTGTCCTATCACATTGTAAATAAACAATTTATCCCCCATTAATTCAAGTCGAATTGTTAGACTTTTATTCGCTGGAACAGGGAAACATTCGATATTTTGAGTAGGAATAATTTCAGTATTAATTCCAAGATTACTATTTTCATCGTGTTCTAAATGAAATAAGCCACCTAAATCTTGACCAACGAATAAGTTTAGTTTATTGTCGCCATCAAGATCAGCAACTGAACAAGAACTGTAACCTCCGATTGCTTTTGATAAAGAAAGAAAGTCAGCATCTCGAAGATTGAAGGAATTTCCAATAGAAAGAGCGTTATCAATTGCATCATAAAAACGAATAAATCCATCTGAGGCACCAAGCAACAAATATGTTGTGTCTTGAACTCTAAAAAAATGTGGTGTCGGATAACCATCTGGTGTTAAGGTTGAAACATCAATGTTTCCTAACATAGGATTTGTTAATTCAAATTGTGGAGTTGATAAAGAACCAATATTCTTATAATACATTAGTTCTCCTGTTTTTTTTCCTACAATTAAATCTAGTTTTCCATCATTATCTAAATCAAAAATTTGTGGCGCTGCATATTGACCTGCAGAAATTACAGCACCTAAATTATCAGTATAATTTAAAACTGGTGGAGCAAAAATGAGAGAGCTAGAACTTGAGTTATTTTTATAAAAAATCAATGTTCCATTTTCTAAACCAAGAAGAATATCAATTTTTCCATCATTGTCTAAATCACCAAAGCTTGGACTTATTTTAAAACCATAATTTAAAGTTGAAAGATTTATAAAATCACTGTCTATAAGGGTAAATTTTGGGTTATTTAGAGTTCCAGTATTTTTGTAGTATGCTATTCTACTTTCTTTGTTTAATGTGGGTTTATAGGCATAAAAATTAGAGACAAATAAATCTTTTAATCCATCATTGTCGATATCTACTAAAAAAGGGACAGAAGCAGTTCCATGTTCAATCATATCTTGCTGTAAGAAGGCTTTTGTCTCAAAAACAAAATTTGCACTACTTTGAGTACCGGTATTTTTATATTTCCAGATACTCTTTTCATTTTCAGAGATATTTTTTGCGTTTGGAGCAACCAATAAATCTTTTTTACCATCAAAATCAACATCAACAAAATATGCTGCAGGAAATAAATTAATTGCAATTGGCGTTGAATTAGAAGGAAATGCAGGATCTACAGAAATCATAAGTGAATTTGTATTCGGCGCAGTTCCTCCATTTATTAATAAATTCATGTTTGAATAGGCAACATCACCAATAACTACATCTTGCACTCCTGAACCATCATAATCTAGCGCCAAAACTGTTGATCCAGAATGCGCTTTTTCAACATTGTTCGTATTTGGCTTTATTCCAGGATTCGGAACATTACCAGTGGTACAAGGCAGTGTATTATCATTTAAAATTAAAAAATTTGTATTCACATCTTCTCTGAATCCACCCCAGCATTCATTTTTTAATTTAAAAATGAGAGAATCAGAATGCCCATATAACTCTTGACTTTGATTCTGATGGTACTGCAAATATTCACCACTTATATGGAAGGTTAAAATATCAATGTCTCCATCAAAATCTACATCAACTATTGCTGGAATATCGGAAGAACTGACATACAAATTTAAATTAGCACCTGTATAATCAGAGTACAAAAGATCTTTTGCCAATTCCCATTGCAAACCTAGTTGAGGACTTCCTACATTTTTAAAAACTTTTATTCCACCAATTCCATACGTAAATAAATCATTTTTTCCGTCACCATTATAATCAATTGAAAAAACTCTGTACCGAATTTGCTCAGGAAATTCCAAATAAGCCAATGGATTAAGTTTATAGAATGAGACACCACTCTCTATTTTTTGTTCAAAAACTCGCATTTGATCATTGCTTCTGTCAAAAACCAGTAAGTCCATAACGCCATCGTAATCATAATCAATTTCTGAAAATTGAGCGTAATTTAAACCACCGGCCCAAGGATATTTTAAGGCAGTATTTGTCCTATAGACTTCTATTGAATCATTAAAATTAAATTGGAACTGTGCTTTAAAAGAAAAGCAAATTAGTACCAAGAGATAAATAAGAAAAAAACGACGCATTGATTGAGTTTATTGAGTCAAAATTACGAAAAAAAGAGACTAAGCTTCAAATAACATTATTCGCTTGTCGTCACTACAACTTGCAAAAGATTTAGCTCCAATTTTTATTAGTTTATTAACGGAATGAAGATGACCGCCATTTTTAGCTTCAATTCTTTGAGACAAAGAAAAAGTTTCAGAGCTCCATATTTTTATGGTCTTATCTCTACTACAACTAATAAACTCAGTATCAGAAATAAAAAGCAAATCATAGACACTAAAATTATGTACTGGAATCGCATTAAAACAGGAGTAATCGTTTAAATCCCACGCTTTTAAATACGCATCCTTTCCTCCAGAAAGACATTTTGTATCATCACCCGGAAAAAAAGTAAAGGACGTAACAGCAGCAGAATGTGCTTCAAAAGAATGTAAAAGATTAAAGAATTCCGTTTCTAAAATACGAATCATTCCATCATTACAGGCGAGAATTAGCTGAGATTTCTCATGATTTAAACTCATTTTACGAATTTTACCACAAGCAAAAGGCAAGAAGAGTTCTAATTCAAAACTTTTAGTATTCCAAACTGCCACATTTCCATCTGCATCTGATGTATAAAGTTGATTTTTAAGAGGATTTTCAAGAATTGAAAAAATACCTGTTTTATGTTGCTTAAAAAATTTAACTTCTTTTCTTTCAGCAAGATTAAAAAAATGCAAATCTCCATTTTCCAAGCCAACTGCTAAATGTGTATTTTGAGAAAATAAAGCGATACAGAATGGTGTATTTTTAAATTGAATAGCAAATTTATCTTGTGTCCCAGTTTTTAAATCCCAACGTGTAACAAATCGATCACCTGCTGCAGAATAGATGTAAATTCCATCAAAATCTAGAGAATAAATTGCTGCAGAATGACCTATTAAATCTTTTGACTTTTTATAAAGTGAAAAATCTTGCATGAAATTAAATTTGCTTGTCTCTAATCAGCAGAAAGATTCAAAAAATCTTGATCATCCAATAATTCTGGATTTATTTCAAAGATTGTTTTTGCTTTAACACTATCCTCATTCAAACAAGCAGTAAATAAAATGATAGCCTGTTCCTTTTCTCCTAAAATCCAATATAAATTTACCTCAAGAACTGATGCAATAGGATTAGATGTATGTTTACACATAAATTCTTGAAGTACTTTTAGGGCTTCAATTGGGGAGTTCTCTGTTAGATATTCAATGTAATCTGATAGACATTCCTCATCAGTTTCGTCCATTAATAAAGATGTTTCATAATGGTGATTTACCAAATCAAATTCTTTCAACTTTTCATAAGCCCCAGCTAAAACATGGTGAATTCCCGCATTATCCTGGTCATATTCCAATGCTTTGTGAATCATCACTAAGCCTTCTTTTGTATTTCCGAGTAGATCCTCGATAATTCCTAAACCCAACCAAGCTTCTGAATGCAAGGGTGCAAGTTCAATACTTCTTCTGTAAAAATGTTTTGCGAGATCTAACTCATTCAACTGTTCATGTGCCTCACCCAAATAACAAAGTGTTGAAGCGTCATCTCCATCTAATTTCAATGATTCGTGGAAGAACTCAATTGCTTTGTGGTATTTTTCTTCAGATAAATAAGCATTAGCAATATTAAAATATGCTGGACCAAATTCAGAATTAATTAAAATTGAATATTCAAAGGCCCAAATTGCTTTTTCAAAATTCTCTAATTTATAAAAGGCATTTCCAAGATTGTACCAAGCTGTAAATGAATATGGATTTTCATCTATAAAATCAGAATAACATTTAATAGCAGTTGTGTAATCACCCAATTGGTCATAGCAGTATGCAATCTCATACAAAGCGCCTTCATTTTGATTGTTAATTTTTATAGCTTCAATAAGAATTTCAATTGCCTCTTTAAATTGAGACATATTTTGATATTCAATAGCAATGTCCATGTAAATCTCATCTCTGTCCTCTGGATCACAAATTTCCATTGCTAATCTATAATATTTTATTGCATTTTTGGGATCCCTTAACTGACTGAATAATGCTGCTTTTGTTAAGAATATTTCTGTATTAGAATCATTTGCTTTTTCTATAATGTTTAGTAATTCAATCGCATCCTTTAACAAGCCCATTCCTGCCATTGCTTGGGCTTTTCGCAAATGAAAAATAGAGTTGTATTGAAAATGATAAACACCTAATTCAGCTGCAGAAAGCGCTTTAGAATATTGGCTATTAACTAAATAATGATCTATAACGGCTTCTAACCTATCGCTATCAAGAAAACCAATTACATTGCCTTTAAGGTGCGACTCAAATTGTTCGAGGTCTTCGTTTAACTTATTTTCTAAAAAATCATCGTCCTCGTCCTCAAACATTCGCTTCAATTTTTAATAAAATTACGAAGAATGTATAGATAGAAAAAATTCTAAGAGCTGAGTTTTCAACAAATACAGATTTTGTTGAAAAAATTATTTCGTCAAAAAAATTGAGTTAATTTCTGAGTAGCGAGGAGATTTAATTTGCTCTGCTAAAATTGGAAGAATTGACGAAGAGTGTTTATTTGAACTATAGATAACTTCACCATTATTTTTTTTTGTAGAAGTTGTAAATTCATCATACTTTTTCTCATATTGATCAATTAAACTTGAAAACCTTGACCTAATATTTTTATATATTAGCTTAAATTCATTATCATTTTTTAATTCCTGATAAAGCTCTGGATAATTAGATTTAGCATGCAGTAAATATTCTTTAATAAAAAAGTCAAACTCATAAAATGATTCAGAATTAGATGTAAATTGACTTGACCAAGACCAAAGAAAATTATTCCCATATTCTTCTTTAAAAACTGGTAGCAGATCAAATATGACCTTTGAACCGTGATAATATGCATTAAACTCTTCCATTAAGCCAATTATACCCTCACTCTGCGTGGATTGATTTCTGGAAGATGATGTGATATAGGTCGGAAAGCGAAAAGTTCGAAGTTCTATTGGAATAGTCTTTATTAATTCTGCACTTGGAAATAGCTTATTTTTTGGGAATTTAAAAGCAACCTTATAAAGATCATCAAAATAAAAGCCCTCGCTATTACCATCATTCCAAATAAATGAGCCCTGTTTTGCAAGCATATATGGAATCTGAGAATCATATCCATGAGTTGTTTCATGAACTGTAGTTGAAATAGAAGAAAGAAATTGCGTAATTGACGACCTATCACAATATTCTAAATGGGTCATGCTAAAAGTAGATGATCTTTGATTATAGGAAATTGAATTTCCATTTATTTTATATTGATTAATAATACCGTAAGATGTCGGTGAATAGGTTCTTAGTGTTTCCATTATCCAGTCTTCACTGAGCTGGGAAAATAAATTAGATGAACAGAACATTATCAAAACGAAAACCTTTTTTGCATTCATAACAATAAATTTTAGGTAGTCGTGTCTTCATATAATCCTATAATATCAAAAGAAAATATAGGTTACAAAAAAAAAGTGATTCCTCAATAATCTGATCCATAGAATATCCTTCAGCTTCTGCTCTATAATTCCGAACCAGTCGATGGCGTGAAATTGCTTTTAAAGTTAATTGCACTAAATATTCTAGAGCTTTATAAACAAATGTAATTCCACGAATTAAATCAGCAGCAAATTCGATGGTAAAACCTATACAAACTCGAACTGAAAAGAAACCTACAATAATAGAAGAATATATGGTGTTTTACCTTAATATGAAACATGATGAAAATCAATAACCTTTAGGCTCTTTATACCTTTAGTTGTTTTAAAAGAAAACCAATCTAAACTGTTTTTTTATTATTCCACCACTGACTGGGGATAAATATATGTCTCGTCTAGTGCCAAAGCGATGTAGTTTTTTCCTTCATTCTCTGTGATTTTATAAAGGAATCTATCAGGGGTAATTGGATAACCAGAAGCTTTCAATCTATCAAAAATCTCTTGAAATATTTCTAAAATCACATCTAAGTTAGGGGTTCCCTCAAAAGATACAGAGTAATAAGCATCTGCAATGTTTTCTTTAACCTTAATTTCCTCTCCTGTTAATTTCTTGTGAACATATCCATAAAGACCAGCGGACAAGCTAGGGTCATCTTTAATAGGACCATAATTTTTAATAATTAATTGAGTAAGTGCAGCAGAGGTGCTATCGATTGTATTTTTTGAATTCTCTCGGGCTTGAGCGCTTATCGATACAAATAAAGTAATAGCGATTACCAATAATCTTACTTTGTTACAAATTAGTTTAGTCTTCATAATTTCTGTTTTTTTAATTGATTTATAATAAAAAATATAACACAATCAAAACGAAAACCATATTTGCGATTATAACAATAAATCTTAGGAAAACGTAGCTTGATATAATCCTATAATATCAAAAGAAAATATAGGTTACAAAAAAAATAGAAAATTACAGTAATTCATCAATAATCTGATCCATAGAATATCCTTCAGCTTCTGCCCTGTAATTTCGAACCAGTCGATGGCGTAAAATTGCTTTAGCAATAGTTTTAACATCATCAATATCCGGAGAATAACGACCACGAAGTGCAGCATGACATTTTGCTCCAATAATTAAATATTGAGATGCTCTTGGACCTGCTCCCCAAGTTATAAAATCAGTGGTGATTTTAGGTGCGTTTGGATTTCCTATTCGTGTTTTTGCTGCTAATTGAACTGCATATTCAAGAACATTATCAGCAACTGGAATCCGTCGTATTAAATCTTGGTAATCCATGATTTGCTCGCCTGAAAGAACTTTTCTCAAAGTAACTTTTGTATCTGATGTTGTTGACTTCACAATTGCCAATTCTTCAACATAAGAAGGGTAATCCACCCAAACATTAAACATAAAGCGATCTAATTGTGCTTCAGGAAGAGGATAAGTCCCCTCCTGCTCTATCGGATTTTGAGTTGCAAGAACAAAAAATGGAGCAGGCAAATCAAATGTTTTTCCTGCAGTAGTAACTCTTCTCTCTTGCATTGCTTCTAATAGAGCAGACTGTGTCTTTGGAGGCGTACGATTTATTTCGTCTGCTAAAATAACATTTGAAAAGAGCGGACCTTTTATAAATTTAAACTGCTTAGTTTCATCTAAAATTTCCGATCCAACAATATCTGAGGGCATTAAATCTGGAGTAAATTGAATACGATTAAATGACAAACCTAGCGTTTCAGCAATGGTATTTACCAACAACGTTTTTGCTAAGCCAGGTACACCAACTAATAAACAATGAGCACGAGAAAAAATAGAAATTAATACTTGATCTACAACTTCATCTTGGCCAATTATCACTTTATGTATTTCATCTTTTAATTCTTTGTAATGAAGTACAAGTTGATCTACTGCTTCTTTATCTGACATTTTTATTTATTATTAATATTAAATTCCTTAATTAATTGACAGTCTTGATAATCTTTATCAATGCGAATATACGTATTTTGAATTTTAGAATTCACCCAAAGTTTTATTGTTTTTTGCTTTTTATCGTTTTCTGTGGCTCTTTTAATCAAAGAATAATCATCTTTTAAATTAGCTATATGAGGAATGTATCTTTCCATCAAGCGCACTATTCGAAAGCCTTGTTTTCGTTCGTAAATATCTATATAGAGATTTGGTTTAGTGTAATCTCCTTTCTCCATCATTTCAGTTAAAACATAAATTTGTTGATCTACTTTATTTAAATCTTCCATATCCCAAGTTTGATCTCCTGTTATTGGATTTGTTATAATTCCATGATTTTGTTTTGTTCCTTCATCATTTGAAAAACGAAGAACAGCATCATTCCAAGTAATCTTATTTTCTTTTAAAAGTTGGTGACAAGTATCCATTCTATTTGACGCATCATCAATCGCTTCAGGGCTATATTCAGGAATTTTTAAAATATGTAAGCAAGAATAGTCTTGTCCTTTTCTAGCGATTAATTTTATTATGTGATAACCGTAAGGTGATTCTATAATTTCGCTAACTTCTCCAACCTTTAATTGAAAAACCGTAGATTCAAATTGTGGCACCATCATGCCTGCACTAGCCTCAACTTTTCCGCCTTTTGATGCACTTCCTGGATCATCTGAATTAATTCTCGCTTGGGTCTCAAAACTTTTACCGTTGTCAACAATTGCAGTTCGGACTCCTGACAAAATATCATAGGCACGTTTTTTATCATCCTTAGTAATTTTTGGATAATAAACAATTTGCTGAAAACTTAATTTCATATTTATAAATGGAATACTATCTTTCGGTATAGACTGAAAAAATGTGCTTACATCTTTTGGTGTAATACTAATTCCTTGAACGAGTTTTCGTTCCATTTCTTGAGAAAGAATTTTATTTCTAATTTGTGTACGAAATTTATCTTTAATTTGATTTGTTGTCTCTCCGTAAAAAGCCTCCAATTTATCTCTACCCTTAAATTTTTCATCTAATAAGCGGAGACGATTTTCCATTTCTGCATCTACTTGATCATTAGAGATATCTAAACTATCAAGCAATGCTTGTTCTAGAAGTAGATCGTCAATTAATAACTGCATTAAAATCTCACAATCATTAATTTCAAGAGTGTTTGTTCCCGCTTGTATTGCTTGTTGTTTTATATTTTCAATATCAGACAACAAAATAATTTGATCCCCAATTTGAGCAACTATTTTATCAACTACTATTTCTGTTCCTTGAGAAAATAATAAGCTTGAATTTAAAAGAAAGAAAAATAAAACACTTTTCATATTTTAATTTTCTCCAATTTTATACAACACATCAGGATAAATTGTAATAGTATATTTTTTTTGTAATTCATCCATCCAAGATTTTTCTAGAAAATTTTGATAATCAGATGTTACAGTTCCTTTTGCTTCAGAAAATTCTTTATTCATTGGCTTTATGATATCATTAACTTTAATGGCATAATATTTACCTTCAAATTCAAATATCGGATTTACCCCAGGCTTAAAATTCCGATTTTTTAAATAAGCCACTAGATTAGTTTCAAACTTATTCATCTTTACTTTAAGATTTAACTCACTCTCTTTATTTATAAGATCTAGTACATGTTTTGAATTAATTGTATCATTTTTTATCATATTAAAAACTGTTTCTGCAATTTGTTTGTTCAAACATTCGTATACAGTAGCATCAATACGATCAGACCAAGTATATTTTGAACGATTTTGCTCAAAAAATTTCTTTAAACCAGAAGTGTCTTTAACAGCTTTATTCCATACTTTATCTGACATGATTTCATAAAGAATTATCCCATCATGGTATTCTTTAACCAATGCCTTGTACTCAGGATATTTATCCGACAACTTAGATTCTTCAAACTCTAATATTGCAGCTTTTTCATAATTTTTATATTGACTATCAATTAGTTTAGTAGCTTCCTCTCTTCTTACTCCTCTGTAATTTTGCTTTAGATAATTCGCAAAATCATTTTGCTTAAAAGTTTTACCTCCTAGTTTAAAAAGCACCTTGTTTGTTTTCAACTTTTCTGTATTCCATTTTCCTAAATAATAGGTAGAGTCAATGTTCTGAACAAACCATTTTAAGTTTTTATTTCCACTATATTTATATTTATAGGTTTTCTTTAGCTTTAGAACAAAAGAATCTTGCGTTTTCTTTGATCGTTCGTCTTTGTTTACTTTAGCTTGCAATTCCTTTTTAACTGTTTCAAAAGATTGTACATCTTTTAGTTCAAGGCGCTTGATTATATGGAAGCCATAATCAGTTTTGACTGGCTTGCTAAAATCGCCATCTTTTTTCAATGAAAATGCTACTTCCTCAAAAGCAGGAACCATTCTTTGCGTTGTTCCTGAACCAAATGCAGGTAATTCTCCAGATTTCTTAACTGAATTAGCGTCATCTGAATGAAGAGTTACCAAATCCTCCCATTTTTCGCCTTTTTGTAATTTTTCATACAATTCATTGATCTTTTTTTCAGCTGCTTCACTGGTTTCTTTTGCAACATCTTTTCCAGCGGCAATCATAATATGTGCTACTTTTATAGTTCCTCTCGAAGGTCGCTTGTCTGTTACTTTTAAAATATGGTAACCAAATCGTGTTCTGAATGGTTCAGAAATTTTTCCTATTGGTGTGGTGTAAGCCATCTCTTCAAAACTATATACCATTTGAAAGGCTGTAAAATATCCTAAATCTCCACCATTATTTATTGCTGATGGGTCTTCTGATCCATTTTTCATTTTAGCAACTGATGAGAAATCCTCCCCTTTTTCAATGCGCTTTTTAAGAGCCACTATTCTGTTATAAGCATCCAAAGTATCTTTTGGAAGTGCATTAGGGTCAACACGCAAAAGTATATGAGATGCACGAACTTCTGTTTTGAAACGCTCATAAGCTTCTAAAACAAGTGAATTATTAGAAGCTGAATCAATTAAGTATGGATTTGCTAATTGTTTTCTATATCCCTCTAATTCTTTCTTTAATTTTGGAATAGTGTCATAACCTAGCGCTTCTGCTTCTGCGACTTTTAATTTAAATTTTTTAAATAATTCTAAATAATCATCCAATGATGTTTTATCATATTTAGGATCGTTGTTATTCTTAAGGTAAATCTGTAGAAATTCACTTTTTGTTACTTTTTCACCATTTATATCCATTACAACTTGGTCTTTTTGACTAAATCCAAACTGTGAAATTGACAAAATAAAGAGACTAAAAAATACTTTTTTCATTACTTAGTTAATTTTATTTATTGTTTTTATTTGATGCTATAATTTGGAGCTTCCCGAGTAATTGTTACATCGTGAGGGTGTGATTCTTTGACTCCAGCAGAAGTAATGCGCATAAATTGTGCACTGTGTAATCTTTCAATTGTCGCTGCTCCGCAATAACCCATTCCTGCCCTGAGACCTCCAATAATTTGAAACATAACTTCTTCTAGATTCCCCTTAAATGGAACACGTCCAGAAATTCCTTCTGGAACTAATTTTTTTACATCGTCCTCTGCATCCTGAAAATAACGATCTTTAGAGCCTTTTTGCATCGCTTCTATAGAACCCATTCCCCTGTATGCCTTGAATTTTCTACCTTCAAAAATAATTGTTTCTCCCGGAGATTCTGTTACTCCTGCAAACATAGAACCTAGCATAACAGAATCTGCTCCTGCTGCAATTGCCTTTACAACATCTCCTGTATAACGAACACCTCCGTCTGCTATAACTGGTACACCAGATCCCTCAATCGCTTTTGCTACGTCATTTATTGCTGTTAATTGAGGTACGCCAACACCTGCTATAACTCGCGTTGTACAAATTGAACCAGGACCAATACCCACTTTAACGGCATCTGCTCCGGCTGCTACTAAAAATTTAGCTGCTTCTGCAGTAGCAATGTTTCCTACTACAACATCTAAATTAGGATAAAGCGCTTTCACTTCTTTTAATTTTTCGGCAACTCCTTTTGTATGACCGTGAGCTGTATCTATTACCACAGCGTCAACACCCGCTTCTACTAATGCTTTTACGCGATCCATAGTATCTGATGTAACACCAACTGCTGCTGCAACTCTCAATCTTCCTAGAGAATCCTTGCATGAAAGTGGATGTTCTTTAACTTTGATAATATCGCGGTAGGTTATTAAACCGATTAATCGATTGTTGGAATCAACGACAGGTAATTTTTCAATTCTTGATGCTTGAAGGATTTCCTCAGCACTTGCTGAAGTTGTTCCTGCAGATGTTGTAATAAGATTTTCGGAAGTCATTACTTCAGAAATTGGGCGCTCTAAATTCTTTTCAAATCTTAAATCTCGATTTGTAACTATTCCTTTAAGAATGCGATTTGAATCGACAACTAAAATACCTCCAATTCCATGCTCTAGCATCAAGGATAAAGCATCGTTTACAATTGCTTTTTCAGAAATTGTTATTGGATCCAAAATCATTCCGCTTTCTGATCGTTTTACTTTTCGAACATTTTGAGCTTGCGACTCAATGGTCATGTTTTTGTGAATTACACCTATTCCTCCTTGTTGAGCAATTGCAATTGCCAACTCAAATTCTGTAACGGTATCCATTGCTGAGGAACAAATTGGTGTATTAACATCAATATTTCGAGAGAATTTGCTTTTTAATTGAACATCACGCGGTAGAACTTCAGAATATGCAGGTAAAAGCAAAACATCATCATATGTTAGGCCTTCTGTAATTAATTTTAAATCCGATTGATGTGTAGAACTCATAATAATAAATTCATGCAAAAATAAGCATAAATTCCTATAAATAGGTGAATAGAAACGCATAAAAATGTTAATTATTCGTTATTTCAAAAACCTCTTGAATTAATTTAGTAACCTTGTGGTAGTTTTATAAAGCATGAAAAAACATTTATTTCTTTTTCTTCTGTTAAATTCATTTTCTTTCATTGCGCAAAGATTTGATATCGACACGAGTAAAATACTTCAATTATCGGGAGTTGTTGTTTCTGAAGAAGATTTAAATCCAATGTCTTATGTCACTGTTTTTAATAAATCAATTCGAAAAGGTGTTATTGCTGACTATTATGGATTTTTTACGATGGTTTCCTTTCCTGGCGATACTATTTATTTTTCAAATTTTGCATATAAAACATCCGTATTCGTCGTTCCAGATTCACTTACAGAAAATAGATACAGCATTATTCACATGCTCCAAAAAGATACATTAAATCTACCTGAGGTAACTGTTTACCCCTGGCCATCGAAAGATGAGTTTGAAAATTATTTTGTTAATATGCGGCCGTATGATGACGCCATTCGTCGTGCTCAAAAAGAACTATCCGGAGAATCTTTGGCCTTTGTTGCTGCCCGTTTAGATGCAGATGCTTCATTGGCATTTGGAAATGTAGCTAATCAACGAGCTACTCAATTGTATACAAATGGGCAATTACCAGTTAATAATTTATTAAACCCCTATTCTTGGGCAAAACTCATTAAAGATTGGAAAGAAGGAAAATTAAGTCGGCAATAACGAACTCTTGACTTAATTTCGTGTTATAGTTGCATCGACTTCACCTCTTTGTTCTTATTTTTGTAGAAATTATTATCCATGAATAATCGAAATTGGCAAAATATTAAATCCTATGAAGATATAAAATTTGAATTCTTTGAAGGAATAGCAAAAATAACAATCAATCGTCCTCACGTTTACAACGCTTTTCGACCAGAAACAAATTTTGAAATGTTAGATGCAATTAATATCTGTCGTGAACGTCCCGATATAAATGTTGTCGTTTTTACAGGTGAGGGAGACAAAGCTTTTTGTTCTGGCGGCGATCAAAATGTTAAAGGAATTGGCGGATATATTTCAGAAAATGGCGTTCCAAGACTAAATATTTTAGATTTACACAAAGCAATCCGTTCTTTACCAAAGCCTGTTATTGCAATGGTAAATGGTTACGCAATTGGCGGTGGACATGTGTTACATGTTGTGTGTGATTTAACAATAGCCTCTGATAACGCTCGCTTTGGGCAAACAGGACCTAAAGTCGGCAGTTTTGATGGCGGATTTGGATCATCTTACTTGGCAAGACACGTTGGACAAAAAAAAGCAAGAGAAATTTGGTTTTTGTGCGAGCAATATACTGCTGAAGAAGCTGAAAAAATGGGAATGGTAAATAAAGTTGTTCCACTAGCTGAATTGGAAGATACAGTTGTTTCTTGGTGTCAAACAATTATGAAAAGAAGTCCCCTTGCTATTCGTATGATTAAACGTGCAATGAATGCAGAACTTGACGGTCAACACGGCTTGATGGAATTAGCAGGAGATGCCACCCTACTCTATTATTTAACAGATGAAGCACAAGAAGGAAAAAATGCTTTTTTAGAAAAAAGAGATCCTAACTTTTTGCAATATCCAAAATTCCCTTAAAACTTAAAATTATGTCTATTCGCTCATTAGAACCAAAGTTACTTTGGAATCATTTCGCTGATTTAAATGCTATTCCTCGACCTTCAAAAAAAGAAGATAGAATTTGTCAATTTATGATTGATTTCGGAAAAAATCTTGGGCTAGAAACGCAGCAAGATGCTATTGGAAACATTATCATTAAAAAACCAGCATCTAAAGGAATGGAGGAGCAGAAAACAATTATTTTGCAAGGTCATTTGGACATGGTTCATCAAAAAAATTCAGATACTGTTTTTGATTTTGATACGCAAGGAATTGAGATGCTAGTAGAAGGTGATTGGGTTCGGGCAAATGGAACTACGCTAGGTTCAGATAACGGAATTGGAGTCGCAGCAATAATGGCGGTTTTATCTTCCAATGAAATTTCACACCCGGCTATTGAAGCACTTTTTACCATTGATGAAGAAACTGGGATGACAGGTGCTATAAAGCTTGATCCTTCTTATTTTGATGGCGAAATTCTACTGAATCTTGATACTGAAGATGATGATGAACTTTCAATTGGTTGTGCTGGCGGAATAGATACAAATACCACATATTCCTATTCTGAAGAAAATCCAAATGCAAATTCAAAAACTATTGAAATTTCTATTCTTGGCTTACTTGGAGGTCACTCTGGAATGGACATTGATAAAGGGCGAGGAAATGCGAATAAAATACTTGCTCGAATTCTCTGGGAAATAAACAATGTAATTTCAATTCAACTTGTAGCTTTTGATGGTGGAAGTCTTCGAAATGCTATTCCTCGTGAAGCAAAAGTACACCTTGTTGTGAAAGATTCCGATTGCACTATTTTTTATGAGCTTCTCGATAAGCAAATAAAAATAATCTTGGAAGAATACAAAGCAATTGAGCCAGCTATTAATATTCAAAGTTCAGAAATTAACGCTGCTCTAAAAGTAATGAATTCAAATGACTTTAAAAAAATTATCAATCTTTTATGTTCTATACACAATGGTGTTTATCGCATGAGCCCAGATATTGAGGGTTTGGTTGAAGTTTCTTCAAGTTTGGCAAGAGTTATCATTCAAAATGGAACTTTTACTTCACAATCTTTACAAAGAAGTAGTGTAGAATCCACAAAAGCTGAAATAGCAATGAATATTCGCTGTGCATTTGAAAATAGTGGCTGTGAAGTTATTCAAGGTGGAGATTATCCGGGATGGAAACCTAATCCTAATTCAGCTATTTTAAAGTGTATGGAAAATCTCTACAAAAAAATGTTCGATGAAGATCCAAAAGTTAAGGCTTGTCACGCTGGATTAGAGTGCGGTATTCTTGGAAAGCATCTACCAGAAGTTGATATGATTTCATTTGGACCAAATATCCGTGCTGCACATTCGCCGGATGAAAAAGTGCAAATTTCTTCCGTTCAAAAATTCTGGAAATTCTATTTAGAAGTCTTAAGACAAATCCCTTCCAAAAACTAATAAAAAAAACAAACTAAATAATAAACTAACTTTGCGCTTATAATTTTGAAAATGACATCAGTTTTAAATACGATAGAGGAAGCAATTGAAGAAATTCAGAAAGGAAATGTAATTATCGTAGTAGATGATGAAGACAGAGAAAACGAGGGTGATTTCCTTACTGCAGCTAGAAATGCGAGTCCAAAACTAATTAATTTTATGGCGACTCACGGACGAGGATTAATCTGTGCTCCAATTAGTGAAGAACGCTGCGATCAATTAGGTTTAGAGATGATGGTTAGAAATAATTCTGCGGCATATGAAACACCTTTCACTGTAAGTATTGATTTAATCGGCCATGGATGTACAACTGGAATATCTGCGAGCGACCGCTCAAAAACAGTTTTAGCCATGATTGACCCAGAAATCCGTCCAGAAGAACTTGGCAAACCAGGGCATATTTTTCCCTTGAGAGCTAAAAAAGGTGGTGTTTTAAGAAGAGCTGGTCACACAGAAGCTGCTGTTGATTTATCGCGTTTAGCGGGTTTTGAAGAAGCGGGAATCATTGTGGAAATCTTGAATGAAGATGGATCAATGGCACGTTTACCGGAATTAATAGAAATAGCTAAAAAATTCGATTTAAAAATTATTTCAATTGAAGATTTAATAAAATATCGAATTGCTAATGAAACCTTAATTGAAAAAGTACTTGATGTTCATATGCCAACTGTTTTTGGGGATTTTGAACTTCATGCTTTTAAAGATAAAAATAGTGACCAAGACCATTTAGCGCTAGTAAAAGGAACCTGGAGTAAAGATGAATCTATCTTAGTTCGTGTGCATTCTTCCTGTTTAACGGGTGATATCTTTGGATCTTGTCGCTGTGATTGTGGAGATCAATTACACAAAGCAATGGAAATGATTGAAAAAGAAGGGAAAGGTGTAATTATTTATATGAACCAAGAAGGACGTGGAATCGGCTTGATAAATAAATTAAAAGCTTACAAATTACAAGAGGATGGTTTTGATACTTTTGATGCAAATATTCAACTTGGATTCAAGCCAGATGGAAGAGATTATGGACTTGGTGCTCAAATGCTTAGAGAATTAGGTGTTTCTAAAATGCGCTTATTGTCTAATAATCCTAAAAAGAGAACCGGATTAATTGGCTACGGTCTAGAAATCGTTGAAAATATTCCACTTGAAATTCAGAGCAATGTCCATAATGAAAGTTATCTTCGAACCAAAAGAGATAAAATGGGGCATAATTTAAACCTGAAACCATGATTTTAAAAGCAAGCGGTATTGTTAAGTCGTTTGGTGAACTCTCCATTTTAAGAGGCGTAGACCTTATGGTTGACAATGCTGAAATTGTATCAATTGTAGGTTCATCTGGAGCGGGTAAAACTACTCTTCTTCAAATACTTGGAACTTTAGATAATCCTGACAATGGAATTTTAGAAATTGATGGCATTAACCCTTTTCAACTGAGCGCAAAAAAACTCGCACATTTTCGAAACCAAAATTTGGGTTTTATTTTTCAATTTCATCAGTTACTTCCAGAATTTTCTGCTATTGAAAATATTTCTTTGCCTGCAATGATTGGAGGGAAATCAAAAGCAGAATCCGATAAACTTGCACTTGAATTAATGCTTAGGTTAGGAATCGAAACAAGAAAAAATCATAAGCCATCAGAATTATCAGGCGGAGAACAACAACGTGTTGCAGTTTGTCGCGCTTTGATAAATAAACCAAAAGTAATATTTGCAGATGAACCATCTGGAAATCTAGATACAAAGAACGCAAAGGAACTCCACGAATTATTCTTTGAATTACGTGATGAATTCAAGCAAACTTTTGTAATAGTAACGCATAATGAAGACTTAGCAAAAATGGCTGATCGTACTTTATCTATGCAAGACGGTAATTTTATTTAAAAATTAGTTTATTAAATAAATTATGTACATTTGATAAACATTTATTCTAAAATAATTTAAACTTAAAAAAAAATGAAAAAACTAATTTTACCATTACTAGCATTAACAATGATGTTAGCGACAACTAAAACAAACGCTCAGGCACTTGAGCAAGGTAATGTAATAATCGATGCTTATTATGGATTTCCAAATTTATACTCTACTATTTTTAAAGCTGCTTATGAAAGTTCTAATAGTACAGACTTAACCCTTGGAAGTCAAGGTCCATTAGGAATTAGAGCTGAGTATTTAATAACTGATAAGGTTGGATTTGGAATTGATTTAGGAATGAACTCTTCATCAATCTCATATAGAGAAGCAGATATAAATAATAATATCTATGATTACGAATTTACAACAAGAAAAATTGGAGCAATTTTTACATTTAATTATCACTTTGTTGAAAACGACAAACTTGATGCTTATTTTGTAGTCGGTGGAGGATATGGAAATAGAACTTTTAAATTTACATCTACTGACCCTAATTATATTGAAGAAAGTGTGGAATCATTAATTCCAATTTCTTACAAAATTGGTGTAGGAATGAGGTATTTTTTCACGGAAAATATTGGCGCAAATTTAGCATTAGGATTGGGACAGGGTGGATTAGTAAACGCTGGAATTTCAGCTAAATTCTAAAAAAAAAATAGATTTATTTATAAAGGGGTGTATTTTGCATCCCTTTTTTTATGTAAAAAAAATATTTGAGTGTTCGCTTTCTTACCACCAATATTTAAAATTATAATCCTAATGAAAATCCCAAATTGAGCTAATATTTTCATTTTGCCATTCTTTTTCCTTGATACTTCGACAATGCTCAGTACAAGTCAAGAATCAAAAAATCAAGGCTCTGAATTTCTTTTTGTTCGCAAATTATTGTAATACATGTATTTATAAATCGTAGCGAACAAGATAACTCCTTTCTGAAACTTAAATTTTTTAAAAATGTTCTTGCAGAAATTTTAAAAATTAACAGTTTCAGTTCAGTAGCTAAAACCAAGAAATTCAAGGCCGAAATTAGTTTCGTTACTATTCACCAAATATCCCTCACTTTGATTAAATTCTTGATTTTCAACATTCAAGTAATTTACTGGTACGATTACGAACACTCAAAAAAAAATATCATGAAACTCCAATAAATGCTTCTTCTTGAGCAGGTTTTACAATTCCAATAAAACCAAATTAAAATACTTGTCTCCTAGAAAAAGTTAAGAACAACTAGGATAAAACAAATAAAGAGTTTATTCCAAAAATGAATGAGTTTTTCAATATAAAATAATTATAATATTCAAGTCACATTTTAAGCAATAGAAGAATAGCGTTTTAAAAACTACTGCAATTTATTTGCATGACGATGAGTCAAAAGCCATTTTCCTTTTTCCTTTATGTAAACTTCAGAATAGAGCAATTTGATTTCAAGGTCTTTGTTATCCATTGTAACAAAAAATAAACCTTTACCAGTAAGAATTGCAATATTTTTACTTATACGAACTTTTGCTTCTCTTACGTCTACTCGCTTGTAATTTAATTTTCCGCTTTTTAAATCGGCAATGATATCAGTTTTGTTTTCAATCCATCCATTCGAATGAATGTACTCAACATTTTCACTAAATAAAGCTGCTAAAGAATCATATTGTTTTGAAATAAGCCAATCAAATTTTTTCTTGTGCAAGGTGATGATATTCTGTTCTATTTTTTCCTTCTTAGTTTGAGAAAAAAACTGAAATCCGATAAATAGAGATAGAATTAAAAAAAAATGTTTCATGAAAATATATTATTGTCCACTAGTAGTTATACTCTTCGATACTTACTAATTCTCTATTGAGATTAATTTTAAAAGGTTCTCCAGGATTCCCTTCTATAGTGTATAAATTTGATAACCTTGTTCCAACAGCTGATTTAAACTTAGCTCGTATTCTTGAAAAAACCTGATTGATGTTACCTTCAGTTGGATCTAACAATAAATTAATAGCCTGTTCAATTTGAGAGGTATCATAGCTATTTGTAAATGTTTCATAAAAGTGGGAAATTTCAGTCTTGTGGTCTATTAAATCAACAATTCTTACCCCTTCAGGATGCTTTAGGAAAAATAAATAGATTGTTTTTTCTTTTGGATTTAGTTGCATTTCTAAATCTCCTAAATCTTTTAAAAAAATACGCTTCATAAATCCTCTAATTTCCATTTTACTGGGACTATTTAAGAACTCCGAGCGTTCTCTGAACATCATATGCTGCCGAATTCCATCCATTGAATCAAGAACTTGCCTCGCAAAAGGCCGATCAACCTCTCTATTTTGAATAACCTTCAAGCAATCGTTACAGATATCTGCTGTTCTCATCTTTAGAACAATCTCTTTTTTATTTTCGCAGAAGTCCATCATGCAACCAGAAGATCCTTTATGAACGCCATCCATAATTTCCTGTCTATTTTTAAACATTTGACTGCGTAATAACCAAACTACAATTTCATAGGCAATAGGAAAACGTGAATCAATAGAATTTCCAAGATAGTGGTGCCAATTTGATGTTTGTATGAAGTAATTTTTCATCGTAGCATCAATTCCGGCAAACCAATTTTCTTTATTTGCAAAGTCTGTTAATATAATCACGTGGTCGTTTTCTGGAATATTATGCATTATACGATAATCAATGCAAGCGTCAAAAAGAGTATCCCAAGAAAGAGATGGCACCTCAACAGGGAATATAATGCTTGCTTGAGGTGGTTCTGAATCTGAAGCAGAAAAACATGCAGATGAATCTATTTCATAAAGTGATAGTTCCGGGGTATTTTTCTTTTCAAACTCTAATTTTGTCATCCATGAAACTACTGGAGGAGTAGATTGCAAATAATTTGTTTCTCCTGAAATAAATTCAATCGGTCCATTAAATTGATTTAACAAATTAAATACCTGAGAGAAATCTTCTTCTAGGTATTCTTCTGAACGAATTAAATATACTTTGGAATTAAACATGTTTATTTCTATAAAAAATGGGATTGAATAATTATAAGTTGAAATTACATAAAAAAAATAAATAAAAAAGCATGGACAAGTAGCAACTTATCCATACTCATTTTAAAAGTTAGAAATTCCTTAAGATTCCTTAGATCTTAAATCTTTATTTTTAAAGATATCGAAAATATCTTTTTTTGTAGTTCCACTTGCTTTGGTTTTGGAATATTCTCTCATAGAATCACTAACATCAGACATCATGCATTCATAATTTTCTTTACTAAAAGACATTACATTTTCATTTCTGATATTTAGCATTCTTGAGGTGTGGATCGCATCCAAGTCAGCTCCTAGAAAACTAAAAGTCCACCTTTCTGTAGCATCCAATTCTTTTATCATGCGCGCAATATCATGATAAGTATAGAAGCGAGAAACATTTTCTTCGCCATCGGTAATAATAATTAAGACAACAGATGCTAAATCCTGCTCGATTTCTGATCCGTACACAGATTTTATATCGTAAATAGATTTTCCTATTGCGTCCAACAATGCAGTTGATCCAGACGGCATATACGACATTGTCGTTAGAGGATTCAGTGAAGTTGGTTTAGCATTTTTGATAACCGGAAATACCTGATCGTTAAAAAAAGTTAAAGAAACTGCGTATTCCTGTTCCTTAAATTCAGTTTCAAGATCTTGAACTGTTTTTAAATTCGTGTTGAATCCTGCAATTGTTTCCGTTTCACTTCCTTGCATTGAACCACTCTTATCAATGATAAAGTGATAAATTGTTTTTTTGTTTTTCATAGCTTTTAAGTTTTAAAGTTGAGACAAAATTACCTCCCTAATTCTGCTTAAAAAATTCCTTGCAAGGTTGCAGAAATCGAAAAAAATTAAAGTTGTTGCGTCTTATAGATGGAGCCTTTTTTAATTCCATTGCAAAACAAGTGATTTATACTTACAAGGTTGCAGAGAATAAAATAGGCTTAAAACTGACCGTAACTTTGTAGAAAATTTTAAACCAAAACCTAGAACATGAAACAGAAAGAGTGCATAAGAAGCAACTGTATAATCTTAAACTAAGAAAATATATGGCAGCTGAAACTAATAATTATAAACACAAATAAAAATCCAAAAATGAAAAGAAATAAAAAAATCTACACCTATTACACACCAAAACAAGTGTGCACAGATCAAATTAAGGACCGATCCTTCTCACAATCGCCCCTAAAACCAAAGTTGTTGATGGAGCGCATAAACATCTTAGGGTTTTCTGAAATGCTTAATCAAAAAAGCGATTTTAAACCTTTAAAGAAAGATAGTTTTTTACTTGCACATTCAAATCAATACGTTGAAAATGTATATAATAAAACTGGGAATTATAACTCCAACAGCCTACCATGGTCTAAAAATTTAGTGTCTAGTCTTGGCTACACAAATGCATCATTATATCATGCAAAGCGACATGCGATTTTAAATCCTGAGAGTGTGACTTTTGCACCCATTTCAGGAATGCACCACGCAATGCCAAATAGCGGATCTGGATTTTGCACTTTTTCTGGGCAAGTGATTTCAGCCATAAAAATTTATGAGGAATTCGGACTCTCTGGAGCTTATTTCGATTTAGATGGCCATACTGGAAACAGCATAGAGGATACAAGAGAATTTAATCCACTATTAAATAAGGCGATTCCTAGAGGATGTAATATAAATCCAACAGGGAGAAACGAGGAGTACACAGCTGATTTCGCAAGATCATTAGTTATGATTGGTGAGCGAATTAAATCAGGGGAAATTCATTATGTTGTGTTTGCACATGGTGCTGACAGTCATATGGATGATGATTTAGGCTGGAACTGTGACACATACCACTGGGTAAAATGTGCTGAAATGTTTGCAAACTGGGTAAACGAAATCTCTAATGAAATTGGAAAACCCTTACCTGTAACATTGGCTTTATTCGGAGGATACAGAAAAAACAATTATACTGCTGTGTTAGATTTACACATTAAATCAATACTAAAAATCAGTACTATTGTGTGTGGAACAAGTTTCGAGGATAACCAGGAGATTCCTGAAAAATATCCAAGAAAATAAAAATATAATTTAAATTCAGTTTGAGATATCCTTTAATTCACATTGTTCTATTTTTACCACATGGAATTAATTGAATTAAAGGATTTTCTTGATTTTAAGGCAGAGCAATACGAGAATCCTGCATTTTTAAAATACGACCCCATTCAAATTCTACATAAATTTTCTCAGAAAGAAGATATTGAAATAATCGGTTTTTTAGTTGCTACAATCGCCTGGGGGAATCGAAAAAGTATAATTTCTAATGGAAATAAAATATGTGAAATAATGGGGAATTCACCCTATGATTTTATAATGAACTATAAAAAAAATAGTCAAGTTAAATTTGTACATCGCACCTTTAATACTTCTGATTTAGAATTCTTTTTTCACTCCTTACATACCATTTACAAAACAGGAGATCTTGAGTCAGCTTTTTGTGGGGATTTTCATGATAAGGGCGTAAAAAATTATATTTCTAATTTTCGGCAAGTTTTTTTGGAAACTTCACATCTTCCGCGTTCTGAGAAGCATATTTCAAATCCCAATGCCAATTCTGCCTGCAAACGTTTAATTATGTATTTACGGTGGATGGTGCGCGATTCAAAAAAAGGCGTAGATTTTGGAATTTGGAAAAGTATTTCTCCGTCAGAACTTTATATTCCACTAGATGTGCATACAGGAACTATTGCCAGAAAATTAGGGATTCTTAAAAGAACCCAGAATGATTGGAAAACAAATGAAGAACTCATAGAACTACTTCGTAAATTTGATTCTATTGACCCCGCAAAATACGATTTCGCATTATTTGGTTTGGGGGCATTTGAGAAATTTTAATCTTGGTATGCGTTAAAAAATAAGCTGTTTCTCAATTAAAATCTTGTAAATTTCTGATGAAACTGAATCTATTAATTCTGGTTTTATTGCTTCATCGCCTTTTGGCGGTGCTCCGATTGCCTCGCACTTTACAAATTCGTATCGTTGATCTTTCCAAGAAAACAAACAGTTGTAAAAATATTTTTGATCATAGTACTTTTCATAAAATCGAATAACAATGTCATCATGGAGTTTATTTTTTATTCTTCTTTTCTCGATAATGTATCCAATAAATCCATTTGTTTTCACTAATTGTCCATTTTCTCTTGCAAAAATAAGTAAGCGCCTGGCAGGAAAACCATTTACACCAGATCGAACAAGCAAAATAAAGTTATTTCGTAACTCTGCATTTTTTTTATAATTAAAAAATCTAAAAAATCTAGGTGAACAAGAAGGTCGATCTAAATTATTATCATTTGGAGCTGTTGAATCACAAACACCTAATTCTTTTAGTAATTCAATCTCAGTAGTTCCTGAAAAAGTATTTGTAATAAAATCGGTTTCAATTAATTGAATTTCAACATTGACTTCCGGTTTTTCTTTTTTCTTTTTATTATTAACTTTATTATTAATAAATACGCCAATTATAGCTATGATCAATAATATTAGAAGGATATAAACTTGTTTTTTATTCATGTTTTTAGTTTAGGCTTTAATAAGTGAATTATTTATTCAAAAATTCTTGAAGAAAAATCAAAAGCGGTATTAAAATTTGCAGTTTGAATTGGGTGATTAATTCCAGAATCGTTTAACCAGCTTACTAAATCTTCAGTTGGTAAATTACCTGTTAAATCGTCTTTCGCCATTGGACAACCACCAAATCCTCGAATGGCTGTATCAAATCTTCGGCAACCAGCAGTGTAAGCTGCAGATATTAGTTTTGAACTTGTATCTGGACGTGTATGAAAATGTGCCCCTATCTCAACTGAAGGAAATTCATTGGATAAAACGTTAAACAAAGCGCTAACATCTTCTGATTTTGCACATCCTATCGTGTCTGATAGAGCCAAGGTGTGAATACCTAAATCCTCAACTAATTTTTGCGACCAAGAAACCACTAAATCTGTATTCCAAACTTCTCCATAAGGATTTCCAAATCCCATCGATAAATAGACAATTAAATCCTTTTTTTTAGCTGTAACTTTTGATTGGATTTTTTCAAGGCGCAAAATTGATTCTTCAATACTCGAATTTGCATTGCGCTGCTGAAATATTTCAGAAATAGAAAAGGGAAATCCCAAACAAGCTATTTCTGGAAAACATAAAGCATCCTCTGCTCCTCTTTCGTTTGCAATAATCGCTAACAATTTCGTTGAAGATACTCGTTCAAGCTTATCTAAAACCATTGCTGTATCTCTCATTTGAGGAATTGCTTTTGGAGAAACGAAACTTCCGAAATCAAGAGTGTCGAATCCACATTTTAATAAAAGATTGATGTACTCAACTTTCAATTCAGTTGGAACAAAAGATTCCAATCCTTGCATTGCATCACGCGGACATTCAATAATTTTTATCGCACTCATGCTTCTTTCTTTAAAATTGCCTCATTAATTTTTCGCACAATACCAGGTCCCTCATAAATGAAACCCGTATACAATTGAATTAAACTTGCTCCAGCAGCTAATTTTTCAAGCGCATCATCTGCAGAATGAATTCCACCTACTCCAATTATCGGGAATTCTCCCTTTGAATTATCATGTAAATAGCGAATAACTTCTGTCGATCTCTTTGCTAAAGGTTTTCCTGAAATTCCGCCAGCACCATATTGCATTAAAAGTTTTGAATCAGTTTTTAAATCATCTCTTCCAATTGTTGTATTTGTTGCAATTACACCATCAATTTTTGTAAAGCGCACAATTTCAATTATATCATCTAATTGCAAATTTGTTAGGTCTGGAGCAATCTTTAGAAGAATTGGTTTAGGATTTTCTTTGAGCGAATTTCTATTCTTTAATTCAGACAACAATGCTGTTAGTGGTTCTTTTTCTTGTAAATCTCTCAAATTAGCAGTGTTTGGTGAAGAAACATTCACAACAAAATAATCTACATAAGGGAAAAGCTGCTCAAAAGCTAAAACATAATCGTTTGTAGCATCCTCATTCGGGGTGATTTTATTTTTTCCAATATTTCCTCCGATAATTAAATTTGGATGTTTCCGTACTTTTAAACGTGGTATTGCTGATGCTACTCCTTTATTATTAAAACCCAAACGATTTAAAATGCCCTTATCTTTTTTTATGCGAAAAAGTCGTGGCTTTGGATTACCAGATTGACCAAGAGGGGTTAAAGTGCCGACTTCTATAAATCCAAATCCACAGTATGCCAAATCATTAAACATTTCAGCATTTTTATCAAAGCCAGCCGCCATTCCTACAGGATTTTTGAATTTTAATCCAAACACAGTTCTTTCTAATTTTGGATCTTCAAGAACAAATAATTTTTTGAAAATTATACGTGTAAAACCAAACTTTAATAGAAACTTAAGTAAAAAGGTGGTAAAATAATGAACTTTTTCAGCGTCAAATAAAAATAATGTGCGTCGAAGTAATGGGTACATGAACAAAAGTAAAAAAGAAATGTGAGATTGACTTTGCTTAAGTAAAATAATCCCTAAATCTGAATCAAAAAAAAAGCCCTACAAAAGGGCTTTTAAAAAAAATGAATTATTTTTTCATGTTTAAGAAAACAGTTTTTAGCTTTAGTAGGGTTCTGAATGTTTTTACTTTTGCATTGTTTTCTGTAATTCCAAGAAAATTTCCAATTTCACGAAAAGATTGTTTTTCAAAATAACGCATTTCGATTAATTGTAATTGATTTGGCTTGAGTAAGTGCAAAGCACTCATGAGTTGAGCTCGTTGTTCGTCAGTATAATCCTCAACAAATTCTTCCATTATTTGGGCACTAAAAACGGTATCTATGTTTACTGTTCTCCGTGCCTTTATATCTCTGAAAGATTGATACAACTCACTTTTTGCAATACGAAATAACCAAGAAGAAAATGGAACACCGCGAAATTCAAATTTCTGAAGATTCGTCAGTGCTTTCATAAAAACAATGGAGGTAATGTCGTACGCTGTTTCTTTTTCATCTACACGTTTAACGATGTATCTAAAAATAGCTGAATGATACTTTTCATACAGGGGTGCAAAATTTCGCTTATCCAACTTTGCTTTTTCAATCATACAAAACTCATCATCCAGAAGAATTTTGCTTTGGTGATACAATAAGTTTACTTGCATTTTTTCTTTTTTTTCTAGTTTGACATGGAGAGAGAATGAGCAAAAATCCGCTCATAAAATTATAAACGCAGATTACTTTAAAAAATTACAGGAATTTACAATTATTAAAAACTATTTTTTAAAAACCTTAAGTATTCTATAGTTTCCACCTCAGTTGAATGATGAAATCACTTTTACGATTTCCTTGGATTGCTTCTGATCCTGACGAGATCGTAGTTCGGTTGTTGTAGATAAAAACACCATATCGAATCCATAAATCAAAGTGATTTAAAAAAGAATACCGAATAAGAAAATATGCACGAGACCCCTGATAATAATATGCCGGCACTGAAAAAGCGTATAACGCGTTGCTTTCAAAGGAATACAAACGGGTGTCGTAACTATCTGTATCAAATAAAGCATAGCGTAGGGCTAAATCAAAAGGAGCACTTTTTGGACGGTAAATAAAATCTTGAGAAATTAACATTCCTTTTTCAAAAGCAGAGCTCTCTCTTTGAATTGTAATATACTCCACACGTGATTTTAAAGTAAAAAATTCATTAATCGTATAGGAAAGGTTTAAACGATAGTTCCGCTGAAGAACATCTTCAATTTCAGTAACAGTATTATTTAATTCACGGCTATTCTTTTGGCGTAACTGCTGACGAAATCTAGCATAAACCTCAAAAATCTTATTTGGCTTATAGCTTGGTTGAACGAGAAATTCATGACCTTTTGATGGCGCATCGACCAAATACTTCATCCAAGGAAATTGGAAAACATCAGCATAGGCATTTAAAGACCAAACAGAATTTAATTTAATCTTCAGGCCAGTATATAATCCTTTTTCATTTTGCGTATTGCTCCCTTCAGAAAAACCTGCATTGTAAAATGTCTGATAATCATAACTATAGTTTCTATAAAGTAAACCTATACTTGCACGTGAATCAAGTGAAATCAAAGCGCCGTGTAACATTGCTAGTCCTTTTCTTTCTTGATCTGAACCGAAAAAATTATGAGAAACTTCTCCAAATAGATTTATATTTCGATATACATAATTATAGTCACCAGAAAATGAAAAATTACTCTGACCTCTAAAATCAAATTGATTGTATACTTGTAATGGCTTTACAAATGGCTTATCATAACCCTGATATACAAAAGAAGTTCCAATTCGAAAAGAATTTTTGACATACCTTAAATTCGCACCAGAAATAAATTCTGTTAAACCATTTCTTTTTGAAATCTCTCGATTTGTTCGATGCAATCCCGATAAATCGATTGTACTTATAAATTCAAGGTCATCAAAACTTGAATCAGCAACACTTGAAGCATCCACTTTCTTTGCAGACGCAAATAAGAGCAGAGAGATATTTTTATAGGCTAGGTCAACTGCTGCGCCTCTTAGAAATCTAGACTCATCAACAGAAGCGTATGGTCTAATCGGAATTGCGTTTTTTTTCATCGTTGCTATGTCAGATGTTTTGCCAAAAGCATAACTCGACCAAAGATTTAATCCCTGCCCAATTTGAATTTGATAATCCCCAATAACAAAGGATTTTAAATACTTTCCACCTTTGTAAAATAAATGTGCAGAATAAAAATCAAAACCATTTTTTTGTGCTCCACTAAAAAAAGATTCTCCAGCGTCTTTCTCTGCTGTAAATCCTAAACTGATATTTGTTTTGTATGTATAGCGAAATCTAGAATAGTAACGATCAGAATTTCCAAAATAGTAGTTGTTACTTACTTGTTTGATGGAATCTGAAACTGAAGCATAACCTGATTTTTCTTCTATCGTTGGCTGATAACGCAAGTAAAGCTCATAAGTCCCCTCTTTCAAAGCTTCTTTCAATGTAATATTTAAATTATCCAAACGTTCATCGACTCGAATAAATGGAATAACAAGTTGGATTGTATTTAAATCCCAATATTTTAAACTTTGCAATTCATAAATTGTCATAAACTTACCAAAGGCTTTACGATGTAATAAAAGATCATTAATTTGAACGGACGATAATAAATTTAATTCATCTAAATCCTCGCCTGTTGTAGTATTTATATTAATGGGATTATCATAATAATAATTAAGTTGCTCAATGAAATTTGTAAGGTCTAAATCTTCTGACTGCAATTGCTCAGATATAAATTCTATTCGTTGCTGAATAACTTCACTGCGTTCTTGTCCAAAAAATTTCGAATAGGAAAATAAAATAAGAAGACAAAGAAGAATCCGCATACTAGTTCATTTGAACAGTAAAAGAAAAATGTGGCGACCAACCAAGAAATTGATTATAAGCCGAACCAATATCTAGTTTATAGTTCTTCTTATAGCAATAACCCACACCAAAAGAATATTCAATAGGTTCTGTTGCAAAACCACCACGGATA
The DNA here is from genome assembly GCA_044358575.1 of Crocinitomicaceae bacterium. Classification (GTDB taxonomy): domain Bacteria; phylum Bacteroidota; class Bacteroidia; order Flavobacteriales_D; family Crocinitomicaceae; genus UBA952. The sequence continues at coordinate 263,483 of JBIKNN010000003.1, forward strand.
TAAAAATCAGCTATTGGCTGGTATTCAATTCCTGATTTAAAACGAAGGGGGAAATCCACATTTTTTTCCGCTTCACATAAAAGTAATAGTTTTTTAGATAATTTATATCCTGTTCCAATTCTAAGTAAAGTAGTAAATCTATCTTCTTTGAATTCCGACAACTTATTTCGAGAAATATTAAAAACACTGACACCAATTTTCAGATTCTCATTGACTTTTGCAAGTAAGCCAATTTCACCTGTTAATGTTTGATTAGAACCATAAAAAGAATTAATTCGAACTAGATGGTGATTTAATTGAACCCCAAGGGCTAAAAAATCACTTAGTTTTAATGAGTACCCTAATCCAGAACGATATGTCCTAAACTCAGTATAACCAAAACTCTGAGCGCCCACTGATAAAACACCACTTTTAAGAGGAATAACAGCTGTTAAACCTTGTGATTGCAGCTCCTTAAGCAAGAATCTATTTTCGTAAGAAATACCAAAACCAAGCTTTTTTATTTCAGCTAAGGCAGCTGGATTATGATGAAAAGCCCAAACATCCTCAATAGCAACACTTGCATTAGCAAGAGACATTGACCTTGCTCCCATTGACTGATATCCTTGAGCTATTGTAGTAATGCAAAAAAATAAACTTAAAAAAGTTAATAGTAGAGACTTTTTTAGAACTGAATTCATGTTTTATTTTTGCTTGAAAATTAAGCAAATTAGACTAAACAAAAAGGATAAATGAAATTATTTTACAAACAAAATAAATTTTCGAGCGAAAATTATATATTCCTTATTAGTATCTTTGAAGGTGCAATCTAAAATCGTAGAATGAGGGACGAAAAAATCGAATTTATTCATGTTGATTTGTCAACTTGGAGAAATCAGATAAAAAAGGAACTAAAAGAAAATCATTCTCGAATAGTTTTCAACGATGAAATCGAAGAAATTTTATTTGATGTAACCCAAACTTCCTCCAAATCCTTCATAACAAATCCAAAAGATAAAAATAGCTTCTTAAATGGTTATTCCTGCTCTGTTTTCAACGAAAAGGAAGCAAATAAAAAGATATTAAAAGTCTTGATGCAAGGTGCAGACTTTATTGAATTTAAAATTGAAAAAAAAACAAATATAGCCTGGGAAATTTTATTTAACACCATTGAATTTCAGTATATTTTTTCACATATTGCTTTTCAAACACCTGAACAATTAGCCTCTTTTCTAGAATATATAGATCCAAAGAAACTTCAATTCTTTTTTTTAAAAATAGATCCACTTGCTATAAATTTTAGTGCTTTTAAGGAAATTCTTGAAAGCTATTCATTAAAAATACCTTGTTTTGAAATAAACGGCTTTGAAATAGAGCAAATTGGCGCAAATTGCTATCAGCAAATTGGAATTATACTTTCTACTTTTCATGAATTACTTTCAATTGAACTTGAAAAAGGAAATTCAATTCATGACTTTGTTCACTTAATTCATTTTAATGTTGGAATTGGTCAAAATTATTTCATAGAAATAGCAAAAATTAAGGCCTTAAAATGGTTAATTCAACAAATTTCTCATTCGTATGGGATCAAAAATTTTGAGCCTATTATTACTGCCAATATCGGCTGGATAAATAAATCATTAAAAGATATCGATTCTAATCTTTTGAGACAGACCAGTGAAGCAATGGCGGCCCTTAATGCTGGAGTTAATGGTATTATTGTTCACCCTTGCGATAATTTCTCAAATCAGAAATCCTCAACACTACACCAAAGAATAGCATTAAACATACCAATAATTCTTAAGGAAGAAGCTAATTTTAGTTCTGTCTATGAACCTTTAAACGGGAGTCATGTAATCGAAGGTTTATGCGAGGAAATCTCTGAAAAATCTTGGGTTTATTTTACTGAATTAGAAAAATTTAATGTCCTTAGAAGCAATGAAAAAATCAATAAAATTTCAAGTGATATTTCCCTCAAACGTAGTATGCGAATTGAAGCAGTTAAAACAAATCAAAAAGAATACATTGGAATAAATACTTTACTCTCCGAAAATTTATGTTCAGCAGAATGGACTGACACCAAAGAATATATCGGAATACCTTACTTAATTCTCGAACAAGAATTTCAGAAAAAATGAAGCGAATAAAATTTAATACAATTCCATTTAAAGAATTTAAACTTGCTAAACCAGAAATTAGTTTAGTTAAAAGCGCTGAAGAAATTACTATTCGCTCATCTTTCAGTAGAGATAATTTAAAGAAAATAAAACACCTAGCATATCGTTCTGGCTTTGCACCATTTATTGGCGGTCCGTATGCGTCGATGTATCTGACAAAACCATGGACAATTAGACAATATGCAGGGTTTTCTACTGCAGAAGAATCAAATGAATTTTATCGAAAAAACCTAGCAGCTGGTCAAAAAGGTTTATCAGTTGCATTTGATTTAGCAACACATCGAGGGTATGATTCCGATCACGAAAGAGTACTTGGCGATGTAGGAAAAGCTGGTGTGGCAATAGATTCAATTGAAGACATGAAAATCTTATTTGATAAAATTCCTTTAGACCAAATGTCAGTTTCAATGACTATGAATGGTGCCGTACTTCCCATTATGGCTTTTTATATTGCAGCAGCTATGGAACAAGGAGTTTCAATGGAACAACTTTCTGGAACAATCCAAAATGATATTCTAAAAGAATTTATGGTCCGGAATACCTACATCTACCCACCTACTCCATCCATGCGAATAATTGCAGACATTTTTGAGTTTACAAGTCGAAAAATGCCAAAATTTAATTGTATTTCTATTTCTGGATATCACATGCACGAAGCTGGTGCAACTGCAGCAATTGAATTAGCATATACTCTAGCAGATGGATTAGAATATATTCGAGCAGGATTAAAGGCAGGATTAAAGATAGATGAATTTGCCCCTCGCCTAAGTTTCTTTTGGGGAATTGGAATGAACCATAATTTAGAAATCGCAAAACTACGAGCGGGAAGATTGCTTTGGGCGAAACTTGTCAAAAAATTTGAACCAAAAAATGAAAAATCTCTTGCTCTAAGAGCTCATTGTCAAACCTCAGGTTGGTCATTAACAGAACAAGATCCCTATAATAATATAGCAAGAACATGTATTGAAGCATTGTCTGCGGCTTTAGGAGGAACACAATCATTACATACGAATGCACTAGACGAAGCAATCGCACTACCAACAGATTATTCAGCAAGAATCGCAAGAAACACGCAACTATTTCTTCAAAAAGAAACTGGCATAATGAGTTTTATTGATCCTGTAGCGGGAAGTTATTACTGTGAGACCTTAACAGATGATTTAGCAAAAGAAGCATGGAACTTAATTCAGGAAATTGAGGAATTGGGAGGAATGGCAAAAGCAATTGAGACAGGCGTTCCGAAAATGAGGATTGAAGAAGCTGCGGCTATTAAACAAGGAAGAATTGACTCCGGAAGAGAAATAATTGTTGGTGTAAACGGATATTTAAATTCGGATGAAACAGGAATAAAAATACTTGAGGTAGACAATGAAAAAGTGACTAGAGCACAATTAATTCGCTTAAAAAAATTAAAAGAAACAAGAAATAATAAAAAAGTTCTTAGCTTGCTTGAAGAATTGGAAAATTGTGCTAAAACCAAAAATGGAAATTTACTTGAAATTGCTGTACGTTGCGCGCAAGAAAGATGTACACTCGGTGAAATATCTCTCGCACTTGAAAATGTCTATGGTCGCTACACTGCTACAATTAGAACAATAAGTGGAATTTATTCAAAAGAAGCTATGAAAGATGACGATTTTAAAAATGCAATGGCACTTGTTGAAGAATTTAGCAATTTAGAAGGACGGCGACCAAGAATTATGATTGCAAAAATGGGACAAGATGGGCATGATAGAGGAGCAAAAGTAATCGCCACCTCATTTGCTGATATTGGATTTGATGTTGATATAGGACCTCTTTTTCAAACACCTGCTGAAGCAGCTAAACAAGCTGTAGAAAATGATGTTCATATTCTTGGAGTTTCCTCATTAGCTGCGGGTCATAAAACATTAGTTCCAGCCGTTATATCTGAGTTAAAGAAAATTGGCAGGTCTGATATTATGGTTGTAGTTGGAGGCGTTATTCCAAAACAAGATTATGATTATTTAAATGACGTAGGGGTTTTCGGTATTTTTGGCCCAGGAACTAAGATTTCAAAGGCAGCTCAGGATATTTTGCGCTTACTAATTAAAAGTCATCAATAAATTTTGTAAATTCGGCACATAAATTGATTTTTAATCAAAAACTATATTATGAAAACAAAAAGGATAATAATCAAATCACTTTTTTTGTTGATTGGATTTATTTTAATTAACAGTTTTTCTTTTGCTCAAAAACCAAATCCAAAAAAACTACCCAGTATTTCTTTTACAGCAACAAAAAATGTTCTAGTACTTGACGAAACTAAGGTGAATGCAAATATTGTTAAGTTAGACTCAGAATTTAATTTGATGGGCACAACAAAAGTATCTATACTATGGTCAATATCTGGAGTTGAAGGGAAAGATTGGAAAATTATTTCAGGAACATTAAATGATAAAACTATTGAAATAGAATTTAAGAAAATTGGTAATTATGATGTTTATATTGAAGGGACTTATTCATTTAAATTACCAATTAAAAAAGGTGAAGACGAGGAATTGGAAGAAGATGTAGCTATAAATGAACAAGAGGGTTTTATCACCGTCACAAATAACTTAGATGAATTGACACAGCTTTTTGTAGACCGTGATTTTTTAAAACTAATAAAAAGAGCAGATGACTTTAGGGTAAAGCCTAAATACGCAGAAGATCCAACCCCTCTTATTTTTCTTGCAAAAGGATATTTTGCATTATACCTTGATGATGTGAAACAGACTTTAGTCAGTGATCCGTATGATGAAGCAATAAATTCCCTATCTGAGGCAATTGAAATGGATCAAAACGGAATCTTAAATATGCCAATTCATAAAATGTGGTTGGCAAAATTTCAAAATGAAATTTTTCTTCAGGGTATATTAAATAGACTTGATGAAAATGACGGTTATTCCGTTTTTAAAAAACTTAGTGATAAGAATTTGAAAGACATTGATAAGAAAGAGGGTATTGAAGAAAATAAGGCAGAATTAATTGAAGGAATTGAGCAATCTATTTTAATAACAAAAAATCCAAATGCATATCGTTTCCTTGAGGCTGCAATTAGATACAATGCCAAAGAAATTAAAGAAGCTAATGCTATTTATAAAGCAGAAATTCCTAATTTAAATAAACTCAAAAATCTTGATGGTTATACTGAAACAGATTTAGCAGCACTTCGAATTGGAATTATTTTGAGCGCTCAAGTATTATACCTTAAAGATAAAGATAAAAGCTATAAAAATGCATGTGGAATTTATAATTCAGTTGTTCAATGGTTTGATACAGAAGAAGATTTTGAGGATTTTTTCACTAATTTTTTAAATAGTTGCTCAGAAAATCCTAAGTAATAAATTTCATTGCCTTAACTAGCACCTTTCTAAAACAATTTAATAAACAATTTACTTTTAAAAACTTAAACTATTAATTAGATATTTAAATTGCTTATTACTTAAACTTGTTCTGTGAAAAGTATAGTCTCAAATCTAAAAAATAAATATTTTCTAACGATCTTTATCTTTTTTGTTTACACGTTATTTTTGGATGATTTTGATGTTTTTATAATTATTTCTCAAAAAAATAAATTAAATAACTTAAAAGAACAAAGAGACGAAATGCATAATCAGTTAATAATAAGTAAGGATATTTATAAAAAATTAAATCACATTAATTATTTAGAATCCTATGCTCGATCGAAAAAATTCTTTAAAAAAGACAATGAAGAAATTTTTGTTATAAGTTATAAATAAAAGCAGGGCTCTAATATTTATTTAAATACATACCATTAAAATAGTGATTTAAAATCTGTTCGTGCTTGTACCCTAATTTTGACATATTTATAGCGCCCTCTTGGCATAAGCCTACACCATGACCAAAGCCTTTTCCTTGCAAAAGAATGTTTTCATCTATAATTTCAGCTGAAAAAAATGTTGATTTCAATTTAAACTCATCTCTCAATTCATTCAAAGGTATTTTATAAATCGGATCTAAATAAAAAGTCAATCGGCTAGGCTGTTGAAACTTATTTAGAAGTTGCATACTTATACTATCTGAAATAGGGAATTTATATTTTTTTACTAAAAAATCTGTCCATTTTTTCAAAGGAATTGTTTTTTGCCAATTAGCTTGTTTTGTTTTTGTACAAAACGTATCTTGGATAGATTTCAAGAATGGTATTTTTTCTTTCCAAATCAAATCTGTCTCACTTGTCTGACCACCACAATTTGCATGAAAAAATGTAGGTGCAAGCATCTTATTATTATCCAACATTATAATTCCAGTAGTTGTTGATATTGCAGAGTCAATTATTAAATCAAAATTTCCTTTGCCTAAATAAACTTGACAATGTACTCTATCGCATAAATTATAATTTTGTTTTTGGTGCTTTTTGAAATACTTTAAAGCATATGTTCTACTAATAATAGATTGAACTTTATAATATTCTATAGGTCTCCCTAATCCAGATTCAGATTCTAAAACACCCTTTAGGTATAAATCCATCTCTATATTATTTATTATTTTTATGAAACCATTAATAACTAATATTTCAAAATCTCCATTATATGAACGAGTCTTTAATTTAGGATATATAGGCGTAAAATCAAGAAAAGATAAATTATTTGATTGAACTAGCTCAAGCCTATCTTTATTAGAATGTAGTTTTTGATTTATATAAATCGAAAACTGATTATTATCTAAAACTTTAAATTCAATTGTGTCAGAAGTATATATTTGTTCTTGAGAAGTATCTGAAACCAAAAGATAATTACCTGAAGCTAAAATAATTTTGAGAGAAGTAATTTTTTGTTCAGCAAAAAGACCAATCCTAATTTTTTGTGAATAAATACCACAATTTAGAAGAAGAAAAAAAAATAAGATGATTTTTTTCATTTGCCTTCAAATTTGATGTTTTGTAACATATCCTCCGCAATTCTTTTACTTGCTCCATCATCCTTTAACAAATAAATCAAATCATTATAACATGATTTCACTCTATTATTTTCAATTTTATTTAAAAGTAATTTCTCTAACTCTCTTACTATATTATGAGTTGAGCAATCATCTTGAATAAGTTCAACAATGGCCTCCTTTTCTAAGATTAAATTAACTAAAGAAATATATTTAATCTTTATTAATTGCTTGGCGATTAAATATGAAATTCTAGAAGTTTTATAGCAAACAACTTGTGGGACTTTAAACAAAGCCGTCTCTAATGTAGCTGTTCCTGAAGTAACAATAGCAACATCCGCTTTTTGAAGTAAAGAATAAGTATTATTTTCAATAAAAATAACATTGTCAGCTCTATACTTATCATAAAAAGTAATATCTAAGTTTGGTGCACAAGCAACTATGCTACTATATTCAGGAAATTTTGCGCTTGCTGCTAACATTATTGGAAGTTTACGCTCAATTTCTTGTTTTCTACTCCCTGGTAAAATAGCGATAATCTTTTCTCCAAAATTTGTATCACAATTTGAATCCTTAAATCTTTTCACTTCATCTAGAAGAGGATGACCAAGATAAGTTACAGGCATATCAAATTTTGCATAAAAGTCTTTCTCAAATGGAAGAATACAATACATTCTCGTAATTGTATTTTTTATAGTGTGAATTCGAGACTGCTTCCAAGCCCATATTTGAGGAGATATATAATAAAAAATTGTAATCCCTTGTTTTTTAGCCCATTTAGCAATTCGCAAATTAAATCCTGGATAATCTACAAGAATCAGAATATCTGGCTTAAAATCAAGTAAGTTTTTTTTACACTGTTTTAAATTCTTAAAAATAATACGAATATTTAATAACACTTCAATAAAACCCATGAAAGCGATATCACGAATATCTTTTTCAATCTTTACACCCTCATTTCTCAATCTAATTCCACCCCAAGCCCTAAAATCTAAATCACTAGAAATTTTATTTAATTCATGAACTAGATTTGCTGCATGTAAGTCGCCAGAAGCTTCTCCTGAAATTATATATATTTTTTTTTTCAAGTAATTTAACTATTAATTAGAGATTATCATTTTTACGAATAAAAGAAAAAAAATGTTGTTAGATTTATGATTTTTTTTTAGATATGGTATTTTACCTTCTTGATCAACTCGAAAAATAGTCTCTCCTAAATTTTGCATAAGCGCTCTGTTGCTGAAATCAGTGTTTGTTCATCTTTTGCAAAACAAAAACGAATTAATTTTTGGTCGTCTTGATTTCCGTTAAATACAGACAAAGGAATCGCCGCCACGCCAAATTCTTTTATCAAACGCTTACTAAAATCAAGGTCGTTTTCACTTGATATAGATTTATATGAAGCTATTTGAAAATAGGTTCCGTCGCAGGGAAATAATTCAAAACGACTACTTTTCATTTTTTCTCTGAAAAAGTCCCGCTTTATTTTATAGAAGTCACCTAAGGATTCTACTTTTGTCACTTTCAAATACTCACTTATACAAGCTTGGGCCAGACTATTCACTGAAAAAACTAAAAACTGATGTACTTTTTTTATTTCTATCATTAATTTTTCTGGGGCAATTATATAGCCAATTTTCCAGCCTGTAATATGGAATGTTTTTCCAAACGAAGAAACAACTACTGATCGATCTCTTAAAATCTCTGATGAATTAACAGAAAAATAAGGTTTTTCAAAGGTTATAAATTCATATACTTCATCCGATAAAACACTTAAATTCGGGTGTTTTAAGATTAGTTTTTCTAGTAAATGAATGTCATTTTCTGACCAAACTGATCCACTTGGATTATGTGGATTATTTGTTATAATTAAGCGTGTTTTATCATTTGTTTGCTTTAATATATTTTCCCAATCTGGTAGAAATAAATCATTTAAAGGAATTCTTATTGGCTTAGCTCCTGCAAGAATAATCGGTGCCTCATAGCAATCATAACTTGGATCTAAAATAATAACTTCATCATCTTTGTGAACTAACGCTTGAATTGTTGTAAAAATAGCTTGAGTTGCTCCTGCAGTAACCAAAATATTTTCTATTGGATTTAAATCCCTTGTATAACATTTATGAACCAAGTTTGAAATCCCTTCTAATAAACTTGGTAGTCCCACCATTGGAGCATATTGGTGAATATTTGCACCTGCATTTTTCCTTATTAAATCTATTAAGATTTCATCCGTAGGAAAGTTTGGGAATCCTTGAGAAAGATTTATCGCATTATAATCTCCTGCCATTTTTGACATAGTGGTGAAGATAGTAGTCCCAACATCTGGTAATTTTGATAACATTCTCTAAAAGTACAAAATCTCTTTGTTTTGGAAACTTAGATGTTTTCCAATTTAAAAAAATATGCAAAGAAATCAACAAGGTTTATTACCTATAACTAACTTAAATTTTTTATTATTTTAAATTATTTCAATGGCAAAACATAAAATCATTTAAGCATTACTAATACTTAATCATTCGCAGTGTTTGGCGATTATTTTCTTGCTTTACAAGCACAAAATAAACTCCTGGCGTTAGATCTTCTCCAAATTGTGCCTCACCTAGATCATCTATTGGAACATAACGAGTAGAGATTAATAGTCCTGATGAGCTTACTATTTGGACCTCTAATTTCGTGCTTAACGCATTTTCAATTGATAATTTAAAGGCGCTCTCAAATGGGTTTCTATCAAATACTACTTTCCACTCTGCAATAGCGTCTTGAACT
>JBIKNN010000011.1:0-24306 GCA_044358575.1 Crocinitomicaceae bacterium
GGTGAGATAAGTTCATGGAATTGGACGTTCAATGTCCCACCTTCCGTAGAAACAAGTTTTGTACAAAATCCTGAATTCTTATTTCCGAATAATACTGGAGGAGATTACGAGGTTCAATTGGCTGTGAGTAATGCTAACGGTTGTTCTGATACAATATTTGGAACCATTACTGTTTTTGAAAATTACACCTTGTTCATACCCAATTCCTTTACCCCGGATGGGAATGAATTTAATAACCTATTCAACATATATGGCTATGGTATTGAAACAAGCAATTTTCAATTAGAAATTTACAACCGTTGGGGAGAGTTGATATTTGTGTCAAACGATCCAGAAATTGGATGGGATGGAAGTGTTGGATCAAAAGGTGAAAAAGCAACGGTTGGCACTTACACGTATAAACTTAATTACATACTTAAAAATCAGGATAAACCAAAATCAACTTCTGGTCATATAAATTTAATGCGATGAATCTACCAATCTTACTCATATGTTTGCTCTTTTTTGGCGCTTCATTTGCCCAAAAGGAGGCTAATGTTTGGCATTTTGGGATAGGTAACAGCTTGGATTTTAATAGTGGATCTCCCGTACAAACCTCAGGCAGTCAGATGTATACTAACGAAGGATGTACCTCCTATTGTGATGAAAATGGCAACTTGCTTTTCTATTCAAATGGCGGAGGAAGACTACCAGCAAGTGGGCAAGACGGAGGTAAAATCTGGAACAAGAACAACCAAGTTATGTATGACATGCAAGGGACTGAAGGCGGAGGTTGGAGCGCTGCACAGTCATCTGTTGTCGTGCCTGCTCCCGGAGAACCAAATGTATATTATCTTTTTACGATGGAAGAACTTGAATTTGATGGTGACGGGGTAGTTCCTTCAGAACCAAACGGCAGAGGCTTGCGCTATTTTAAAATAGACATGTCTCTAAATGGTGGTTTGGGAGATGTTGTTGAAGCGGATGTTCAAGTATATGATTACTCTTACGAAGGGATTTGTGCGATTCGCCATTCAAATGGAACAGACTACTGGATTTTAATCAATCAAGATACAAGCGGTATCGGAGTTTACAGTGTCACTCAAAACGGTGTTCAACTTGCTGGTGTCTATCCTTACCCAGCAGTTTACAGTGGGTTTGGTATCATCAAGTCTAGCCCAACCCAGAGTGGCGTTGGAGCACCTTGCTGCAACAAAGTGATGACACCCGCTGGACTTTATGACTTCAATTTGTCGACAGGTGTACTCACCCTTGAAGGTGATTTGGGAGCTGCGTCGGACTACAATTTTGAGTTTTCTCCGAATGGACTTTATTTATATGCAAGCATTTTCGATCCAAATACGTTCGTGTCTAATTTGGTGCAATACAACGTACTTGCCCCTTCTCAAACGGGACAAACCGTGGAATCAACCGCTCAGGTTATTGTGCAAAACTTCAATGGTTTGTATTTGCAATTAGCTTCGGATGGAAAAATCTATTTCACCGAACAAAGTTTCGGTTTTACAACGCTTTTGGGAACGATTAATTGCCCAAATACTTCAGACCCAACGGTCTTTTCTGGCGTTTTATCCTTCCCGAATGATGGCATTCTTTCGATAGGTTTTTACACTCTCCCCAATTTCCCTTCTTGGATTTTTTATAACAACTACGATGCTCAGATTCAATTTGGTCCAGACACTGTTTATCTATGTCAAGGAGATACACTTCTGTTAAATGCTGGTGAAGGAACATCTTGGTCGTGGGGTGGAGATGCGTCTACAAATACTAGTCAATTTTACACCGTTACAAGTCCTGGGATTTTCAGTGCCACAGTAACGAGTACATGTGGCTTTGGGAGTGATCAGATAATTGTATTGCCGTGTGAATCACCTTCTCTTTGTGAAGGTTTCGAATTGGGAGACCCTATTACAGCATGTTTGAATGATACCATTCAGCTGGGAGCTGATTTGAGTGGTTTTCAGAACATAAGTAATTTAGAATGGTCTGGAAGTGGGACTTTTTTACCTTCCAATACCGTTGCAAATCCTCTTTATATCCCATCACAAAATGAATACAATTCCGGTTCCTCGCTAATTGGTTTGGAGGTATCTCTGGTGTCTACAACAACTGTACCTTCCGGACTTCTTGCCTACGATCATTCCAGTGAGGACATTTTGTTTTACATCAATCCGTTAGATGGAAGTATCGACTCTATTCAGGAAAACACGGGAAAAGACTGGACGGCTATGGGATTTAGATCTGCAGATTGTCTCTTATACGGCCTTTCAAATATAGTTACCACTCCAATGCTATCGAGTATCAATCCAACGACAGGAACTGTTGTCGACATTTTTAGCTACCCGAACCATCAGTTTTATGCCGGGGAATACGACAATGAAAACGACATTTTCTACGCTGTCGGGATGTCCGAAATCAATTCCGGGCAATTATTAGATCAATTGCTCTACAGCATAAATCCAGTGACTGGTGCTCTTGATACAATCGGAAATCTGAATCTTGTGGCTAATGATGGATTTTTCTACACGCCTGACGACGGAATTAACGGTTTAGCATATGACCCGGACTTAGATCTGCTTTATGGAATAACAGACAACGGCAAACTCTATCAGATCAATCCATCCAATGCGTCCATTTCCTTGATTGGAATCACTGCCTCGGGAATGCGCGGTCTTGCCTTTGATGAAATACAAAACAAGTTGTGGGCTGTAAGTCCGTCAGCAACATTGGTTGAAATAGATAAACAGACCGGAGCGCAATTAGGAAGTGTGTTGTGTGATGAAATTTTTGGTAATGTCACTTCTTTGACTTTCATTTCTGGAACTTGTGGGGAGGGTGATACATGTGCTGATCAACTGATTATAGAATTTGAAAATTGTGACGATGATCCTACCAACGAAACTGATTTTTCTTTTCCGAACGTAATCACTCCAAACAGTGACGGTATAAACGATTTGTTTGAAATTGAAAATTTACCCGAAAACACGGAAGTAATCATTCTAAACCGGTGGGGAAATGTTGTTTTCTCATCATCAAATTACCAAAATAATTGGGATGGAAAAGATACATCAGGAAAAGAGTTGGTTGATGGGGTTTATACATATAAATTTAAGACGGAAATTGGAGGAATTGGTCATGGGTTTGTGCATTTAATTCGATGATTTATATGCTCATTTTAAAAAGATATTCCCTTTTTCTTTTCCTAATTTTCATACTACGAATACCGACTGTTTTTGGACAATTACAAAATAATAATTGGGTATTCGGCTACGGAGCCAGAGTCAATTTTTCAGGGCCAATCCCAGTAGGTTCGAGCAATGCAGCCATCAACTCAAATGAATCAACGGCAAGTGTATCAGATCCTTCCACGGGACAAATCCTTTTCTATACAGATGGCAGAAAGGTCTGGAACACAAACAATCAGGTTATGCCAAATGGTTCAAATCTGCTGGGTGGATTTTTTAATTCATGCACACAAGGAGCTTTGATCGTACCTTTTCCTGAAGATAACCAGCGTTATTATTTATTTACACTAGAAGAGTTGGAAGCTCAATCCGTTAATCCGCTTGCTGATAATGGATTAAGATACAGCATCGTAGATATGACCCTTAATGGAGGTCTTGGAGATGTACAAGTTGCATCTGTGAATACACCCCTGGCAAATGACTTGACCGAAAAATTGATTGTTATTAGAAGTAACGAAATACAAGGTTTTTGGGTGATTGCGCACAAAAAAAGTTTGAATGAATTTTTAGCTTGGAAAATTGATGTATGTGGTGTTACTGCACAACCTGTTGTAAGTACAGTGGGTTCAAATTTTGCGAGTGCTCCCTTCGGGGCGAATGAAGCTTGGTCAGGAGCAATGGACGCATCTCCCGATGGAAACCGGATCGGTATGCCTGTGGATTGGAGTGATCGCATAGAATTTTTCGATTTCAACAAGACAACGGGAGTTGTAAGTAACCCACTAACGATCAATGTTACAGATGATTCAAATCCACCTTTTCTCAGAAAGTATGGAGCTTGTTTTTCTCCCGATGGGTCAAAATTTTACTACACAAATATGAATTCTGTGTATCAATTAGACCTGAGTACCTATACTTCGGCTGCTATAGCTTCTTCAATTACCTTGATTTATTCTCCCCTACTTGAACCCAACAATAATTATTGTTTTCAAATCGAAGAAGCCCCAAACAATAGATTGTATGTTGCCATAGGAAATACCGCAAGGTTGGATGAAATCTCAAATCCTAATTTATTGGGGTTAGGTTGTGGTTACGTAGTAAATGCCGTCAGTTTCAGTCCTGCAACATGTCAACTCGGTTTGCCTGCTCAAGTCCCACTTGGAGGATTTGCGGCTAACTCAACCATAACATTTCTTCCTGATTCGTGTTTACAAAGCGATATTTCATTTTCTGTTGCAACAGCATCACCGATTAATCAAATAAATTGGAATTTTGACGATCCAAATTCTGGAGTAAGTAATATTTCTTCGTCTTTAAACCCAAGTCATCTATTTTCTGAAGCAGGAACGTATCAGATTAATGCTATTGTTCAATTTGATTGCTACACAGAAACCGTTACTCAGAATATAACTGTGGTTGATTGCTCAGATACCATAATACCGGTTCTGCCATTTGAATTTCCCAATGTCTTTACCCCAAATTTCGACGGTACGAACGATCTTTTTGAAATTGAAAATTTATCAGCAAACACAGAGGTAATCATTCTAAACCGGTGGGGGAATGTCGTTTTCTCATCATCAAATTACCAAAACAATTGGGACGGAAAAGATACGTCTGGAAAGGAGCTTTCTGATGGGGTTTACACCTATAAATTCACAACTGAAACAGGGACAATTGGACATGGATTTGTGTATTTAGTAAGATAATATCCTCAAAACCCTCCCAAATCTAGTTCGATAATTCGAGACTCCTCTCTACAAGGAAAAGCGCAGTTACGAAAGTAACAGCGCTTTTTCTTTTTCCCTAAACACTCGCTCTCCAACTCATACTCTATTATGATGCCCTTTTCTTAGCGTGAGTGTGAAAAGTGAGAGCAAAGAAGATCACTAAACGGTTTGAGCTTTTCTTTTCCGCTCAACACTCGCTCTCCAACTCATACTCTTATTATGATGCGCTTTTCTAAGCCTGAGTGTGAAAAGTGAGAGCGAAGAAGATCGCGAAACGGTTTGAGTTTTTCCTTATCGGCAATAAATTAAATTATGCTAACTTAGCACAAGCATTTACCAGCGAGTCCAACAGAATGGTGTTTTTATTTGAACTATACGAGAAGTACACAGCTAACCTTTTTACAAAGGAGAAAGTGAAAAAGAAAAAAAAGAGAAAAAAGAGTAGTTTAAAAATATTTGAAGATAAACAGGTAAGAAGCCATTGGGACGAAGCCCAAGAACGTTGGTATTTTTCCATTGTGGATGTAATAGCAATTCTCACTGAAAGTCTTAATCCAAGAAAATATTGGAGTGTATTGAAAACTAGGCTCAAAGCAGAAGGGATTCAGTTGGTTACAGTTTGTAACCAACTGAAATTAAAATCGAGTGACGGAAAATTCTACAAAACCGATGTTGCAATTACAAACCTATAAACCCCAAAAGACAACAATGACCAACGAACAAACAGCAATAAGAACTACTTATTTTAGTATCGTTGGAAATGCAAGTCTTGCAATTATTAAAGGACTTGCAGGTTTTTTTGGGAACTCTTATGCACTAATTGCTGATGCAATAGAATCAACTGCAGATATTTTTTCTTCCTTTTTGGTTTTATTCGGACTAAAATATGCAAACAGACCAGCCGACAAAAATCATCCTTATGGTCATGGACGAGCAGAACCTTTAATTACATTTTTGGTAGTTGGATTTCTTATTACATCTGCGACAATCATTGCGTATGAAAGCATTAAAAACATAGGGACACCACACGAACTTCCCAAAATTTGGACATTATTTGTTCTTATCCCATTAATTATTTGGAAAGAAATTTCATTCCAATTAGTTATCCAAAAAGCAAAGGAGACAAATAGTTCATCCTTAAAAGCTGATGCTTGGCATCATAGAAGCGATGCAATTACATCAATTGCTGCACTAATTGGAATTTCTATTGCTTTATATTTTGGCAATGGCTATGAAACAGCAGACGACTGGGCGGCATTATTTGCCTCTGGCTTTATACTTTACAATAGTTATAAAATTTTTAGACCTGCACTTGGAGAAATAATGGACGAGCATCTATATGACGACCTTGTTGCCGACATACGAAAAGTTTCTCTAAGCTGTGCAGGTGTTGTAGCAACTGAAAAATGTTTTGTCAGAAAGGCAGGAATGAAATATCACGTTGAATTACACGCAATTGTTCAAGCTGACATTACAGTAAAATACGGTCACGAAATAGCACATAAGCTCAAAGACACTTTATTAAATGACATTCCCCAATTAGGACATGTTTTAATTCATATTGAACCAACTGAATAGAAATCCAGCAGGTAACAACCCCTTCAAAAAATTGGCGTACTATTAATATCGAGCTCAAAGTTAACACAGATTGAGAAGTAGATTATTCTATTTTACAATGATACTTCTATTAAGCCCTTCAAAATAGCTATATTAATATCTTGAAGTTTTTTGATGTTAAAGCAGCCCCCAGAAGTTTTAAATTTCCCTAATTTTTCTATTTGTGTTGCATATTCTTTGTGATCTGTCATAAGATAGAGAGATAAATATGCTTTTCGGGGTGAGAAACCTATAAGAAACCAATCTACTTCTCTTCCACTCGTTGGACTTTTATAGCGTTTATTGCCAAATCCGATAATGGAGCTTCCCCACATTTTTGCTTTTTCTCCACTTGCTTTTTCCATCATCTCCAAAATAATGTGGCTATCTTTTCGCATTTCCTCCTTGCTAATTTTATTGATGAAGTCTACGACATTTTCTGCTGTTTCTTTTGTTTTTAATACTGCTAGCTTCGATTTCTTTTCGGTCATTTTTAAATAATAATTAGAATACAAATTTAGTTATATTGTTTAAACCTAATGTTAGATTATTAACTGTGTAGTTTTGACTTTTTGACGGTTTAGCACTAAAAAAAATATTAATTAGCTTGCTAAGTCATAGATAAAAACTATTTCAATGCTATTTTGTTATTTAGTTGATGATAATTGATAGCACAGCTATAACACCAGATTTAGCAAGAAAAATAAATAAACTTGTCGGAAAGCCTTTCTCACTTTTAGTACGATTAAGAATGGGAGGAATTGGTTCACACCGAATGTGTGTAAAAGGGTATAGTCGTGGATTTGAAAATTTACTTCAGCGTAATTCAAACTTACTTTATAGTAATATCGAATTGCGTCCAAAGGGTATTATAGTGCATATTTCGCAAAGAAATCATCGGTTTTCATGGGTTTTACCTTATTATCATTTAGCTGTCTTTCAATCTGAAGGTTTTACTCTTCATGGAAATGGTGAATTTATACGTTTCCACACAGATGTCTATTTTGATAAAAACAAGGTCTTTTTTGCACGGATGTTTAAGGAGAAAGAAGGAAGTCTTTAAACCAATAGCCACTATCTTTGATGATTCTTTTTTGTGTTTTAAAATCAACGTGGACTAATCCAAATCTAGGTTTAAAACCTTCGCTCCACTCAAAGTTATCAAGTAAAGTCCAGCTGAAATATCCCCCGATATTTACACCATCCTTTTTCGCACGTAGAACTTCTTTTAAATAGCGTTGGTAGAAATCAATTCGCTTAGTATCATTGACTTTTCCATTAACAACTTCATCTGAAAAAGCGCAACCGTTTTCTGTTACAAAGATTTTTTTGACTCCAGGATAAGCAGCAAATTGTTTTAAGATTTTATAAATTCCCTCTGGGTAGACTTCCCAGCCCATGTCAGTTATCTCCTTAGCATCGCGTTTAACAGGCTTAATTTCTAATCCTTTCATGTAAGGTATGAAGGCATTTGCTTTTACAACTTCACGCGTATAATTTTGAACTCCAATAAAGTCAAAGTCAAACTGTAATTTCTCAAGATCACCAGGTTGAATGTACTTGTTAAGTTTTCTCAATATCGGTAAGCTTTCAGTTGGATACCCCATTCCCAAAGCAGGTTCAATAAACAAACGATTTAACAGCACATCCCAACGGTTTGCTGTATTTCCATCTCGTTCTTCGCTTTTAAATACATCCACGTGAGAACAAGAAAAAGTAGTTCCTATGTTAGCATTAGCGACATTTTTACGAATTATTCTTCCTCCCTGTGCCTGACACAAACAAACATGGTGAACAGTTGGCAAATAATTTTTTAACCCTTTTAATCCGGGAGCATGGTAACCAATTAGATAACCCAAAGCAGTAAATGCAGAAGGCTCATTAAATACCATCCAATTTTTTACTTTTTCACCATAGGTTTTTGTAAGCAAATTGGCATATTCAGAGAACCACATTACAGCATCTCGATTTTTCCATCCACCTTTATCTTGGAGTATTTGTGGTAAATCCCAGTGATATATAGTAATCCAAGGCTCTATTCCACGAGCTAAGCAAGCATCAATCACTCGATGGTAAAAATCAAGTCCCGATTGATTTGGTGTTCCACTACCATTTGGTAAAATACGACTCCAAGCAATACTGAAGCGAAAAACAGTCATATTCAAGGACTTTAATAAGTCTAGATCTTTCTCATAACTGTGGTAAAAATCACAAGCAATATCGCCATTTTCACCTGTTTTAATGCTCCCATTTTTATGCGAAAAAGTATCCCAAATAGAGGGTGATTTCCCATCAATATTATGTGCCCCTTCAATTTGATATGCTGCAGTAGCAACGCCCCATTTGAAATCTGTTCCAAAATCTAAACTTGAAAAATCTAATTTTTCAAGTGTATTGAACTGAGCAAAGGAAAATTTAGGAGCAATAACTGCTGCTAAAGATGAAACAAAAAAGAGGCGTAAAACTTTTCGACGTTCCATTTTTTAACTAAAAATTTATAGTGTAAATCTAAGAAACGAAACTTGATAGTAAATAAAATTAGGTTTAACTTTCAATTAAAAAAGTAACTTAAAACGATGTAACAAATACTTTTAATATAAGAATTTGATTTTTCAAGCTATTTATCTTCCGTTTAGTGTCGGTATTTAATTTACTAAATTGTATAGCGCGATTACTTTGTTGTCTTCTATAAGAATAAAATTGTAAAAATACCAAAAGTTGATTTTTAGAAACAAACTTTGATTAACCACAAATGAGTCTGAGGAGCATTATTTATCGAATTTATTTTAAGTGCTCTTGTATGGCTTAGTCTTTTAAGTAGACCGTAGATCCAACTTTAATACTGACACAAGAAGACATCGTAAGAATTTGGTTATCAGGAATAGTTCCTTGAGATGTTTTTGTATAGGAAATTTTGATTTTTCCAGGACTAATAACTTCCCAATTTCCCCATGTACTCATACCTCCAAACATAGTTGTGCTTGAATTAAATGTTCCGTCTGACGAAAACTTCCACGCGCTAATTGTTGTGCTTCTACTCGGATAAACCCAATCAAATCCAACAAGGCATGTTTTGGTCCCCTCGTTTGATTCCACTTCTGTAGATTCTTTCGAATTGCTCCCTCCACAACTTGAAAGAATAAATGAAGCAAATAATATTGCTCCTAAAATAGTTATTACTTTTTTCATTTTTATATAAATTATAGGTTCAAATTTACCGTTAACGTTTTGCGTGTTGGCGTTGTTGCCTTGTATTGTCCTTAAGCTTCGGGACGACAAGGCAATATTGCTTACACGCTGTTACAGGCTGGTTTCTTCATAATCGAATCAGTATTAAAGTTCTGATTTGCTATTTACGTTGAAGATAGCTTTTTCAGAAGGGTATTCACTTCATCAAATAAATAAAAAGAAAACCATTAAAATAACTTTATTTTTTTGAATCAGTTGTTGAAACGAAACCGTTCATAATGTAATTATTTGCTTGTTTAATACTTAAAATAGAGAATGTTGTAAAATCGCCAAATAATAATTCAATATTGTCTATTTTCTCGTATTTCAGACATTTGTCATTTTCATTCCAAACAAGAACCCATAAATTTTCCGTTAATTTTCCGTAGCTATCAAGGTTTTGGTCTTTTTTTAATTTGAGTAATGAGGTAAAGCCCTGGTCTTGAATGTAAAGTGGATGATACGGTGTAATTTCAATTGAGTGATTTTGTGTTGTAACACGAATCATTTTTGAATGTTTCATTTGAATTACATTGGAAATTTCACATTCAATAATTTTTTGAGAATCGATGTCTAATGTTAAAATTGAAGTGCCTGGTTTTAAATTTTCTGAATTCAATTGTGTCCTATCAGCTTGAATAAGTGTATTGCTATTAAAACAACACCCAATATTACAAATTTCTGAAATTGCCACATCTTTCCATTTTACTCCAGGATAGAATTCCACAATTTCAAATGTGTAAATGCCGTATTCGTTATCTTTAGGGATATCAAATGTCTGGCAACCCATCAAATCTTTAAGCACAAGATAACAAAGAGGTCTGCCATCACCATAAACTTTGAATTTCTTTACCCTTGAATTGTTGTTCCAAGTATCATAAGATTTTTGATAACCATTAAAAATACCCACATTTGAACCCCCATATGGTAAATCCACTTGAAAATGTTCACCAATTCCATAATCACTCTTTCCTTCTACCCAAGGTGTTTGAGGATCCCAATCAAATAAATTTTCCGGTTTGTAATTAGAAGTGCCCTGTGATGCTAAGGTGGATGAGGCACTTGCTTTCACTGGACTTTCCGTGCATCCGCTCCCGTATAGAAAGGGATTATCTTCTTCGTTTAATTTAACTTTTTTCTTCTCTTTGGTCCAATCAATCACCTTAATTCCACCGGTACTATAAACAATTGGCAACTGAGCGTTTGTTACTCCAAAAAAAAGCAACAATGTTACCATTAAAAAAAACTTTTTCATTTTACTTTGAATTTAATTTTGTTCCTACTCTTATGGATTTTCAGATTACTCCCTGGTTTTTTAATGGACTCTAGCTCCAATTATTTGTTTGTAATTTACTAAACTTGCCAATAACGTTCCGCGTGAAGGTGCTCGTAACCCTGTGTTGTCAGGTTGCTTCGGGGCGGTAGGGTCGGCTCTTGTTCGCTGTTATGGGCTGGTATCATTCCTTAACTAGTTTTAAATAGATATTTTTGCGATTATTTAGGTTAGGTAATTTTTGCAAAGTTTGATTAAAGGTTATGGCTAATAAATAACTTTTTTGTAGAATTTAAAACTATAACCATCCCATTTAAATAATTCACCATAACTCGAGTCTGCACCATTAGAATATCTTAATTTTAACATTTTATCTCGACTGAATATTTCTGTTAAAAAATCTAATGTCATTGGATAATACCTACCATTAATTTCACTATACACATCTTCCATTTCAACCATTGAAAAATCATGAAATATCGGTTTTAAAGTACAACCACCCCTTTGAGCTTCTCCATCACCCATTGTAAATAATTCTGGTTTACCATCAAAATTAATATCTAGTAGAAACATAAAATAAGTTTCGTGTTCATAATCATTTAGTGGTTCTTCAAAAGAAGTTAATATTTTTTCAGGATAACTTTTAGTTATTATTGATTTTGTTAAATTGAATTTAAATGAACGGTCTTTTTCATATTGAATCTGTAAAGGAAGATCCTTAATAGGCAAAGAAAACTTATTATTTTGAACATAATATGTTTCTCCATTATTATTTTTAAATTCTATAGTTGCAGGTCCTACTATGCTGTTATTATAAACTTTTTCATTCAAAATCCAAAATATTTTAATATTGAAACCATTAAATTTATTTGTAACATTAATCGTTAATAAATTTAATGGTTTCGATTGATCTTCTCCTCCAACACAACCCGAAGGAATTAGAGATGTAACAAAAAAAGATAAAATAATGTATAATATAAATTTCATTTCGTACTATTAAAATTATTCTTCTCATAAGGCTAAGCAGAATACGCCTCCCGAATAACCTTTCGGGACAGGCCGTTTTTTTTTCGCCGCGGCGGAGTGGATTTCTGGACTCCACTTTTTTTCTTGTTTGTCACTTTGGGTGGTCAACCCGTTGACTCTCGCAGACCGTCGATGTTTTTATTCTGTTAAACTTGCCCATAAATGATTAATAGAAACTGATAGCTCATCAAATTTTATGGTTGTAATTGTGTCTTCTTCTTCTTCTTCATTATTTGTAAATGTCGCTTCGTTACTTCTTTGATTAGGGTTATTTGCTGTTTCACTTACAATACTGTCGTTTTGATTTGCCACAGTTTTGTTTGTCGATGCTTTGTTGCACGAACAAAATGTCGTAAATGTAAAGATGCTGATTATGTATTGTAGTTTCGTCATAATATTGGTGCTGTTATCAGTAGTTAGTTATTCTTACTTTCAATATACTGTCATATCAAGTTCGTTAAAGTCTTTAATTTCTGATAATTTAATAAGTTTATTTACATTTATTTTCCCCCACGTTTCTTTAAAGACTTCATCTCCTCCTTCGGCATTTTCGTTTGTATTCACTTTTTCTTGCTTCTTTTTGCTTAAAAAGTTAATACTCGTTTCGCTATCAATTACAGCACCGCCATAACTTGACTCGTAACCTATTAACTCAAAATCAGAATCTTGATACCTAAAATTATATTGCCAATAACCGTATCTACCGTGTCCATAATGGACAAATAAATTACCGTTTTTAATTTCAACAGAAAGATCTGGTGGAAAATAAACGCCCCAATCTTCGTTTTCAGAGGAAAAACAATCGTAATTCTTAACTGCCAATTCGTAATGACCGTTTTTGTTTAACAACACAATAATTCCTCTTCGGTTTCGGTCTAACTGTTCACTATATTCGTCTTCAATGATTTGATTTTTATCTGTGCCTTTTATGATGAGAACACAATCGTCACTCCCGTCTTTATTAAAATCACCATTTATTTTTTCAAAAACCACATATCCTTTTGGCAAAAAGTCAGTTGGATTTTGTTTTTGTTCAACTTTCAAGTTCTGTTGGTCTGTCGTATTGTTATTTGACGTGGTCGTGTCAGAATCAGGATTGGTTTTCTCTCCGGGCTTTGTTTGTCCGCAATTTACCAAAAGAAAAAATGTCAATAAATAAAATGTCTGCTTTAGTGAATTCGTCAAAGTCATTGTTAAAAATTTTAGTAGTTTTTTCATTGTGCGTTATGTATTATAATTGCCCATAACATATTTGCCTTGCGTTTGGCAAGGTACTGTTATTGGCAGATTAATCGTCTCCTTTAGTCTTTATTGCATACCAGTCAATTTTTCTCGACAAATACATTATGGTCGCTAAAACAATAAATAAACCGACGCTTCCCATTAACAATGCGTAGTCCTCCATTTGTATTATGGAATAAATAAACAAATAGAGAGTTGCAAGAATTAAACAGATTAGTGTCGTTAATTTTTTGTTGTTAAATATGCTTTTTGCATAAAGGGTTATTAAACCAATTATAGAAACACTCGAAATTAAATAGCTAAATTTAAAAGCAATGTGTTCGGATAAAGCAATTAATAAAGTGTAAAATACACAAAGTGCCAACCCAACAATAATATATTGAATAGGATGAATTTTTACCCCATTTAAAATTTGTACAAAAAAGAAAATTAGGAAAGTTAGTGTTATGAATATAACTGCATATTTTGCTGAACGCATACTTTTTTGATATTCGTCAACAGGGACAATTAAATTTACTCCGAATGAAGATTCATAAATTCCTTGAACCGATCCTCTGAAATTTTGAGGATAAGGACGGTTAAGGTGTAATACTTTCCAATTTGCAGAAAATCCGTCAGTATTTATCTCTCTTTCGTCAGGAAGGAAGGATCCGATAAAACTTGGGTTTTGCCATTTAGATTTTATATTCACCTTTGTCAACTTCCCTAGCGGAATAAAATTAAGGCTTGTACTACCATTAAAATTGAGATCAAGAGAGAATTCTGTTTTTGTTTTAATGGAATCAGGATTATTTATTGGAAGTCGAGAACTTATTCCATTTTGTATTACATCACTTGATTCTACCCCGGGGTTAAAAAAATATTGTTTGTCATTCCATTTTACAGAAATGTTTTCTTGAATACTCCTTAAGTCTGAAAGCCCAAGTGAAATAAAAGCATCCTCCCAGATAATATTACTTTTGTCGATTTTCCACTCTTCAAAGTTTGGCGTCGAAAATTTTCCGGTCAATTTTATCTTTGAATTATAAACAATTACTTCGTAAATCCCTCGGTATCTCACTTCGGGTAATATGTCGCCGTTTATATTAAGTTCTTCCGGTAAAAAATGAGCATATTCTCTAGATTCAACTAATTTAAATTTGTCCGTCTTTTCTCCTTCATAAACTTTAGAATAGGTCTTATATGGAACTGTAAGCACAAGCCCCGTGATAGTTTGTTGCTCACCCCATTTCGAACTTACTTCAACAATCGCTTCTTCTTGTCTTGCTTCCCTCTCTCTAATTAGACTTTCAACCATAGAAACTGGTATGAGTAGTAAAAGAATAAGTATTCCAATTGTAAATAGCCTGATTGAAATTGACCGTTTAAGCCAATTATTAGCTCGTTCGAAAAATGATGGATTGTTTGTCGTCATGTTTTTCTGTCATTTTTTTATAATTTGCCAATAAAGGCAGTCTTTGAAAAATCCACACTAATTAGTGCATAAATATAACTACTAAAAAGTTAAAACAAGCTATAAATCCCGTCTATTTAAGTAAAAATAAATCGATAATTATGAGCTATTTATATGGTTCAAGATCGGCTTCAAATTCAGATGCGAAGCATGGGAGAATTTAATGATAAACAAAATGCTGTGCGTTTTGGGGATGCTTTTGTAGAGCAATTAGAACTTGATAATTTCGGTTTCGAGATAGCTACTTTGAAAAATTAAACGGTGAAAAGGCTTTGAATATGACGGTTTATAATGTGAAACGGACCATTAATATACTAGGGTTAGAAAAGTTATTGGAAAGACTTAAGAATTGGAAACCAAAATATCCTAAAGGTTTAGTGTCAAAAATAAAGGAGTCTATTTTAAGCCTTTATGCGTGCTTTTCTATTTTCAATTACAAATATATTGCCTGAAAACAATGTGCTTTACAGCGCCTGAAATAGAAAATAAAACAGTCGTTTTAAATGGATAATGATGAAAAAATGTGTTTTTTCACAGCCTGACGTTTTGCGTATAGGCGATGCCACCGCTTCGCAAAAATTTATTCAAAACTACAAATATTTCCTTTCAATCTCTGCACTGTAATTCGAAGAACTGCGGTGGTAGCGTCTTAAGCGCTCTTGGGGGGCCGTAATTTTTTAAACAGCTATTCTGTCTCCCAAAAACACAGGCTCTTTATTAATTAGCAGATCAATGAATAGTTTTACTCTTGCAAATTTCTCTCTTAATTTAGTCTTAAATCCGCCATATGTATTAACATCTTCTGCACAGTATCCAATCGCTTTTAAGTTTTTATTGTTTGCAATATAAATAGCTCTTCTAATATGAAATTCTTGTGATATAATCGTGAACTCCTTTTGTCCAAAAATTTTATCAATTCTTAATACAGAATCATAGGTACTAAATCCTGCATAATCTAAATGTATTTTATTTTTTGGAATACCTCTTTTTATTAGTTCAATCTCCATATCTCTTGGTTCATTGTATTCTTTTGAACTACTATCACCACTTATTATTATTATGTCAATTTTTTTTGAATTATACAGTTCAACAGTTGCAGTTATTCTGTTAAAAAAGTGTTGATTAGGTTTTCCTGAATTTAATGTTTTTGATGTGCCTAATAATAATCCTACTTTTTTATGAGGTATTTCTAATGCTGTCTTATAAATTAATTTATCTGTTGAAGTTGTAACAATACTATTACAAATCCATAGCGTTATTATAAATAATGCAGTAAATGAAATAAGTACCCATTTAATTGTTTTTAATTTAAGCATAGATTGATGGTTTATTAATTATTTCAGATTGCAACAATTTCTTATTATGAGCCCTAACGGTTTGCGAGAAGGCGATGTTGCCTTGTGTCGCGCCTGCGGCAGGGCAATATTGCATAAACGTTGTTATGGGTAGGTTAGTTTTCACTTGGAAGAAATATACAATCACATGTCTCCATATTCTCTTTATAATCTACAGCAAAACCACCAGTGCAAAACCAATCATTTATTATCTTGTTGTTTTCATCATATAAATACAGCTTATTTTCTTTAATTTCAAAATATTCACAGCCAAAAGAGCTTCCCATATCTGTGTTAATTAATTCTGAAACCTTGTATTTAAAATCTCGCTTGAATTCTATATTGAAAAGTTTCTCCGTAGATTCTGTGTGACCATTTTCATCATGACCGCCACAGGTTTCAGTAGCAAGCAGAAAAACATTGTCAATAGTTAAAGTTACTCCACATACACCTGTTCCAGGTCCGGAAGGAGGTGGAATGTGAAAAGTTAACTTTTCTTTTATCTTTGGAATAATTTTAATTTTTTCATCCTTGAAATCTGAATTTACAATTGAATTTTGATTTGCTTTTTCAACCAAAGCAATAGAGTCTTTATATTCTTTTATTATTTCTACTTTTTCATTAGAACTTGAGTTACTCCCACAGCTTATTAGAAAAAATGTTGCAAATAAGATTGCAACGAAAATTGTTGTTATTTGTCTCATTTTAAATGAAATTTATTTTTCCTATTCATTTGGTCTTACGTTAACGCACCGTTTTTTTTTGCCACGGAGGAGTGGGTTCTGGATTCCACTTTTTATTTTTAAATATAATCATTTATAATTAATGCATAATTTTTTTTCACTTCTTAAACTTTACCATAACGGTTTGCTGCAACAAGAAGTTGGCGATTTCGAAGCACTAAACTTTATTTAACCACTGAACCGACAATTTCTTGTAGGTGCTGTTATAGGGCGTTATTCTTCGTTCGCACAAAGGTCTCGCTGTCGCTAAAGCCGTCATTTCTTATAAATTTTTTAAACTGTTTTTTTGTCGCTGTGAATTTATATGGCCCAACGGTGTCTTGTGGAGTTTCCGTTATTTCTTTTAGATTTTCAAGGTCAAGTTTTGTCGAAATACTGCTAATTACAATTTGTCCTTTTGCGAATTGAATTTTTTTGACTTCCCAGCTTTCCTTGTCGTAACGTGTGTTTAGAAAATAATAGCCTTTAAATTTTCGAACAACATTGTCGTAGTTGAGTAGAAACAAAGTGTCTACGAAATGAATATGTGTGATTAAACTGTCTCCGTCACGCTTTATTAAGGTTCGTTCGTTTGTCTTTAGGTCAATAATGGTGTCGCCCGAAAGTCGTGCACTGCTGCCAAGTTGGTTTGGGTGAACTTTGTAGTCATAGTCGTAAATTCTTTGAATTAATTTGTCGCCAATTGAAAGCGTTGAATTGTCCGCAATGCTCAGATACTGTCCTTGTAACCGATTTGGAAATTTAGATAAGTTGTCTGATTCGGTCGGCTGTGGTTCGTTAAAAGTCACAGGAGGTTCACAAGCAAACAAGCTTGTCAAAATGATAAATGAAGATATTAGTTTCAGTCGTTTCATTGTCTGTTGTGTTGTTTTTTATAATTTGCCAATAAAGGCAGTCTGTGAAAAAACCAACACTAATTAGTGCATAAATATAGAAACTAAAAAGTTAAAACGTTCTACAAATTTAGTCTATTTAAGGAAAAATAAATCGATAAGTATGAGCTATTTAGCTTGTTCAAGATCGGATTCAAATTCAGTATCGAAAACTATCTGTAGAATCATTATGCTCATGCGGTGCTAATTTCCCAATTATCATGTCGTTACTTATATCAGTCTTACTATCTGTAGAATCATTATGTTGCTTATCATTAGGAACAGTAACTTCCCCTTTTATTTCAGTTGGATTATTACAACCAACAATAAACATACATAACAATATTGAGCACAATAAAAATGATTTTAGGTATGATGATTTATAGGTTTTTTTTGTTTGAAAGTAAGCATTTACTAGAAATTGATGATGTCTTGGCCTTTCGACTATTACCTGTAAAGATTTAAAAGACCCGCACACATTTTTGTTTGTATCCTTTAGGTAGTTTTTTATGTCTTCGATCTCCCAATTGCTAAAGTCAATAACAGTTTTATTACAAGACATACAATGCCTTCCATTCTCAGTGCTTGACATTTTAGACCAATCTTTATTGCATGGATTGGAAACAATAATTTTTGAGTTTTTCATTTTCAGATTTTTTACAATTAGTTGAACTAATGGCTTGGTTTGTTACCCTCCGTAGTCAGATGAAGGTTTATTTCGTTTATTTATCTTAAAGGTAATTCTTTATTTTTATAAATCATCAAAAAGACTCTTAATTTTTTAATGCTTTTTGCTCCTTCCAAGGATGCATAATTGACATTCAAATAATTGTTTTTTGGAGGCCCTAAAAAAATCACTTATGTCTAAACCAGCAATCTTGGCGTTCGGTTTCGTACATTTTAAATACGGTATTAACGGGCGCACCGTGTCTCAAATGTCTATTAAATTGTGTTCTTGCTAAATAATTAAAAGCCCCCATATCACCTGTAAACGCCGTTTGGTTTGCGCTATTGGCATATTCGTGGATAGCGCATAACTTTTTAATGAAATCAAAAATTATCGGAGCTTTACTTCCTATAACTCCGCAATTTAAAAGAGTTACAGATCCAAACTTGCTTTCATATTCGACATAATCGCTTATGTTGTTTCGTAGATTGGTTGAATGATCTCTCATCCAATCATTATTGAGTGTTTTTGGCTCGTCACCACAAAAAATAGCTGTCGGATTTTCAATAAAATAGGAATCAATAAAAGGATTATTAAGCAGCGTAACATCTGTTATATCAGTAACGAAAATACTTTTGAAGAACTGGACATGGTGTTGCAGAAAATCATTGTATACAAAATACCGATAGACATTGGGATTAAATTGATTATTGTACTTTATTTTGATGAAAGAAATAGAGTCATTTTTGAATTTTTCGCAGGTTTCTGAAGTGAAATTGTTATGAAAAATTATGCCTTGTAGTTGTTGTTCCGCAACAGATTCAGCCCAATCACGCACCAATTCATAATTATCATTATCAAGTGTTGTAGAGCGATTTACATCATACACACCAGTAATATGGCATGCCATAATAACATTAGTGTTTGGACGAAAACGGCGAATTTCGAAAGCCATAGGTCAAGAATTGATCAGGTTCTCTTTTTTAATGGTTGAACAAATACTATTTGGAATATTTCTGTGATAAATATACGTTCTCAGGTCTACTTTTTTTACGCGAAACTGAGTTTTTGCTCTTTCGTAAAATTCAGCATCGGCCGCGAAGCCACTTTTAAAGGAAAAGCTTGAAAATACTTTTTTGCGTCCGAATAATGTTCCAAAGAGAATCGTTTCATCTATATGGATTAGTTTTTTTGTATCATTTTTATCTGGAACATAATAATCGTCGTTAGTATCCACGATTGTTTCGGTTGTAGAACAAATCAAATCTTCCTCTTTTATTTCTCGAAGACAAGAGCTTAAATGATGCGATTTATATTCGTCGTCACCATCAATTATGGTTATAAATTCACCAACACTGTTTAAAATACCGCGATTGATTGATTCTGATTGCCCCCGGTTACTATGTCGGATATAGATTATTTTATTTTCGTGTTTTTCAGCATATTGCAACAAAGATTCCCGATTAGTAACAGTACTACCATCGTCGATAATAATGAGCTCGAAATCTTGAAAATCCTGAATTAATACTGAATCAACTGCTCGTTTGATATATGAAAAATCGGTATTGTAGATTGCCATTAGCACCGAAATTTTTGGTTGTTTTAACATAGAATGCTTGCTGTTCAAAAATTGATATGTATTAATTGCTTTATAATCTTTCAAATTAACTTGTACTTATAAGTTATTTCAGGGCGCAAGTAACTCATTTTTCTGTTTAATTAGGTTAAATTCTTGTTATTTTAACGATTAATCGTATTTCTAGAAGAACTTATTAAAAAAAAATGAGCCATTTCGCTGGCACCTCAACGAACCATTTGAGCTTACAAACCAATCAATGGCGAGGAAATTAAGGCTTTTAATTTGACTTTAAGTTAAGTGATTATAACTAAACCTTTACTGAAGTCTAAAATTTTTGATTCAACTTGGAGTTTAAAAAAAGTTCTTTCTAAAATGAACAATAAGGGTTTGCAAATGTACTTTTATATCGAGTGGTTTTCATTATATTAGGTTAATTGTTTTCATTGATAACATTAATTACTGAACCTCCCCATTCAACAACTGTAAATCCTCTTCTTATCTTTTTTAATAAACTTAAATCTTGTAAAGGGAAGTCAATTTTTGAGTTCAATGGTTGGGTTAACATCATTATCCTAATAGTACTTTGAGGCGTGGGTGTTATAATTAATTCGGCCTGTTCTTCATATTGTTTACTCGCAAAGTGAATTAAATTGTAAGTATTGTCGTCCATACGTGGTAACCAATACATGATAAATTCATTAGCTTCTCTTCTATTCAAGCCTAAATACGCCAATTTTTCTTCTAAAAAAGCAGCTGTTTCTTTACCCGTAACTACAAAACCATCATTAGGTACAATAGACTGATAAGGCGTGCCTTCCCAAAACAAAGCATAGTATTCTATTCTATTCCATTTTTATCCCACAAAGTTCCATTTGGTTCTGCTATTACCTGCCAGCCATCTTTTGGATATTTTGGATAGGTGTGTATTAAATCGCCTTTATAATTAAGCCGAACCTCTATCGATTGATTTTGCGTGGGATAAAGATAAATAACAGGTTTCTCTGTTTCAAACTGTTTCAGTTTAATTTCACACTTGTAATATGCGTGTTCTTTGATGTTAAAATCAAACAAAATCTCTTGGTAACCATTCCCAGTTATATGCATTTTGCAATCACCTAATGGCAAGTCTTTTATTAAAAAATTTCCGGCAGAATCAGTTAAAGCCCCTCTATTTATACCATCACTACCCCTCAATTCCACCTCAGCAAATGGAATAGTTTCTTGAGAAAATAGCTCTTTCACATTGCCTTCAAAAATGGAAATAGGATATCGTTTTGAATTAATGTTTATCTGGCTTTTGTTATTATTGGTCTCAAAGTTGATTTTACTTGTTTTACAAGCATATAAACTCACAATTAGGCTCAAGATTATTATTACAAAATATTTCATTTTTTCTTTATGTAGGAATTTTCATTTTTTCTGAATAATCATTCTGCCATTGGCTTTAACGTTTTCGGGCTTGGCGAAGGTGGCGATTTTCACCACAAATGTTGATGCGGAGAACCAAACTTTGATTAACCACAAATGTGTCTGCGGAGCACTGAACCGCCACTTTTGCCAAACCCGTGTTATCGGCTGCCCTTTTGTCCGTCAATCTTTTATTATTTTAATAGTTGCGATTCTTTTCGTGTCAGCCAAATTAACAAAATAAATGCCTTTAGGAAATTCAGTAAGGGATATGGATTTATCAACGGAATTCAATGTTCCAGACTTTAATTGCTGTCCAAGATAGTTTGTAAGAATATATTTGTAAGTTATTGTATTATGAAAATCAAATTGAACAGTTCCATTCGTTGGATTTGGGTAATACTTAATTATTTCTGTAAACTCAGTATCAGTTATAGAAAGAATTGGATTTGCATTGAAACTCAAATCGGATGTATTTAACGCTAACAAAAATCCATCAAAGGAGCCATTACTTATTGTTTTGATTGCCCCTTCAGTCATACCACCAATAAACAATAAAGAATCTTTTAAGTAACAATATCCTCTTTCTTCATAAAGAGAACCAAATTGTTTACTTGCCAATAAATTCAGATTTTGGTCAAACTTTTGAACAACAATATCAGCTGTTTTTTGTGTTGGGTCTGAATTGGTATTTCCATCGTAGTCACCATATGAACAGCCAACTGCATATAAATTATTATTGTTGTCAATGACTAATTTTCGAAATAAATCAGACCTTGTAGTTCCGAGTTGTTTAATAGTTGGATTAGTTAGTTGAGGCGAATACTTGATGATAAAGGCATCACCCTCCCCAATATGCGCTCCTTGTAAATTTCCTGTTGTAAATCCTGCTACGTATATATTTCCTTGATTATCTACTGTATTATCAAGTACCCAGTCAGCTCTAGCACCTGGTGTATTAATTACAATAGAGTGTGGCCTTGTTGGTGATGTAGTATGCAAATTCTCGTAAACTGAAACAAAAGCATTTGCGCCAAGATTAGAAAAAAACCAACCACCAGAAACTAATCTTCCAACACCAGGTGTTCCGCTTGGTACATATGTTAAGCCTCCCCATGCTTCAGCCGAGGCAATAAATCCTGTAGCATTAGGCGGGTCTAAAACACGCCAAACATTTTGCAAGTTTGATTTTTGATGTTTGGCTACTAAATACACGTCATCGGTAGTTGCTGGCCCTGCTGGAGAACCTTGTGCAGAAACAAAAATATTTCCCGCATCATCTTGTGTAATATTACCATATCCGTCTATTCCTGCATTTCCCCACTGGTTGGTAGCCACTATTTGTCCATCGGACAAATTCAACTTTAATATAATTCCATCCCAACGACCCGCATTTGTAAAGCCGGGTAAGTTACCAAGTGTTCTTCCTGCTACATAAATATGAGTATTATCTGTAATAGCTGCTTTTAGCAATGTTCCTTCCTTCATTGGCAGTTCTGTAACCCAAATTTGTTGGCCAGTGGGAGATATTTTGTTAATGAAAATCTCATTTTCACTATCTGATAGTCCGTCTAAATTACCGTCTGTTAACCCAAAAAAGTAGGTATTCCCTTGATTGTCCATTGTCATTCCTCCAACAACTTCTTTCCCGTTTGAACCAAATTGAGTTATGGCTTGTGGAATAGCAGGATTAGTTGAAATAGGTTGAGCATATTTGAAATGATTAGGGTTAAAAAGACTTAATGTACTATCGGAGTTACAGATTGGATTTGGATTATTGGGTGGATTGCCACTAACAGCTGGTTCTATATCCCAACAGGGAAAAATAAAAGCAATTAAATCTATATTGTTATTAGCCGTATAAAATAAATACCAACCTGTTGTTTGACAACCTTCTGCAGTTGTACAATAAACTAAACTATAGTCACTGGGCTGCCCTTTTAATTGAATATAACCATAAGAGAAATCCAAATGCTGAATTACACAATAGTCATTATCTATACCATCAGTACCACGCAAAAAAAATGGGTTAGGAATTTCAGAAGTTCCTAGTATCACTCTGTCTGCTTTACCGCTTTGATAACCAAAATCAAGGTCTGTATTTAGAATACAGCGAATTAATTTTACTTTATTCGAGCCAGGAAATGCATCGGAAGGATCAACAGGCATAAAAACATCTCCACCGCTATTTTCCCCGTCCATATAGTCGGTGTCAAAAATCGTAAACTCCAAATCATCAAAAGGAGCTCCCGAAGCGAAGGTTGGAAGTCCGGTTGTGAAGGGAACTAAATCTGTTGTACCTCTTGGCATCGGAGGAAATGTAGCTGCCGAATCTTTTAGTTGTTGAATTGTTTGTGCCGAAGCATTTAATGCAAAGAAGCACGTTAAAAGTAAAATTATAAATCTCATTATATTGTCTCTTTAAGTTCAAAGCGTTGGACTTCAAATTTTGTCAAAGGTTTAATTTTCGTCTTGTAAGGGTTGCCGATAACGTTTTGCCGCTTTGCGAAGGCGGGGATTTCCAGCACTAAACTTCATTAGATGCACAAAGCTTGAATTTAGCACTTCACTTTTATAGAAGCACGCCCCCCGCTTTTGCAAAACGGCTGTTAGTTGCTGGTGTTTTAAATTTCATTTTCCGACAAGTCCTTAGCCAAACTTGCAATTTTAAATTTTCGGTTTCTAATTACATAGTTTAAATCAGATGTGTTGTCTATCATTAATTGTCTATTATAATAATTGATATGTTCAAGAATGCCAAAAACGTTTGCTATGATTGCCCAAAACATCAAATTCTCTGTTTTCACTTCCCAATTGGTAAAATATAGCTGGATAATAAATACTAACGGGATTAAACCTATCATAAAAAGGTTGTTTTTTTTCGATTTTCTAAAAAATATTAGATTCTTGTTTTGGTCAAATGGCTTTCCTGTAAGCCTATTAAGTTTTAGCTTCCAATAATGTTGTCCTTGAAACA
>JBIKNN010000004.1:0-259327 GCA_044358575.1 Crocinitomicaceae bacterium
CTAACAGCACCTACCCAAAAGGCGGGTTTTCGTTTTTCAATGACAGATTTGTGGTTAATCAAACATTTGTTTTTCAAATCAAGTTTTGTGGTAAAAGTCCCGCCCTTCGGGTAGCTGCAAAACGTTATGCCTCACCCTAAAAGACGACAGCGAAATTAAAGACAAACGAAATTGACAAAAACACTTCAAATATTATTCACTCTGACACTTGGACTAATTCTCATATTTTGGCTTGGTGACCTTTTTATGGGAACTCCCGCTGACGTGAGTGACAGAGCAGTAACAGAAGGTTGGGCTGACGACAGAACAATGTATGAAGCAGAGAAAGCAAAATCACGACTTTGGACTTTGCTTTATGCAATTCCGACAATTATTTTGTTGACTACGACAATTAAATCCATTAGACAAAAAAATGAACTTATGTTCTATTGGACACTGTTTATCGGCTTGACAATTTTTCAAATAATACCGGTAGCTGGACTACTAAGCGACAAGACAAATGACCCTCCATTTATTGTTCCCGCAATCTTGACATTCTTTACTATTTTCATTAGCGGACAAATATTTTCGGTTTTTAGAATTATAAAACTTACAAAAACGGGACAACTAAAATGACAATCAAACGGACAACAGAAAAAGAAGGGCGAAGGCATAACAGCACATTTGCAATAGGCGGGGTTTCGTGCTCCGCAGACAGTTTTGTGGTAGCCGAAAGTTTGGTTCTCCGAATGAACATTTGTGCTGAAAAGCCCGCCCATCGCAAATCTGCAAAACGTCAGGCTGTGAAAAAATCCACATTTTCATCATTATCCATTTAAAACGACTGTTTTATTTTCGATTTCAGGAGCTGTACAGCACATTGTTTTCAGGTAATATATTTGTAATTGGAAATGGAAAAGCGCACATAAAGGCTTAAAATGGACTCCTTTATTTTTTGACACTAAGCCATCAACGGCTTTGTCAGATATAAAAAACGGAGATCCGATCAATTTTGACCAAATCTCCGCTCGAGTGACCTCGTAAGGATTCTAACCTTAAACCTCC
The DNA here is from genome assembly GCA_044358575.1 of Crocinitomicaceae bacterium. Taxonomy (GTDB): domain Bacteria; phylum Bacteroidota; class Bacteroidia; order Flavobacteriales_D; family Crocinitomicaceae; genus UBA952. The sequence goes on from JBIKNN010000004.1 coordinate 1,045, forward strand.
ACAGCCGTAATGTGGTGCTCTATACAGTTGAGCTACGAAGCCAATTAACTATTCAATAGCACTGCAAAGTTAGGTATAAAATCAATTTTTTCAAAGTAATCGCTTAAGATTATTTGTAAAGGGAATTGGTCAAATTAAAAAGCGCAGCCAATATACAAATACAAGCCCGAACCGCCTTCATTGTTTAGAGCAAAATCAATCCTAGTCCAAACATCTTTTTTAGGGAATAACAAATAATGGACACCTGCTCCACCGGCGTATTTGATGTATTGGGAGTTTATATTTGCTACTTTGTTGTATATGATTCCGGAAGAAGCAAAAACAGCAAGGCCAAATTTTTTCGCAAATGGCAGAGGAAGCATTCTGTATTCAGTTTGTAAGCTTATGTAATTTTTATCTCTAAATCTACCCAAATAGTAACCTCTCATCATCATTTCACCTCCCATAAGAGCATATTGATTGAAAGGTGCTTCACCAAGCGTAAATTGTCCAACAGACTGAATAGCCAACACATTTCTTTTTCCTATTGGATGAAAATACCTAAAATCAGTAAGAATAGACGAAAAATTAGTGATACTACCCAGATCTTTACTATACACAAGTATGGCTGTTTCAGCAAAGAATCCATGGCGCACATTTAGCACGTTGTGTCGGTTGTCATAAAGCAATCCAAGACCAAGACCAAAATTATTGAATCCCCTATAACCATTTGGCTTTAAAAGGGATTCCTCATTCGTATAGGGCTGAAAATTTACACGACTCATGCTTTGGAAATCTAGTTCTAAGCCAATATAAAAGTCGCGCCATACATTTCTTAAAAAGCGTTCTTTCCAATTAAAGGAGAAGGCATCCACAACTGCAATTTTTTCTTTTGGGGTATTAGCACCAATACCATGGTAGGAAAGTGGAAAACTTTGAATTTTGAGTTTCCCAAGAAAAAACCATGTATTTTTATTTGAGTAAAGTGCATGTTCTATTACTCCACCGTATTGTTTTTCTGATGTTAAAAAAGTAAAACCGTTAATCTCTGATAAACGATTGTTTGTGTCCTTTTTAGCATACCCAACAACTACAGTACTTGCACCAAATTCCCATTTTGTCTCAGGTGCATAACCAACTGTTGGATAAACCAGTGTTTGTATCTTTGATTTATCCGTAGAATCATTAATAAATTTATTGAAATAACGAACAACGAAATTCTGCTTAGTAGCTTGAGAATATACAACTTGAGAAAGCGTGCACAATACGATTAGAAGACCAATTTTCTTAAGCATGTGCAAAAATAGAAACTTGAATCTATTATTTAAGGAATAAAAAAAATTATACTAACAAAACACCTATTAAATTCATCTTCCATGCTTAAATATTTTAAAATTCATCAAATCTTAGTACTTTTGCGCGGGGTAAGTCTTTTACGACCAGCTCCCTCTTAATCCTCCAGGACAGGAATGTAGCAAAGGTATGAGGTTGAGCGGTGCGATAAGAGTAGCTTACCCCTCTTTTTTCTGCAAATCTTCGGCAACACCAAATCTTCTCACTAAATTTGTAGTAATGAAAAGAACATTTTTCTTATTTTTATTACTTCTAATAGTTTCTTGCTCAAAAGGATTTGGAGATAAAATTGAAAGTGGAAATACTACAATATTCTACACCACTAAAAATGAAAAAGGAATAGCAGAAAAATTAGCTTTATATTGGATAAAAAACCAAATAAATGGAAAAGAAAAACAATTTATAAGAATAATCAAATATAAAGAAGCATACCACCTTCAATTAATCTCAAAGGAAGATTTTAAAGCATCAACTTTGAGCTTTGAAGAAATAAAATTATTTACGGAACTGCAATCTGAATTAAACAAACTTGTTTTCACATCACTTCCTTGCAGAATTAAACTATGCGATGGTAACTTCAAAGAAATCTATACACCTGTTTCAGAATGAAAATATCAGCTTCTATTTACAGTGACAAAAAACGTTCTCTAAAGGAAGTTATCCATGATTTAATGGATCACCAAGTTGATTTATTGCACGTAGATTGCAACGATGATTTAAATGTATTTGATGATATTTCACAAATTCGTACTTGGTGTAAAATTCCTATTGACTTGCATATTATTACTGAAAACCCCTCAAAATATTTTGATTTACTGAGAAAAAATCCTGTTGAGTACCTTACCTTTCAATATGAGAATTTAAAGGAGCCACTAAATCTTCCAAGCGATATTTCTGGTAAAAGAGGTTTGGCTATTATTACCCCAACTTCGATTGATGTCTTTGATGCATATTCTGACTTTGATTTTATTTTAATAATGGCGACGATTCCAGGGCAAAGTGGTGGGGCTTTTGACAAGATAAATTTTTCAAAAATTAGACAATTCAGGGCAAAATATCCGAATAAATCAATTCATGTTGATGGCGGAGTAAATGGTGAGGTTTCCTTTATTCTTCGAAATATGGGAGTAAGCTCATCTGTTTCTGGTTCCTATTTATTCTCTGGACCAAGTATTGGACATGCTTTAATGAATCTTACTAATCGAGATATTGAGTCGAGCTATTGCGTGGAAGATTTTATGATTCCTCTTGAAGAAAGTCCAAAAGATTATATAGAAAACTGTACTACAAAATCTATTTTGCAAGCAGTGGAAAATGGAAATGTTGGGTTTACACTTATCCTTTCTCAAAATAATCAATTCAAAGGATTGGTTTCAAGTGCTGACATACGAAAGGCCGTATTAAAAAAAATAGATCATTTAGCTGCTATTCAACCGGAAGATCTCATAAATACAAATCCAATTAGAATTGATGGAAGCGCTACTGTATTTGAAATGCTTCAACTGATTAAAAAATGTTCGTTTCCGATTATGTATTTACCAGTTGTAAATTCTCAACAAAATGCCATTGGATTTGTTAATTTTGTACATCTGATTAAAGGAGAAATATGATAATTCATTTAAAAAAAACTGTTTCAAAAGAAAGTGCCGCAGCATTAGCTGCAGAAAATAAAGCTTTTCACATTGTAAGTGAAGGAACCAATGTTTTAATAACAGGTTCAACTATGAAGGAAGTCCCTTCAGGATTAACAAATCACACAGAAAATAGCTGGATTTTTCCAAATGATATGCAATTAGCGTCTCGTGGATATAAAAATGAGAAACGCCTGGTAAAATTTGGAACTACTCAAATTGGAGGAAAAAGTAACAATACGCTTCTAATTGGTGGTCCTTGTTCAGTGGAATCTGAAGAGCAAATCCGTTCTTCTGCAGAATTATTAATTAAATTAGGTTTATCTACTCTGAGAGGTGGTTGCTACAAACCGCGAACAAGCCCCTACTCTTTTCAAGGCATGGGATTAGATGGATTGAAGCTTCTAGCAAAAATGCGCACTGACTATGGTTTAAATGTAATAACAGAAGCAAGAGACGCAACGCACATAGATGAAATAATTGAATATACAGATATTATTCAAATTGGAGCAAAAGCAATGTACGATCAAGGAATATTAAGAGCCTGCGCGAAAACAAACAAGACTGTTTTAATCAAACGTGGTTTTGGCACAACTCTTCAGGAATTTGTTCAAGCTGCTGAATTTGTATTATCAGGAGGAAATGAAAACGTTGTCCTTTGTGAACGTGGAATTCGAACATTTGAGACTGGAACGCGCTTTACATTAGATTTATGCGGTGTTGCTTGGCTTCAAGAACATACAAACCTTCCAATTATTTTAGATCCTTCGCATGCAATGGGTTATGCTTACGGTGTTCCTTCGCTTTCTAAAGCTTGTGTTGCTATGGGAATTGATGGCTTATTGATTGAAACTCACCCTAATCCAAAAATCGCGAAATCTGATGCTTCTCAGCAGTTAAATTATACTGAATTTGAAGCCTTATTTAACCAATTAAAAGGAGTTGCTGCAAGTGTTGGCTACAAAATGATATAAAATGCAATTAGAACAAAACATAAAAGGTCTGTGCTCGAAATTTGGAATTGAATTCAAAGATTTCTTAGATGATCTTGAAGTTGAAAATGTTCACGAGTTGACTATTTACGATTTAGAAGCAATATGTGAGGAATACGATATTGACATGTATGCATTGCTTTTAAAACCAATATTCAAACCTGAATTATACAAAAAAAAGTTGTCGGAAATCAAGTTTCTAATTATAGATGTAGATGGCGTAATGACAGATGGTGGAATGTATATCTCAGAAAATGGCGATCAAATGAAGCGTTTTAATGCACAAGATGGAATGGCTATTCAACATTTAGTGAAAAATAACTTTCAGATTGGTATTATTTCTTCTGGAACTACAAATTTAATGGTTCAAAAACGCGCTGAAATTCTTGGAGTTCAACATTGTTATGTTGGTCGTGAACCAAAGATTTCTATTTTAAAAAATTGGTGTGAATCTTTGAATATTGACTTATCAGAAGTTGCCATGATTGGAGATGATATTAATGATCTAGAAATAATGAAACAAGTTGGTATTGCTGTCTGTCCTAAGAATGCTGTTAATGCTGTTAAATCTCTTGCTCACATTCAATTATCTAAGAAAGGTGGAGATGCTTGTATTCGGGAATTCATCGATAATTACCTTTTAAAAGAGCCCATTCAATAAATTTAAATATGAATACTATTACAATTGGAATAATTCGAGAAGGAAAGGTTCCACCTGATTTCCGTGTTCCCTTGACTCCAAAACAATGTAATGAGATTCAAAAACTCTTTCCAAATGTGAAAGTACTCGTTCAAACAAGTCCAATTAGAACTTTTAAAGATGAGGAATACCAAAAAGAAGGCATTGAAATAGTAGAAAACTTAAGCGATTGTGATATTATTTTTGGTGTAAAGGAAGTTCCTATTTCTTATTTAATTGAAAACAAGACATTTTTCTTTTTTTCTCATACGATTAAAAAACAACCCTATAACAGGGAACTTCTTCGTGCTCTTTTGTCTAAAAAAATTCGCTTAGTAGATTACGAGGTAATAAAAGATAAAAATAATAAGCGACTTATTGGCTTTGGTCGCTATGCTGGTATTGTTGGCTGCTATAACTCTTTTCTAACGTATGGCTTGAAAACGAAAACTTTCGAACTGAAGCCTGCGCATTTGTGTGCCGATCGCCAAGAAGTTGAAGAGGAATTAAAAAAAGTAATCTTACAGAAAGATTTTAGGGTTTTACTCACTGGATTTGGTCGTGTAGGACACGGAGCTCGCGAAATTATCAAGCTTTTACCAATTAAGGAGGTTAGTCCTGAAGATTACCTCACACAATCCTTTGATGAACCAATTTTCGCTCAATTAGAAGTCGAAGATTATTATGGCCGAAAAGACGATTCGCTATTTATTAAATCTGAGTTCTATTCAAATCCAGAATTATATAAATCAACTTTTAAGCGCTATGTTTCAATAACTGACATGTATATTCCATGTCACTTTTGGAATGCAAAGGCTCCAAACATTCTTTCTCAAGAAGATTTACAGGAAGAAAATAAGCGAATAAAAGTCATCGGAGACATTTCTTGTGATATTGCTGGTCCAATTGCTGCAACGATTCGCCCGAGTAAAATTGGAGATTCTATATATGGCTATAATCCATTTAGCGGAAAAGAAACTGATTTTATGGACAGAAATGCTGTTGCTGTTATGGCTGTTGATAATTTACCCTGCGAATTGCCTAAAGATGCTTCTGAAGATTTTGGTGATGAATTACTCAAGCATGTTTTACCTGCTTTATTTGGTGAAGATCCGGATAAGATAATTGAAAGAGCTGCTGAAACTAATTTCTCAGGAAAATTAACAGAAGGATTTCAGTATTTAAGCGCTTATCTTGAGGGTAAGGAATAGAATAATTATAATTTGCAATCTATTTAAATACATTTTCTTTATCGCACTATTTTTTAATATGATTTTAACACTTAATCAATCCTTCAAAAGAAAAAGAATCGATATTTTTGCGCCAAACAATGGAACTTAAAAATTTCCTCAAATTATTTAGAGAATTTCCTCAAATTGATCAAACGGCAAAAGTATTAAGTCGTCCAAATTCGCACATCCATTGGAAAGGACACGTTGGCTCTTCAAGGAGCATTTCTGCTATTACTGTGGCAGAACAAACACCCGGACACCATGTTTTTATTTTAAATGATAAGGAAGAAGCAGCTTATTTTTTAAATGATTTAGAAGGAATATATCCTGAAGACAAACGTATTTTATTTTATCCCTCATCGTGCCAAGTCCCTTATCAATTTGAAGAAACAGATAATGCAAATGTAGTGCATCGGGCAGAAATTTTAGAGCGTGTTGCAAGTGGATTTAATACGTGGATTGTAACTTACCCTGAAGCTCTTTTTGAAAAAGTTCCAACTAAGAAAAAATTACTAGACAATACTTTACGACTGGAAGTTGGAAAGAATTATTCCATTGATTTTATTAATGAATTGCTTTTAGAATACCATTTTGATCGGGTTGATTTTGTCTATGAGCCTGGGCAGTTTTCCATTCGAGGTGGACTTGTTGATGTATTTTCATATGCGAATGATTCTCCTTTCAGAATTGAGTTTTTTGGTGACGAAATCGAAACCATAAGAACTTTTGATGCAGCTACACAATTGTCACTAAAATCTCACTCCTTCTTCAACGTAATTCCAAATATTCAAGGGCAAATTTCATTGGAAGGAATTGGTTCTTTCTTTGAATTTATTGGGCAATCAGCAATCCTATGGCTAAGTTCACAGGAACGTTTGGCACAAATTATTTCGAGAGAATATGCTAAAGCAGAGGCGATTTTCGACAAACTAGGAGACACTGTAAAGCATACAATTCCTTCAAATCGCTATTTGAATGAAAGTGAATTAAAACAAAGTATAGAAAATTATAAGACAATTGAATGGGGTTCTGATTTTTATTACAAAACGCAAGATATTATTCATTTTGATTTTACACCTCAACCTAATTTCAATAAAAACTTTGATTTATTAAAAACTGATTTGCTCTCGCGACAAGAAAATAATTTTGAGAATTTAATTTTTTCAAATCAACCTCGCCAGATAGAACGCTTGTTTCAAATATTTGAAGACATTGGTGGAGATGTTTCTTTTTCTCCTATGCACTTGGCTTTGCAAGAGGGATTTATTTCTCCAAGTATGAAATTAGTCTGTTATACTGATCATCAAATTTTTGAACGCTACCATCGCTTTCGCTTAAAGGAAGGTTTCCGGCAGGCGAAACAAGCATTGACATTAAAAGAAATTTACAATCTTCAAAAAGGCGATTATATTACGCATATTGATCATGGTGTTGGTCAGTTTTCTGGCTTGGAAACGATTGATGTAAACGGAAAACCGCAAGAGGCAATTCGCTTGATTTATAAAGATGGAGATGTCTTGTATCTCGGAATTCATTCCTTACACAGAATTTCAAAATTTACAGGCAAGGATGGCGCTGTTCCAAAAATGAACAAGTTAGGAACGCAGGCATGGAGCACACTAAAAAATAAGACTAAAAAGAAAATAAAGGAACTCGCATTTGATCTAATTCAATTGTACGCTAAACGAAGAAGTCAAGCAGGATTTTCTTATACTCCCGACACCTATTTACAAGATGAATTGGAAGCATCTTTTATGTACGAAGATACGCCCGACCAGAACAAAGCAACGCAAGATGTAAAAAAAGATATGGAAGCTTCAAGGCCAATGGATCGACTAATCTGTGGAGATGTAGGTTTTGGTAAAACAGAAGTCGCAGTTAGAGCAGCTTTTAAGGCGGTAGCTGACAATAAACAAGTGGCTATTTTAGTTCCAACAACTATTCTTTCAATGCAGCATTATCGAAGCTTTAAAGAACGTCTTAAAGATTTTCCCTGCTCAATTGATTATATTAATCGTTTTAAAGGGACTAAAGAAACTTCTGAAACCTTAAAAAAATTAGCAGAAGGAAAGATTGATATTCTTATTGGAACGCATGCTATTGTTGCAGAAAGAGTAAAGTTTAAGGATCTGGGCTTAATGATAATCGATGAAGAACAAAAATTCGGCGTTTCGGTTAAAGATAAACTTAAAACAATTCGTGTAAGTGTCGATACGCTAACTTTAACCGCCACTCCGATTCCAAGAACGCTACAATTTTCATTAATGGGAGCAAGAGATTTAAGTATCATTAACACTCCACCACCAAATCGTCAACCCGTTTTAACAGAAATAATTTCCTTCGATGAAGAGATTTTAAGAGATGCTATTTCGTATGAAGTTACGCGTGGAGGACAAGTGTTTTTTGTTAATAATCGCTTGTCAAACATCCGTGAGATTTCTGGAATGATCTCAAGACTTTGTCCTGGAGTACGAGTTGGGATTGGACACGGACAAATGGACGGCAAGCAACTTGAAAAAGTAATGATGGACTTTATAGAGGGCAGCTACGATGTTCTTATAGCAACAACAATTATTGAGTCTGGAATAGATATTTCAAATGCAAATACAATTATAATTAATGACGCGCATCACTTTGGATTAAGCGATTTACACCAGTTGCGTGGAAGAGTTGGAAGAAGTAATAAGAAGGGTTTTTGTTATTTAGTTGCTCCAAAATTTAGCATAATGACCTCTGAGGCAAGAAAAAGATTAGAGGCCCTGGTACAATTCTCTGATCTTGGTTCTGGCTTTAATATCGCAATGAAAGATTTAGATATTCGTGGAGCTGGAAATATGTTGGGAGGAGAACAAAGTGGATTTATTTCTGAAATCGGCTTTGAGATGTATCAAAAAATCCTAAACGAAGCAATGCAAGAACTTCGAGAAAGTGAATTTAAAGAGCTTTTTGATGATCGAAATACGGATTCTTTTCAGTCTTTTGTTCAAGATTGTATCTTTGAAACAGATTTAGAAGTCCGCATCCCAGATGATTATGTAAACAACGTAAATGAGCGCTTAAGTCTCTATCAAGAACTTGATAATTTAAAGAACACCGAAGAATTGGATACGTATGCCCTGCAGCTAAAAGATCGATTTGGACCAATTCCAAAAGAAGTGAAAGAATTGCTTTTTTCGTTTCAATTGCGCTGGCTTGCTCAAGAATTAGGCTTGGAACGCTTGGTTATTAAATCAACTAAATTAGTTGGGTATTTTATTTCAAATTCGCAATCTGAATTCTTTGAAACACCGGTTTTCTCAAATTTATTAAACAAGATTACAGCTATTGGAGAGGGCTATCGCTTAGTACAGCAAAATGAAAAACTTCGCTTAGTAATAGAACCGGTTAAACACATCAAATATGCATTTGAGAAACTTAGTGTTTTGAAAGACAATAAAGCAGAAAAACTATAAAAGATCATTCGCTAAATTTGCCAATTCTGACCTCTCCCCTTTTTCTAATTTCACATTGGTAAATAACGCTTGATTTTTTAATCGGTCGATGAGGTAAGCTAAGCCATTGCTATTTTCATCAAGATAAGGCGAATCGATTTGATGAACATCCCCCGTAAATACAATTTTTGTGTTCTCACCAGCTCGAGTTATAATTGTTTTTACTTCATGAGGTGTAAGATTTTGAGCTTCATCAACTATAAACATTACGTTTGAAAGACTTCTTCCACGAATGAAAGCAAGTGGGGTAATTACAATTTTTCCGTTTTCTTGCATTTCCTGAATAGCCCGATTTTTTTTCTCGTTGTCTCCAAATTGCGACTTTATAAACTTCAGATTATCCCATAATGGCTCCATATAAGGCCCGATTTTATCATTAACATCCCCAGGAAGAAAACCAATTTCACGATTTGAAAGCGGAACAATTGGTCGTGCAAGAATAATTTGATTGTAGCTTTTATGTTGTTCCAGTGCTGCTGCAAGAGCGAGTAAAGTTTTTCCTGTGCCCGCGACACCTTGAAGAGCAACTAATTTTACATCATCATTTAAAAGTGCATGAAATGCAAAAGTTTGCTCGGCATTTTTTGGTTTAATACCATACACAAATTCTTTTTCTATTCGCTCTATTTTATTTGTAAGGTGATTGTAAAAAGCTAATGAAGAGGTTTTGCCATTTTTTAATATGTAGTAACCATTTATTTCTTTTTTATCTCCCAAAACACCATTTTCATCGATGGCTCCTTTAATAAAAATATCCCGAATTATTTCTGAATCTACATTTTCAATTCCATACGAGCTAGCTCCTTTTAAATCATCAATGTTAACTTTTCCTGTTTCATAATCTTCAGCCATTAATCCTAAAGCCTTTGCTTTAATTCTTAGATTAATGTCTTTTGTGACAAGAATAACAATGTGCTTTGGCTCTTGCTCTTTTAAATACAATGCCGCATTGATGATTTTATGGTCATTTTTTTCCGCTAAAAAAACATGCTCTGCGTTAATCAATTTTGGTTGACTATCCATAACGATCTTAAATTTCCCAAGGAGTTTTCCTAATGAAATCCATTCTTGTAATGAACCTTTAATTGAAAGTTTGTCAATAAATCGAATTACTTCCCTGGCGCAATAGTTTTTAGTGTCGTTGCCAACTTTAAACTTATCAAGTTCCTCCAAAACAGTTATTGGAATGGTAACATTGTTGTTTTTAAAATTTGTTATGGCCTGGTGATCGTGCAAAAGGACAGAGGTGTCAAGCACAAATATTTTTTCTTTTTTCAACATCTTTTTTTTATAAAATTAATTATAAATGAATCTGTTAAGAAGCTATAAAAAATAGAATATAGACAATAAAATGTTCATATTAACATTCCGTTAATTTTAAAAAAATAATAGCGACGAAGCACTCGTTTCAAACAAAGAATAAATCATAAAAATCCAAAGACTGGCTACAAAGTTATAAAATTGATATACTAGTTTTTTTTTCAAAAAAAAAGCTTAAAAAAAACAACGTTTTTCTGTTAATTTCGTTTAATAATTAATTATGCAAACTAATATAAAACACATTTTTATTTCCTTGCTTCTGATAAGCTCAAGAATTAGCTTTGCCCAATTAACTACGAATACAGGGACAAACCCACAAGCACTTGTTCAAAATACCTTAATTGGACCAGGTGTAACCGTTTCCAATATTACATTTAATGGCTCTCCAAGTTCAATAGGTTCATTTTCTGGAACAGGAACTAATCTAGGGATTGCCAATGGAATCGTGATGACTACAGGCACTGTTATTGACAATGGAAGTGGCCCCCACGGTCCAAATAATCAAGCTGGAGCTGGTCAAACAAATGGAAGCGCAGGCTCAACGTTACTTTCCGGAATTATTGGCGGTGAGCAAACCTATGATGCTGCAATTTTAGAATTTGACTTTATTCCTTATTCAGATACTGTTCGTTTTAAATATGTATTTGGTTCCGATGAATACCCTGAATTTGCGCCACCAAATAATTCTGGATATAATGATGTATTTGGATTTTTTATTGCTGGTCCGGGAATCACCGGTTTACAAAATATTGCTAGACTTCCAAATAATGGAAGTATTGTTTCGATTAATAATGTAAATGCTATAACCAATCCCTCGTTTTTTAATTTTAATGGGGATGGGACTTCATCTCCGTACAATTCATCTCCCTTTTACATTCAATACGATGGCTTCACGGATGTTTTAGAGGCAGTTTCAAGTGTTCAGTGCGGAGAGACATATCACTTAATATTGGCTCTTGCAGATGTTGGAGATGGTCAGTGGGACTCAGGAATTTTTCTTGAAGCAAATAGCTTAACATCCAAAACACCCGTTGATTTAGATTATACCATATCTCAATCATTATTTTCCAATCCTGACTGGATTGCTGAAGGTTGTGTTAATGCTACCGTTACTCTTTCTCGTCAAACAAATCTTTCAACACCCTTAACAATTCCAGTACAAATAACCGGAACCGCAACAAATGGGCTTGATTTTTCGGGAGTGCCTGCAAACATAATATTTGCTCCTGGTCAAAGTTCTGTGAGTTTTACTATAACTTCTCTTTATGACAATCTTGCTGAAGGTTTGGAGACAATAAGTTTAGTTTTCCCATTAATAGATCCCTGCGGAAATGTGACACCCTTGATTTTAGATTTATTTATTCAAGATATTCCTCCATTGACTGTACAAATTAATACAACAACAATCAATTGTCCAGGAGAAAATGTTATTTTGACAACAAGTATTTCTGGAGGTCTCGCACCCTTTTCCTATTTATGGAATACCGGAGCTCAGACACCTACGATTAATTTCACTCCTACAGTAAGTGCATCTTATTCCGTTGAAGTTTCAGGGTCTTGTTCCAATCAACCAAGTTCTGCTAATATAATGGTAACCGTTCCCGTATTTCAGCCTTTAACGATTAGTGTAAATAATGATATTACGGAAGTATGTCCATATATCCCAGTACTTTTAGATATAACTTCAACTGGTGGTTCTGGAATCTACACTTTTGAATGGCTAGAAAATACTACTCAAATAAGCTCACTTGACACCGTGACTGTGAGTCCAGCACTTAGCACGAGCTTTGTCGCTACTGTAACTGACAACTGCGGATCTGTTGCTTCAGAGACCGTGATATATACAATATCAAGTCCTCCTTTGATTGTAACGACAAGTCCAGCTATTGAGATTTGCCCTGGAGATAGTGCTTTCATATCAGCTTCAGCAAGCGGAGGATATGGGTCTTACTATTACGTATGGCCTCACAATAACACAACTCTAAATTCTCTTTGGGTTTATCCATCTGTGACTACAAATTATGTCGTAAATGTATCAGATGAATGTCAAACTTTTTCTGTCCCAGCAATAGCAACAGTGATTGTAATTGAACCAAATGCAAATTTTGAAATTAGTAGTAATACATTAATGATCGGATTGCCAATTGCTTTTCAAAACACATCGACGAATGCTTCATTTTATTCTTGGAATTTTGGTGAAGGGACAACTTCTAGTTTGGTAAACCCAATAATTACATACTTCATTGATTCAACCTATTATGTTACGCTAATAGTCACTGATAATAAAGGTTGTACTGATACCATAACAAAACCAATAACGATTAAAGAAGAATTATACATTTATATACCTAACACATTTACACCTGATGATGATGAGCATAACTGCTATTTTTATGGGAGTTTTATTGGACTTAAATCTTTAGAAATTTCAATTTATAATCGTTGGGGAGAATTGATTTTTGAGGCTGCCGATTTAAATTTTGAATGGGATGGGAAATACGGTAATACTGAAGTTCAAAGTGGAGCGTACTCCTGGCGAATTAATTATGAAACAATCAAAGGCCAAAGCGAAACAATAAGCGGACACGTTAATGTTATTAGATAATTAATCGATAGAAATAATTTCAAATAACTCATTTAAATTCGGCGAAATAATTACTTCAATCCGTCTATTTTTTGATTTATCAGACTCATCAACAGGTAAAAATTCTCCTCGCCCTCCCGCCATAATTTGAGATGGTGTCATGTTTGAATTATTTAGTAAAATTTGAACTACAGATGTTGCTCTTAAAACTGATAACTCCCAGTTATTCTTTGGAGATGAACTACTATTTAATTTGTCAGTGTCTGTATGACCTTCAACAATTATTTCAAGATCCTTTTCAGATTCTAGTGCCTTGCCTAATTCGACTAAAGCTAGAACCCCCTCTTCTTCAATAAATGTGCTTCCTGATTTAAAGAGCAATTTTGCTTCTAAACTAACATAAATTTTGCCATTTTTCTGAACTACTGTTAATCCTTTATTTTCAAAACCTCTCAGAGCATTTGCTACCTTTGCCCTCAGTAATTGAACTGCTGCATCTTTTTTACGAATTGCTTCTTCAAGCTCATTTACACGTTTTTCACGCTCTACAAGTAAGCGTTGCTTTTCCTTTAATTCTTGATCTAATTTCAATAAAGCATCCTCTTTTATCTGTAACTCATTGTTTTTTGCTTCTAATTGACTTTGTAATTCTGCTGTTTCTTTAGCACTCAAATTTTTTAATTTATCAAAAGATTTTTGCATTGATTTATACTCGCCATCTATTATATTGAAATCTCTAAGTAATAACCTATACTTACCTCCTAAAGCAGTTGTATCTTGAATAAGCTTTGTTAAACTCTTGTTGGCATTGTCTAATTTTGTTTTAAAATCTTTTGAACTTGCTTCATATTCCCCACTACTTTTTTTGAATTTTGCTAATTCCTCAGAACAAACTTTTTCGCGTTCTAGCAAATCCTTGTACTTTTTTGCAGGGATGCAAGCTGAAAACAGAAGAAAAACGATAAAAAATGGCAGTTTCAATAAAAAAATTTTCATAAGTAATTATTTTTTACAAAATTCTAAAAGAAAAAGGAATAAAACACAATAAATAGAATATACTTTTAAACATTCAATCTTTCATAAAAAAAGCAATTTTAGTTTCGTTTACCAATACTGAAAGAATCTTGTTTTTAAATAACGATTTTGTTTTTATACCTTTGCGCAATCAAAAAATTAAGGCATGGCTGAAAAAATAGCTACGATTAAGCAAGCAAAAAATTTAAGTAACTTAAATTCTGACAATCAAGAACTTGCTTTAAACGCATTAAAATTACTTGAAACTGACGGGAAATTAGCTTTCATTACTGAATTGTTCGAGATTTATAGGAAGCAAAGAAATACAGAAGTTAAAAAAAAGATATTAGAGTTTGTCTCGAATATACAAAAGCAAGAGGCCGCAGCGGAAATTATCCGTTTAATTGAGAAAGAGGAAAATCCCATATCTAAACAAGAATTTTTAGCAGTAATATGGAATAGTAAACTCGATTTCAGTGCTCATTTAGCAGATATTGTTTCAATTGCTGTTCATGGAGATTTTATGCAAGCCTTGGATTGTTTAACAATTATTGAGAATATGCCTGGCCCTTTTGAGGAACATCAACTTTTAGAATCTCAACTCTATTTAAAGGATTATTTAGATAATCGAAATGAAGGTGAGACTCAAAAAAATCACTTTGTAAGTGAAATAGCTTTGTATATTAAAGAGCAAAATGAAGGCATTGATGCTGATTTACTTTTTGAGTAATCACTTACAATTGCCTACTTTTACATAAAACTTAACTATGGTATTATCAATGACCGGCTTCGGGAAATCAAACGGAGTTTTTGAATCGAAAAAGGTTTCTGTTGAAATCCGCTCTTTAAATAGTAAGGGCTTGGATTTATCACTTAAAATAGCTTCGCCATATAGAGATTTAGAAACAGATATTCGAAAAATGCTTTCCGAAAATTTAGACCGTGGGAAAGTTGATGTTGGAATTTTCATAGAAAGCACAAATGAAAGTCTCAACAACATTCTTAATAATGAAGTAGCAACAAAATATTATTCTGCAATAAAAAAATTAAATGAGTCTTGGGGAGAAGCCCCGCAAGATTATTTATCAATTGTTTTGCGCATGCCTGAAGTATTAAATACTCAGACTGCAGAATTGACGGAGGAAGAAAAAAAATGGATCTTAAATTTAGTGGAAGAAACCTGCGGTAAGTTAAATGATTTTCGCGCTCAAGAAGGAGCTGCTCTAAAAAAAGAGTTTGAATTAAGAATTGGTGAAATTCGTTTGTTATTATCTCAAATAGAAGCTTTTGAAGATATCCGAATTCTACAAATTAAAGAAAGAATTCTTAAAGGATTAAAAGAATTAGAGCATCCCGGACTTGATCAAAATCGCTTAGAGCAAGAAATGATTTTTTATTTAGAAAAGCTTGATGTTTCAGAAGAAAAAATGCGCTTAACAAATCACTTGAATTACTTTATAGAAACCATGAGTTCTCCTCTTTCAGGTAAAAAATTAGGTTTTATAGCACAGGAATTAGGACGTGAGATTAATACCTTGGGAAGCAAGAGTAATCATGGCGACATGCAAAGATTAGTTGTTGAAATGAAAGATAATTTAGAGAAAATTAAAGAACAAGTACTGAATACTTTATAAACAATGATAACCGAAGCTAAAGAAGGAAAATGCATCATTTTTTCGGCGCCATCTGGAGCAGGGAAGACAACAATCGTGCGTGCACTTTTAGCTGAAATTGATTACCTGTCCTTTTCGATTTCTGCATGCAGCAGAGCCCCGAGAGGGAAAGAAAAAGCTGGCTTAGATTATTATTTTATTAGTGTAGAAGAATTTAAAGCCAAGATTCGACAAAATGATTTTGTTGAATGGGAAGAAGTTTACTCGAATAATTATTATGGAACCCTAAAAAGTGAATTATCACGTATTTGGGATTCTGGAAAAACAGTTGTATTTGATGTTGATGTTATTGGTGGCCTTCATTTAAAAGAGATTTTTAAGGAAAATGCGCTAGCAATTTTTATAAAGCCACCAAATCAAGATGTTTTGGAGGACCGCTTACGCAAAAGAAATACGGAGACAGAAGATAAAATTCAAATTAGAATTAAAAAGGCAAAAGAAGAAGTATTAAGGGCCAGAGAATTTGACACTATCATTGAAAATGATATTTTAGAACAAGCGATAGCTTCTGCTCGTGAGCAAGTCTTAAAATTTTTATCACGATGAAAATTGGTCTGTATTTCGGTACTTTTAACCCCATTCATGTCGGTCATTTAGTGATTGCAAATTATATGGCAGATTATACTGATTTGGATCAGGTTTGGTTGGTAGTTACTCCTCAAAATCCCCTTAAAGACAAAGCAACTTTACTTCCAGATTTTCATAGACTTGGGATTGTTCGTGCAGCAATAGAGGACAATAGATTATTAAAAGCAAGCGATATAGAATTTCATCTGCCTAAACCAAGTTTTACCATTACAACCATCACACATCTTATAGAGAAATATCCGACAAATGAGTTTGCAATTATTATGGGTGAAGACAATCTCCGAACTTTTCATAAATGGTACAATCATGAAGTAATTCTGCGGAAACATAAAATCTATGTTTATCCACGCGTACTTACAATTCAGGAAGAACAAGAAGTAATATCGATGAGTGAAGCATTAATTAACGATTACAAATCCCATGCGAATGTTATTTTCTGTGAAGATGCCCCTGTCATGAAAGTTTCCTCTAGCTTTATTCGTCAAGCAATAAAAGATAAAAAAGATGTGCGTTATTTATTAACTGAACCCGTTTATAAATACATTGACGAAATGAATTTTTATAAATAAAAAAGGGAGTGTAAAACTCCCCTTTTAAAATTTTAGCTAAGATTTAATACTTATTGCTTTATAAATTTAACGGTTTTATTTCCGCTAGCATGGCTAACATTTACAAAATAGATTCCCGCTTTAAGAGCTGATAAATCAAATGTTGTATTTAATACATCTTTAATTTCTCTTTCGACAACAACTTTTCCTTCAATATTTAGAATTGAAATTTGGTTTGCTTTCATAGATGCAGTAATCCCTTCAATTTTAATTTCATTGTTTGCAGGATTTGGCGAAACCGATATCGGTGCAATTATTTGCTCAATTGTGCCAGCATTTCCAAGTTCAATTGAATAACCATCAAAAGATGTTGATTGAGTAATTGGAATTGGAGGTAAACCAGGAAATAAAGAAATTAAAACTGTTATATCAAATTCAATTGCAGCAGGATAAGAACCAGCTGCTGCTACTGAGTTGCCATAAATATTTGCGCAACCATTGGAACCGCCAAGGTACTCACAAGATGAAATGTTACAAACATAGGCAAACCCGGCAGGTAGGCCCGATACATTTGTTATTTTAAAAGATTGAATAGGTGCTCCTACTAACATTGCTGCTTCAGGAATTACAGCTGCAATTTCATCTGTAATAGTTGAGGGAACCTTAAAGTTAACATCTGTTGTATAAGGTACACTTACTAAGGCTGCGGGGAAATTTGTAGCTGGACTTGGCCAAACACCATAAGTAGAATCGGCAAAATTTGATCCTGGTGTACATGACTGAGCACCTAGATTATTTGCTGTAAATACTGCAAAAGTTAAAGAGAGTAATAATAGTTTCATATTTTTTAGATTTAGAATTTATATTCAAATGTAAGATTTTTTTTACAAAACAAAATTATTTTTATCCTAAATGTAAGATTCTTATGTTTTAAAAATGATAACTGCTAAAAAAATAATATAGTTATAACTACGCGATTTATAAAAAAAAACTTTATACAAAAAAATTATTTTGTTATTAGTGTATCTTATTAAATTTTCTTTGTTATTTAAGTTATAAATATTTATTATTTAGTTTCACCTTAAAATTAAAATCATGAACAAGAAAATAATATTAATCGTCCTTAGCACCCCTTTTTTATTAAATTTTTTCTATCCTAATTTAAGTCAAAACCGTTCAGAAGATTTAAAAATGTTCAGCGTAAATTTTTCGCTAAATCCAAATGGGACTGAAAATATTGCCGATATTTCTAATGGAGAAGAACTTAAAATGTTAAACTACATTAATCAACTTAGAAAGAAAAAAGGATTAAATACACTAAAAATTGATAACTCATTAATGCTCGCTGCACGTTATCACTCAGCAGATATGTCTTTTGAAAATTACTTCGATCACGATACATATAATTTATTAGACGGTGAATTAGAAAATAGTTTGGAAACATTCGATAGGGTAAGATTATTCTATAATGGAGGAGGCTATGTAAACACAGAAAATATCGCAGCAGGAAATGATGATGCTTATCGAGCATTTACACAATGGGTAAATAGCCCTGGCCACTATGAAAATATGTTAAATCAAAATGCTAAATCAATAGGTGTTGGCTATTATTACAATGAAAACAGTGATTTTAAAAGCTATTGGACAATGGACACTGCCACAGAATAAGCTGTTTTTTTTATTTTTTTTTAATAAAATAAAACAAGCTACATTATCTTATTTTTTGATAATTACAATAGCTTTAAAAATTTTGATTGGAATTAAATTATCACACAAACTAGTATTTTACTAAAAATACATTAAAAACAGATAAAAAAATAACTAAGAGTGTTTTTTTTATCTGTTTGACCTTTGTCATGCAATTCTAAATAGTTGTTAAACCAAAGAATAATCTAACAACCGCCGCAATATAAATAGTCTTCATATACATATCCCACAGTTCCATTTCTCTTTCGAACTAAGTCCCAACCATTTCTTGAATCTATATATTCCACTCTTTCACCGTCTTTAAAATAACCAATAACTTTCCCTTTCAATGATGGGGATTGCCGCATTCTAACTCCAGTGCCAGAAATGTAACACCATTCAACAGTTTTTATCCCTTGATCAACTATTTTTTCATTTCCTTTAGTTTTAATGGCTATTGAAGAAGAAAGGGTATATAAAACAACAACTGATGATGTCAATAACAATAATAATGATCCAATCATTATTTTGAGTTTTTTTAAGTTTTTCATAAATTATTTAGTTTTAAATTAGGTTACTCAAATCTAATTTAAAAATTCTGAATCCAAAGCAATTATTTTATATTTTTTTTTAAAGTAAAGGTATAATTTAGAAAGTCTAAAAACGACTAATTTCTGGTAATCTGGAATAAAAAGAACTTATTTTCATTGAATATTCAATCGCTTTTCAATAGAATCATTTTACTTATTGTATATTTACTTACATAAATACCATTAATTATTAGAATATATTTATACTATTGTGTTTGTAAAACTTAATTTCATTTGAATTTGAAACAAAAAAAACTATTATATTTTCTCTTACTTTCACTTTTTTTTCTAGTTCTAGTTTCAGCTGATAAAAAAGAAAAAAAAGGTCTATTTTACTACAATAGCTTTAAAAAATTAGATGGAATTAAATTATCGCACAAGCCCGGAATCTATTCAAAATCCATCGAATTAAATATTAAGGTTGAAAAAGATAAAAAAATCACTATTGAAACAATAAGTAATTCAATATCAACAATTTCAGGAACTAAATTCCAAATTAACAAACCAACTGTCGTAAAAATATCTTCTATCAGCAAAGAAGGGAAAAAACATTCTTTTGTTGGAACATATCTAGTTGGTATAAAGCATGATCTACCAATTGTTTCTCTGGTTGTTGACCATAACGATTTTTTTCCTCCAAATGGTATATATGACGGGACACTTGAAAAATCTAGTCCAGATGGCAAATCTATTACAAAAGGAAGAGCCTGGGATAAAAAACCTATAACTGGCTTTGCTCAATTTTTCTTTTTAAATGATTTAAAAGAGGAATTAGAACTAGATATAAAAACATATGGTGGTATGACTTTAGGCTGGAAAGAGAAATCACTTCAGCTTTCTGCACGAAAAGAAATACATGGAAAAGGAAAAATAAAACTCAAGCTTTTTGAAAACCTTCCTCAAAGAGAATTTCAACATGTTGTTTTAAGAACTTCAGGTAATGACCAAAATAAAACAAGAATTAAAGATATATCTATAAGTCACGTTGCTGAAGACCTTCATCTAAACACTAAAGCAAGTCGGCAAGTTGTGCTTTATATCAATGGGAAATATTGGGGTATCTTCAATTTAAGAGAAAAAGTTAATGTTGATTATTTCAAGGAAAGATATAATTGGAAGAAAAAAAATATTATCGAAGTTCAAGGATATGGATTAAAAAACCCTGATTATAAAGTCTTATTTGATTATGTCGCTCAACATAATACCGATAAAGATTTTTATCAGCGTATTTCAGATAGCATAGACATAGAAAATTTTTTCTCTTATCATATTTTTGAAACTTACATAACTAACGTTGATTATAGAGGAAACATTCGTTTTTTCAAAGAAAAAAAAGGAAAATGGAAGTGGCTAGTATACGATACTGATCTTGGTTGTAAAATGGATTTTTTATCTCGAAATTTTCTTCGTGATAGAGTTTATGCCCCTCAAGAATTTTGGTATAACCCCCCTGTTTCAGTTTCGCTATTAAAGAATATTTTAAAAAATGAGCGTTACAAAAAGCAATTTATAACTCACTATTGCTACCTTATTTCAAACTATTTAAAGCCCATTAATTTCATAAATAAAATTGATAAAAATGCAGGGAAAATTGAGAGTGAACTACCTCGTCATTTTCTTAGGAGAGATCATCTTTATTCAGAAGATATGGATAAATGGAAGAGTAATGTTAAAAATTTAAAAACATATTTCATTAAAAGGCCATTATCAGCATTTCAAAATATAAAAGAAACATTTGGGCTATCAAATCACTTTCCTCTTATAGTTTCTCAAAATCACAATACATTTAAGGGTTTAACAATAAATAATTCTATAATCAAATCAAATACAATTGAGGGAGATTTTTTTAAGGAAATTCCTTTTAAATTATCTGCTGAAAATACGGATCATCAATTTAAATTTTCAAAATGGTCAGATGGAAACACTCAATCAAATAGGGAAATAACAATCGATAAAAAAACTAATTTACAAGCAATATACAAAAAGCTTCCAAAATCAAAAATAATTAGTGAGCTGAAAATTGAAAAGTTTTACGCTAATTTTTCCTGGGATAACTCGCTTTTAGCTTTAACCCTAACAAATAATAATTCAGATGAAATGAATCTGGATAAATTTATCTTATATGAAGATGAATCTGCATCTGAAATCAGTTTAAAAGGTCTTAAAATTAGTGCAAATGAAACAATTATTTTTACAAATAATTCAAAATTATTAAAGGAATCAATCCCAAAAATTAAAAACAGAGTTGTACCTTTTCTCACTGATAAGGCTTTTTTACAAAAAGTTAAATTTGTGCTAATTGAAAACAATAATGCAATAATAGATGACTTTAACTATAATTTTTCAGATGAACAGATTATTGAGCACCCAGGTTATTTAATTACAAAAAAACAAAATAAGTACAAAGCGAAAAATATTAAAATAAATAAAATAAATAAAATAAATAAAAAAACATTTAACTCAAATGAAAAGAAAAAAGAAGTGAATAAGATCTATATGATTCTTGGCTTATTACTTTTTTCTATCGTAATTATTTATTTAATAAAATTATTTTTCTACAAAAAATGAAAGGATTTATTTTACTTTTTATATTATCTAATCTTACCTTGATAAACTATTTTGCTCAAGAAATAAAATCTTGCTCTGATGCTTTTCAAATTGAGAATCTTGAAAAAAGAGCTATTGATAATAAAGGATTAGGAGATGAACGATTCATGGGCACAAGAAATTTTCGTGTTGTACTTTATGACCTAGTTTATAGAGGAGGTGGAAATAATTTACATTTGAAAGATACTATTCCAAAATATTATTTATGGAACCCATTACCACAATATGGTATTGATAATCTTAAACAAAATGGATTTGATAAGGCGGTTTATCTTTATTCTACAAATTTTAGTTACTGGTATCCTGAAGATAAGATAAAAGAACTTAAAGGAAATGGTTTTGAATATGTCTGTGAACCAAATCTTGGTGAAGATTATTTAGAAAGATATTTTAAAGATATTGTGGAACGTGCCAGCGACTCAAAAAAAGGAATGGTCTATATTCATTGTTGGAACGGTTGGCACCAATCTGGATTATTATCTGCTTATACGCTAATACAATTTTGTGATTTTACAAATGCTAAAGCTTTAAAATATTGGGAAAATTGTACAGATGGACACCATGAGGGTTACGAAGCTGTTAAAAAGAAAATCAGAAACTATAAAAAAGATGGAAACTTTAATTTTACTAAAGAACAAAAAAATAAATATTGCCCATGTAATAATTCTAATTTGTCATTAAACCAAAAAAATAATGACTCAGATTCTGTAAGCCTATCTGTAAATGAAATGATGGAACACCCAGAATCAGTTATAAATGAAAGCACAGAGAAAAGCAATACTATTAATCAAACTTATTTCAATTATAAAGTGAAAACTGGCGATACACTAAATGCTATAGCACGAAATAATAGAACAACTGTAGCAGAAATAAAAAAAATAAATAAGCTAGATTCTGATGTAATCAGAATAAATCAAATTCTTAAGTTGCCGAAATAAGACTACTAATTAATCTAACATCTTTATCTCCTGTAAAAATTTTGTTTTGTACGTGGTGGACGAGTATCAGGAGATTTGATTTTTACTTTTCCTGTAGCTGGAAATGGATGTTCGTTCACAACTGGAACAGTTAAGCCAATCAATTTTTGAATGTCTTTTAAATATGCTCTTTCTTCTGTATCACAAAATGAAATTGCTTTTCCACTTGCTCCTGCCCTCCCCGTTCTTCCAATTCTATGAACATAGGTTTCAGGAATATTTGGGAGATCATAGTTAAAAACATACTCTAAATCATCAATGTCAATTCCTCTGGCTGCAATATCTGTCGCCACAAGGACACGTAATGTTCTTTCCTTAAAACTATTCAAGGCATTTTGACGCGCATTTTGTGATTTATTACCATGTATTGCTGCGGCATTAATTTTTTCACGACTTAAAATTTTAACAATTTTATCAGCACCGTGCTTGGTTCTAGAAAAAACTAATGCATTAGAAATTTTTTGTTCTGCCAATAAATGTAAAAGCAATTCTTTTTTCTGGTCTGTGTCCACGTAATACAATTCTTGCTGAATTGTTTCTGCCGTTGAAGAGACAGGGCTAACTTCCACATGACTTGGATTTGTCAAAATAGAATTTGCTAAACTCGTGATTTCCTTTGGCATTGTTGCAGAGAAAAAGAGTGTTTGTCTTTTTTCTGGTATGATCTTGATGATTTTCTTAACATCGTGAATAAAACCCATGTCTAGCATTCGATCTGCCTCATCCAAAACAAAAATCTCAAGTGACTTTAAATTAATGAACCCCTGTTGTACAAGATCTAAAAGTCGACCAGGTGTTGCAATTAAGATATCGACACCATTTTTTAAGCGATTCACTTGTGATGCTTGATTTACACCGCCAAAAACTACGGCATGTTTTAAGGGAAGATTTGCTCCATAACTCTTAAAACTATCTTCAATTTGAATTGCTAATTCGCGTGTTGGTGTTACTATCAATGAACGAATACTTCTATTACCCGATGTCCGAGGAATTTGTGTTAATCGTTGTAAAATCGGAATTGCAAAGGCTGCTGTTTTTCCAGTTCCAGTCTGAGCACAGCCCATAATATCTCTTCCAGCTAATAAAATTGGAATTGCTTTTTCTTGAATTGGCGTTGGATTAGTATAACCTTCGGAGGTAAGAGCGTTTAAAATCGGCTCTAAAAGATTTAGCTCTTTAAATGTCATAATCGTAATTAATTCTACGTTTGACAAATACTTTAAATGAAATACCTAGAATTTGTGCAAAGATAGACCAAAAAAAGATAAGAAGAATATTTCTTTTTATTCTTGGATTTCATCCTATCATTAATGCAAAAATAACTAGTCAATGTAAATTATTTGATTTGAGAGTTAAAAAGCTATCTTTAAAAAAAATTTAAGATGATGAAATCAATAAATATTCATAGTACAAAGACTTTTTCTTACAACAGGTCTATTTTTTTATTTTTAACTCTTATCATTTACTTCTTATTATTAAACTCTTGTCAAGTTGAAATTGGTTTTCAAAACAAAAAGGATTATATTAATAATGATTCAACTGATATATTTAGTACCCATCCTAGCAGACCATTTAAGTATGGCTTCGCATATACAATTGAAGAAAGTAAAAAAGCATACAACGAATCTCTGATTCAGTTTGATATAAAGAAGGGCGATGTTGTAGCGGATATAGGAGCTGCTAGCGGATGGCAAGAAGGAATTATTTCGATTTTTGTCGATAGTGTAACGTTTTACATTCAAGATATTGATACAAACTATTCTAACACGGAACAATTAGAAAAGGTTGTTAAGTATTATTCAAATCTGCGGGCAACACCCCAAACAAATAAATTTAAACATGTCGTAGGATCAGAACAACTTACGAATTTACCTGATAATAAATTTGACAAAATAATATTAATTAACACCTATCACGAAATATCTTCTCCCGATTCAATAATAGAAGATATTAATAAAAAATTAAAAAGAAACGGTAAAATTATTATTGAAGATGCTTTCTCAAATGATTACAAAAAAATACGTCATTCTGGTTGTAATATAAAATCTAAAAAACTTAGCGAAGTAATTTTAGAATTATCTAATTTAGGTTTTATCCTTACAAATATGGCAGAACCAGAGAACTCGCATTATAATAAACTAACTTTTCAAAAAAATGAATATTACAACACAAAAAATGACTCCAAATTTTTTATAAATAAAAAATCTACAGTACAAAAATATATTGCCGAATTAGATAAACTCAATGATCTCAGTGTTGCAAACGATTCTCTATCTACTTTAAAAATAGCTGATTTTTTGAAAGATAATTTAGATACGATTACTTCTGTGTATAAATCACTTTATTGTTATATTGATAAATTGAGTCAAGCATGGTTAGATGAAAAGGAAATATTGGCAGCACTAAATGTTTCTAAAATTAATGTTATACTATATAATAAAGATGAATATTATAATTTTGCAGTAGCAAGTTATCAAGATTATAAAGGCATTAAACTATTTAAGAAAAAAGATCATATCTCTGCCATAAATATTTTTAAAGAGAATGTAAAACTTTTACCGGAATACTCATTTGTATATCATTCTCTAGGTTATGCATATATGAAAACCAAACAGTATGACTTAGCTTTAATAAATTATTTGAAATCTTTAGAGATTAATAATCCATATGACCCAGATAATTTTAATGCAAGGAGAATGATCAAAAAAATAAACAGACATTTATTAAAATCAAGATAAATAATTTATTGTAATTCATTTTAATTATAAACTTTTATTTTGAGTTAATTGATTTACCCCATAAGAAAGAAAGGATTGCGAAATTGATAGTAAAATCAGTTCTAACTTGTCCAATTACTATTTTTGGAAAGTTAACTTTTAATAAATATGCCAATTTTTGTTGTATTTATTCAATTTAAAACTTATAATCGAAACCCTCTCTTATATGAATGAAATCATAACATCTCATTCTAACATAGCTCTTAAAAGGAATACAATATAATTCTAGTTGAACTCTTCCGTAAATAGTCCTTTTTTGCGTAATTTTGACCTATTCAAAAAAGAAATCTAAGAAGATGGAACAAGTTGCACCATACAAACCAATTAATAAGATAAGAATTGTAACTGCTGCTTCACTTTTTGATGGCCATGATGCTGCAATCAATATTATGCGCCGTATCATTCAAGCAACCGGTTGTGAAGTAATTCACCTGGGTCATGATCGCTCTGTTGAAGAAGTTGTAGATTGCGCAATACAAGAAGATGCTCAAGCAATAGCAATGACATCCTATCAAGGTGGACATATCGAGTATTTTAAATACATGTGTGATTTGCTAAAAGAAAAAGGCGCTCCTCACATTAAAATTTTTGGTGGAGGTGGAGGTACAATTCTCCCCACGGAAATAAAAGAGTTGCACGACTACGGAATTACGCGAATTTATCACCCAGACGATGGAAGAACATTGGGCTTGCAAGGAATGATTAATAACCTTGTTCAACAATGTGATTTTCCAGTTGGTGAAAATATAACTAACACAATAAAGGAAATAGCAGTAAAAAATATCCCTTCCATTGCTCGTGCTATTTCTGCTGCCGAAAATTTTCCTGAAGAAAATAAAGTCGTTTTAAATGATCTTAGAGCACTTGCCAAAACAAAGTCTATTCCTGTATTAGGAATTACTGGAACTGGCGGTTCAGGGAAATCATCACTCGTAGATGAACTAGTGCGGCGCTTTCTTGTAGATTTTGGCGATAAACAAATTGCAGTTGTGTCAGTTGATCCCTCAAAACGAAAAACAGGCGGTGCACTCTTGGGTGACAGAATCAGAATGAATTCAATTAAAAGCAATCGCGTTTACATGCGTTCTTTAGCAACTCGACAATCTAACCTTGCGCTTTCAAAGCATGTTGCTGAAGCTATTAGTATTCTAAAAGTTGCGAATTACGACCTCATCATTCTTGAAACTTCAGGAATTGGTCAATCTGACACTGAAATTTTAGATCACTCGGATGTTTCCTTGTACGTAATGACTCCAGAATACGGTGCAGCAACGCAGTTAGAAAAAATTGACATGCTTGATTTTGCAGATGTTATAGCACTGAATAAATTTGATAAACGTGGAGCTCTTGATGCATTACGTGATGTTAGAAAACAATACCAACGAAATCATAATTTATGGGATATTTCAGTTGATGAAATGCCTGTTCATGGAACAATTGCTTCACAATTCAACGATCCAGGAATGAATTCCTTGTACAAAGTAATTATGGATAAAGTTGTTGAGAAAACAGGAATGGATTTAAATTCAACCTTTAAAATCACACGAGAAATGTCTGAAAAGATTTTTGTGATTCCACCTGATAGAACGCGCTATTTATCTGAAATTTCTGAAAATAATCGTTCCTACGATAAGTGGGTAAATGAGCAAGTGCTTGTAGCTGAAAAATTATATGGTTTGAATAGTGCTATTGCTACAATGCAAAATGCGAAGTACGAGGATAAAGATAGATTAGTAAAAAGTTTACAAGAGACCTTTGAAATTGAAAAATTAAATTTTGATCCTAAAAATTGGGCGATAATTCAAACTTGGAAAGATAAAAAACAGCTATTTAAGAATCCAAATTTTGAATTTAAAGTACGAGAAAAAATTATTAAAATTGAGACGCACACTGAATCACTTTCTCACTCACAAATTCCAAAAGTTTCTTCACCGAAATACAGTAGTTGGGGCGATATTTTAAGATGGGTTTTACAAGAAAATTATCCTGGAGAATTTCCCTTTACAGCAGGTTTATTTCCATTTAAAAGAGAAGGAGAAGATCCAATACGCATGTTTGCTGGAGAGGGCGGTCCAGAAAGGACAAACAAGCGTTTTCATTATGTAAGTCTTGGATTACCGGCAAAAAGACTTTCAACTGCCTTCGATTCTGTAACGCTTTATGGAAACGATCCGGATTTAAGACCAGATATTTATGGTAAAATTGGTAATTCTGGTGTTTCAATTTGCTGCTTAGACGATGCAAAAAAATTGTATTCAGGATTTGACTTAAGTAACCCATCTACATCGGTTTCTATGACAATTAACGGTCCTGCACCAATGCTTCTTGGGTTTTTTATGAACGCTGCCATTGATCAAAACTGTGAGAAATATATTACTGAGAATTCTTTAGAAGCTGATATAGAAAAGAAAATTGAAGCGATTTACAAGAAAACTGGTGCTGAGCGACCAAAATACCAAGGAGAACTTCCCGAGGGAAACAATGGTTTGGGATTGATGTTGCTTGGTGTAACAGGAGATCAAGTTTTAGATACTGAAATTTACAGTAAAATAAAGACTGAGACTTTAAAAATGGTTCGAGGAACAGTTCAAGCTGATATTTTAAAAGAAGATCAAGCGCAAAACACCTGTATTTTTTCGACAGAATTCGCCCTTCGATTAATGGGAGATGTACAGCAGTATTTTATTGATAATGGAATTCGAAACTTCTATTCTGTTTCAATTTCAGGATATCACATTGCAGAAGCTGGTGCAAACCCAATCACTCAATTAGCTTTTACATTAGCAAATGGTTTTACCTATGTAGAATATTATTTGAGTCGCGGAATGAATATCAATGATTTTGGACCGAACTTATCTTTCTTCTTTTCAAATGGAATCGATCCAGAATACGCAGTTATTGGTCGCGTAGCAAGAAGAATTTGGGCAAAAGCACTAGCCAAGAAATATGGTGCAAATTCTCGAGCACAAATGTTAAAATACCACATTCAAACCTCAGGAAGATCATTACATGCCCAAGAAATTGACTTTAATGATATTCGTACAACCTTACAAGCGCTATATGCGATTTATGATAATTGTAACTCACTGCATACAAATGCATATGATGAAGCAATAACTACTCCAACAGAAGAATCAGTTAGAAGAGCAATGGCAATACAATTAATCATAAATAGAGAACTTGGATTAACAAAAAATGAAAATCCGCTACAAGGTTCTTTTATAATTGATGATTTAACGGATTTAGTAGAAGAAGCTGTATTATTAGAATTTGATCGTATAACTGAACGTGGTGGTGTTTTAGGTGCAATGGAAACGATGTACCAACGTTCTAAGATTCAAGAAGAATCATTGTATTACGAAACATTAAAGCACACCGGAGAATTTCCAATTATTGGTGTAAACACCTTTCTAAGTTCAAAAGGATCTCCTACAATTCTTCCAAAAGAAGTAATTCGTGCAACGGAAGAAGAAAAAGAATATCAAATTAAAATGCTCAAAGAATTGCAAATGAAAAATAAGGATCTTGCTATTAAAGGAATTGAGCGTGTTCAAGATGCTGCTATAAATAATCGGAATATGTTTGAGGAATTAATGGAGACATGTAAATACTCTTCCCTTGGTCAAATTACAGAAGCCTTGTTTTCTGTGGGTGGCCAATACCGTAGAAATATGTGATTTCCACAAGTCTAATTTAATAACTTGCGATATAAAATAATAAAAGCTAAAAACTTGTTGTTAAATTTGTAAAAAAAAATAATTGAGATAGTAAATGAATTACGATTTAATTATTCTTTGTGTTGCTTTTTCTCTTTTTGGAATTGAACTTTTTGTCCTTAAACTTAAAAAGAGAAAAATAAGTTTAGACCAAACTGTTTTAAACTTAGGACTTGGAATGATCGAAAGATTAATAGGTATTCTAACTATTAATTTTGGCTTGTATTTTTTTACTTTTCTAATTCCTTGGAGATTTATTGACCCTTTTGGGCCCCCTTGGCTTGCTTTCGCTGTGGCTTTTGTTGCTGTGGATTTAATGTGGTATGTCTACCATCGTTTATCTCATCGTGTATCAATGATTTGGGCTGCCCACATGATACATCATCAAAGTAAAGAATACAATTTCTCTGTGAATTTTGCAATATCACCCTTGGGTTTTATAGCGCGTATTTTTGTTTATGGAACACTTATATTTTTTGGAATTACCCCAGAGAATATTATTATTGCAAATGCTGTAAATGCTTTATATCAATACCTATTGCACAGCGAATTATGGCCTGAATTTAAGGGTTGGGAACGAATTTTTGTAACCCCTAAATTTCATCAATTACATCATTCTTCCGTGCATGAGCATTTAGACGTTAATTATGGCGGAGTATTCTCAATTTGGGATCGAATTTTCAGAAGCTATAGAATAGATGATATTCCTATTGTTTACGGCTTAACAAAAGAAATTGAGCAGCAAGATCCATTTCATACTCAAGCATTATTCTTTCTTAAACTGATTCATAATTTCAGGAAACTACCTTTTAAAAGAGCCGTGGCATTATTATTTCTCGGTCCAGAAGCTCAAACTTCAGAAATGCCAAGAGTATACAAAGTTCCAATAAAGCATAATATTCCAAGAATAATATTTGGTTTTCTTATTTTTATTGTGGGCTACATATTTCTTAGCCGGGAAGAATATCCAGATTGGCTATCATTTACCATTGGGTTTTTTGGTATTTTTATTATGAGTGGTCTTATTCTTAAATACAGACATAATTATAAAGAGGAAGTATAAGCTTCTCCTCCTAAAAATTAATTTTATTTGCTTATTACTATATTTGCATAGATCTTCTTATTAAGAAATGAATCTATAAAATTATAAATGAAATCTTTTTTTTTAATTGGGTGCCTATTCTTAACATCTCTAGTAGTTTGTCAGAAGAACTCACACATTCTACCAAGTCCAGTTGTTTGCATAGAACAAGAAGATAAACTGTATTTTGAAAGCACTATTTCAGTTGATTTTTCTAAAATTTCTCCAAATTTAATTGAACAATTAAAAATTCTTGCAAGTGTCTTTCACAAACTAACATTCAAAAATGACACGAATTCTCTTATTAAATTCAGTAAATTAAAAAATGTAATTCAAGATTCGTATACGATCACAATTAATAAGGACATACGAATTTCCTATTCGAGTGATCAATCGTGTTTCTATGCGCTGCAATCTCTCATGCAAATGATAGAAAAAGAAGGTGAAGACTACTTTATTCATAAAACCTTTGTGAGTGATTTCCCAAAATACCAATGGCGAGGTTTGCATTTGGACGTTTCACGTCATTTTTTTTCTGTTGAAGAAGTCAAAAAATTTATTGATTTAATGGCAATTTATAAGTTCAACACCTTTCATTGGCATCTCACAGACGATCAAGGTTGGCGTGTAGAAATTAAAAAATATCCAAAACTGACAGAAGTTGGGGCTTGGAGGGATAGCACAGTTGAAAATCATTATACTAGTTCTCCCCGCAGCTATAAAAAAGAACGCTACGGAGGTTTTTACACGCAAGAACAAATAAAAGAAATCGTAAAATACGCTGGAGAAAAGTACATAACTGTAGTTCCTGAAATAGAAATGCCAGGGCATAGCCGCGCTGCACTTAGCGCCTATCCTGAATTCTCCTGTAATGGAACGCAACAAGAAGTACCTGGACTCTGGGGTATTTTTGACGATATCCTTTGTGCGAAAGAAGAAAGTATTCTGTTTATGCAAGCTATTTTAGACGAGATTGTACCATTATTTCCTGGAGAATACATCCATATTGGTGGCGACGAAGCACCAAAAACAAGATGGAAAGAATGTCAAAAATGTCAAAATATTATTCGAGAAAACAAGCTAAAAGATGAGCATGAACTTCAAAGTTATTTTATTCAAAGAATGGATAGTTACCTAACTCAAAAAGGGAAGAAAATCATCGGATGGGACGAAATTTTAGAGGGTGGTCTTTCAAAAAATGCTGCTGTTATGTCCTGGCGAGGATTTGATGGTGGATTAGAAGCAGCAAAACAAGAACATTATGTCGTTATGTCGCCCGGTTCACATTGTTATTTTGACCATTACCAAGGAAAAGGAAAAGATGAACCCTTAGCAATTGGTGGATTTACTCCCTTGGAAAAAGTGTATGCTTTTAGTCCTATACCACAAGGAATGAAAACAGAACACGCAGCTTATGTTCTTGGAGCTCAAGCGAATCTTTGGACAGAATACATTCCGACCTTTGATAAATTAATGTACATGGCTTATCCTAGAGCAATTGCATTGGCTCAAGTTCTCTGGTGTTCAGAAAAACCAAGTTTTGAGGAATTCTCTACAGTTCTTAACAACAAGCATTTTGGTTTACTCGAAAAACAAAATATTCCTTTTTCAAAAACTTCACTTCTTCCCATTTTAAACTTTAATCGTTCAGAAAAAGGACTAAAATTTTGGATTGAATCAAAAAAGGAAACCGAACAATTTATAATTCAATCATCATTAAAAGATGAATTTATTTTGAATTCCAAACAAGCAATTACCTTTGAAAGAACGAGTGGTAGGAACTTTGAAAATACCATTCTTGTAAGCTCTGAAGCTACAGGTTTGAGTTCAAATTTTGTGATTCACAATTCTCCATCTCTCGGAGTCCCTGTAAAACTAATTACACAAGCAAGTCCAAGCTACAATAGCGGAGATTTAACTCTTGTTGACGGTCAATTTGGATCAAGACCATGGAAAGGTCACGAATGGCTTGGATTTGATACTTCTTATATTGAAATTGAGCTCGATCTTCTTAAGAAACAAAAAATTAAAAGCGTAGAACTTTCTTTTTTGAAAGATGAAAATTCATGGATTCACTTACCAGTAAAAATTGAGCTTGAAGCAGTTAATAAAAACAAAAAATATACAAGTAGCGAAACATCAATTAAAAAAGAAAAAGTGCTTATAACCTTTTCACATAAAACACAAAAAATTAAAATTAAAATCTACTCTTTGTCTAAAATCCCAAATGGAATGCCTGGTGAAGGAACGCAACCATGGACTTTTATAGATGAAATTAGCATCTGTAATAATAAAAAATAATAGCTTATTACTGCTAAATAAAACGTTAAAAAATTTAAACGTTTACGTATACCATAAAAGGGACAAAACACAACATACCTAGAATAATTCCTCTCGTATAACCATATTTTTCGCGGTTTAAGAAGATATAAAACCAAATTAAATTTGATATTAAACCTAATGAAAGGTATTTACTTAAATAATTAAAATTTGACAAAACAGATTCACAATATGATAAAAATTGTGCGAAATTAAAATCAGATGTAACAAACATAATAAGTAGCATAAAAACAAATGGTGAAACAATTCCAATGAGTAATCCTAATGTATTTTCTTTTGTCCATTTTATCTTCATAATTTCCATTTTTTAAAATCGTTCATAAGATTATATGCTGTTAAATCGAATTGAGTAGGGACAATACTTACAAAACCTTCTTTCATTGCTTGCAAATCTGTATTTTCTCGTTGATCAACATCAGAAAATTCTCCTGTTAACCAATAATAATTTTTTCCAAACTGATCTTCTCTCTTTAAAAAGCTATCTGCCCAAAATGCATGTGCCTGTTGCGTAATCTTTATTCCTTTTATCGCTTCTTTTTTCAAATTAGGCACATTTACGTTTAGACAAACATGCTTTGGAAATTCATTTTTAAAAGCTTCAGAAATAATCTTCTCTGAAAAATATTGAGTAGCTTCAAAATCTGCATCGGCATTGTAATCAGCTAGCGAAAATCCAATAGATGGAATTCCCTCCATCGCGCCCTCTATTGCAGCAGACATCGTTCCGGAATAAAGAACATTTGTTGATGTATTTTCACCGTGATTGATTCCAGATAAAATTAAATCAGGTTTACCCTTAAATAATTCATAAATCGCAAGCTTTACACAATCAACTGGGGTTCCGGAACAAGCATAAGCTTCAATTGATCCAAACAAATTATTTTTTTGTAAACGCAGAGGATGACCGATAGTAATAGCATGACCCATTCCAGACTGTGGTTTATCAGGAGCTACTACCACTACCCGTCCAAATTGTCGAGCGACTTCTACAAGCGAATGAATTCCTTTCGCGGAAACACTGTCGTCATTTGTTACTAAAATTAATTTTTCTGAATTCATGCCTGAGCTTATCAATTTGTAAAAATAAAGAAATATAGAAGAAGAATTGTTTACCTTTGAAATGAAATATGAACAATTTTAAACTCATAAGCGAAGACCAAAAACTTGCATTTTGCAGTGTTGCAATCTCACCTATCAGATCGGAAAAAACGGATGTGTCCGAGATAAGTTCTCAGCTACTATTTGGTGAACCCATTGAAATTCTTGAATTTGGAAATCCCTGGATAAAAATTAGAAGTCTATTGGATGGCTATGAAGGATATATCGACATAAAACAAGCACTTGCTTTTTCAAATAAAGAATTAAAAACTTGGCTGGATAATTCCACGAATCAAGATCTTAAATTCCAAACAATACAAAGTCCTTGGGGACCAGTACTAATCTCTAGAGGAAGTTTAATTGGTCTTAGCGAACAATTTCAGATTGGTAGCTTTCATTTTCAACAACAAAGTGCTCCATCTACTCCAAATAATTCGATTTTTCATTATGCGAATGAATACCTCAATACACCGTATCTATGGGGTGGTAAAAGTATGTTTGGAATTGACTGCTCAGGGTTTACGCAACTTGTTTTTAGACACTTTGGTTTTAATTTACCGCGCAATGCATCGCAGCAGATAAAATGTGGTTCATCTATCGAATTTGAACAAATAGCAAGCGGAGACCTTGCCTTTTTCACAAACACAGATGGCAAAGTTATTCATGTGGGTATTATTGGCTCAAATAATGAAATCATTCATGCTTCGGGAAGAGTGCGTATTGATATTTTAAAAAAGAATGGCATTTGGAACAATGATCTCAGTATCCAAACACATATTTTATGTGATGTTAAACGAATATTTTAGAGCTCAATACTTTTAAAATTTGATTTTTTTTCTCAATTAAATCAATAGTTTTTTAGATATTTGCACCTTAAAAAGTTTGCGAGAAAAACCGAGGGACTACTAACAATTTTAATTTTTTATTTCACCGAAATAGTTACAAAATTATGCAAGACGAACAAATCTTTAAGCTCATTCAAGAAGAAAATAACAGACAACTAAATGGAATTGAATTAATTGCTTCCGAAAATTTTGTTAGCGAACAAGTTATGCGCGCTATGGGAAGTGTTTTAACCAACAAATATGCTGAGGGACTTCCCGGAAAAAGATATTATGGCGGTTGCGAAATTGTAGATCAAGTAGAGCAAATAGCAATTGATCGTTTGTGTGAATTATTTGGAGCGACTTGGGCGAATGTTCAACCTCATTCTGGTGCTCAAGCAAACGCAGCTGTTTTTTTAGCGTGCTTAAATCCAGGCGATAAAATCTTAGGATTTGATTTATCTCACGGCGGGCATTTAACACATGGTTCACCCGTAAACTTCTCAGGAAAATTATACAAACCATTTTTTTACGGAGTAAATAAAGAAACTGGGCGCATCGATTACGATATAATGGAGGAAACAGCACTTCGTGAGCGTCCAAAAATGATTATCTGTGGCGCATCTGCATATTCTAGGGATTGGGATTATGCAAGAATAAGAAAAGTTGCAGATGAAATAGGTGCACTTGTTTTAGCAGATATTTCTCATCCGGCAGGATTGATTGCTTCAAAACTCTTAAACGACCCCTTAGATCATTGTCATATCATTACGAGTACTACACACAAAACACTTCGTGGACCTCGTGGTGGAATTATTATGATGCGTCATAATTTTGACAATCCTTTTGGTTTATTGTGGAATAATGGTAATCCGAAATCAATGGCCGCCTTACTAGACGCTGCTGTTTTTCCGGGAACACAAGGTGGACCTCTCGAGCACGTTATTGCTTCAAAAGCTGTAGCATTCGGTGAAGCATTAAGTCCTGGATATAAAACCTACATGCAACAAACGCAAAAGAATGCAAGCGTTATGGCGAGTGAATTTATGAAATTGGGTTATAATATCGTTTCTGGTGGAACTGATAATCACAGCATGTTAATTGACCTTAGATCCAAAGGTATAAGTGGGAAAGATGCTGAAAACTCCTTGGTTTTAGCGGATATCACTGTTAATAAAAACATGGTGCCTTTTGATACAGAGTCGCCATTTGTAACTTCAGGAATTCGCGTTGGAACACCTGCAATTACTTCAAGAGGTATTATGGAAGCTGAAATCCCTAAAATTGTTGAACTAATTGATCGTGCATTGATGAACAGAGAGCAAGCCTCAGAAATTAGTGCGCTTCGAAAAGAAGTAAAGGGATTAATGGGAAGTCGCCCACTTTTTACATGGGAATAGATGCGCTTTAAAACAAAAGTTGATTGGTTTTACAAGTCAATAATCCTTTTTTTACTTGCAGTTTTTATAGTTGGTGTTGTCTCAATTTATCAAGATGAAAACACCTTTGAAGCAATAATTTTCGGACTTATTTTTCTTTTAATTATTAGCTTTTTAATAGCGGCTATCTTCACAACTCATTTTACTTTTGAAAGTGATCACCTACTCTGTAAATATTCTTTTTGGAAGCATAAAATTCCATTTGCAACTATCAAAAAAATTGAACGCCAAGAAAGTGTTCTTTATGGAGGTTGGAAAATGTCAACTGCAGCAAAAGGACTCATTATTACCTACAATAGATATGATGAATTGCTTATTTCTCCTGAAAATGAAGATGCATTTATTATAAAACTAAATTCTAAAATACAACACAAATAAAATAAATGTTGCGTAGCTTATTCAGTTACAATTATCTTTTGTGACGAGCCACCTCCTTTTGTCGATACATTGACGATATAGATACCTGGAATATCCAACGAAAAACTACTTGTCCCGAGTTCTATCTTTGATTGTAAAATAACTCTACCCAACATATCTGCAACCAATAATTCTCCAGATTCTATTGGCAGTTTAATTGTAAATACGCTTTCTGAAGGGTTTGGAAAAATGATAAAATGACCTAATTCAGATGATGAATTTATGGACGCACTGCCACAACCTTCGGAGGTGAGTAAGCTTGCTCTTGGTGCAGTAACGGCCGTTGCTCTCATTCGATCTTTCTGCCCCTGTGTAAATCTGTTAACTAAAGAGCAATAAGCCATATAATTATATCTACTATTATCCCACACACCTGCTGAAGTACATGGATTAACGGTACCGCAATCGCCTTGTTTGTGAGGCGGTGTATCACACACATAATCTCCATTTACTTGACAATCAATATCTACGGGACATGAAACATTCCCACCGTCACCATTGAAGGTGTGATAAAGAAAAAAACCGTGACCGATTTCATGAGGTAATGTCCCACTGTTACTTGTCATAGAAGTCGATACAATAACCAATCCATCATAAAGTCCACCGACGGGATACGATGCATATCCAACAAATGAACCATTACATATTTCGCTAACTACCCAAATATTATAATAGTCAGATACAGGCCATCTACTTAAGTCTTTTATGGCAGTTTCAACTGCTCCGCTACATGTATTTCCCGTAGGTGTGATCCCATTTGTTGAATAATTTGGAACACTTGAACTATTTACCCTGTTAATGCCATTCGTTGAATTACCGTTTGGGTCTTTACTAGCAAGGCAAAATTCCATTTCAACATCAGCCCCTAAACCATTTACATTTCTAAATCGGTTATTAAGTCCTATAATAGCTTGTTGTATTTGAATATCCGAAATATTGGAACCTGTACCAATCGACTCGCCTAAATGAAGAACATGAACAACAACGGGGATGGTGTAAATGGTAGATTTTGATTTACTATATCCGTGATTTTGAATACTCGCTTCAACTTGCGCTTCAAGCAGATGTAATTGCTTTTGATAATCAGAATCGGTTTGCATAAGGTTATTATGAATGTAATCAGTTGCACATTCAGCACTTTGTCCCATGCCTTGAAGTTGAAAAAGGAAAAGGAAAATTAGTATCGGAAAATTTTTTAAATGTTTTTTCATTTGAGGAAGAATGTTTGTTATACAAGATTAGAGAAAAAAGTTGATTTTTTAGACTCCTAATCAATTTATTAGATGCTTGAAAGAGAAATTGCTTATTTCTCCGGAAAATGAAGATGAATTTATTTTAAAACTTAATTCAAAAATAAGACAGGAAAAAGTTTAACTATGAAATAATTAATCCCTTATTAAAGTGATAAATCCTGTTCTTTCATCTCCCTCAGATTTTAGAAAATATGTATAGACCCCAGGCACTAAATTTTGTCCTAACTCATCTTTTCCCTTAAATGGGTTTTCATCAGATTTCATCGTGTAAACAAGATTACCCCAACGATTGACAATTAACAATTCATATGAATAGCAATTTTCAAATAAAGGATCTAAAACAATTTCATCGTTTATACCATCTCCATTAGCAGTGATGACATTCGGAATTTCTAAGTCCAAAAGTTCAACACTTGGAATAATAAAAAATTGGAAAGGGAAATCAAAAGTGCAACCATTGTTTCCTGTGAGTGTTAAATTTGCACTGTAGTTTCCACTGGATGGAAAAGTTTGACTAAAATTTACTTGACTTGTAGAAGCAACACCTGGGAAATCCCAAAGAATTTCTGAAAGATTAAAATTACCCAAACTTAAATTAGATTGAATATTTACTTGCTGTCCACAAACTGGAGTGATAAGCGGATTTGCAGTTGGTTCGTCTTGAAGTAATATTAAAATTGTTACTGAATCAGCACAGCCATTTGAACTCTCTAGAACATATGAAACAGTATAAGAACCAACGGCATTATATACGTGAACAGGATTCAACGAAAAAATATTATCTACATCACCGTCTCCGTAATAAATTGTTTCAGCAAGGGATTCTCCAATAGCTGGATTACCTTGCCAGCCATTATTAAGTGAAAATTCTATTTCAGAACCATTGCACAAATCATCGTAGTCAATTGAAGCCAAAGGAAAAGGATTGAAAGTTATTATAATTGTATCTGAATTAATACAACCATTATTACTTATGGCATTTAAAATATATGTTTCCTGAGTTGAAGGTGTATTTAATGCCGTAAAATTGTTAATATTTTGTGTTGAACCAATTACTTGCATTGAATTCATGTTTAACCAAGTAATTGAATTAATAGGATCTCCATTTGCTTGTTGAATAAGCGATGTTAAATCTATTGAATTACCACAAACTTCTGTTGGGCTGGTAATAGTACTATTTGGAGGGTCAAAAACTTGGATCGTTTGTGTAGTAGTATCTGAAAAGCAATTATCTATAAATGCCATTAGATTTACTGTAATACTATTTGCTGTTATTGGAGAATTAAAATACAGCGTATCGTTCTGAGATAAAATTGCTCCAACTTCATCTAACCAAATACAAGCAAAGGGATTAGTAACATTGCTCCAAATCTCTCCATTTGAATTGGAACACCAAGGTCCATCATCAAAAATTGTCGGGACTTGAGGTACTGGAATTATCGAAATTTGAATCGTATCAGGTAAAAGGATACACGCTCCTGGCAATTGACCAAAAACATAATAACTTCCAGCATCAGCTAATTGTGCGTTATCAATGTTAACATTAAATCCTATCTCACTAAAATTATTTGGGCCAAGCCAATTATAAGTGGCTCCAGGAAGCGTGTTGGACGTGAGATTAATTGTAGATCCCTCGCAATAAGATTCGTCTGAAGACTGAATTTCATACTTTAATGAAGCGAAATCACTAAAATAACCAAATCGACAGCCAGAACTTGCTCCGCCATGAATTAAACCCATGTGAAATTTAAAAGTTGGGTTTTCTATTCTTGCACCTTGTTGAACAATTACAGTTGATGACATATTCAACTGAGCATACTTCCAAGCGTTAGAAGTTCCAGGTACAAAATTAAAATTAGATCCTAAAATCACTCCAGATGCTCCATTATAAGTAAAATTATTTTCTCCACCCGAGGGAACTAATATATTTAAAGCAAAGAATTCATTCGTAGATCGAGTAAAGGGCACAACGTTTGATCCAGTGCAAACCAATGGAGGTAATATTGCTTCGCCAACTTCACAGCCAAAACCAGATTGATGAAGAACATAAACCGAGTCAGAAGAAACAATATATGCTGTTGGATTTGAAAGGGTATGAACATAGGTTTGACTCGCATTTATTGTCCCAACGTTCACTCCATCAATTGATAGCGATGTGCCATTTGATGTTGCTAAAATATAAACTTTGTCAGGACCATTTAAATACCCCTTTAAAGCAATGTATTCAGTTCCTAAAATAGAAATAGGTATTAGCTGATCGCCCTGCAAATCAGCACAACCACCATAAGGAGTTCCGTTTGCAGAATCATCATGTAAAGTAATTGCAATTTTCTTATTGGAAACAACGGAACTACCTCCTAAATGTAAACCAGCTGCAGTACTAATTGCTTCAGCAAAATAGGTCTGCCCAATATTTAAATTAATTGTAAATGGAACACCCGCAGCATGTCCGACTATATTTTGTGTTGGTATAATTGTCACAGATGTGTTGTTTTCGGTTGCAACAATATTAAATCCAGACCGAGCATATGATGCATTATCTAAAAAATTCTGAAAAGGTGTAAGAAAAGCTGTACCAAGAGAATTTTTTCCCTTTAAAGAAAATATATCTGGATTACAATTGCATGTTGGAGTCACTTCATAGTATGCAGTTATTGAGGAGGATGCGGTAATTTTAAAACCAAAATTAAGTATCGAATTGGCAGGTTTATTCTCTATAATATCAATCCAATTAGTTAAATCTAAAGTATAAGCACTATTTGCTGCAAGGTTTATAATTTGAGTTGGAAATGCTGCGTTTGCTGGTTGTGAAACTGTAATTATCGAGGGACTTGCGAGTGTAGCAAATCGGAATACAATTGGGCGGTCGCCATGACTTTGAGCAACCTCTGGCGCCACAAACCAGAATGTTGTGTCTAATTGTGCACTTAGATTATTAACAGAAAATAAAAAAAATAAAAAGAAGATGATATTCTTCATTACTTAACTACTAAATTTATTAGATTCTAAAAATAAAATTAATGATAATAATCCAAATTATTGGGTATTAAAATTTAAAGCCTTGAATTGTCATAAATAAATGATGATTTAATGAGATAATTGAAATAAAAAAAACCTAAATATTATAAGTATTTACTAATTTCACGGCAGAATATTATTGAGGCATGAAAATTTCATACAATTGGCTTAAAAACTATATTTCTACGGATAAAACACCCGAAGAGATTGGTCGTATTTTAACAGATACCGGACTTGAAGTTGAAAGTATTGAAAAGTTAGAAGCCGTAAAAGGCGGATTAGAAGGAGTAATAATTGGGCAAGTTGTTTCGTGTGAACAACATCCAGATGCAGACAAATTAAAGTTAACAGTCGTTGATATTGGAAGTGAGAAATTGCAAATAGTCTGCGGTGCTTCAAATGTCGGAAAAGGACAAAAAGTCGTTGTGGCAACTGTTGGCTGCACACTCTACCCCAATCCAGATGAACCTTTTAAAATTAAAGCGGCAAAAATAAGAGGGGTCGATTCCTTTGGAATGATTTGCGCGGAAGATGAACTTGGACTTGGAAATTCACACTCTGGAATAATGGTTTTACCAAATGAAGTAGCAATCGGCACAAAAGCAGCAAAATATTTTGATCTAGAAGATGATTATATTTTTGAAATTGGTCTTACTCCCAATCGAGCTGATGCTATGGGACATATTGGTGTTGCTCGAGATTTAATGGCTTATTTGAACTTTCACGAGCAGAAAAAACTCAAAATTGAGTGGCCTGAAGTAAAAGAATTAAAAACTTCTACTGAAAGTCATAAAATAGCAATTGAAATTGAAGAAAAAACACTTTGTAGTGCTTACTGCGGAATTTCTCTTTCAAATATTAAAATTGCACCTTCACCAGAATGGTTGCAGAAAAAACTGCGTGCTATTGGATTAAATCCCATAAACAATGTTGTGGACGCCACAAACTTTGTGATGCGGGAATTAGGCACACCTATTCACGCTTTCGACACTGCGTTTTTAAATGGGAAAATAAGTGTTAAAAAAGCAGCAAAAGACCAGAATTTCAAAACTTTAGACGGCATCGAACGAAAGTTATCTGGCGAAGAGTTAATGATTTCCAATGGAAAAGAAAATTTATGTATTGCAGGAGTTTTAGGTGGTGTTTTTTCAAGTGTTAGTGCAGAAACAACAAGTGTTTTTCTAGAATCTGCAGTTTTTGATGCTGTTTCAGTTCGTAAAACTGCCCGAGCACATTCTTTAAATACCGATGCAAGTTTCCGTTTTGAAAGAGGTGTTGATCCTGAATTAACACTTTATGCTTTGAGAAGAACAGCTGGGATTATTCAAGAAATTGCTGGAGGAGAAATTGCAATGAATGAATTTTCTTGGAATTCTGGAGCTTATAAATCTAAGGAAATCAGTATTGATTTAAGTAGAATTAACAGTTTAATTGGTTTCGAAATTCCCAAAAAAAGCCACTTGGAAATTTTAAAAGATTTAGATTTTACAATTCTGAAAGACAACGAAAACCTAATAGAAATCAGTATTCCAGGATACAGAATTGATGTTACACGAGAAGCAGATGTTACGGAAGAAATTCTTCGGATTTTTGGCTTTAATCAAATTCCAATTCCAGAAAAATGGAATTTAGCACTGAGTAATGAGTCACAAAATAAAACCGATAAAATACAAGGATCAATTTCTGAAACCCTAGTATCAAAAGGTTTTAACGAAGTAATGAATAATTCATTAACTAAAAGTGCCTACATTGAAAAATTCGGAGGTGAAAGTTTTAAAGCGGAACACAACGTTACAATGCTGAATCCCTTGAGTCAAGATTTAAATGTTATGCGTCAAACTTTGCTGTTTGGAGTTCTTGAAAATATGCAACGAAATCAGAATCGTCAAAATCCAAACTTAAAATTCTTTGAATTTGGAAAGACCTACTTTAAATTTTCTGCAGAGTACAAGGAGAAACAAGAGTTGATTCTCTGCATTACGGGCGAAAAATACAATGAACGATGGAATAGCGACAAAGTACTAGTTTCATATTTTACCTTAAAAGGACTTGTGACAGCTTTGTTTGATCGACTTGGTTTAACTCCACATTTACAAGAAAAAGAACTTCAAATCAACCTATTTAGTCAAGGGCAAGAACTAGATTTATTTAAAAAATCAATTTGTCAATTGGGTTTTGTCAAAGATGAAATTTTAAGCCATTTCGATCTGAAAAACCCTGTTTTTTGTGCTGTAATCGATTGGGATTTAGTACTTCAAAACCTTCAAACTGTCAAAACTCAGTTCAAAGAACTTCCAAAGACATTTTCTGTAAGAAGAGATTTCTCCCTTTTATTAAATAAAAATATACAATTCAAAGAATTGGAAAAGATTGCCAAACTTTCTAATAAAAATATACTAAAATCGGTTGGACTTTTTGATGTCTACGAAGGTGATAAAATTGAAGAAGGGAAAAAATCATATGCTTTATCCTTTACATTTCAAGACGATGAAAAAACCTTAACGGATGAAGAAATTGACAAAGTAATGGGAAAAATCAAAGATGATTTTGAAAAAAACTTGGGTGCAGTTTTAAGAAGCTAAGCTTTTACGAAGTTAATACCCCAAAATCCGCAAGTAATCTGCTGCTGTTTGTTCTTCACTAAAAATTTCAGTTTGGATTTTCCCTGTTTCATCTCGTTTGATTAAGATGTGCTTAGGCTCTGGAATTAAACAATGTTTAAGGCCTCCAAATCCTCCGAGCGTTTCTTGATAGGCTCCGGTATTAAAAAACCCAATGAATAATTGATGATTCTTGTTAAACTTTGGTAAGTAAATCGCATTAGAATGCTGTTCAGAATTGTAGTAATCATCACTATCACAGGTCAAGCCTCCAAGTAAAACACGCTCGTAATCTTCGTTCCAGCGATTAATTGGTAGCATAATAAAGCGTTGATTTATTGCCCAAGTATCCGGTAAATTTGTCATGAATGAGCTATCAATCATGTTCCATTTTTCTCGGTCATTTTGTTGCTTTTGGTGCAAGATACTAAAAAGTGCACCTCCACTCTCTCCAACTGTAAAAGAACCAAATTCTGT
This sequence comes from Crocinitomicaceae bacterium, assembly GCA_044358575.1. Classification (GTDB taxonomy): domain Bacteria; phylum Bacteroidota; class Bacteroidia; order Flavobacteriales_D; family Crocinitomicaceae; genus UBA952. The sequence goes on from JBIKNN010000004.1 coordinate 45,029, forward strand.
AAAAATATCAGGTTCAGGAATATCATTATCCGTGCAAACACGTTTTACCTGCGTAAGAATTTCGCGCACCATGTAGGCATAATCAAAATCAAAAGCCAAGGATTTTTTAATTGGGAAACCACCACCAATGTTCAATGAATCCAATTCGGGACACATTTTCTTGAGATCACTATAAATTCGAAGGCATTTTGTAAGTTCATTCCAATAATATGCTGTGTCGTTTATTCCAGTATTAATAAAGAAATGCAGCATTTTTACACGCACTCTAGGATTTTCCTTCAGGATTTTCTGATAAAAAGGAACAATTTCACGGTAACGAATTCCGAGTCGTGAGGTATAAAATTCAAATTTTGGCTCTTCCTCTGCCGCAATTCTAATTCCGATGTTTAACTCCTTTGTCGTAGAGTCAATTAAGCGTTGTAACTCATCTGTATTATCAACAACAGGAATAATCTTTAGATTGTCTTCTTCAATTAATTGAACAACATTTTTAAGATATGCCTCGGGTTTGTATCCGTTACAAATAACATATTTTCCTTTCTCTAATTTTCCAGAATTATATAAGTTCATTACAATATCAATATCAAAAGCTGAAGATGTTTCAATATGGACATCATTTTTCAGCACTTCATCTAAAACGAAAGAAAAATGACTGCTTTTAGTGCAATAGGAATAATAGTAATTTCCTGAATAACCCAGGTTATTGATAGCTTCGCGGAACCAACCCTTGGCACGCTGAATATTATTTGAAATTTGTGGTAAATAATTAAATTTTAAAGGAGTTCCATATTCGTTGATTAAACGCATCAGATCAATTCCATGAAAGAAAAGGCGGTCTTCTCTTAAATTAAATTCATTTTGAGGGAAATCAAATGTTTGGTCAATTAAATCAATGTATTTTGTTCTCATTTTTCGTTTTTGGAGCTTTTTTCTCTCCTTATTTCAATTAGCTTACTTTAATAGACTCTTTAATTTTTCTAGCGGTCGAGCCACAACTGCTTTTACACCCACTATTACGATGGGACGTTCAATTAGTTTCGGGTATTTCAGCATAAGTTCTAAAATTTCTTCTTCGCTTAACTGTTTTCCCTTTGCATGCTCTTTAAATTGAGTTTCATTGCTGCGAAGTAAATCACTTGGAGAATAATTTAACAAGGTCAAAATTTCTTGTAAATCGCTTTTAGATAATGGGTATTTAAGGTATTCACAGACCTCAAAATTTAGCTTACAATCATTAAGGTATTTTAAGGCCTCACGACTTTTTGAACAGGAAGGATTGTGGAATATTTTTATCATTTAAAATCTGACCACAAAAATAAGTAGAAATTTTCTACAAACCATTAACAGATGTATCCTTTGGAAATTTTACTGAAAAATTAAATTTCTTAGTACTACTTTCGCCAGCTTTTAGAGAAATCTTCCATGTTACTAAACCTGTAGTTGGATTTAGTTTGCCACCAGATAATTCTAGTGCGTTTACCGTAATATTTTTATCTTGGCTAATCGGTAATTGCTCTTCAATGGTGATTTCAACAGTCTCTTTCTTTGTGTTTTTTACAACAATATCATACGAGAACTTTTTCTCCTTTACATTCCCAAATAAATTACTTCCATTCACTTCGTTTAACTTAGTTCGTTTGATTATAATTCGCTCATCTTTACCAAGCGATAAATTCATAGTATCCTTAGAACTAGTATTTTGAATATACGTTGTGCCAACAAAAGCACCATCAAAATAAACACTTCCTTCAGCATTTAATAAATTTAAACTTTCCCAATTTATAATATTTCCCATTAAAAAAGCATCGGAATTTAATTTTGGAGCACTTGCGTATTCATAATATGCGTTGGCATTTATTCTATTAATTTCAATTTGAGTTTCGACATTTCCACTTTTCAGGGTATATTTATTTTCAATCTCATATTCATTGTTTAATTGATTCTCAATTATTTGAGCATTCGACCATCGCATTGTATCCATTTTAACCTTTACTTCCTCTAATTTGTTCATCATCGGAGCAGCACTTTCGTCATCGCTCCGTGATCCTCTCATATTATAATATAAATCAGCTTCTTGTTGGAAATTTAAATACCAAGGAGTTAAATTTGGCTTTTGAACACGATCTGTTGGATTACTCGTATTAAGTGAAAGCTTTACGTCAGTCCAATCTTCTCCTGTGCTCTGATACACTTTAGCTTTTAAGATAAACTCCATAGGACTGCTAGTATTTTTTACACGAATATCGTAAACGGGAGTCCACCTAACATTGCTATTTATTAGATAGGAAAATTCGAAGCTAGCAAGTGACTTAATGCTTGAATTAACCGTAACAATAATATTTCCTTCCGATTGATTTTGTTTGCTATTTAAGACACTTAATTGTTGATTTATTTTAGTAATCTGATTTTGTAAGCCCTGATCTTTGATTCCTAAGTCAATTATCTCATCTTTTAAAGAATTTATTTTTTTTATCTGATAATCAACAAGTGCCGTAAGTTTCGCTGCATCAATTCCGTTGTTAGCCCCACCAATTGATCTGTTAGCTTGAAGAACGGTAAGCCCTTCATTGCATGCCATTATTTTATTTTGGATATATCTTAATTTGATTGTAAGGGAATCTTTTTCGCCTTCAAGCTTCGTGATTTCGGACGAGGTCTTTTGAATTTTTAAATAATTTTGCTGAAAATTAACCCCAACAATAGTTGCTTCCCCAAAACCTTTTACAGAAATACTATTTGCATTGATATACGGTGATAATTTATCAAATACAATTTCATTGATACCTGCATTCAGATTTACCTTAACCGACCTGCTTACAAAAGCCCCACTTTGATAAATTCTAACTTTTTGAATTTCTGAATTACTTACCCTTAAACTATTTTGAGTAAAGGTTTTTCCGCTGATAATTAGTAAAAAGAAACTTAATACTACTGTTTTTGAAGTTGGATTTTTCATAATTATTGTTTGTTATATTTATTTAAATTAAGTAAAATTATCTAAGCTAAATTATTTTCTAAGTAGCATTTTTTAGACAAGTCCATCTACGAAATTTCGTGCCACAAATTTAAACTAATATATAGAATTGCTCGGTTTAAAATATCAAAAAACATAATTTTACAAATTGTGTTAAAAACTTTTTTGATTTGTCTTTTTAAGTGAATTATTTGAGTGACATTATCCTTAATTTTGAACTTATTCAAATTTTTTCATGTCCTATTTAGAAGATCTCAACGAAAGTCAAAAAATTGCTGTTGAAAATATATACGGTTCTTCGATGGTAATTGCGGGAGCAGGCTCTGGAAAAACACGCGTATTGACCTATCGAATTGCTCATATGATAGAACAAGATGTTGATCCTTTCAATATTCTAGCACTTACTTTTACCAACAAGGCAGCAAGGGAAATGACTGAACGCATTGGTAAAATTGTTGGAGCTTCCGAGGCAAAGAATATTTCAATGGGAACTTTTCATGCTGTTTTCTCAAAGATTTTACGCTACAATTCAGATCGAATTGGCTTCCCCAGTAATTTTACAATTTACGATACACAAGACTCTAAAAGTCTGATTAAGGATATTATTAAAGAATTTAATCTTGATGATAAGGCGTATAAACCAAGTTTGGTTTTTGGAATCATAAGCTCGGCAAAAAATAACTTGATTTCTCCTGAAGAATATGCAGAAAATGAGGAATTAACACAAGCCAACAAACAGAGTCGCATACCGGAGATAAAACATATTTATATGAGGTATGCCAATCGCTGTCAGAAAGCCGGCGCAATGGATTTTGACGACTTACTCTACTTTACAAATGTTCTGTTAAACAATTTTCCAGATGTTCTTCACTATTATCAGCAAAAATTTAAATACATTTTAGTAGATGAGTACCAGGATACAAATTATGCGCAATACCTCATCGTTAAAAAATTAGCTGCTGCATATGAAAACATCTGTGTAGTTGGAGATGATGCTCAAAGTATTTATTCTTTTCGTGGTGCAAATATTAAGAATATTCTAAATTTTAAGGAGGACTACCCCGATTTTAAATTATTTAAACTCGAACAAAACTACCGTAGCACCAAGAACATTGTTGAAGCAGCAAATAGTATTATTAAAAAAAATAAAGATCAAATATTCAAAAATGTTTGGACAGATAACATTCAAGGAGAAAAAATAAAAGTTTTACGAACTCTAACCGATAACGAAGAAGGAAGAACAATTGCAAATAAAATCTATGATTTAAAACAAAATTCAGTTCCTAGTTATAACGATTTTGTAATTCTTTACCGTACAAATCGGCAATCTCGTTCATTTGAGGAATCTTTAAGAAAACTCAATATTCCCTATAAAATATTTGGAGGCTTATCTTTTTATCAGAGAAAAGAAATAAAAGATTTATTGGCTTATTTTCGCTTAACTGCAAATCCACATGATGAAGAAGCAGTAAAACGCGTTATTAATTATCCAAAACGAGCAATTGGAAAGACAAGCATCGAAAACTTAATGATTTCTGCAAATAACTACAATGTAAGCCTGTGGGAAGTAATGAGTGATTTTGATCAATACCCCTGTGATATAAATAACGGAACAAAGCAAAAAATTTATGATTTTGTGACCATGATTAATAGTTTTGGAGCAGAATTAAATAAAGTTAATGCCTACGATTTGGCCTATAGAATTGCAACTTCAAGCGGAATACTAGGGGAATTAATCTTAGAAAAAGAAAAAGGACCTGAAGAAGTTGAGCGCCTTCAAAATATCGAGGAGTTATTAGCAGGAATTCAGGAATTTGTGACTACTTCAGAAAGCGATGAATTTAAATCCTTAGCCGATTTTATGATTGATGTTGCTCTTTTGACAGATGCCGATCAAGATAAAACAGATGAACGCAACCATGTTTCTTTGATGACAATTCATGCTAGTAAAGGTCTTGAATTTCCATATGTTTTTATTGTTGGACTAGAAGAAAACCTCTTTCCTTCACAAATGGTTTTAAATACTCGATCTGAATTAGAAGAAGAACGTCGCTTATTTTATGTTGCTGTAACGAGAGCCATGATTGCATGCTGCCTTTCATATGCAAGTTCTCGCTATACTTGGGGACAAGTAGTTAGCTGTGAACCAAGTCGCTTTATTGATGAAATAGAACCAAGCTATTTAACCTTTGATTCTCCTCCTCGAGGAACTGGAAGATCACTAATGAATGGGAATTTTGAAAGACCATTTAACAGTGGATTACCTCGTCAAAGTTCTGGAGTTCCTGGAAATCTAAAGTCGCTGAATGAACTAAATAAAATAGCTCCTAAAAATACGGATAGCTTACATTTAATGGTCGGATTCAATGTTGAACACGAGCGATTTGGCAAAGGAAAAGTAACTCATATTGAAGGTCTTGGGGCAGATAAAAAAGCAATTATTTTCTTTCCACACCACGGAAGCAAAACTGTTTTGTTGCGCTTTGCTAATTTGAAAGTTATAGAATAAAAACTTCATCACGAACTATAAATTAACGATCTGTGTCAAAAAAAATTGGGCTCCTTTCTGATACTCACTCCTATTTAGATCCAAAAATCAAGGAATATTTTAGTAATGTTGATGAAATTTGGCACGCCGGAGATATCGGAAGCATGGAAGTTTTAGATGAACTCAATGCTTTTAAACCAACACGAGCCGTTTGGGGGAATATCGATAACCACGAAATCAGACAGGAAACAAAAGAATTTTTGCGTTTTAAAATTGAAGATGTAAATGTGCTCATTACTCATATTGGTGGAAAACCTTATCAATATTCACTTCCCGCAAAAGAAGAATTAAGCTTTAATGGCGCACCAGATCTTTTTATTTGTGGGCATTCTCACATAACCTTAGTCCAAATGGATAAAAAATTCAACATGCTTTGGATGAATCCTGGCGCCTGCGGCTACAAAGGTTTTCATGCTGTAAAAACTATTTTACGTTTTTCAATTACTGGAGATAAAATACATGATTTAGAACTTATAGAACTAGGAAAACGAGCTTAAAGAATTAATAGCTTATTTCCTTCTTAAAAAAATATAATTTTTATAGTTAAAATTAAGCCCGATAAGTAGCAAATTATCCTTTAAAAAATCCTTAAAACTTCTGCTATTTTTAGATATATCGTATTCAAATTTCCAATTTAAACGATGAATCCGGTCTTTCATTACTAAAGGATGATCACCATCGAAAAGTCTTAACTGAGAAATATGTTTTTCATATTCAAATGCTTCTACTTTTTCAATATTTTTTGAAATCCATTCATCATTGTGCCACAGTTTACTAAAGTCTTCCTGTTTAAATTGCATTGAACGCGGATCTTTAACCCAACCATAATGATAAATACTAGCATTTGCAGAAACAACTTTCAATTTTTCGTTAGCTCCTTTTCTAAAGCCTTGTGCATCTTTAAAAGAGTAAATTTGCTTGTTGTTTCGTATTATTCGAATCTCTTTTTTATACCAACTATTTGAAGATCCGATAAAATCATAAGAACCATAAAAATGCTTATAATCAAATAGCAATCCGTCAACTTCATGATCAAAAACATATTTCTGCATAGTTAGTTGAATAGAATTCAAATATTTCTCATGTACAATCTCATCTCCTTGTATATAAAAAGCCCAATCTGAATCAGAACTTATTGCTTTAAATGCTTTATTTGTTTCAATAGCTAATACCTCTCCATTAGCACGCAATGAGTCATCCCAAACCGTTTGGATAATTTTTATTTTATGAGAATCTATGTTTTGAATTAAGGCTAATGTATCATCATCAGAATTTCCAACTGCAATAATAAATTCATCACAGATTGGAAGAATAGATAGAATAGCTTCAACAATGGGATAATCGTATTTTAGGGCATTTCGAATAAAAGTAAAACCACTTACCTTCATTTTATTTGTCCAATACTTTTGGTATACGGAAATAATCCGAGTCTTTTTTCGGGGCATTTCTTAAGGCCTCTTCGTGCGTAACCGTTATTTTAGGAACGTCTTCACGCAAACGATTTACTTCGTCAGACATGAAAATTAAAGGCTCAACATCTTTAGTATCAATTTCACGAAGTTTATCCATAAAACCAATGATTTTTTCCAAATCAGCTTTTATCCCTGCCTTCTCTGCCCCTTTAAATTCAAGTCGTGCTAGATGAGCAAGATGATCAATCGTTTCAGTACTTATGTCCATGGTGCAAATTTAGTGAAAATCAATCTTTAAATTGTGGGAATTCTTCTAAAATAGGGCGATTTATTATATCAAAACATGTTTGCGTTAATTCTAAAACCTCTAATTTATTAATCGTTTCTACAGAAATATACGGATGAATATACAAACGACAAAGTCCAGGTTGTGCTGGGCCAAGTATATTTGTGGGATCGGAGAACAGCTTGTAATTACTTGTAAAAGTTAAAGGTAAAATTGGGATATTTAGAGACTTTGCTAATTTAAAAGCTCCATGTTTAAAAGGAAGCATTTTAGGGCAGTCAACATTCGAAATAGTTGCTTCAGGAAAAATAACAAGCGACCAACCTTCTTTTACAGCTTTCTCAGAAAGTAAATATGCCTGACCAGATTTTCTTTTATCCTTTCTATAAACAGGAATATTTAGGTTTTTAAAATAGGTTCTAATTATGGGATAGTATAATAATTCGCTTTTCCCCAAAAAAACAAAAGGATATTTTGGTAAAATAGAATGCATAAAGAAAATATCTAAATATGAAGTATGATTAGATACAATAATATAAGGTCCCACAGGTAATTCAGCAGTTTCAATGGTTTTAATTCTGTAAAAACACAAAATACGCATCATCCAACTCCAAAGTATAAAAAGTTTAAAGCTTTTCTTTTTCCATGAGGGACGAATTAATACAATTAAAAAGAAAGGATACATGAGAATAGCAATTATAAAAAAAATAATTGCTATGTAAAGTTTCCAAAGAAGACTGAGAACTCCAAAGACTTTGTGCATGTTCAAATATAGCTAATTTTAGCAAAATGTAACTATCAGCATTCAGTTTTAATACTTATTTTTGAAAAAAAAACAATGTCGCGCATATTAACCGGAATTCAGAGTACAGGAACTCCACACCTTGGAAATATTCTTGGTGCAATAATTCCTGCATTAAAATTAGCCAACGAAGCTGAAAATGAATCTTTTCTCTTTATCGCCGATATGCACTCGCTTACACAAATAAAAGATAGTGCACAATTAAAAGAGAATAGCTATGCCACTGCTGCAACTTGGCTTGCATTTGGTTTAGATACAAATAAAACTGTTTTCTACCGTCAGAGTGATGTTCCTCAAGTAAGTGAATTAATGTGGTATTTACTCTGTCTTTATCCTTTCAATCGTTTGTCGCTTGCGCACAGTTTTAAAGACAAAGCAGATCGGATGGATGATGTAAATGGTGGACTTTTCACTTACCCAATTTTAATGGCGGCTGACATCCTTCTATATGATGCGACAATTGTTCCGGTTGGAAAAGATCAGAAGCAGCATTTAGAAATGACCAGAGATGTTGCAAATCGCTTTAATTTAAAATACGGAGAAACATTTATTCTGCCTGAAGAAAAAATTGAAGAAGACACAATGCTTGTGCCGGGAACAGATGGTGAGAAAATGAGTAAATCAAGAGGAAATTATATCGATGTTTTACTTCCCGAAAAAGCACTGCGAACGCAAATCATGTCAATAGTTTCTGACAGCACACCTTTGGAAGAGCCAAAAGATCCAAGTAAATGTGCAACTTTTGCTTTGTACAAATTAATTGCAAATGAAAGTGAAATAACTCAAATGCGAAAAAATTATTTAGCCGGCAATTACGGTTATGGACATGCAAAACAAGCCTTGTTTGAATTAATTCTCACAAAATTTGCTGAACCCCGAGAAAAATTTTCTGCGTTGATGGCTGATAAATCACAAATAGATTCAGCACTAAGAATTGGGGCAGAAAAAGCAAAATTAGTTGCAGATGAAGTATTAAAAAGAGTAAGAACTAAAGTTGGCTACTAAACTACTTGTAGTAAATCGGTAAACGCATAAATGTTTGCTCAAAATAAGGACTTCTACAGTAAATAAAATACAATTGATCCCATTCTGAATTCCGAAATTTTTCATCCGCAGCTTTCATTTCTTCATATTCTTTTTTTAACTGCGGATTCTCCTTTAATATCTGAGATATTTGTTCAATAAAAACATAATTCGAAAAGTATTCTTTTTGTTGTAAATACGAATCAAAGAAGTTCCATGAAAGATAGGAATCTTCTGCACGACCTTGAAGAACTGAATGAATAAAATTAGAACCTCTTTGCTTACTCGGAATTAAAATATCCCCTGGTTTTAATTTTATAGTTTGAAGACTTGACTTAATTTCTATTTCACTGAGTTTAAAATGCCCCTCATACGGTTTTGAGAGACTTTTATAATCTTTTACAACCAAGGTATTTAGTAGAGAACTACTTTCTTTTGAAACAGTTGTAAAGTATATTTTATTGAACTTTAAGCGCTCAATAACTTCTTTTTCTTGCGCACCGACAACATAATATTCTGGAATTCTAATTGAATCTTGTGGAAAATAATTTGCAAAATGTGGAATATTTCTAGCGTAAGGTTTTGTTCTGTCGTAACGAAGGCGTTTTAAACCTGTTGTTTCATCGATAGGAAAATCATGTTCAAAACCTAAAAAAACAATTGAATCAGGTTTTTCAGTTAGTTTGTAATTGAACTTAAAATAGTCTTGAGTTTCAAAATACTTAAATGCACTTTTGCGGGAAAGCTCAATCTTTGTTTGATTTTCAAAGGTCCACTTGAATACTTCTTCCATAAATGCTAAACTTGCTTGAACTCTCTCAGGAAAAGGTTTTAACATGTGTGTTTCTACTGTAAAACTCAAAGAATTAAACAAAGAAGCATAGCCCATAGCGTAGCGGGGTAAATCATTAAAAGCGTATATTCCTTGTGCAGGAGTTTCACCTTTTAATTCGACGTAAGGAAACAAATCTATTTTTTTTGATTTTAATGATTTTCTCAAATAAGGAAGCAACTCCGAATAACATAAATTTCTGATTTCAGGAGCCATTCGTTCTTTCATCGAAGAAATATAGGTCAATGTATATTGGTAATCTGCTCCATTTGAAACATGCATATCGATAAAAACATCTGGATCTAAAGCATGAAAAATCGTAGCGAAAGTAAAGGCATTTTGAGAATCCATTTTTATGAAATCTCGGTTTAAATCTAAATTCTTTGCATTTCCACGGAAACCATATTCTTCAGGTCCATTTTGATTTGCACGACTAGTAGAAGAACGATTCATCATACCTCCAACATTGTAAGCAGGAATGAAAGCAATTAGTGGAATGTCAGAAGTGTTTTTGCCATTTTTGATCCAAGTATCTATCCAAATTAACATTGCATTGACACCATCAGGTTCTCCAGGATGAATAGCATTGTTAATTAAAATAGTGCTTTCTTCTCTTGCTTTTTTGAGTGTTTTCAAGGAATCTCCAGCACCATTTACAATACAAATATATATTGGTAGACCATAATCTGAGGGGCCCATGGCATACAACTCAATTTCATTGTTTTCCTGAGCTACTTTTTTAAGATAATTGATTAATTCTGGATAGGACGGAGTTGTATTGCCCGACCAAGAATCTTGAGCAAAAACAGAATTAAAAGAGAGAAAAAAAAGACAAGAAAAGAAATAGTTCATAGCAAATAATGAAGTGCTAAAATAATTGTTTTTTGAAGATTAATGCTGAACGAAGTAAGTGTTTCTTTAAGAAAAGCTAAAAATAGCGTAATTTTGCCCTATGCGCATCGATATTCTAACGATTCTTCCCAAACTTCTTGAAAGCCCTTTCTCAATCTCTATTATGCAAAGAGCTCAAGAAAAAGGTCACGTTGAAATCTGTATTCACAACATCCGAGACTACGCTACAAACAAGCATAAAAACGTAGACGATTACCAATATGGAGGAGGCGCTGGAATGGTAATGAGCATTGAACCTATTGCATCCTTGATTGAAAAATTAAGCGAGGAAAGAACATATGACGAAATAATTTACATGACACCAGACGGAGAAGTTCTTGCTCAGAATCACTGTAATGATTTATCCTTAAGTAAAAACTTAATTATTCTATGCGGTCACTACAAAGGCGTTGATGAAAGAATTAGAGAGAAATACATTACACGAGAAATTTCAATTGGATCTTACGTTCTTTCAGGAGGAGAATTAGCAGCAGCAGTTCTAGTAGATGCAATTGTTCGACTAATTCCTGGAGTTTTAAACGATGAAACCTCAGCGCTAACAGATAGTTTTCAAGATAAGCTTCTTTCACCACCAGTTTATACGCGTCCACCAGAATTTAAAGGATTGAAAGTTCCAGATGTACTTCTTTCTGGAAATACCAAAGAGATCGAGTCCTGGCGAGAAGAAAAAGCACTAGAGAGAACAAAAGAAAGACGTCCCGATTTATTAGAGGAATAGAAGAACTGAAATTACAAGAATGAAAGTAATGATGTCTTTTTGTAATTATTTAAAATAGTACCTTTGTTAAAATTTTTTACATGATTCGATTATCGGAACGCTTATTAACAATGGAAGAATCGGCAACCATTGCAATGTCAAGGAAAAGCCGAGAATTAAAAGCGCAAGGAAAAGACATTATTTCTCTTTCTTTAGGAGAACCAGATTTTTTTACACCTCAATTTATAAAAGATGCTGCGCTTGAAGCAATGAACAATAATTTCACGATGTACACTCCAGTTCCGGGTTACGATGATTTGCGAGAAAGTATTGCCTTAAAATTTAAACGCGATAATAATTTAGTTTATACAAAAGATCAAATTGTTGTTTCTACTGGCGCAAAGCAATCAATTGCAAATGTTGTTTTAAGCTTAATAAATCCTGGAGATGAAGTTATTATACCTGCTCCCTACTGGGTTTCTTATTTGGAAATTGTCAAAGTAGCAGAAGGAATTCCAGTTATTGTTCATGCAGGAATTGAGAATGATTTTAAAATTACGGGTGCTCAACTTGAAGCAGCAATTACCCCAAAAACAAAATTAATGCTCTTCTCTACGCCTTGTAATCCTACTGGTTCTGTATATTCCAAAAATGAATTAAAAGATTTAGCAAACGTTTTACAAAAATATCCCTCACTTATTGCCCTTAGCGATGAGATTTATGAACACATAAATTTTGAAGGGAAACACGAAAGTTTGGCGCAATTCCCTGAAATATACGATCAGGTAGTTACGGTAAATGGCGTTTCTAAAGCATGGGCTATGACTGGCTGGCGACTTGGTTACATTGCTGCTCACAAAGATATTGCAGCAGCCTGCGATAAAGTTCAAGGTCAATTTACATCTGCAACCTGTTCTATTACACAAAAAGCAGCGATTGCAGCGATGAATGCTGATCCAAAAATATTAGACGAAATGATTGGTGCATTTAAAAGCCGAAGAAAATTGGTTTTAGATGCTTTGGCAGAAATTCCAGGGCTTGTTGCAAACAAACCAGGAGGGGCTTTCTACGTATTCCCTAATGTTTCCTCCTTTTTTGGAAAATCATATAATGGTAGAAAAATTTCTAATTCTGATGAACTTTGCATGTATCTTTTAGAAGAAGGACTTGTTGCACTTGTTGGTGGAGATGCATTTGGAGATCCTAATTGTATGCGTATTTCCTATGCAGCTTCAGAAAAAACATTAACAGAAGCAATGAAAAGAATTAAAAATGCGCTTTTAAACTTACACTAGTGAATTATAAAGACTTGTTTGATAAATTTAATGGACTGCGAATACTCGTTATTGGTGATGTTATGCTAGATGCCTATGTTATGGGCAAAGTAAATCGCATTAGTCCAGAAGCACCTGTTCCAATTGTTTCCCTAGAAAACGAAGATGCTCGAATAGGCGGAGCTGGAAATGTTGCTCTAAACCTACTCGCCTTAGGAGCAAAACCGATAATTTGTGGTGTTATTGGAGAAGACACTTCAGGTGATAAACTCCTAAATTTATTTGAAAAAAATGGAATTTCAACAGATGGTCTTGTTAAAAGTATGGTGAGGAAAACCACAGTAAAAACAAGAGTAATCTCCAATAAACAACAATTACTTCGTATTGATTCAGAAAGTACTTTTCCTTTGTTAGAAAGTGAAGAAATTAAATTAAATAACACAATTCAAAATATTATAAATCAAGGCATTGACGGAATAATATTTGAAGATTACAACAAAGGTGTTTTAACAGATTCTGTAATTCAAAATATAATTAAAATTGCTAAAGAGAAAGATATTCCAACAGCTGTAGATCCAAAAAAAGAAAACTTTTTAAGCTACAAAGGTGTAAGTCTATTCAAACCAAACCTAAAAGAATTAAAGGAAGGATTAAACCTCAATTTTGATTTTAATACCAACAAAGAATTATTTGAGAAAGGGATTGAATTATTGGAAGAAAAATTACAGAACGAGATTTCATTTGTAACACTCTCAGAAAATGGTGTATTCATTAAAAACCAAACTGAAAAATATTACGTGCCAGCTCATATGAGAAGTATTTCTGATGTTTCAGGAGCTGGAGATACTGTTATTGCAGTGGCAACATTGTGTTTAATTTCAGGTGCAAGCACAAAACAAATTGCTGAAATTTCAAATTTAGCCGGTGGTTTAGTCTGTGAAAAATCAGGTGTAGTAAGCATCTCTAAAAATGAATTATTAAAAGAGGTTTCTGAACTTCTAAGCTAACTATTTGTTGGAGTCAATATGCCTGAAAAACTAGTTAAACCATATAATTCTGAGAAATCTAAAAAAGAGGAAGTAGCTGAAATGTTTAATAATATTTCAGCTAATTACGATTTCCTAAATCATTTCTTATCACTTGGAATTGATCACTTGTGGCGAAAAAAAGCAATTAAGCAATTAAAAAACCTTGAGGTTAAAAAAGTAATTGATATCGCAACGGGCACTGGTGATTTTGCTATTGCAAGTTTAAAATTAAATCCTGATGAAGTAATTGGTGTAGATATTTCTTCTGGAATGCTTGAGGTTGGAGCAAAAAAAATGAAAAATAAAGGACATGAAAAGACCATAAAAATGATCTTAGGAGATTCTGAAAACTTGGCTTTTGAAGACAATTATTTTGATGCATTGACAGTTGGATTTGGTGTTCGTAATTTTGAAAATCTCGAAAAAGGTTTAAGTGAAATGTTGCGTGTAATAAGACCCGGGGGAAAAATAGTGATTTTAGAATTCTCAAAACCGAAAAAATTTCCTATAAAACAAGTATTTTCATTTTACTCAAAATACTTTATACCATTTTTTGGCAAAAGAATTTCAAAAGATCCACAAGCTTATGCCTATCTCCCTGAGAGTGTAGCTGCATTTCCTGAGGGCAAAGAATTTGAAAACATCCTTAAAAAATTAAATTACAAAAGTGTGCAATCTATTATTCTATCTGGGGGAATTGCAACTATTTATACAGGAACAAAATAAAACTGCAACAAAGCAAATCATCTTTCGTTACTTATAGCAAATGAAATACACTTTATTTTTTCTTTTTTGTTTGTTTGTTAATCAACTCTTTTCACAAAAGCTCTACCAAGAGCGCTATAAGAGTTTTGATAAGCGACTTTTTCATTTTGGCTTTATGCTTGGCACCAATACCTCTGATTTCACAAAATATGAAAAATTAAATGTTTATAATAAGCAATATCAATTTTACAATGCTCTTTATTCATTGCAGGCAATTAAAAATAATCCAACTATTGGAGCTCAACTAGGAATTCTATCAACGTTAAAATTAGGTACGCCACTTTTGAAATTACGTTTTATGCCTACATTGTCTTTTGAAGAAAGAGTTTTGAGTTATACCTTTGAAAAAATAAACTCATTTGATACACTAATCTATTTAAAAGACCAACGTGTAAATTCTACAAATTTATCTTTTCCTTTTATTTTAATGTTTCGAACAAAACGCTTAAATAACTTTACAGCTTATGCTCTTTTGGGAGGCTCTTATTCCTTAGATTTACAATCTCAAGAAAATTCTGCACAAAATTATATCGATCCCTTTTTAAAAATTCGGAAGAACGACTTTCAGGGACAAATTGGAGGAGGCATAGAGATTTTTGCTACTTACTTTAAATTTGCGGTAGAATTAAAATATTCGCACGGAGTTAGAAATGTTTTAATCCAAGAACAAACACCTTTTGATCGCCCAATTGAAAAATTATACAATAAAGGTTGGTGGATTTCCTTAATTTTTGAGGGATAATGGAAGAAATTTCATTTCAATGTTCTCCTGAAGAAGCAAGAAATTCTGAATTTATTTCTGCTAAGCTCAAACAAGAATTTATAGGCGAAAAGAATCAAAAAATCTATTTTCTATTAAAAAAAAGAAGTATAGATTCTCGAAAAAGAGCGATAAAAATAAATCTAAACTTCCTAGTTTCATTAGAGGAATTCAGTGAATCTGTCAACTTTGATTTCGACTTTAAAAATGTCACAGAATCAGAAAGTATTCATATAATTGGTGCCGGACCTGCAGGACTATTTGCTGCATTAAGAGCATTGGAAAGAGGATTTAAACCAATTATTTTTGAAAGAGGAAAAGATGTCAGAGAACGAAGACGAGATTTAGCGATTCTAAACAAAGAAGGGCGTGTAAATTCTGAATCAAATTATTGCTTTGGTGAGGGAGGAGCAGGAACATATTCAGATGGAAAGTTATACACCCGCTCTAAAAAACGTGGAGATGTTGAACGAATCCTTCAAATGCTAGTATATTTCGGAGCAAATGAAGATATTTTAATAGAAGCACACCCGCATGTTGGAACAAATAAACTTCCGCAAATAATTACAACAATACGCGAAAAGATTATTGATTGCGGTGGTGAAATTCATTTTGAACATAAGTTAACAGATCTTTCTTTAAAAAATCAAACTATCTCAGAAATAGAGATAAATGGAAATAAAAAAATTAAAATTTCAAATCTTGTATTAGCTACAGGGCATTCTGCAAGAGATATCTTTGAATTACTGCACAGAAAAAAAATTGAGGTTTTAGCAAAGCCATTTGCAATTGGTGTCCGCATTGAACATACGCAAGAATTGATTGACAAAATACAATATCACGGTAGGTTAAATGACGAGTATTTACCTCCAGCCTCCTATAATTTAGTAGCACAAATTGAAGGAAAAGGAGTTTATTCGTTTTGTATGTGTCCAGGTGGAATTATTGCGCCATGTGCCACAGAAAATAAAGAAGTTGTTACAAATGGTTGGTCACCTTCG
This sequence comes from Crocinitomicaceae bacterium, assembly GCA_044358575.1. Lineage (GTDB taxonomy): Bacteria > Bacteroidota > Bacteroidia > Flavobacteriales_D > Crocinitomicaceae > UBA952. Next base: position 61,343 of record JBIKNN010000004.1, read on the forward strand.
AAAAGAAATAATCCCTATTCGAATTCTGGAATTGTAGTGAGTATCGAACCCAAAGACCTAAAAGGCGATCCGAATGATCCATTTATTTGTTTGAATTTTCAACGGGAAATAGAAGGGAAATGTTGGGAATTAGCTGGAAAAAATCAAAAAGTGCCAGCTCAAAGACTACTCGATTTTATTCAAAAAAAGAAATCTGTTGATTTTCCAAAATCGAGTTATCAGCCCGGAATTTCAAGCGTTGAAATGGATGCAATTTTTCCACGATTCATCGTTAATCGACTACGAAAAGGATTTATAGAATTTGGAAAAAAAATGAATGGTTTTATCACCAATGAAGCTGTTATTCATGCTCCAGAATCGCGGACTTCGTCGCCAGTTTTAATTCCAAGAAACAAAGAAACTTTACAGCACATTCAAATTTCAAATTTATATCCTTGCGCTGAAGGTGCCGGTTATGCTGGTGGAATTATTTCTGCGGCAATTGACGGCATGAAATCATTAGATGCAATTGTAGATAAGCACAAGAATTAAAATCCCTAAGCATAAGTGCTTTTTTCGTAAAACAATCAACTGAAATTACTTACTATTTGAACTCAAAATTGTACCTTTATTGAAATTTAGGTAAAACTTGACTTACTATTTAAATAAAATGGCGATTTATTCTTTTAATGGTTTTATTCCTGTTGTCAAAGCATCTAGTTTTGTTCATCCAAACGCTACGGTTACTGGAAATGTACTTATTGGCGAAAATGTTTACATTGGCCCCGGAGCTGCTATTCGAGGAGATTGGGGACAGATAATCATAGAAGATGGCTGTAATGTTCAAGAAAATTGTACAATACATATGTTTCCTGGGACAACTGTTCTTCTTGAGAAAGGTTCACATGTTGGACACGGAGCAATTATTCACGGAGCAAGCTTAGGTGAAAATTGTTTAATCGGAATGAATTCCGTAATTATGGATGATGTTGTAATTGGAAAAGGTTCTATTGTCGCTGCCTTAACTTTTGTTTCTAGCAATACGATAATTCCAGAAAGAAGCTTGGTTGTTGGAAATCCTGGAAAAGTAATAAAACAAGTGAGTGATGAAATGCTTGCTTGGAAAACAGAAGGAACAAAATATTACCAGAAATTACCCGCGGATTGTCAAAACACTTTAATTCCTTGCGATGCATTAACAGAAATTGAAGCGAATCGTTCAATGCAAGAAAAAGATTACTTTAAATTCTCTAAATAAGTTTATAATTAGTTACTTTTAAAAAAAAGAACAATGAAAAAAACGAGTACATTTTTATTTTTTATGCTCATTTCTGTATTTTACAGTTTTGGGCAATGTCCAGTGAATCAATCTGAATTAACAATCACAATTGTTCCAGATAATTATCCAGGTGAATCAACATGGAAAGTATTTGTAAATAATATTCAAATTGCCAATGGAACTACAAACAATGCAACACTTTGTGTTGATTCTTCTGCTTGTATTCGTTTCGAAATGTATGATTCTTACGGTGATGGAATCTGCTGTGGCTATGGAAATGGTTCTTTTAATGTTCAATTAGAGGGCATTACTGTAGCTTCAGGTGGGCAATTTAGCAATATTTCATCACATACTTTTAATTGCCCCCAAGGCTCTGCGTGCAACAATCCAATTCCTATTACCTCCGGAAGTTTTACAGCCCCTTATCCAAACACATTCTATTCATTCACACCTTCATTAAGTGGAATGTATTCAATTTCAACCTGCGACTTAAATACTTGTAATACAAAATTATGGGTGTATGAATCTTGTAATTCCTTTGCTTATAATGTGGATAATACTGGAACTATATTTTACAATGACAACAACACTATTTGTGGAAACTTAGCTGATATTAATGCAATTTTAATCGCTGGAACAACTTACATTATTAAAGTTGGGATTAATGAAGCTACTACCTGTTCTACACCCCTTGGTTTTTCAATCATATACGATGGACCGATTATTGGCTGTATGGACCCACTAGCTTGTAATTACAATCCAAATGCTACACAATCTGATACTAGTTGTGTATATTATCCAAGCCCTGATTGTTTAGGTCCTGATTTAATTATACTGCAAGATGTTATTCTAAACTCTCTTGAAATAAGAGAAGAACAGGCAACAAATTGTCAAGTTGTAGAAGGTTGTATGACGGGCTACGGCCAACGAACTGTTTTAGCTTTTACTACCTGGATAAAAAATATTGGTGACATTGATTATTACGTAGGAAATCCAACTGCAAATCCAACTCAATTCACTTTTGGTAACTGCCATGGCCACGCACATTATGAAGGTTATGCAGATTATATTTTATACAGGAATGATGGGCAAAATATTCCAATAGGACATAAAAATGGATTTTGTGTAATGGACTTAGAATGCAATGATGGAGGCACTGGCCAATATGGATGTTCTAATATGGGTATTTCAAAACAATGTGGAGATATTTATAGCAGTGGGCTAGAATGTCAATGGATTGATATTACAGATGTTGATACTGCTGAATATATTTTAGCGATCAAAGTAAATTGGGATCAATCTCCAGATGCATTAGGTCATTATGAAACGAATTATGCAAATAATTGGGCGCAAGTTTGTCTTCGTATAACAATGAATAGTGCCGGAGAAAAAGGGTACGAGATTCTTCCAAATTGTCAGCCTTATGTTGATTGTGCCGGAACAGCTTATGGTAATGCAGTAATTGACTGTCAAGAAAATTGTAATGGAACTGCACTTCGTGGAGATTTAAATAACAATAGTATTCTTGAAACTAACGACGTTGTTTCATACTTAGAACATAGCGTAAATCTTGATCTAAACGCGCAATCGTGTAATGATTTATCTGCAGATAATACAATTAATGTATGGGATGCCGGATTATTATCCAATTGTATTTCGAATGGTGCAACAAATAATTCTGAATGTACATTCCCAAATACTGTTCAAAATCCAAGTCAAGTAGTTACATTTTCTAATGAAGGTGTCTATACACAATTTGCAAATCCCTCAGTAGGATATATGGACATATCAATTTTAAACTCAAGTACAAAAGTTACAGGATATCAATTTGATATTAATGGCGCAACAATAAGCGGAGTATCAAGTTTAATTAATCCCCTTACCTATCCTGTTCAATTAGAATACAATTCAATAAATGGCCAAGTAGCTGGATTATCACTTATTGATAGTATGATTCCAAAACATACTACTTTAACACCATTTATCCGTGTATTTCTTGAAAATATTACTTCAGATTCTTTAATCTGTTTGTCCCTTAATGCAGCAGCTTTAAACAATGTATATGAACCAGTTACTATAAATGTTTTAAATCCTTGTTCAGGTTCACTTGGTGTTTTAGAAAATCTAAATCCAAGTGATTTTATTATTTATCCAAATCCATCGAATCAAGCTCTAAATGTTTCATATATTGGTCAAAATGAAAAAATTGACTTAAGGATTTTTGATGCCTTAGGAAATGAAATCTATAAAGACAAACTTAATTTTAATTCACAAATTCATACCATAAATACTGAAACCCTTAGTAATGGCGTATATTACATGCAGTTATCTAATAAATTTGGAGATTTAAGAAAAAGTTTTACAATTGTTCATTAATCTTTGATTATTCGTTACTTATAATTGTCTCTAATAAGAAGAATTAATTAACTTTGCTTCCCGTAGTTACAAATTTATTTCATGTCCAATTCAACAAAGTATGTTTTTGTAACCGGGGGCGTAACATCTTCTCTTGGAAAAGGTATTATTTCTGCTTCCTTAGCGAAACTTCTTCAAGCAAGAGGTTACTCAACAACAATTCAAAAATTAGATCCGTACATCAATATCGATCCAGGAACATTAAATCCTTATGAACATGGAGAATGTTTTGTGACGGATGATGGTGCAGAAACAGACCTCGATTTAGGTCATTACGAGCGTTTTCTAAATGTCCCTACTTCTCAAGCAAACAATGTTACAACTGGAAGAATTTACCAAGCAGTAATAGAGAAAGAAAGACGAGGAGATTATCTAGGTAAAACGGTTCAAGTTATTCCTCATATTACTGATGAAATTAAAGACCGCATCCAATTACTTTCCAAAGATGGAAAATTTGATATCATTATTACTGAAATTGGCGGAACTGTTGGCGACATTGAATCTCTACCTTATGTTGAGGCTGTTCGTCAAATGCTTTGGGAGCATGAAGAAGATTGTATTGTCATCCACCTGACACTTGTTCCATACTTATCTGCTGCTGGAGAATTAAAAACAAAACCAACTCAACATTCTGTAAAGCAAATGATGGAATTGGGAGTTCAACCCGATATTTTATGTTGCCGAACAGAACATGAACTAGATTTAACACTTAGAAAGAAAATAGCAAAATTTTGCAACGTTTCTATAAATGCAGTAATTGAGGCGAGAGATGCAAATTCAATTTATGATGTACCACTTCTTATGCAAGCAGAGGAACTTGATAAAGTTGTTTTACAGAAATTGGGTTTAATCACGAGGATAAAACCGGATTTATCAGATTGGAAAGCATTTCTACAACGCTTAAAGAATCCAAAAAAAGAAGTTACAATTGGTCTCATTGGAAAATATGTTGAATTAAAAGACTCCTATAAATCGATTAGTGAATCCTTTATTCATGGTGGAGTTGCAAGTGAAGCAAAAGTTAATGTGGAATGGATTCACTCAGAAACATTGACAAAAGAAAATATTCAAGAAAGTCTTGGGCATTTAAATGGCATATTAGTGGCCCCTGGATTTGGAACAAGAGGTATTTCTGGAAAAATTGAAGCGGTTAATTTTGCAAGAGAAAATAATATTCCATTTTTAGGAATCTGTTTGGGAATGCAAGTTGCTGTTATCGAATTTGCACGGAATGTCTTAAAAATGACAGATGCAAACTCAACGGAAATTTCTGAAAAGACAAAATTCCCTGTGATTTCTATGATGGAAGAACAAAAACAGGTTTCTTATTTTGGAGGAACAATGCGTTTGGGAACATATAAATGTCAATTAAAATCAAATTCAAAAGCTTCAAAAGCTTACAATACAGAAAATATTAATGAACGTCACAGACACCGATTTGAATTTAATAATAGCTACCTCGAACAATTCGAAAAAGCTGGAATGCTTGCTTCGGGAAGAAATCCAGAAACAGGATTGGTGGAAGTTATAGAAATCCCAAATCATCCTTGGTTTGTTGGTGTTCAATTTCACCCAGAATATAAAAGTACAGTGGCAAAACCTCATCCCCTTTTTGTTGCTTTCGTTCAAGCAGCCTTAACTCATAAAACAAAAAAATAATGGATCGCAATACCTTAACAGGCTTAGTCTTAATTGGATTAGTCTTAACAATTTTCTCAATTATAAACCAACCTTCAGAAGAAGATTTAAAGAAAGCAAAAATAGAAGCAGCACAAAAAACGGAGCGAGAAATCAAAGAGAAGAAAAGTGAAGCTCGGGGAAAGACAGCTATAAAAAACTCTACTAAGAAAGCTGAGGATCTTGCTAAAGTTGTTTCAAAAGGGGAAATTATACGATTAGAAAATGAAAAACTAATTGTTGAATTTAATACAAAAGGCGGTATAGTTGCTGCCGTTTATTTAAAAGAATATAAGTCATATGATGATTTTTCTAAAAAGAAAGACAAGCCAATTTGTCTTTTTAGAGATGGTGATGCGCATAACCAACTTGTATTCCCTTTTAAAAACCAAAAGATTTACACAAAGAATTATCTATTTGATGTTTCTCAGCAAACTGACAACAAAATTGTCTTTGAAATGGGAATTGATGGTGGAAAAATTATTCAAACCTATCAGTTAAAAGCAAATAAATTTGACTTAGATTACACAATTCAAGCCAAGGGATTAGAAAATATCAGCAAAGAAAATATGCTATTAAATTGGAAAACAGCATTTCGAAAAACAGAACGCTTATTTAGTGAACAAAGAAGAGTTTCAACAATCTGCTACAATCAAAAAAATGAGGGATTCTCCTATCTTAGTGAAACTGCTGACGATTATCTAGAGGCTGAAGATGCACTAGAGTGGGTTGCATATAAACAAAGCTATTTCTCATCAATTCTTCAACCCAAAGAAGGTTTTGATAAAATTGGCTCTAAAATGAGTGTTAAAACCTACAAAGAAGGGAGTGAAAAAAATTGGTCGCATTTAAAGGATTATAATTCTACACTTGATCTAAATTTTAAAGGTGATAAAGCGTCTTTCTCATGGTATTTTGGACCAAATGACTACCAAATATTAAACTCTTATAAATCTGATTACGATGAAATTTTAAACTTTGGTTGGGGGCTTTTTAGATGGATAAATTTATATGCCGTTCAACCTATTTTTACCTTATTGGTTAACACAAAAATTGGAATGGGGATTGCAATTCTTATTTTAACACTGGTACTTAAATTAATTCTAATGCCGATTCAATGGAAGATGTTTGTAAGCTCAGTAAAAATGAAGATTCTAAAACCTGAAGTAGATGAATTAAATGCAAAATATCCGAAAAAGGATGATGCTATGAAAAAACAGATGGAAATGATGACTTTGTACAAAGAATCTGGCGCAAGTCCACTTGCAGGTTGTATTCCTATGTTAATTCAAATGCCAATTTTACTTGCAGTTTTCCGCTTTTTTCCTGCAGCTTTCGAATTGCGACAACGCCCTTTTTTATGGGCAGAAGATTTATCTTCCTATGACTCTATTTTTGAATTTGGATTCAATATTTGGCCCTACGGAGATCACGTAAGTTTATTTACCCTACTGATGGCTGCAACTACACTAGTTTATACCGTAATGAATAGTGGAAACATGCAACAGCCGCAACAACCAGGAATGCCAAACATGAAAGTGATCATGTATATTTTTCCAATCATGATGATCTTCTTCTTTAATAATTACTCTGCGGGATTAAGCTACTATTATTTTATTTCTACTTTAATTTCTATCCTAATGATGTTGGTGATTAAGAAGTTTTTTGTTGATGAAGATAAATTGCGCGTAAAAATGGCAAATAGAAAAACTCAAAATGCCAGCGGTGTTAAAGAAAAAAAGAAATCTCGTTTCCAAGAAAAACTTGAGGAAATGCAGAGAAAACAACAAGAAATGTTAAAAAACAGAAATAAATAGACTATGAGATTTTTTATAGATACTGCAAATTTAAAGGAGATTAAGGAAGCTAATGATCTTGGAATCCTTGATGGCGTGACAACAAATCCTTCATTGATGGCAAAAGAAGGGATTACAGGAGCACAAAATATCCTAAATCATTACCTTGCTATTTGTGAGATTGTTGATGGACCTGTGAGCGCTGAAGTAATCGCTACTGATTTTGACGGAATGATTCGTGAAGGAGAGCAATTAGCAGCTTTACACAAAAATATCGTGGTGAAAATACCAATGATTTTAGAGGGAATCAAAGCGATTAAATATTTTTCCGCTAAAAATATCCGTACTAACTGCACCTTGGTTTTTTCAGCTGGACAAGCATTATTGGCAGCAAAAGCAGGTGCAACTTATATTTCTCCATTTCTTGGTCGCTTAGATGATGTTTCAACTGATGGAATTTCACTGATAGCTCAAATTCGTTTGATTTACGATAATTATGCTTTCGATACCGCAATTCTTGCTGCATCTGTTCGTCACCCAATGCATATTATAAATTGTGCAGAAATTGGAGCAGATGTTATGACTGGCCCATTGAGTGCTATAAAAGCACTGGCAAAACATCCTCTTACTGATTTAGGCTTACAGCAATTTCTTGCAGACTACGCAAAAGGCAATAAATAAGACATGCTCCCCAAAGCAGATAAAAAAGAACGGAACGAACTTTTTTGGGCTAGCTTTAAAGAAGTTATGCGCCGAAGAATGTCTAGCTCTGGAAAACGAATTAACTGGATAAATTATCCCACCCAAGTTAAAAATACCCACATCCGCTTAATTTGTGATGGAAAACTTACAGCTTTATGTTATGATATTCAATTTAAAGACCCAGCTATTAAAGCTATATTTTGGGAGCAATTAGGTGAACTAAAGAAAGTGATGGAAGCAAAAATGAAGTATCCTACACAATGGACGGAACGCTTTTTTACAGAAGAAGGACTAGAGATTTCAAGAATTTCATGGGAACTAGAAGGATTTAACTTTTATAAGGATGAAGACTGGAAGGAAATTCATAAATTTTTTAAACTTCGCCTAAGTGAATTTGACGAATTTTACCAAGAATTTAAAGACATCCTTATCACTTTGGTCGATTAATCGTAAATTTGAGCTATGAAATTAATCTTTACTTGTTGCCTATTTTTTTTATCTGTTGAAATATTCGCACAATCTTACATTTTAGATACTGACTTCCAACTTGGAATTCCAACAAATTATTCAATAGTTGATAATGATTTTAATGCTCCAAACAGTCAAGTTGCAAATTTTACAAGTGCATGGATTGGCACTGTAGATCCTGAAGATTCAACAAATAAAGTGGCCGCAGCAACATCTTATTTTTCACTTGAAGATACCGCAAGTCGTTGGTTAATTACACCCGCACTTTCTCTTTCTTCGTTTGGAAATTTTATTTCATGGAAAGCAAAATCACACGACCCTTCTTTTCCAGATAATTACATGGTCTTAGTTTCTACAACTGATAATCAAATTAGTAGTTTTATAGATACTATTGGAGATATTGAACAAGAGAATTTTGAGTGGACAGAAAGAGAAGTAAATCTTAGTGAAAATGGATACAACAACCAAATTATCTATGTTGCTTTTGTTAATACCACATTTGACGGCTATATTCTTTATTTAGATTCTATTCAAGCTCGAATTGAAGATCCAGTTGGGAATAGTGAACTAAATTCAATATCTGTAAAAATGTACCCAAATCCAACTAACGACTTTTGTATTATTGATTGTGAAAAACCTATAAAATCAATTGCACTATTTGATTTTGAAGGGCGACTTATAACTACTATTGAAGAGCAAACTATTGATCTGAGAAATTATAAAAGCGGCATTTATTTTATTTCATTAAATATTGAAAATCAAATAATTACTAAGCGTATAGTAAAGCTTTAGTTTTGGTGAATAAGCTAATAGAAAAAGTTCAAAAACACATTCAAGAGCAATTTGAAACAATGGAAGGAAGCCACGATTGGTTTCACATTGAACGTGTCTTAAAAATGGCGCAATACATACAGTCAAAAGAAGGAGGCGACTTTGAATTAATTTCTTTAACTGCCCTTTTGCATGATATTGCAGATCATAAATACAATAATTATAATTTTGAAATAGGAGCTACTAAAGCTTTTGATTTATTAATGTCAGAAGGAGCCAATCAAGAACTGGCAGAAAAAGTAGCAAGCTTAATAAATATCATTTCCTTTAAAGGAGGTGACGTAAGTGACCAAGAAACAAGCTTAGAAGGTAAAATTGTGAGGGATGCAGATCGCTTAGATGCAATTGGTGCAATTGGTATTGCTCGAGCTTTTGCATATGGAGGAAGTAAATCTCGACCTCTTTTTAATCCTGATATTTCTCCAATAATGCACGCAACAAAAGAAGAATATGCTAAGTCAAAAAGTCATACAGTGAATCATTTTTACGAGAAACTACTCTTATTGAAAGATCGCATGGAGACTAATACCGCTAAAGAAATAGCAGAAAAAAGACATGAAATTATGCTAAAGTTTTTAGACGAATTTCAGAAAGAATGGAACCTTACTATTTAAACTTATTTCTGTGTTTCCAAAAAATATACCCTGAACAAGATTTTCAAACTTATTAAACCTTTTTCAGAAACTCATATTCTTCCGTTTTCAGCCATTTAAAAAGGGGTGTTTATATAAAACTACTGTTCCTTTTTAAATCCAATTTTTTCACGCTGTTTTTGTGCAATTATTTTTTTATCTTTTTGAATAAGGTAATTCAGAGCTTGATGAATATCACTGAATTTTTGATTGTATAGTGTTTCTATCTCGTTTAATCTTATAATTAATTCTTGATTCGAAAGTGTAAATTTCTTTAATGCAATAAATGCCCTTACGATTTCTACACTTATCAATCTAGCTTTTATACTTTTTAAGACATTTGATAACATGGCAACTCCATGCTCGGTAAATGCAAACGGCAATGCAGAATTTGGACGTTTTGTTTTTGATGTCATCACAATTTGTGATGACATATTTTCATATTCTTCTTTCGTTAATTGAAACATGAAATCACTCGGAAATAATTCTTTATTTCTTTTTACAGACTGATTTAATACTCGTGTCTCAACTTCATACAATTCTGCCAAATCCCTGTCAAGCATTATTTTTACACTCCTTACTGTATAGATTTTTTGATTAATTATTGCTAATTCCATAACTTAATTTTACTTTAAGTTAGTGAAATAGTTGATTTCAAACAAGAAAAAGACAAAATTTTGAGTTGTTATTAGTTGATTTTTAAAATTTTACAAATTCTGAATTTCATCCGAAATCTGTGTTTTTTATCGCATAATTCAAAGCGATCTTTAATTGTTCTCTAGTTCAAAAAAGAATGGACGATCACCATTTAATAGTTGGGTGATTTACAGAAAGTTTTTTCTCTTTCTGATCCATTATAATCTTATTTTCAAGTACTTTTTTACTCTCAGGATAAAGCGGCACATGATTTCTCCCAAGTTTTAACTGTTTAACTTGCTCACAGACATCAACGTTTTCTTTCGGCAGATACGTTTTACAAAAAAAGTTCCAAACATAGTCAATTGCTAATTCGTTTGGATGAATAAGGTCTTTTTTATAAAACCGATAATCTCTCAAATCATCCATCACCAATTCATACGCAGGAAAATAAGAACAATTTTGATTTTTTGTCAATTCTGCAATTACTTGAATCAAAGATGCTTTACTACGATTATTTTCCACATATCCATCTTTCAAATGCCTAACTGGACTTACAGTAAATACAATTTGTAGATTGGAATTAACATTTGTTAAATCTCTTATTATCCCCTGCCAAAAATTAACTAAATCCTTTATCTCAGAAAGTTCTTTCTGGAAAGTATTGCCAGCTTGTTTGTGACAATTTGCTACAAGTTTATCACTTTCTAAATGGCGATAAGCGAAGGCCGAACCAAAAGTTATAAAAAGAAATTTTGCCTTTCCTAATTTATCTTTTAAGGCTTCACGTTCAAGTAGTATTCGCTTCTTTAAATCATTTGAAGTTAAAGCATAAATTTTTCCTGAACTGCCCCAATGAAAGAATAAGTCGTCCTTTTTTATACTTTCAACTTCCTTTTCTGAATGAATAGCATCCAAAAGTAATTGACCAAGAGGTCTTGGATGAAAGATCGTACCAAAGACATTGCTAGTTGCATCCAAACCCGATAAAATTGCCTGATTTCCAATTTCCTCAGAAAAACAACTTCCTAGAAAGAGAATAGAATCGCCAAAATTTATTTTAGTTTGACTTTCAATTACATCCATTGACAAGCGAAAGGAATCTTTCATCAATTAGATATTAAATTTTGGGCATTTAACTTTGCAGCATCCGTAATTTTTTCGCCGCTCATCAAACGTGCAATTTCATTAATTCGATCTTGCGCATACAAATATTCGACATTCGTTTTCATTTGCTTATTTTCAAGTTCTTTGCTTACAAACAAGTGATGTTCAGCTTTTGCTGCAACTTGAGGAAGGTGAGAAATTGCTATAAGTTGAACTTTAGATCCCATTTGCTTCAATAAAACCCCAATTTTTTGTGCCACTTCGCCAGAAACTCCTGTATCTATCTCATCAAATAAAATAGTTGGCAAGTCACGCTTTTCAGAAACTAACTTTTGAAGTGCCAACATCAAACGAGAAAGCTCTCCCCCACTCGCAGCTTTTTCTATTGCGATCGGATCAATCCCAAAATTTGCAGAAAATAAAAAAGAAGAATTTGTTAAACCAAAAGAATTTAACTCATTACTCAAACTAAGATTGAAATCTAATGTCGTATGTGGAAGTTTTAAATCCAATAAAATTCCTTGGAGATCTGAAAGGATAGTTCCTTCTGCTTTTGTTCTTTTTTCATGTAAAATTGTTGCTTTTTCGCGTAAAATTTTTTCCAACTGAGCAACTTGCTTAGTTTGTTGTTCTACCTCGGTATTTAAAGCAGCTACCGTTTCTACTTTCGTCCGCAAATCTTTTTCAAATAATTTTAATTGTTCCTGATCTTGAACTCTGTGCTTACTGAGAGCTGAATTGAAGGCGTCTAACGAAGTTATTAATTCCACTAATTGCTTTGGGTCAGCATGTGCATTATCGAAATGACGTAAGGCATCATTCGAAAGATCTTTTAACTCAAGTAAAACAACATCTAAACGATTCTTAATTGAACTAAGATTTGAATCCAGATGTGTATTTTTATCAATACTACCTTTTATAGTTTGAAGTTGTTCAAAAATTCCATTTTCGTCTGTCAGTGATATTAATTGTGAAAAAACAGCTTTTAGGTTTTCGGAATTCTCCATTCGCGATAACTCACTTTCAATAAAGGAATAATCAATAGCATCCAAGCGCAAGGACTTTAATTCACTTAAAACAAATAAGTTGTAATCCTGAGCTTGTAAAATATTACTAAGTTCTTCCTGCTTTTTAGCAAGTAAACGATTTAAATTTGAAAGTTCTTTGAAATCCGCAGAGAAAGCTGTACGCTCTTTTTCTAAACCCGCAAGAATATCTATTAGTTCAAGTTGATACGACTTTGATTTTAGTTCTAAAGTATTGTATTGCGAATGAATTTGAATTAGAAATACGGTCAAGTTTCGCAGCACAGACAACTGAACCGGAGTATCATTTATAAAACAACGAGATTTCCCTTCCTTACTAATTTCACGGCGAACAATTAAGTGTTTCTCAAAATCTAAATCATGCTCCTCAAAAAACAATCTAAACTTTTCAGAAATCGTAAACTCAGCTTCGACAGAAGCTTTAGAATTTTTTGTGCCAATTACTGAAAAATCTGCGCGTTCTCCTAAAATAAGATTTAAAGCATTTAAAAGTATGGATTTTCCAGAACCTGTTTCACCAGTGATTACCGTATAAGCTTCATTAAAATTGATTTGAACTTCATCTATCAATGCAAAATTAGATATGCGAAGTATTTGAAGCATTTTATTCTAAAATTGTAGAGTAGCGCGTAGCATTTGAAGAATCTAATTTCTTAAGCAAATTTACAAATTCAGTTTTATCCTTAATTTCTGAATCGGACATTACATTTTTAAATTCTGTTATTTTACTACTTAAAAAATTCAAAATACTCACATTATTTGGGCGGGTCAGAACTACAGGAGATAATTTATTCAAAGCTTCAAACATTTGCTTCTTCGCCTCAACTTTCTTGTCATATAAATGATCAATTCCTTGTCGATGATACAAATAATTACATTCACGTAAGGGATCATAAATCTGTTGCATCATGTTATCAACTAACCAAAAACGATTTTTTTTGCCTGGCTCAGCAGATCTCCATCCAGCAGTATTTGAAGCCTGAGCATTCGTTACAATTTGCTGGGCTTCTACAAAATAGGGACTGCCACCTTTTAATGAATAAGAATCGTAGTCCATTCCAATAATGAAATAAGCATAAAATGCTAAAATTGAAGATAAATTATCCCTGTATTGATTTGCAGAAAATAACAAAGGAGTATTTCTAGAATACGAAAAAATTAAATTATCATCTTGAAAATTAAACAGTACTGAGTTGTAATTGGAATTAAAAGCAGGTCGCGTAGATTGAACTTGAATATAGCCAGTATAATTCCCAAGACTTGGAATTGTTTTAATTTGAATTTGAAGCACACAATTAATTCGCTCTTCGGGCTCAAACTTGTCTTTTGTCCAAGAAGTAGTATTCATCAAATCAGTTACGCTTTGTTTCATTTGCTCAATTACTTCTTTTTCAACTGAACTAACCTCAACCCTAGCATCCACAATTACAGAAACTTGACAATTTAATTCTTGCGAAAAAACGTGAGAGCAAAAAATCAATAAAAAAAATGTCATAACTTTCTTAAGCATCATATCAATTTTAAAATTGTATCAATTATATCGTTTGCCACTTCTCTTTTACTTTTCGCAGGAAAAGCATATTTCCCCTTGTTTTTATCTAAGATAGTAATTTTATTTGTTTCTTTTTTAAATCCAGCTTCTTTATCCTCCATTGAATTTAAAACAATCATATCCATTTTTTTTGATTCCAGTTTATTTAACGCAAATTCAAGAGCATTATTTGTTTCCAATGCAAATCCAACAACAAATTGTTTAGCTCCTCGATTTTCGGAAGCCCAAGAGATAATATCAGGATTTTTAAGGAGTTGTAGATTTATGGTTTTCTCAGTTTTTTTTATTTTTTGGGACTCAAGCTTCTCTGGACGATAATCTGAAACTGCAGCAGAAAATACTCCAATATCGGCATTTTTCCAGTTTTCTTGAACTGCTAAAAGCATTTCCTCAGCTGAAAAAACAGGAATTATAGTTAAATTAGGATGAACTAAGCCCAAATTAGTTGGACCGCAAATCAAAGTCACCTCCCACGCCTTTGCGAGGCAAATTTCAGCTAAAGCAAAACCCATTTTTCCACTTGAATGATTTCCAATAAACCGAACTGGGTCAATAGCTTCATAACTTGGACCAGCAGTAATAAGAATCTTTTTTTTGCTGCTTAACTCCTTTGCACTAAAAGGGAAATTAATTTGAATAAAACGTAAAATATTTTCTGGTTCCTCCATTCTTCCTTCTCCCTCCAATCCACTTGCTAAACTTCCATTTGTAGCTGGAATTACCAAAACAGCATCACTTATTAATTGCTTTAAATTTCTCTTAAATGTTGGATGTTGGTACATGTCTAAATCCATTGCTGGAGCGATAATTGTTTTAGACTTAGATGAATAATAGCAAGCTAGTAAAAGATTATCGCAGATTCCGTTAGCCATTTTCGCGATTGTATTAGCTGTTGCTGGAGCAATTATGTATAAATCCGCCCAAAGTGCTAATTCAACGTGGTTTGTCCAAAGACCTGATTCTTTATTCCAAAATTCTATGGCAACAGGATTTTCTGATAATGTTGAAACAACAAGAGGGCTGATAAAATCAGAAGCAGAAGGAGTCATAACACATTTGACTTCTGCACCTTGGTTTTTCAATAAACGAATGAGGTAAGCAATTTTATAAGCTGCAATACCTCCTGAAATACCAAGAAGGATGCGCTTTCCGTACATTAATCCTCTAATTCTGGATTTCGCATGTAGATTTTATCATCTAAAAGCTCCTGCGTAGCTATTGCTGTTGGCTTAGCCATTTTTTCGTAGTGTTTTGAAATTTCGATTTGCTCTCTATTTTCAAAAATCTCTTCCAAGTTATCAGTAGTTGTTGCAAATTCCTGTAATTTTTGAGTTAACTCTTCTTTCACAGTTGCACTAATTTGATTTGCTCGTTTAGAGATAGCAACTAAAGATTGGTAAATATTACCTGTTTTCTCTTCCAGAAGAATTGTATCTCTTGTAATTATAGATTTTTCAGCTGCTGTTGGTTTTGAAATCGTCGACATGTTATTTCTTTGGTATTAGTTTTGTTTTACAGAAAAGCTATTTATTAATGAATTCAATTCTTTAAAGTAAATTGATTTCTCGTAATTTTTCACAAAGTTAAGGAATCTTTCTTTAGATTGCTCTATTCGCTCCTCTTTTTTGTTTTCAATACTATTCTTAGCAAGATAAACTGAATTTTTAACATAGAGAAAATTAACTTCTTCTGTAAATCTTGAATTAATATATTTATCCATAAAAATCTCACAAGATGTAACTGCAGCTTTGTAATTTTCAGTTTTAGAATATAATTTCACTGCATCAAAATCCTTTAATTCTAATTTGAATTTCAGTCTATCAATTATTTTATTGCAAGAATCAACCAATACAGATTGAGGGAAAATATCAACAAATTGTTGCACATTATTAATAGCTAAGATCGTCTCGTTTTGATCAAGGGCATACTTTGGCGAATTATTAACACTACACAAAGCTACAAGAAACGATGCGTCCTCTATTTTTTTACTGTAAGGAAAACGTTCGACAAAATTATTGAAATAATAACCTGCCATGTTGAAATCTTCATTTTTAAAATAACTATTAGCCAAGCGGAAATAGGATAACTCACCCTCAGGTGATTTCGGAGAATGTTGATAAACCTGCTCAAAAAGAATAATACACCGATCAAATTCCGATTTATCGTATAACTTATTTGAAAGTTCGAATTTTAATTGATAATCATCCCCTCTTAAAACTCTCCTATAATCGGAGCAGGAGGTAATTAAAATAACTAAAAAGGATAATGATAAAACTTTTTTCATATCAATTTACCCTTAAACTTTTTCCAATACTTAAAATAGCTGTAGACTTAATACCATTAAGCTCACACAATTTAGATACTGTAAGTTTGTGTCTGGCGGCTATTTCTGATAATGTATCACCTGATTTAACCATATAGTATTTCACTTTCTCTTTTTTGACCTCGACTTTTTTGACCTCGACTTTTTTGACTTCCTCTTTTTTGACTTCCTCTTTTTTGACCTCGACTTTTTTGACTTCCTCTTTTTTAACCTCCACTTTTTTGACTTCCTCTTTTTTAACCTCCACTTTTTTGACTTCCTCTTTTTTGGGTTCTTTGTCTTTAATTTTTACTGGTTCTTTAACTGGTTCTATTCTTTCAACATCTTTATCATCAAAATATTCAGAAGGTTTTGCACCAGATTTAAATAAAGATTTATGAACAAATAAATTTTCTATTTTTAGTTTTTTATTTGCAAAATCAATCATTTCTTCAGGATTAATTGGATCATCATAAAACCTAACCTCAAAATGTAAATGAGGACCGGAAGAATGACCTGTGTTCCCTCCTAAACCTATAGTTTCTCCTGCAATAACGTCTTGATCAGGGAAAACAAGTAACTTACTTAAATGTGCATAAAAAGTTTCTAAACCATTGTAATGTCGAATAATAACAAGGTTTCCAAATCCACCATCATTGTATTTTGCATAGCGGACTTTTCCAGACCATGCAGCACTTACGGTATCACCTGTCTTTAAACTTAAATCAATCCCATTATGATTTTTACCGTTTCTAATCCCATATCGAGAGGTTATAACTCCAGGAACTGGGATTTTAAATCCTTTATTTGAATCTTCTGTTAAGCAAAGCCAAACAGTATCTTTCAATAAACTTAAATCATTATTTTTAGTTGTATAACAAATATCATTATTCCAAGATTGCTTGCTAAATGGGACTTCTTGTTCTAATGTCATTATTCGATTTATTCTAGGGTTCATAACTCCATCAAAAACGGACTTATTTAGAAAAGACCATGTTTTATTAGAATAAACAATCATCTTCCCATAAATAGTTTCAACAGTATCCATAGCCCTCTGGGATTTAACCAGAAACGGCAAAAAACTAAAAGAGAATAAAAAGAGAAAAAGTTTTATTTTATACAAGCCAATATTTTTTAAGAAGTCAAATATAGTTAAAACTAGTTAATTTCTCTAGAGTCAATAATGTCAATATTAAAAAAAACAGACTCATTAGCTTGAATTAAATCTAAATATCCTTTTGAACCATAAGCTTGTTTGCTATCAATGATGACATAATATTTGTCTCCTTTATTCGCATTCATTAATAATTTCCTTAATCCAGGTACTATATTTGTTTGACCTGTTTTAAATCTAATAGGCGAATTAGAGGAATAAGTATTTATTATAGATGCTTTATTTGGAGTTGATGCAATTGCATGAAATGTCAATTCCTTTTTACCTTTATAAACAGTTTTCTCTCCACCTTTTTTTAATTTCCAAGAGGTAATTCCATTCTCATTTACTCCAGGAGACACGAAAGAATGAACTTTTACATAAAGCCAATTATCAGAATTTGAAGGAATAATCCCATTAATCCCTTTTATACCATAAGCTAATTTAGATGGAATTTCAATTTTAGCAAAATCTCCAACAGAAAGTTCTCTAATTGCGCTATCCCAACCTGGAGTCTGCATACTATAACCAAGAACAAAAGGGATAAAGGGCAAATCTAATTTATTGTTTCCATCAATGATTTTTCCATCCGGTAGCGCTAAACGATATTCCAAAAGAACCATTTCACCGTTTTCAATTTTTCTACCTGAATTGTTTACAATCCATTTAATAACAACACCATTGTCTAAAAATTTTGTGTTTTTAATTTTTCCTTTTTCAAAAATTTTTAAATTTTCTTTGACGTCGGTAAATCTAAGAACATCTTTTTTTGATGTCAACTTATTTTTATTCTTGTTTTCTTGCTTTTTAGATTCCTTTTTATTTACATTGTTGTTGCAAGCATTGCATAGCAAAGTAAAAAAAAACAAAACTATAAAGTATTTCATTTTTTTAAATCTATTAATTCAACATCTAAATATAAAATCGACTGAGGTGGTATACTCTGACGATCACCTAATAAACCATGACCTAAGTGACTTGGCAAGATTGCTTTTGCTCTATCTCCAACCTTCATAAATGTAACAAGTTCATGAATACCAAATTCTTTTTCACTTTTTTCAATTCCAAAATGCTCGTATTCATTATTTATTGTCTCATAGCAAATAGTACCATCCAATAAAGAAATCTTTATTTTTATAGTGGCTAACTGACCAGTAGTAGCTAATTCTTTACCCGGTCCTTTTTTATAAATCATATAACGCAATCCAGAATCACATAATTTCATTTTTAGTGAAGTATTATGATCTAAGAATAGTTTAATCTGAATTTGCTCACGAATCGTTAACTCCTGATTAAAATCAACTGAATGATCACTACTCCATTCTTTTTTTTTTTCTTGAGGTTTTTTCTCTTGCCTACAAGAAAAAATAATTAGTAAAACAAATAAATAATATAAGAAGCTTCTAATCATGGTATTAATTCATCTAGTAACGTTTTAAAACGCGAAATTGTTACATTTAATGAATCTGAACTAAATCCTCCTGCAGCATATTTGTGTCCACCTCCAGAAAAGTTTTTCTCTGCAAAATCATTTACAAAATAAGTCCCTTTTGATCGAAATGACATCTTAATACCATCTTGTGCTTCCATCAAAAATAATGCGATTGAAATTCCCTCAATTGATAAGATTACATTTACAAGGCCTTCTGTATCGCCTTTTTGATAATTAAATCGCTGAAGTTCGTCAGAGGATAAAGAGATTAAGCCTATTGGCAATCCCGGTATTTTTTCGAATTTATTTGCTATTGCATACGCTCTCAATTGAATTTTATCCAATGTATTCACATCAAAAATTTTCTCGTGAATTTTAAAATGCTCTACACCCTTTTCGATAAGATGGGCTAAGATAAGATGCGTTTTTGCTGTAACGGAAGGATAGCGAAATGATCCAGTATCCGTTAAAATCCCTAAATAAATAGCTTCGCAGCAACTTTTATTTAGAAAATCCTTTGCTCCCAATTCCTCAATACATTCATAAATAAGTTGAGCAGTAGAGCAAATTTCTGGTCGTGAAATCACTATTTCACAGAACTCAGCAGGATTTTGATGGTGATCAATCATTACCTTCTCACATTTCACTTTATCTAATAAAGTTTCCATTTGCTTACCTACTCTACTTGGAGCATTGTAATCCAAACAAAAAACTAAATCAAAGTCGGAGAGAATTAAATCTACTTTATCTTGGTCTTTTTCATAGATTAAAAAATCTATATTCTGCAAGAAAGGGAGCAAAAAATCAGCGGGCTCGTCAGGTAGAACGATGAGTGCTTCTTTTCCTTGTCCTTTTAAAAAGTGAAACCACGCAACAGAACTTCCAATTGCATCTCCATCAGGAGACTTATGAGTAGTAATAAGTATTTTTTTACTCTGCGCTAAAGCTGTTTTTAGTTTATCAATCATGCAGTAAAGTTACTCTTTCTTTTGCATCTGTTCGTCCTCTTCTGGATCAGGAGGAAAAAGCTTAGGAGCATCTGAAAAGCCCTGTAAACGATCTATTATATCTTCCAGTTGAGAAATAGAAACATGTTTTGCTATGATTTTTTTATCCTTGTCAAGAATATAAACCTTTGGCATGGAGAAAATATCATAAATAGTTTGATAATTTAATGATTCTAAAGTAGTAGGTTTTCCTTTTTCACCAGGATAGACTGGAACTAAACTATTAGGATCTGATTTTGCTTGTTCATATAGTTTATCAGTTACTGCAACATTGATAAAAGACATGTTATTGTCTCGAATAAATTTTTTCCATCCTTCAAAATCTTTTCCAATTGCTTTTCCAATTGCAAAAATTTCTACGTTTCTAGACTTAAATTTTTCTTGATAAAGCGTCTCTAATTTGGGTGTTGTTTTTTTACAATGTCCACATTCTGGGTCCCAAAAATATACGATTGTATAATCTGATTTTAAACTATAGAAATCAAACCACTTTGTATCAGTTGTATCTCTCAATATTAAGTTTGGTGGACGAGCGCCAATCACAAGATTTAATTTATTTTTTAAATTATCGCACATATCCTCAAATTTATCCTCAGCAACCCAAAATGCTGGAGATTTACCTGCTGCATTTTTTGAACAATAGTAACGATCTAACATATACAAATAAACTTTATCCATACCCATTATCTCACTTTTCCCGTAAGTTGATGCTATCCAACCAACAGAGTACTCAAACATTTTTGAATTTTGCGGTAAGCGATCACAAAAATCAAAGGCATAATAAAGAACTGAATCCCAGTGTTGAATGCACATATTTTTTCCAAAATAAAATTCTAATTTGTTATGAAAAACAGGATTGTTTACCAAGGCATCATCGTTTAAATCTACATTATCCCAGAAATGACTTCGGTAATATTTAAAACGAAAATTGGAATCTAAAATTTTGCCGGCATCATCCCTCGGTGCCTCAGGAATAGATACTTCACGTGACATTTTTACAATTTTACCAACTAATTTTGTCGGATTTTCCGAGATTAATTCTAACTGATAATCGTCTACTTCCTTATTCATCTTTTCGATTTGATCAGATAAATTTTTAAATTCAGGATTTTCTTTTTCTAAAAGACCTCGTTTCTCTGTTAATTTACTTAACTCAGATCTTTGTTTCTGAATGAACTGGACATAGGGAATAAACAATAAATTTTCGACAGATTTTTTAACCTTCATTTCTGGAATAAAATTAGGAGAACTTGTTTCTAAAACAACTTCCTCATTATTATAAATAAACTCAAAATATCTTTGCCCGGGAAGAAACAAACCAACAATACCTGGTTTTTGCTTTGACCCATCAAATACAACTTGGCCGTTTTTCATTTCAGCTGTATCAGCATAGTATAATTTTTCGCCATAATAACGAATAAGATGAACTGTAGTATCCTTTTGATTCAATACTTTAATTCTAATTTTTTGGCTAAATCCTTGAAATAAAATAAGAAGGAATAAACTAAGAAATAAATTTTTCATGATGCTTAAATTATAATAATGTGTTAAATTACCTTGAATTATAGTAAAATGTTAAACAATAAGTGATTTTAACAATTCTTTAACCATACAAATATAGAGACAAAAAAAACAAGTTAAAGACAAAGAATTTAAGCGGACATTTTTGCAATTGCCTGAGAAATCAATGTATCCTTTGAATATGGGTCTAAATAATTGACATCAGAATAACGTCTAAGCCAAGTCATCTGACGCTTTGCATAGTTTCTAGAATGCTGCTTGATTTTTTCAATTGCTGTTTCAAGTGAGCACTTATTGTTAATTACATCAAAAATCTCAGAATAACCCAAGGTTTTGAGAGGACTAAGACTTTGGAATTCCTGTAAACCTTTAACTTCCTCAACTAAACCATTAGTTAACATTTCATCAACACGAAGATTAATTCTATCATATAAATCCTCTCTTTTCCATGCAATACTAAAACGAACAATATCATATGGCAAATCATTCTTAAAACCTTTTCTTTGACTAGAATAGGGTTGATTTGTCATTCTTATAACCTCTAAAGCGCGAATTATGCGAACAGGATTTTTTAAATCAGCAGAAAGACAAAATTCTGGATCTTTTTCTTGTAATTCATTTACCAAAATATCTAAACCTTGATTTTCATAGATTTGATTTAGGACTTGTCGTATTGATTCATCTGCTGTAATTTCATCCAAGCCAAAAGTCAGCGCATCGATGTACATTCCGGAACCCCCAACTAAAATTACTTGATCTTTAGTTTCAAACAATTTAGCGCAAATTTCTCTCGCTTTTAGTGAAAAATCTGAAGTATTAAATTCATCTAAAACAGAATGACTTGAAATAAAATGATGCTTAACTGTTTTTAGTTCCTTAATGCTAGGTCGAGCAGTTCCAATTATCATTTCCTGATAAAACTGCCTAGAATCTCCAGAAATAATCTCCGTATTGAAATGCTTTGCTAAAGCGATAGAAAGCGCTGTTTTCCCTGATGCAGTTGGACCTTGAACAATAATTAATTGTTTTCTTACCTCCACGATTGGTATTTCGAATAAATAATTCTCACATAAGCAACCGCTCCTCCTCGATAAGCACCACATCTAATACCAGATGACTTGTAAATTTTTGGGTCAGATAATTTTTTTATCATTAATGCGACATTTTTGTCCCAAATTAATGGATTTAAACCTTTTTTCACGGCTAACTTTTGAGCATCCTGAATATGGCATTTACCAGCATTATAAGATGCTAGAGTAAACTTAATTCGTTCCTCAGAATTAGGAATATTGCTCCAAGAAAGATAAATTTTATTCAGAGATTCAATTGCAGCGTCAATTTGTTCTTTTGGACTTGAATTTGGAGTAATACCATAAGCTCGACCAATTCTAGGCATAAATTGCATTAAACCAAAAGAACCTCCTGGGCCAACAGCATTTGGATTAAACCGTGATTCTTGATATGAAATAGCAGCCAACATCTTCCAATCCCAACTATATTTTTTTGCTGCACTTTTAAACAAATCATCATAAGGAGAAAGATTTTCCTTTGGCCAATAATTTGTTACAATTGGTTTTATATCAATATAATCAAAATACTTTTTCTTTAATTCAGAAAATTTTTCGGTTTTACAATATTTACTCAAAAATTGATTTAATTCTTTTTTTAAATTTGGACTACCAGAACGTAAAGCAAAAGCAATCTTTTGCTCCATTGATATTTTTAAATCAATATTTAAATTTGATTTCGAAGTACTACTCAATCTAGCTAAATTTTCGTGAGCAACTGTGAAGTTAATTTCTTTATTAGCTACTTTTTGAATTAAATCTTCAGTAATAGGGTCATCTTCAAATGTTCTTATATTTATTTTAGTGCCAATTTCCTCTTCAAGTGCAATTAATCTTTTTTCAAAACAAGAATTCTTCTGGACATAGATGTTTTTTTTTCCAAGCTCCAGGGGAGTTTTAACTATATTATCTCCTTCTCTTTGTATTAAAACTTGTTCTGAAAAATAATATGGCAAAGAATAATCTATCGTTTTAGAATTAGAAAATGAAATAGCAAGATTAGCTGCCGCAATATCACCCTCTTCATTGTGTAATAAACGAAATAAATCATTTGAATTCGAAATAACTTTAATCTCTAATGGAAGATGGATTGATTGTGCAAAAGCTTTTAATATCTCATATTCAAAGCCAAGTTTTTCACCTTTTTGTTCATAGAACGAAAGTGAGTTATTCTCAATTAAAACCGTTAGTTTACCTTTCCTTTTAATTTGCTCTAAATCAATTTTAGTTTTTTTATTATCTAAAATAGAAGAGCAAGATGAAGAAAAGATCAATAAAACAATAAAAAACAATCTCAATTTCAATATCTTAGCTTTTAATTATAAAAATTAAATACGAGTAATAAACATTATTGTTTCGTTTTTACATTTTACTAATTATTTGTCTATTTGATAAATAAATAGCATATTTGAAAATAAGATAAAAAGTAACTATGAGCATGGAACAAAACGAAATTTACTCAAAAGTAGTAAGAGCAGGTAAAAGAACTTACTTTTTCGATATTAAAGCAACAAAGGCCAATGATTTATACATCACTTTAACAGAAAGTAAAAAAATCTTCAGTGAAGATGGTGATGGAAGTTTCGAAAAACACAAGATATTTTTGTACAAGGAAGATTTTGAAAAATTCAAAGAAGGATTGGACGATGTTTTAAACAAAATTGAAGAGCTTAAAGTAGGAGAATAATTTTAATTAATATAAATAGTTATAAAAAAAATACTATCTTTGCACTCTAAAAAAAATTGGGGGTTTAGCTCAGCTGGTTCAGAGCATCTGCCTTACAAGCAGAGGGTCGGCGGTTCGAACCCGTCAACCCCCACAGAGAATGCCTCACAGAAATGTGGGGCGTTTTTAATTATAAAAAGAATGAGTTTTTCTTACTTTTGAATTTTGAGCATTTATCTCCAATTAAAATTAAACCTTAAATTAATACCATAAAAATGAAAAAACCAGTTTTATTTTTACTCATCTCTCTTATTTCTATTTGTCAATTATTTGCTCAGTCAACTGAGGATAGAGTATCTATTATTAGAATGAATTTCAATAAAGTGAATAGTATGGAAGTCGAAAATCAATCAACAGGTTGTAAAAGTGCCGAAAGAAGAACTATTAGTAACGATGGATTTGGAGAGAATATTAGTTATCCTCAGTCATCAACTCAATGCAAATATCCAGGTGGGTATAAAATTATAACTTCAAAATTTGAGGGTTGGGAATGGGGTGCAGCGGTTAAATTTTATTTTAAAAACGATATATTGTTTTTTGTTTTTTCCAATTACACAAATGTGATGGGCTTATATGAACTAAGAACATACTACAATAATGGAAGAGTGATCAGATTTTTGAGTAAAGATGTTTATAATGTGGAAGGATACGGAACTAGTAATAGGGATTTAACTAAAAACAGTGAAGATTATAATTGGATAAGTGAATTTAATGAGGAAAAGTTAAGCCAATCATATAAAATACTTAAATAGCAATCAAAGATAACAATTGAGCAAATTATTGTATTGCTCTAAGGTATTAAATGATTAATTTTATTCTCTTATAGAACTTACCTAATGAAAAAGAAAAATCTACTAATGATGTTAGCTTTATTTGTTAATAGCATCGTATTTTCACAAAAAAATGATCAGTTTGGACTTGATTCAATTAATAAAAAATTAATTGATAATAAAGGAAAAGGTTTTGACTCTTTAATAGGTTGTAGAAATGTTAGAGTTGTTTTAAAAAATCTTGTTTACAGAGGTGGCAATAATAATCCATTATCTGTTATGAACCCATTAACTTTAGGTACAATAAGCGATCTTAATAATTTAGGATTTAATGATATTAGATATTTATACAGCAAAAATTTTACGAAATATTACCCAATAGAACGATTAGACTCTTTAAAGAACAGAGGTATTAACTATACTTGTATGTCTAGACTTGATTCGACAAATGTATTTAATTTTTTTACTACTGTTCATCAAAAAGTGAATGCAAATTCTGACTCAATGATTTACTTACATTGTTGGAATGGTTGGCACCAGAGCGGATGGATTGCGGCATTAACATTAATTCAGTTTTGTGATTTAGACAACCAAACGGCTATTTCATACTGGGCAAGCAATACCGACAGAAACTATGTTGGGTACGATCGAGTTAAAAAAGGAATAAAGGAATTTAAACCCTTTCCAAATCTATTTTTTACAGAACAACAAAAGAAAGACTATTGTCCATGTCTGAATAAAGAGAAACTAACTAAAGAATATCCATTAAATATTGTGTATAGTGACAAAAACTCAATTAAAGTACCCACAATTAAATCAATTCCTGATGCCGTTAGCGTAAAAATTAAAAAAGAAGAGACTAAAACAACTAAGGAAATAGAAATTGAAAAAAGCTCAGATTATAAAAAAAAGAAAATAGCTGAAGAGAAAAATAATTTAAAATTTCATATTGTAAAAAAGGGAGATACCCTAAGTGAAATTGCTAATAAATATAATACAACTATTAGTAAAATTTGCAGTCTAAATCGTTTAAAAGCTACAGATAAAATTCAGATAGGACAAAAAATTCAAATTAAATAAATTATATCAAAGATTTTTGATTAATCTAAAGTCAAGAGATAATCAATGATTATAAAATTTTAAAATTAATTGATTATAACTTTAAGATACCCACTTATCGTTAAGCATCTCGCCTTTAATGGTAACATTCTTGGATCTTGCATAGTCTTCTGCTGCAATTACCATTTGTTCACGTGTATCACGACGAATTAATATCGCACTTGAACCTTGAGATTTAACTTCAATATAAAAACCATTCTTTAGTCGAGCTGGTCTTGTTGGTGGTCTACCCATTTTAATCTTTTGTTTATAATTATTTTAAATATAACACAAAAAATCCATACATGTTGCACAGATAGTAAAAAATATACGAACATTAAAAGAAAAACAAAATTAATATAAATTGAAAGCGTAATTTTGCGCCATGATAAATTTAGAGAAACTAGGGTATTTCTTACCCCAAGGTCATCTATTCCAGAATGTAAACCTACAAATTAACAGTGGCGATAAGGTTGGTTTAGTAGGTAAAAATGGTGCGGGAAAATCAACATTACTAAAAATACTATCCGGAAAATTAAAAGCAAGTGAAGGTTTTGTTCATCTGCCAAAGGGAACTGAAATAGGATATCTTACCCAAGATATCAAAATTGATACTGAAAAAAGTGTTTTTGACTTTCTAAATTTTTCAAATGAACGACTTAACTTCATTAGAACAAGATTAGAAGAAATAAATAGTGAACTAGTGATTCGAACAGATTACGAAAGTGATAGCTATCTAGAGATGCTAAATGAATTAAGCGACTTAAATTATGAATTTCAGGTTATAGATGGTTTTCAGTGGGAAGAAAAAATAACTTCCACTTTATTGGGACTTGGATTTACCAACGATGATATGCAAAAAAGTCTCAATACCTTTTCGGGTGGATGGAAAATGAGAGCAGAACTTGCAAGAATACTTGTAAATGAACCCGATATTATTCTATTGGATGAACCAACTAATCACTTAGATATTATTTCAATAGGTTGGTTAGAAACTTATTTACAGAAATTTGATGGTGCAGTAATCATTATTTCACACGATCGGCTTTTTCTTGACAATGTTACAAAACGCACCTTAGAAATTAGCTTAGCAAAAGTGTTTGATTTTCCATATGCCTATTCAAAATATAAAGAGGTAAGAGCTGAAGAATTAGATCGACTTGGCCAAGCAAAGAAACAGCAAGAAAAAGAAATTAAACAAACAGAGCTACTCATAAATAAATTTCGGGCAAAAAGTAGTAAGGCTTCCTTTGCTCAGTCTCTAATTAAAAAATTAGAGAAAACAGAACGTATAGAAGTTGAGACTGATTCAGTTGCAAAAATGAAATTGACATTCCCCTTGAGTGTTCACCCTGGAAAATGGGTTTTAGAATTAGAAGGTCTTGGAAAATCATACGGTGAAAAGAAATTATTTAAAGAAATAGGAATTACTGTTGGACGTGGAGAAAAAATTGCTTTACTCGGCCCAAATGGCGTTGGTAAATCAACACTCCTAAAAGCAATTATGAAGGAAATTGATTATACTGGAATTGTAGCTTATGGCCACAATGTCAATGTAACCTATTTTGCTCAGGATCAAGCTGAAAAATTAGATGTTTCAAAAACGGTGTTTGACACCGTTGATGATATCGCAAAAGGAGAAATGCGGAAAGATTTGAGGTCAATTCTCGGGACTTTTTTATTCAGTGGTGAAGATGTTGACAAGAAAGTCAGTGTTTTATCTGGTGGTGAAAGAACACGATTAGCGCTTTGTCAATTACTCTTAAGCCCCTCTAATTTTTTAATTTTGGATGAACCTACAAACCACCTTGATATTCAGAGTAAAGATGTATTGAAAAAAGCACTGCAAAGCTACCAAGGAACTTTTGTTGTTGTTTCTCACGACCGAGAATTTCTAGATGGATTAACAAATAGAATTTGGGATATCGAAAATCAAGGTTTGAAGATTCATCATTTTAGTTTAAAAGAATATTTAGATTATAAAATGAATAAATCCTCTTCTACAATTAAGGTTGAGAAAAAAGAGACTAAGGTGATTACAAAAGAAAAAGAAGTCGTAATCCAAAAGAAAACAGAAGCGCACAAAAAAATTGAAAAGGAACTGAAACGTATTGAAGAAAAAATATCAACTGTTGAGCAAGAAATAGAAGAGCAAACAATTTCCATCGGACAACTTGATTTTTCGACGGGAGAAACGCACAGCGATATACTTACATCTTTTGAACTAAAGAAAACAGTGCTCAGTATATTAATGAGTGAATGGGAAGAAAAAATGGGCGAATTATAGGGAAATAGAAATAAAAAAGAGTTTTAATATCTTTACAATATGAAAAATCTAATTTTTATAGGCATCTGTTTACTTCTTGTGTCATCAAATTGCACAAAAAATAACATAAATATTATCCCAAATATTCCATTTGACATATCAATAGACATCAATCTACCGAGTTACATTGAGTTGACAGGAGTTGGAGGTTGGGCTTATGTTAATGGTGGTTCACGAGGAATCATCGTCTACCGCAGATCAATTGATGAATTTATTGCATTCGATAGGCATTCACCCGCAGATCCTGAAGGCACTTGTTTTTTGCCCTTATTTCCGGATCAAAATAATTTTTTAGTGCTAAAAGATACGTGCAACAATGCTACTTTTTCCTTGTATGATGGTTCTCCGATGACTAATTCAGAATATGGACTAAGACAATATGCAACACAATTCAATGGTAGCAATTTACTACGGATTTACAATTAAAATGAAATAGTGATGAATGAAATAAATCTAACAATTATTGATAGAGAAAATAAGCAGCATTTGCTGAAAGGGCCAACGGATATGAATATGAATATCATGGAAATTTGTAAAGCCTATGATTTGCCTGTTATTGGAGAATGTGGGGGAATGGCAATGTGTGCAACTTGTCAATGCTATTTAGAATCCGAAACAGTACTTCCTCCTCAAAGTGATGCAGAATTAGATATGCTAGACCAAGCATTTTTTGTAAAAGAAAATAGTCGATTGGGTTGTCAGATTCAATTAAGCGATGAAATAGAGGGAATCATTTTACGCTTAGCCCCAGAATAACTAATTTTTACTTCTTTCTCTTTTCAGCGAAAACTTTCCTAAATTTTTCAACTTTTGGACGAACTACTGCCTGGCAGTACATATTTTGAGGATTTAATGCAAAATAGTTGTGGTGGTAATTCTCCGCTCTATAAAATGTTGAAACTGGGGTAATTTCCGTCACGATATCCTCATCCCAAACTTTTTCATCGCTTAGTCGCTTTAAGTAACTCTCTGAAATATTTTTCTGCTCCTCTGAATGATAAAAAATTACAGAACGATATTGAGAACCAACATCATTTCCTTGCCGATTTAATTGTGTAGGATTATGAATAAACCAAAATACTTCCAAAAGTTCTTCAAAACTAATTTTATCAGAATCAAAAATAACCCTCGCTACCTCAGCGTGACCTGTATTTCCTGTACATATTTGTTCATATGTTGGATTTTCAATTTCCCCGCCAGCGTAAGCAGGATACACTTCGCTTACACCGTTTAATTCTATGAGGCAGGCCTCAATACACCAAAAACATCCAGCGCCTAATGTTGCCTCTTCTATCATAAAATCAATTTAAAATCATTTCTCATCTGCAACAAAATCTAGTGAAGCAGAATTTATACAATAGCGAAGATTCGTTGGATTTGGACCGTCATCAAATAAATGTCCTAAATGAGCTTCACATTTATTACAGAGAACTTCAATTCTTTCCATCCCAAAAGAAAAATCATTCTTCTTTTTTACATTTCCATTTACTAAAACATCGTAAAAACTAGGCCAACCTGAACCTGAGTCGTATTTAGTTTTACTAGAAAAAAGTACAGACTCACACGCTACACATTTATAAACACCATTTTCATGGTGATCCCAATATTTACCTGTAAAAGCAGCTTCAGTTCCACCATCACGGATAACATTACACACATTTTTTGGAAGGGCCTTTCCATTAAACATTTCTGTTTCTTGGTTTTTTGTACTTCCATTATTGATTTCGTTTTGAGCCGAGCATCCCGCAACAAAAATCAATGTAATAGCGAATAAAAAAGTTTTAGTCATAGTTTTAAAACACATATACAACTTTTTAGTTCAAGGGCAAACGAATAAGCAGTACTTTTGCGCATGAAAAATAAATATAGTAAGAATTTTTGGCTGATGTGCCTGGCTATGTTTTTTTTTATGACCAGTTTTAATTTAATCCTTCCAGAACTAAATAATTACATAAGTATTTTAGATGGAGCCGACAAAAAAGGATTAATAATCACCTTGTTTACAATATCTGCGGCCATATCGCGGCCTTTTTCAGGAAAATTAGCAGACACGATAGGTAGAAAAAAAGTAATCTACTTAGGAATTATTTGTTCATTTTTTATAATGCTAATCTATCCTTTTTCTTATTCCGTTTTATTTTTTCTGACTTTAAGGTTTTTACATGGATTTAGCGCAGGATTTGCACCAACTGGAGCTACAGCTTTACTTACAGATTTAATACCAGAGAAATCAAGAGGTCATGCAATGGGGATTTGGGGAACCTTTATTTCATTAGGCATTGGAGTTGGACAAACCTTAGGTTCATGGATTTATTTATCCTTTGGCTTCACAATTCTTTTTCTGATTGGAGCACTCTTTTCTTTAATCGCTTTCATTCTTGTTTTTTGGATAAAAGAAACATTGGTAAATCCACAAAAATTTAATTTCAAACTCCTCAGAATATCCTGGAAAGATGTTTTTGAACCAAATGTTTTACCCGCTGCATATGTCATGCTTCTTAGTGCAATGTGTTCCGGGATGATTTTTGTTCTAACCCCAGATTTATCTACCTATTTAGGAATCTCAAATAAAGGTTTTTTCTTTGGAATCTATGTAATTGCCACGATTTTAATTCGCTTGCTGACAAGTTCACTTTCAGATAGAATTGGCCGAGAAAAAACGCTATTAATTGGATGTTTTATATTGGTGATAAGTATGTTATTAGTGGGGACTTCAAACTCTATTGTTTCTTATATTTTTGCAGCCATTATTTTTGGAATTGCAACAGGTATATCAAGTCCTACAATGTTTGCTTGGACAGCGGATTTATCGCATGAAGATCGCAGAGGAGTTGGAGCAGGAACGATGTTTATTGCCTTAGAATTTGGAATAATGTTTGGTGCATTATTAACCTTAGTAAGTTATGATAGCACAAAATCAACTATTTTTATTACATTCCTAATAGGAGCTATAATGGCAACTATTGCATGTATCTATTTAATTGTAATTATTGCAAGAAAGCAAAAAGTAAGTGCCTTAGATTGATTCTTTAATTTCTTTCTTATTCAAGTATTTTTTCACTAAATAATGTCCTAAATAAATAACTGGAGTTAATGCAATAGCTATAAATATTTTCAACACATAGTTTGTTGGCGCTATTTTCATATACTCTGTAAATGTTAAGGATCCGGGCAAAACAAATCCAATGTATAAAACAATGTAAGAGTCAATTAATTGTGAAAAAAGTGTACTCCCAGTACTTCGCAACCAGATAAATTTATCTCCTGTTTTACTTTTGATGTATTGAAAGATAAATGCATCTAATAATTGAGACACTAAAAAGGCAGCGATACTTCCTACGATTACCATTTGAGCTTGTCCGAAAACTTTGTTGTAAGAAGCAGTATCAGATAAATTTGAACCTGGTATTTCTACAGCAGGAATTTGCATCGAAAGTCCAACAATTATGAAGCAATAGGCAATTAAAATTGCAGTTATCCATGAAACACGTCGCACTGCTTTACCACCATAAAATTCGTTCATTAAGTCGGTTAAGATAAATACAATCGGCCATGGTAAAATACCAACAATTGTGGTAAAAGGTCCAACATTTAAACCATTTAATGAAAAGGAAAGAGGAATTGAAATTAATTTATTACTTATTAATTCTGCTGTTACAGCATTTGTAACAAATAAACCAACTAAAAAAACAAATAACCATTGTTTTCGATCATTTTTAAATTCATTATTCATTTTTCGAGAACATAGAAATAAGGAAAATGTTTATTTACCTCCATATTCAAGGCGTTTAGCTTTAATGAATCGTTTTAGATAATACTTACTCGTTAAAAAATTTTCTATTTTAACTCCACCACTTGCAGAATGAATAAAATTTAACACGTTTGGAGCAACCTCCACGACCATTACAACATGACCAACACTTGAAGAATTCTCATTCCTGCCTTTAAAAAACATTAAGTCACCTGGTTGAATATCTGAAAATAGAATAGTCTCACCAAACTCAGCTAAAGCAGAACTTGAACGAGATAAACGAATTCCAAAATCTTTAAAAATATAATTTATAAAACCAGAACAATCAAATCCCGAAGGAGATGAACCACCATGATGATAAGGAACACCTAGAAATGTTTTGGCGTAAGAAATAATTGAATCTACTTTTGGATTGTGTGTTTTTTCAATACTTTCAGAACTAATTAAATACTCATTTTTAACATCAACGGTTTGACCATTAATGAATGTGGAAAATGATATCCAAAAAAAAGATAAAATAAACTTGAATAGAGTTGTATTCTTCATTAATTGCAAAATTATAACTATTTTCGGAATTAATTTAATAAAGTAGGTGCCAACAATTGACATTCAACAACTTAGCAAACTCTACTATTCAATTGGTGAGTTATCAACCTTATTTGGTGTAAATGCATCTCTACTAAGGTTTTGGGAAAAAGAGTTTCAATTTGTTATTTCTAAAAAGAACGCTAAAGGAAATCGTCTTTACAGTATTAAAGAAATTGAAAAAATTAACCGTATTTATCTTTTGGTTAAAATTGAAGGTTATACAATTGAAGGAGCAAAAAAAGCTCTAAAATCAAAAGAGAAAAGTAGTGTTATTGAAAATAATCTTAATCCCGAAGAATCAAAAAATAGTGCTTTAATTGTAAAATTAGAAAGCATTAAAAAGAGATTGATTTTATTGAAATAAGTCTACCTCAATAAATTAATGTGACCAGAAATAATTTTAAATCTGTCAATCTCTGGATTTTTGTATTTGATAGTAAATGTGTATAATCCTTCCTTGCATACTTTATTATTGTAAGTACCATCCCAAGGTTTCAAATGGTTTTTAGACACAAAAATTATTTCTCCCCAACGATTGTAAATTGTTAACTCGTAATTCGCAGGGTCAAAACCTGAGGTAAATATTGGTAAAAAGGAATTGTTAAATTCATCGCCGTCTGGTGTAAAACAATTTGGAACATAATAGATATCATCGCCTTTAATTTGAATTAATTTTTCAGTAGAATCCAAACAGCCATATATAGAGCTTACGATCAATTCAATTAGATAGTCTCCTTCTGAAAATGGATACGAATAATCAATTGTATTTGAATTATTTATGATTTGATTATCATCACCAAAATCCCAAAAATTTATAACGTTGCCAGAACTTAAATTAGAAATAGTGATTGTAGGATCATCACTTGTCAACAAAGTACGGTCTACACTAAAGTCTGCTATTGGATTTGGGTGAACAATTACCGTCGATTCAACTGTATCAGAACAAGAATAAATATTCAAGCCAATCACTTCATAAGTTGATGTTTGACTAGGAGAAACTAAATTTTGATTTGAACTACTATTAGACACGACTGGGGAAATGCCCCATTGATAAATAGTTGCTCCACTAACGCTAATCTGAACGCTTTTTCCAGAACACATTTCTTGTTCAGGAGTAATCAATAAAACAGGCTTTGGATTTACTGTTATTGTTACTGGCTCTGAACCAATGCAACCATCAGCTAGTGTGGTTGATGTAACTGTGTAAACAACATTTTGTGGTACAAAACTTAAATTTATAAGTGTATTATCAATAGTTGAACTTAAAATTGGTAGTATGCTAGCTCCATTAATATTTGGATTGGTAGCAGCTACCCATGAAAAAGTGCTTGGGATGTTTGAGGTCAATGGAAAATTTAAAGGCGTTTCAGAACAAATAACTCCGTTTAAAGGACTTGTTAGTATTGGGCTTGCATTTACAGTAACTGTTACTGCTTGTGCTTGTCCAACACATGCATCAGGAGTTGTTGTTGGTGTAATTGTATAAATAACATTTTGATTTGTGGTAGTAGAATTATCAAGTGTATTATTAATGGTGGGACTTACCGTTGGAGTTGTTGTTTCTCCAATTATAGTAGCGCTAGAAGCTGCTAACCAAGAATAAGTGCTCGGTAGATTTGATGTCAAAGAAAAATTTAAGGATTCGCCTGAACAAATCACTTCTGTAGAAGGACTGGTCATAGTTGGAGTAGGATTTACAGAAATAGAAACTGTTTGTGGTAATCCTAAACAAGCCCCAGGATTTGATGAAGGTGTAACAGTATAATTAACAGTTTGGGGAATTAAAGTGGAATTAATAAGTGTGTTATTGATTGTAGGATTTGTGATTGCTGCTATCGTACTTGCTCCAGTAACATAAGGATTTATCGCTGCTAACCATGAATAATTAACGCTTAAAACATTTGATGTTAATGGAAAGTTTAAGGGTGTTCCTGAGCAAATGGCACCTAAAACAGGACTTGTCATCGTTGGAATTGGATTAATTGTAATCGAAATTTCATCTGTTGTAGGACAAGCACCAAAATTTGTAAGTAAGGTAGTAGAAACAGTGTAAATATAGGTAATTGGTGAATTCGTTGAATTTGTTAATGTTAAAGTAGGATTAGAAGCAGAAGTTGAGCTCAAGCCCACTGCAGGCGACCATGAATAAGAATAGAGAGGATTAGTCGCAACACCAATATTCAAAGGAACATCACTACAAGTAGAACCATTAACTGGTCCAGCATCTGAAATTGCTTGCTCAGTATAAATAATGGCGTTTTTGATAGAATGTCTGTCATTTGCTCCACCAGTACTTGCTGTGAATCCCATGTAGCCAACAAATGTAACAGAATACGTAGTCGAAAGCCACAAAATACCATTTACACTCACTGAAATAATCCCATTATTGTAGTTAATAACTGCCTGGTTATAAGAATTTGAACGAAGAAAATTTAAATTTCCAGCTGTGTTTGTAACTTTCACAATACCAGCTGCGCATTCATTATAACCAATACCATTGTATATCTGTATTTCAGGATTCGCGCCACATCCATTATCCCAAGTATCGAAAACTACCTTAATGCCATTTGCTGAACCAGGAATACCAACACCACCACCATTAACAAATCCTATTGGTGGAACATCTAGAAAACAAAAAGCAATTCCATCTGCAGCACTACCATCAAACATCCTAAAATCAAATTCAGCAGTCCATTGAGAACACGTTGAAAGATCTATTGGTTGAGAATAAAAAATTCCTCCACTTGAAGTTCCTACATTTTGAGTAAGAATTAGCTCATTTGGATTAAAATCTGCATCGCCACCAGTATCTCCAGTTGCCGCGGCACCAGTTAAATTCCAACCTGTAGTATTTAATGGATTTCCTGTTAGTTGACCAAAAACATAATTCTGAGCATAGTCATATCGTGAAATTAAAATGAATAAAATGAACAAAATAATTCGGAACATGAACTATAAATTAAATATAATTTTAAGACGTAATTAACAACTTAAAGTTGCTAAAATTAGTTATTTTTTTTTAAATTTATAAATTACTTAGTGTAACTTTGACACATTAAACCATCTTTTCATTTAATTGACATGACAAAAAAAAATCGCCATACAGAAGAATTCATTCCCTTTAACCTTGTTGTTTTTGGTGGTGATGGCGACTTAGCCTTGCGCAAAATATATCCTGCATTATTTCACAGAGACCAAGACGGGCAGCTTTTGACAGATTACAATGTTATAGCAGTAACAAGAAAAAATGTTTCTGGATCAAGTTTTAACGAAAACCTACTAAAATTCCTCAAGGAAAGTGCAGAAGAAGACACTACAGAGAATGACATTACCATTTTTTCAAAAAAAGTGCAATTAATACAAGTAGCTGAAGCGAATGAAGCGGCTTATTTAGAATTAGCGACTTGCCTAAATAAATTCCCTTCTTATCAAAATATTTTTTATTTTTCAACTCCCTCCTCTGCTTTTGGACCAATTGCTGAAACTTTAAAGTCGACTGGTTTAATTAAGAAAAATAGCAAAGTTGTATTAGAAAAACCTTTGGGATACTCCTTAGATTCTTCAAATGAAATCAATATTCAAATCACAAAAGCATTTTCTGAAAAACAAATTTATCGTATAGATCACTACCTTGGAAAAGAAACTGTACAAAATTTAATGGTTTTGCGTTTTGCAAATAATTTATTTGAACGAGCATGGGATTCAGAACACATTGATAACATCCAAATTACAGTTTCAGAAAGTTTAGGAGTTGAAAAACGTGCTGCTTACTACGATAATAGTGGAGCACTTTTAGACATGGTTCAAAATCATTTGTTGCAACTACTTTGTTTAGTAGCAATGGAGCCACCACACTTATTGGAGGCTGATGAAGTTCGGAATGAGAAATTAAAAGTTTTGAGAGCTCTGCGCCCAATTTCTAAGAAAAATATTGCTAGCCATACTGTTAAAGGTCAATATACTCGGGGTAGTGTTAAAGGAGAACAAGTTAATTCCTACTTGGAGGATATCGAGGAATACCAATCTAAGACTGAAACTTTTGTAGCAATAAAAGCCTATGTAGATAATTGGAGATGGAAAAATGTACCTTTCTATATCCGAACTGGAAAAAGAATGGTTAAGCGTTATTCTGAAATCGTTATTAATTTCAAGGAAGTTCGTCACAATATATTTCCTTCAAAGGAAAAATTAAACAATAATAAACTCATCATTCGCTTGCAGCCTGAAGAACGAATTGAGCTCGTTCAAATGACAAAAGTTCCCGGTCCTGGAGGATATCGCTACAAACCCATCGCCCTAAAATTAGATTACATTGATTCTTTTAAAGAACGATTTCCAGAAGCTTATGAGCGACTCATTATTGACGTAATCCGCGGAAATCAAACTTTATTTATGCGACAAGATGAACTTCAAGCTGCTTGGTCTTGGATTGAGTCAATAACTTCTAGTTGGAAATCTACTGGTCAAAATAATGTTTTATACGAAGCCGGAACTTGGGGGCCGGGAGATGATATTTTAGAGGAAAACGATTCATGGATTACAAAATCATGGAGAGATCAATGAGACTACATGCTTCAAAAGAAGAGTTAGAAGATGCTCTTTTACAAGATATCAAGTTCATAATTAGTGAAGATATTATTAAGTTTGGAAAAGCAAAATTACTTCTTTCAGGTGGCAGTACACCAAGTGGATTGTATCGTAAATTAAGTTCAACTCAACTAGATTGGTCTAAAGTAATAGTTGGTTTAGTTGATGAACGATTTGTGGAAAATTCAAGTGATTATTCAAATGAAAAATTAGTAAAAACATGCTTTTTGATTAATGAAGCAAAGAATGCAACGTTTATTCCATTGATTTTTAGTGCCGATAACGAAGCATTAAATTTGTTAAAGACAAATGAAAGTTATACTATTTTTAATAATGCAAGTGTTATCATTTTAGGAATGGGTGAAGATGGTCATACTGCATCTCTTTTTCCAAACGACAGTGATTCAAATAAAGCAATGGATTCTGAACAGAATATTTTTTTTACAAATTCTCCCTCAAATCCCACAAGAAGAATAACTTGCACTCCAAAATTGCTGCTTTCTTCAAAAAATATTTTCTTAATGCTTACCGGAGAAAATAAAAAAGAAGTACTTTTCAGTGCTGCAAAAAATAAGTTGCCTATTTCACATTTTATTGGGTCTATAACAGAGATTTATTATTCGAAATAAACCAATCATGAATCAACGAATTTTAGAAGTTACAAAACGCATAGCAGAACGAAGCAAAGCTACTCGAGCTAATTATCTTGATCAGATGCAATCTGCCTATTCTGATGGAGTTGCAAGACAAGCAATGCACTGCGGTAATCTTGCACATGCTTTTGCTGCATGCGGAACTACTGATAAAAATAATCTTTCTGAAGAAAAAGTTCCAAATATTGGAATCATTACAGCATATAATGACATGCTTTCAGCACATAAAACCTACGAGAACTATCCGGCTGAACTCAGAGCATATGCTCAAAAACACAATGCTGTGGCTCAAGTAGCTGGCGCTGTTCCTGCTATGTGTGATGGAGTAACACAGGGTCAGCCTGGCATGGAATTATCTTTGTTTAGCAGAGATGTAATAGCACTTTCTACTGCAATTGGGCTTTCTCATAACATGTTTGATGCGGTTTTATGCTTGGGGATTTGCGATAAAATTGTACCTGGCTTATTAATGGGCTCACTTCGTTTCGGGCATCTTCCGGTAGTTTTTATTCCTGGTGGACCAATGCCAAGTGGTATTAGCAATGAGGAAAAAGCAAGCATTCGCCAAGCTTTTGCTGAGGGAAAAATTGGAAGAGCCGAATTATTAAAGGGAGAATCTGATTCTTACCATTCTCCGGGAACGTGTACATTTTATGGAACTGCCAATAGCAATCAAATGCTAATGGAAATTATGGGTTTACAACTCCCAGGTTCAAGTTTTGTAAATCCCGGTACTGAATTAAGAGCATTATTGAATGAAGAAGCTGTAAAAGTAGCTGCAAATAATAGTCAATTAGGACTTGAGGGCTCACTTTCTAAGTTAATAACAGAAAAAGTAATTGTAAACGGAATTATTGGCTTACTTGCAACTGGCGGATCTACAAATCATACAATACATCTTATAGCAATTGCGCGTGCAGCAGGAATTATTATTAAATGGTCTGATATGTCAGATTTATCTGATGTTGTTCCTTTAATTACACGAATGTATCCGAATGGTGCGGCAGATGTCAATCATTTTCATGCTTCTGGAGGAATGGGATTTGTTATTCATACACTACTTGAAAACAAATTACTTCATGAGGATGTCCATACAATTCTTGGAAAAGGCTTAAAAAAATATACGCAAGAACCAAAAATTGAAAACAAACAATTAGTTTGGAAAGAAGGCGCAAAGGAAAGCTTAAATAATTCAATAATTCGTCCGGTTAACGATCCGT
This sequence comes from Crocinitomicaceae bacterium, assembly GCA_044358575.1. Lineage (GTDB taxonomy): Bacteria > Bacteroidota > Bacteroidia > Flavobacteriales_D > Crocinitomicaceae > UBA952. The sequence goes on from JBIKNN010000004.1 coordinate 100,664, forward strand.
TCTCCAAGCATGGTGGAATTAAAATTTTAAAAGGGAATATTGGTAGAGCTGTAATAAAAACAGCTGCAGTAAGTGAGGAGCATTTAGTAATTGAAGCTGAAGCACATGTTTTTTATGAGCAAGAAGACTTAATTAAAGCATTCAAAAATGGAGAACTTGAGAAAGATTTTATTGCAGTACTTCCTTTTCAAGGTCCAAAGCAAAATGGAATGCCAGAATTACATCAACTTACTCCAACTCTAACAATACTGCAAAAAAAAGGATTTAAAGTTGCTTTGGTAACTGACGGAAGAATGTCTGGCGCCTCAGGAAAAGTACCTGCTGCAATTCATTTAAGTCCCGAAGCATTTGATGGTGGAATGATTTCTAAAATCAGAACTGGAGATATCCTTCGCTTAAATGCTGTTTCTGGAGAATTAAATTGCATGAATGAATCCGAAGTAAATAGTAGAGAAGCGACACAAATCAAAAATGACAATACTATTGGCTTTGGCAGAGAATTGTTCGGAAATCTCAGAGCATTAGTTTCTGGAAGTGAGGATGGCGCAAGTTTTTTAATCTAAAACTTTATCTTTATTTCGTGTTAAAAAAGATGCCGCAATTGATGCAAGCAATACCCCAAATATTAGAGAAAGTGAGAAAGAAGATGAAATATGCAAAATTGGAGCTAACAACATCTTGAATCCAATAAAAGTTAAGATAATAGCTAATCCATATTTTAATTTTGAGAAAATATCAAGTGAATTAGACAATAAAAAAAACATAGAACGCAAGCCTAAAATTGCAAATACATTTGATGAGTAAAGGATAAACGGATCATTTGGAGCAATAGAAAAAATTGCAGGAATGGAATCAACGGCAAATAATAAGTCAGTAAATTCAACAATTAAAAGGACTAAAAATAATTTAGTAGCTACTAATTTCTTATCGATGCGTGTAAAAAATTTAGATCCGTCATACTTTGGTGAAATCCTAAAAAACTTTGTTAAAATCTGTGAAAATAAATTATTATCGTAGTCTTTTTTTTCCTTTCCTTCAGACTTTAATACTGATTTTATTCCGGCGAAAATTAAAAAAATACCAAATATGGTAATTATAACATTTATACGTAAAAAAGTATTTGTCTGAAAGTCAACTGATGAATCTACATCACCTGAAAAATGAAAACCGGCAAAATCAAATGCTGGTAAATAACTCAATTTTATTAGCTTGAAGCCAACAAAAATAAAAATAGCACGAAAAATAAATGCACCAATAATACCCAACAAAAGAACTTTTTGCTGTAGTACACGATCAATTTTGAAATAGCTAAAAATTAGTATGAAAACAAATAAATTGTCAACAGAAAGAGCTTGCTCAATCCAATAAGCAGACTGAAATTGGGTGAATTTTTCAAAACCTGACTGCCACCATATAAAACCACTAAATAACATTGATAAACCAATCCAAATACTTGTCCAAATTGCTGCTTCCTTGTTAGAAACTGAACTAGTGCGTTTACTTAAAAGCACTAAATCATATAAAAACATTACTAAAACAACAAATGTGAATACAATAACGATTAAAGGATTAGAAGAAAGTATTGAGTCCATACAATAATGAGTCAACAAAAGTAATAAAAAGAGCAGAATAAAATATGAACAAAATGAAACTAAAAATTATATTCTAGTATTTCGCTAAAGATTCAAATCAATGGATTATTTTTGCAGTAAAAAAAGCATGAATTCTACAGTCGAACACATCAAATGTTTAATTATTGGATCTGGTCCTGCCGGCTATACCGCAGCTATTTATGCAGCACGAGCAGACATGCAACCAGTTATGTACCAAGGACTTCAACCAGGCGGACAATTAACGACAACAAATGAGGTAGAAAATTTTCCTGGCTATGCAAATGGAATTTCTGGTCCAGCAATGATGGTAGAACTTGAAGAACAAGCTAAACGGTTTGATACAGATGTAAGAGCTGGATTTATAAATAAAGTAGATTTTTCTGGAGATATCCATAAATGTTGGGCAGACGATGGTAAAGAAATTCATGCTGAAACAGTAATTATTTCTACTGGCGCCTCAGCAAAATATATTGGATTAGAGAGCGAACAAAAATACCTTCAACTCGGAGGTGGTGTTTCTGCTTGTGCTGTATGTGACGGGTTTTTCTACCGCGGACATGATGTTGTAATTGTTGGAGCTGGGGATTCTGCTTGTGAAGAAGCACACTATTTATCAAAACTTTGCAAAAAAGTAACCATGCTTGTCAGAAAAGACGATTTTAGGGCTTCTAAAATTATGGCGCAAAGAGTAAGAAAGACGGAAAATATCGAAATCTTATTTAATACAGAAACACTTGAGGTCTTAGGTGATGGACAAGTTGTAACTGGAGCTAAAGTAATAAATACAGCGACGAAAGAAGAAAAAGTAATTTCATGTACCGGTTTTTTTGTTGCCATTGGACATAAACCAAATACTGATGTATTTAAGGATTTTATTTATCTAGACGAAGTTGGATATATTAAGTACGAAGAACCAGGAACTAGTAAGACAAATGTTGCAGGTGTTTTCGTAGCTGGGGATGCCGCAGATAAAATATATAGACAAGCTGTAACAGCAGCAGGAACTGGCTGCATGGCAGCATTAGATGCAGAACGTTATTTGGCTGCTAAGCACTAAATCTTCAGCAAAGTTTTTTTATTAAATTTGTGGTGCTTTCAATTTTGAAGTTGAATTGCGCAGTTCATTATGAAAATTCAAAGTACAAAAAGACAAGCCACTAATTTTTTTTCAGAAAAAGATCTCTTGCTCTCTGAAAGTCAACACGAACTATCGGACTTTATTGGAATTCCATTTTCAAAAGATGCCTTTCAAAAACAAGCACAACTCAAATCTAAGGAATTTAGTACTGAAAAAAGAGAATTATTGGTTAAAGTCCTACAAAAAAATTACGCTACAATTGATGGAAATGAAGCATGTCTAAAAAACATCTCTGCACTGACAAACGAAAATTGTTTTACAATTACAACAGGTCATCAATTAAGTTTATTGACAGGACCAATTTATTTTATTTATAAAATTCTTCATGTTATAAAACAATGTGACGAACTTAAAGTCTCTTATCCTGATTTGCAGTTTGTTCCGGTTTATTGGATGGCTTCTGAAGACCACGACTTCGAGGAAATTAAGTCATTCATGCTTTTTGGAAAAGAGATTATTTGGAACACCGAACAAAGTGGAGCAGTCGGAAGAATGACACTTGATGGTCTTCAGGAAGTAAAAAATAAAATAGCAGCCATTTTTCAAAATAATGATAGTGCTGAAGCAAAAGAGTGGATTGAAAAATTAAATGGTGAAACCTATGGAAAAGCTTTTTTTAAATTGATTCATCATCTGTTTGGGAAATATGGATTGCTAATTTTAGACGCTGATAATCCAAACCTAAAAAAAGCGTTTTCTCCAATCTTAAAAGAGGAATTAACTTCTTTTTTTACAATGGAAGAAGTCCTCAAAACAAATAAAAGACTATTAGCAAGAAACATTAAACCTCAAGTAAATCCAAGGGAAATAAATTTATTTTTTCTTTCAAAAAACAAGAGAGAACGAATTATTTACGAAAATAATAAGTACAACATTGGAGCTCAAAATTTTTCAAAAGAAGAAGTATTGCAAATGTTGGAAAAAATACCAGAATCCTTTTCACCAAATGTAATTCTAAGACCGCTATATCAGGAATATATTCTTCCAAATTTATGTTATATTGGAGGTCTTGGTGAATTAAATTACTGGTTACAACTAAAATCAAGCTTTGAAAGAGTAAATCTAACTTTTCCACTTATTCAAGTTCGAAGTAGTCTAATTTGGATTGATAATTTAATGAAAAATAAAATGAATTCTGTTGGTCTTTCAGAAGCCGATATTTTTAAAACAACTAATGAATTAACAAAGTCTTTTATTAGTGAAAATGAAAAGGGTGCAATTGATTTTACAGAGATTAACGAACATGCAAATAACTTAAAAAAAGAAATTTTAACTAAGTCGGCAACAATTGATCAAGCGCTAAATCCAAATATAGAAGCTGAAATAACTAGAATTGAAAAACAATTGGAAGCTATTCAAAGTAAATTGGAAAAATCTGTCAAATTAAAACACGAAAAAACACTAAAAACCATAGGTCAAATTAAAGAAAAATTATTTCCGAATAATAATTTACAAGAACGCTCGCTAAATTTTTTGCAACTTTGTAAAAATGGTGAAATTTCGTCTTTTATAGAAACTATTTTTCAAACTATTGATCCATTTAACAGTGATATTTTAATTTTAACAGAAGAACATGAAGCAAAATAATATTCGTGAGGTACTTTCTCATCACCCAATAATTCCTGTTATAAACTTCAATGATATAGATGAAGTTATTCCAATGATTGAAAAATTAAAAGCAAAAAATATTTACTGTATAGAAATCACTTTACGAACTCCTATTGCTTTCGATGCAATTCGCTTAGCAAAAGAAAAATTTGGGCATGAAATCACTATTGGAATGGGAACAATTGTTTCGAAAGATCAAATTGCCAAAGCAATAGAATTAAAAGTAGATTTTTTGGTAAGCCCCGGCCTTAGTTCAGATTTGGCTTCTCATTTCGAAGATTCAGGAATTCCTTTTATACTTGGTGTTGCAACTCCCAGCGACATTATTAACGGAATACAATTTGGCTGGGATACTTTTAAATTCTTTCCAGCACATCTTTTCGGAGGTTTAAATGCACTAAAAACATACGGGCAAGTATTTCCTCAGATAAAATTTTGTCCAACCGGAGGAATCACAGAAGAAAGCTACCAATCATATTTAGCATTAGAAAATGTTATTTCGATTGGAGGATCTTGGCTTAAGTGAAATTAGTGCTTGTGATTTGGATCGCTGTGATCATGTGCATCTTGACTTGGAGGTGTAATAGAAATAATCTCTACATCAAATACTAAATCAGAATATGGAGGAATAGCACCTGGTCGACCATCTTTTCCATAAGCTTGAAAATATGGGATAATGAATCTTCCTTTGCCACCCTGCCCTAACATTGCAATTCCTTCTTCAAATCCAGGAATCATTTTTTGGTCTATAAATGTAAAGTCCATCGGTGCATTTCTATCGCGAGAGGAATCAAATTGTTTTCCATCTGCTCTAAATGTACCAACATAATGAAGTGAAACTTTCGATCCTTTAACAGGCTTAAGTTTATCTATTCCTTTATTTTCTATAAAATATACAAGTCCTGTTTTAGAAATTTGAGCTTTTGGATTTAGTTTCTTTACTTCAGAAAACATAAATGCTGTGTAATCTGTTTCTGACATACTAGAAATCTTAGCGTATTGTTCATTATTTTTAAGTGCTGCTGCTTTTTTTAGTCCATAAATTTTATCAAACTCTTGCATTGCATTCCACTTGTTTGCTTTCGAACCATAACGCATAATTGAAACTGAAATCATCACATCTTCCTGTTCAATTTTATTTACAATGTCCATACCTTCAACCACATGTCCAAAAACAGTATGCTTTCCATCTAACCAAGATGTTTCTTTGTGCGTTATAAAAAATTGACTGCCATTTGTTGCAGGTCCAGAATTAGCCATTGATAAAATACCCGGTCCACTGTGTTTTAGATCTGCAACAATTTCATCATCAAATTTATAACCTGGATCTCCGGATCCATTTCCAAGAGGGCAACCTCCTTGAATCATAAAATCCTTGATAACACGATGAAATTTTAATCCATTGTAAAAAGGCGTAGAGATAACTTTATCATCTACTTTAAAATTCCCTTCGGCTAAACCCACAAAATTAGCAACCGTCATAGGTGTTTTTTCATATTCCAAAACACAAATAATTGAACCTTTTGACGTTAAAAAATTAGCGTAAATTCCATCAGGCAAAACATTTGAACTTTGAGCATAAATAGATAACTGAGCAACAAGAATGGTGATAAGAGCAAAAAATGACTTCATAACTTTATTTTTAGAATATTTATTTTAATTTATTTTTCAATACTAAGTAATTCAACTTCAAAAACCAAAGGCATAAATGGCTCTATAATATCTCCCTGAGGACTTTCGCCATAAGCCAACTCCTGAGGAATGTATAGCATAAATTTAGACCCTACTGGCATAAGTTGAAGACCTTCAATCCAACCTGGTATTACTTGGTTCAAAGCAAATGTAATTGGTTCTCCTCTATCTACAGAACTATCAAATACTTTTCCTTCTGGAGTAGTTCCATGATAATGAACTTTTACATTCGAAGTATCTGTTGGTTTAGGTCCTTTACCCATTGTAATAACCTTATATTGTAAACCGGAGCTCGTTACTTTTACCTTTGGATCCTTTTTATTATTATCTAAAAAAGCTACTCCTTTTGCCTTATTTGCTTCAAATACTTTAGCATTTTCTGCTGCTTTTTGCGCAGTCTTATTTTCAAAATAAGAGGAAATCGTTTTCCCACCATCATCTACTATTAAAGATTCAACAGCATTGATTTCATTTAATAATCCTTGCAACATTAAATCCCTATTAACTTCGGGCATTTCTCGAGCAATATTTCCGCCAATACTCTTTCCAATAAGATAAGAAACGGAATCTATTTGATTTAAAACTTGACTAAAAGTAGTCACACTTAGCAATGATCCAATAATTAAAGTGAATGTTTTTTTCATTTTTTTGATTATTTTATTATTAATTTCTAGTATCTATTCCCCATAACATTTTATTGCGAATGGTGTCAAGAAAATTATTGTCTTCAAATTTAATGACATTTATCATAAATTCCGCTTTTTTGATGATAACTTCTTCACCCTGCTTGATACTTTTTGAATTTCCATCCAAGCTCAAGAGATAAGTTCTATCTCTTCCTTCTACAGAAAGTGAAATTGGCAAATGATCTGGAACTACAACTGGACGTACATTTAGATTATGAGGTGCAATTGGAGTAAGAATGTGTACTTGACAACCAGGCGTTATAATCGGACCACCGCAACTCAAGCTGTAAGCTGTTGAACCTGTTGGAGTTGCGACAATTAAACCATCTGCCCAATAAGCATTCAAATACTTATTATCTAAAGAAGCATGAACGGTAATCATTGATGCAGTATCTTTCTTGTGCAGCGTTAATTCATTTAAAGCAAAGTTATCTTTTCCAAAGATATCTTCTTCTGTAAAAACACGTAACAACGAACGCTTTTGGAATTCAAATTGCTTTTCTTTTACTTGTGTTAGAGTATGGTGAATTTGTTCTTTTGAGATATTTGCAAGAAATCCTAAGCGACCCATATTAATTCCCATTATTGGAACTCCTGAATCTTGAATATAACTTACCGTCTTCAAAAATGTTCCATCACCACCCATGCTAATTGTAAGATCAATTCCAGATTTAAAATCCAAATGACTTTTAAAGGTTTGGTATTTTTCTGAAATACCGATTTTAGAAACTAAGAGGGCTTTTAAATCTTCCTCTAGTACTGCTTCCCAGCCAAAATCTTCGAGGTACTTTAGCATTTCAGTAAAATACTCTGCGCTATGCTTGCTGACTTTTCTTCCGTAAATTGCAACCCGCATGGTTTAAAATTTTAAATAATGCATCAGTGAATCAAATCTCGCTTGCAAATCGTCATTGTCCATACTTTTTTGAAATGATTCTTTAACTACATAGTCATAACGTTCAAAAGTTCGAATAATTGAAGATAAATCTAATTTATTTATTTTTAAGGTGATTTCCAATTTTGAAGACGAAGAATTTGTTAAAATATATGAACTTAAAATACGAGCATTATTACTTTCTACAATTTGAGCTATTTGTGCCATGGAATAATCAATATTATTGATTTCTAAAATTAGAATTCCACCAACTTCTTTCATGCTTCCCGTATTGGCTAGTTGCACCATCAAATGATAAATAGTAGTACAGCCCAAATAATTCTCATTTTCATCAAGAATCGGCAAGACACTTAGATTAAATTCTGATATTTTGGCGAGAACCTCGAAAACATGGGAATTTGCAAAAACATAAGGGCGAGGTAAATGATCAAATAAGCCATCCAATGAATTCTCTGCATTCAAGCGATCTAAAATATCTGATTCAGAAACAACACCAACAAAATTCCCGTTTTTTAAAACTGGAAGGTGTGAAACCTTAAATTCATCCATCCAATTAAGTGCTTTTTCTCCTGAGTCAGTATGAACTAAAGGTGGAATTTCTTCTGTAATTAAATTAATTGCTTTCATAAACGTGGCCAAAGTAGTAAAATCCTCTGAGAGTTTGTAATTTTGAGCTATCAAAAATGATACCATGACTAAATTAAGTGTCAATATTAACAAAATTGCAAGTATTCGAAATGCAAGAGGTGGAAATATACCCAACCTTGTGAATTTTGCAATTGATTGCGAACGTTTTGGCGCTGATGGTATTACAATTCATCCTCGACCTGATGAAAGGCATATAACAAAGAAAGACGCATACGAATTAAAAGAAGCAGTTCAAAAAGAATTTAATATTGAAGGGTTCCCCGATAGCCGTTTTATGGAAATCATCAAGGATTTGCGACCAACTCAAGCAACACTTGTTCCTGATCCACCGGGAGTTTTAACTTCAAATGCCGGATGGGACACAAAAGTAAATTTTGATTTTCTACAAAAGACTTGTAGCCAACTTAATGATTGGGGAGTTCGAACATCAATTTTCATAGAACCAGATTTAGAAAAAATTGAATTAGCACAAAAACTAGGTGTTAATCGCATTGAGTTGTATACTGGACCGTATGCATTCGATTTTAGTAAAAATAAATTAGAAGCAATTGAATCCTATATAAGTGCAACCCAACATGCGATAGATTTAGGATTAGGAATTAATGCCGGTCACGATTTAAATTTAGAGAACCTGAATTATTTTAAAAAATCATTGCCGGGCTTGGATGAAGTTTCTATCGGTCATGCACTTATTTCTGACGCACTCTATTTAGGCATTGAAAATGCCATACAACGCTATAAATTCTTACTTCTCGATTAAATTTTCTTTATCTGAATTCATCAAAATATCCCTTTTTGGATAAGGAATTTTAATATCATATTCACGAAATAAACGATCAATTTCAAATCGGATTTCTGATTTATAATTATTAATATCCCAACTCTGATCGGCCCAAAAAACCAATTCTAATTCAAGACCTGAATCACCAAAATTTGAAAGGCGAACAAGAATAGGATGACTCTTTTTAACTTTTGGATGAGCCAAAGCAGCTTGTTTTAGCAGGCGCTTTATCAGCTCTGTGTTTGCGCCATACTCTACAGTCAGGCTTATCATAAATCGAGTTAATTCTGAGCCATGGCTCCAGTTTTCAACTTGTTCTTGCGTAAGTCTAGTATTCGGAATAATTAATACATTCCCCTCTCTTGTTTCAATTTGAGAAGTACGGACATTGATTTTCACAATCTTTGCGACAATTCCACTTGAAGACTTAGTTGAATTTTTTGAGCCGCTTGTTATTTCAACTATATCACCCACACGAAGATTACCTTCAAAAAGCAGTACAAAACCGGCAAAAACATCTTTAAAAACATCTTGAAGGCCCAGGCCAATTCCAACTAATAAAGCAGCGGAGCCTGTTAATAACAAGGTTACATCAACATCTAAAATTTGCAGACAGAATATAATTGCAAAGACATAAATAAAATACTTTGCAATTTTGACATAAACATATTCGGTTGACAAGTCACTATTAGCAGCTTTTCGGAATTTTCTTCCAATAACTATTTTGGAAAAATTAACGAGAATTCTTGATGCAAAAAAGATGGTAAGTATTACAAATATGTCAAAGAAATTTAGATGAAAAGATTTTAAATCAATTAATTTAAAATTTAAAAAATCCTGAAAAGTAATGAGCTTATTATTAAATTTTAAACTTAAAAATGCAATATAAATCGCTAATAAATATACACTCTGACTAATTAATTTTAGCCAAGCAACACGTCTGCCCTCCATGTTAATATTTGCAGTTTTAACATACTTTTTAAGGAAACGATGGACAATTCTTTTAAGAATTGCGGCAATGAAAAAAATAAGAGCAAGAAAAACTAAATTCCAGAAACAAATTTTAAATGGACCAAGAGAAAAGAGTGTTGTACTTAGCATAACCTATTTTAGTATTATTCTACCTAATTTTTCTGAAATAACTTTTTTTACATTTTCATAGAGCATTTGTTGACCCAACTCGAATAAAATAGCCTCATCTGATAAATCTCCTTTACTTATATTCGATTTAATTGAGAGCAAATGGTCTTCAACTTTCTTGTATTTAAAATTGTAAATAATATTCATTACTGTTGAATATAAATCATCGCTTTCAGATTTTGTGAAAATACTAAATTTAGTAATCCAATTTGTACTGAGTTCTATTTCTCGACTCTCAATATCCGATACAAAAGAAACGATTTCCTGATCTTCAATTCGTTTGAAATAAGAAGCTGTATAAAATGTTTTTTCGCTCAATCCCTCAATGATTTTATCATATATTTTAATAAATAATGGATATTCAAAAGTCAAAAGATCTTGCTCCAATTCTTGATGAATTAATTCAACCACACTTGTTTTGTGCAATTCATTTGAATCCAATGCTAAAGTTTCTATTTCTCTCGTTCCAAAGCAAATCATCATGCGCATTAATTCTTCTTCGTGTTTAAAACGGAAAGCGTCCTCTTTCGTTGGATCAGTCGTTTCTTGACTTTTTATAAGCTCATTCTCAGGTAATGGAACTTGATTAAATTCCGGTTCTTGAAATTGTTTAGACAAGCTATTTCTTCGCAAACGCATCAATTCATTGCTAATAATAGATTCTTCAATGTCAAATTGCCGAGCGATTTCCTTGACGTAAACACTTCGTGTTATTTGATCAGGAATAAGTCCTACTGATTGAACAATTTCTCGAATTAAATCTGATTTTTTTAAGGGGTCATTTTCACCATCTTTTAATAAAATCTGAGCTTTAAAGGTGATGAAATCCTGTTTCTGCTCTTTGATAAATAATGCAAGTTCAGAATCGGAATTCTTTTTTGCAAAAGAATCTGGGTCTTCACCATCAGGGAAAAGGACAACTTTAACATTCATTCCCTCCTCTAAAATCAAATCAATTCCTCGAAAAGAAGCTTTAATTCCAGCAGCGTCTCCGTCATATAGAATAGTAAGATTCTTCGTATAGCGCTTAACTAATTTAACTTGCTCCTTTGTTAAGGATGTTCCTGAGGACGAAACTACGTTTTGAATGCCCGACTGGTGCATACTTATTACATCCGTATAACCTTCGCAAAGCAAACATTCATCGTATTTTACAATTTCACCCTTGGAAAAATATAAGCCATAGAGAATTTCACTTTTATTATAAATAATACTCTCAGGAGAATTGAAATACTTTGCAACTTTCTTATCATTAAGGAGCGAGCGTCCACCAAATCCTAAAATACGACCAGAAATACTCTGAATAGGAAATAAAACACGACCACGAAAGAAGTCAAAATGCCGCTCATCCTTTGATTTAACTAGGCCAACTTTTTCCAAATAAGAAAGTGAATATCCTTTTTTTAAAGCTGCTTTCGTAAAATCATCACTTACATTCAGGCAATATCCCAATTGAAATTTTTCGATTGTTTCTTTGGTAAATCCTCGTTCTTCAAAATAACTTAATCCAACAGCTTTTCCTTCGGTACTTTCTTGTAAATTTTGATAGAAATAATTTTTAGCAAATTCATTGATAATAAAAAGACTTTCTCGTTCTGTTTTATCAGCTAATTCCTTAGCAGTTGGTTCAGACTCTTCTGGAATTTGAATACCGTATTTGTTTGCAAGAAAGCGTAATGCTTCTGGATACGAAAAATGTTCTTTCTCCATTAAAAAAGTAACTGCAGAGCCACCTTTGCCAGTTGAAAAACATTTAAAAATTTGTTTTGCAGGGGAAACTACAAATGAAGGAGTTTTTTCGTCTGTAAAGGGACTTAAGCCCTTTAAATTTGATCCAGCTCTTTTTAAGTTCACAAATTCACCAATTACTTCCTCTATTTGAGAAGCTTGCATAATTTGATCAATTATATGTGCTGATATTTTACTCATTATTTTCTATCGCCGTACTCTTTTTTAGTAAGTAGATTTCCCTTTTCATCAAAAGTAGACCACACCCCGACCATTTCATCATTTTGATATTCACCGGTATAATGAATATTACCATTAGGATATTTCACAAGAGAATACCCATCTTTCTTTCCCCTAGAAAATTGAGTGTATGATAACTCTGTACCGTTTTCAGCATAAAAAGTCCATTTACCATCTCTATTTCCGAGTTCATCTTGCCCACCTTGATATTTGATACTTTTTTTACCGGGATACCACTCCGTAAAAACACCATCTTTTACTTCCACTAATTTTTCTTTAGGGATATTCTCGTTCTTTTTTTTAAGATTGTTTTCACAAGCGCTAATTAAAAACAAAGTAGCTAATAAAAATACTATTTTTTTCATATTATTTTTCACGTTTAATTGTATAATCTAGAAGTCCTATTAAGGATTTTTTCGCTTCACTTTCTGGAAATACATCCAATAAATTGAAAGCTTCAGATATCAAGGATTTCATTTTTTCATGAGCATATTCAAGTCCACCATTCTCACTTACTAATTGTACTGCTCGCTTGATGTGCTTAGAAGATTGATTTTTATTCTTTATAATATTTTTCAACTCATTACAAACCGAAGAATCACTATTATTAATAGTATAAATTAGCGGTAATGTTATTTTCTGTTCGCGAATATCAATTCCTGTTGGTTTTCCAATTTTACCCGGACTAGCGTAATCAAAAACATCATCCTTTATTTGAAATGCCATTCCTACAAGAATTCCAAAATTTTTCATGCATTCACGATGTTCATGTGAATTTACGCTAATTGCCGCAGTTTCGCAACAGGCAGAAATTAAAGATGCTGTTTTTTTTCGAATTACCTCAAAATAAATTTCTTCTGTAATGTCTAAATTGCGACTCTTTTCTATTTGCAATAACTCACCCTCGCTCATTTCTCTAACTGCTTCGGCAATTACGCCTAACAAATCAGTATTATTTTTTTGAATTGTGAGCAACAATATTCGAGAAAGCATATAATCTCCAACTAGAACAGCAATTTTATTTTTCCAAAGAGCATTCACCGAAAAAAATCCACGGCGCTCATTTGCATCATCAACAACATCGTCATGAACAAGGGTTGCTGTATGCAGTAATTCAACTAAAGAAGCCGCATCAAAAGTAGTTTCGTTAATCGTACCAAGCATTTTTGCACTTAAAAACACAAACATAGGTCGCATTTGCTTGCCTTTGCGTTTTATGATGTACTGAGTAACCTTGTCTAATAAACCTACTTCAGAGCGCATCGATTCCTTAAAATGAATTTCAAATTCTCTTAATTCAGCTTCAATTGGCGCACTAATTTCATTCACATCAAGCATACTACAAATATAGTATTTTGTAAATCTTAATTCAAGAGAAAAATTGGGGTATTATGACATTCCACTCAAAAAGTTTCTTAGCGCGATAAATGCATATTTCTTTCCGAATAAATTTTCGTAAAAAATGGATCCTTTAAATCCTTAATAAAACGGATAGCTTCACCTGTAGATTTCATTTCAGGACCGAGTTCTTTTTTTACATCTGGAAACTTTTCGTAGGAGAATACTGGGATTTTAATTGCATAACCTTCTTTTCTTGGATTGAATGTAAAGTCTGTCACCTTATTTACTCCAAGCATCACTTTCGTTGCATAATTCACATAAGGTTCATCGTATGCTTTCGCAATAAATGGAACCGTTCGTGAAGCCCGAGGATTTGCTTCAATCACATATACTTTATCATCCTTTATCGCAAACTGAATATTAATTAATCCTACTGTTCTAAGTTCAATGGCTATTTTATGTGTAATATCTTTAATTTGAGTCATTACAAAATCTCCTAAGTTATATGGAGGCAATAATGCATAGGAATCTCCAGAATGAATTCCAGCAGGTTCGATGTGCTGCATAATGCCAATAATATAAACATTTTCCCCATCACATATTGCATCCGCTTCAGCTTCAATTGCTCCACCAAGAAAGTGATCCAATAAAATCTGATTATTTCCCATTTCATTGATAATATCAATTACGTGGTACTCTAATTCTTCTTTATTGATAACGATTTTCATTTTTTGCCCACCCAAAACATAAGAAGGGCGAACCAACAAAGGAAAACCAAGTTCATCTGATAATTCAAGCGCTTGTTCTGCATTCTGTACAATTCCATACTGAGGAAATGGGATATTATTTGCTTCCAACATTTTTGAAAAACGACCGCGATCTTCAGCTAAATCTAGCGCTTCAAAACTTGTTCCCATGATTTTTATTCCAAAGCGACTTAATTTCTCTGCTAGTTTTAGAGCTGTTTGTCCACCAAGTTGCACAATTACACCCTCTGGTTTTTCGTGTTGGATGATATCGTAAATATGTTCCCAAAATACAGGTTCAAAATACAATTTATCTGCTGTATCAAAATCTGTAGAAACTGTCTCAGGATTACAATTAATCATGATGGTTTCATATCCGCATTCTTTGGCAGCAATAACACCATGAACACAGGAATAATCGAATTCTATTCCCTGACCTATTCTATTTGGACCAGAACCCAAAATAACAACTTTCTTTTTATCGCTGACAACACTTTCATTTTCATATTCAAAAGTCGAATAGTAATAAGGTGTTTTTGCATCAAATTCAGCAGCGCAGGTATCAACTAATTTATATACACGCTGAATTCCCATTTCTGTTCTTTTTGTATAAACTTGAGATTCTAAGCAGCGCAATAAATGAGCTATTTGTCGATCGGCATATCCTTTTTGCTTTGCATCAAATAATAAATCTTTTGGGATTGTATTTATTGCATATTTTTCAATGACATCTTCTAGTTTTATAAGGTCTTCGATTTGTTTTAAAAACCAAATATCAATTTTTGTTTTTTCTACAATTGTTTTAAATGGAATTCCCAATTTAATCGCGTCATAAATATGAAAAAGTCTATTCCAACTTGCGTGTTCCAGACTTTCTAAAATCTCCGTTTGGTTAGTCAATTCTCTTCCATCTGCTCCCAATCCATTGCGGTTTATTTCTAACGATTGACATGCTTTCTGGAGTGCCTCTTGAAAAGAACGGCCAATTCCCATTACTTCACCAACGGATTTCATTTGCAAACCAAGTTCGCGATTTGTCCCAGGGAATTTGTTGAAATTCCAACGTGGAATCTTAACGATAACATAATCCAATGTTGGCTCAAACAAAGCCGAAGTAGTTTTCGTAATTTGATTACTCAATTCATCCAAGTGATATCCTATCGCCAATTTTGACGCAATTTTTGCAATCGGATAACCTGTAGCTTTTGAAGCCAAAGCAGATGAACGAGAAACACGAGGATTAATCTCTATGGCAATAATATCCTCATTTACATCTGGTGAAACAGCAAACTGCACATTACAACCTCCGGCAAAATTCCCAATTGAGCGCATCATTTTGATTGCCATATCACGCATTCTTTGGAAAGTAGTATCAGAAAGTGTCATTGCTGGAGCAACAGTAATTGAATCGCCCGTATGAATTCCCATCGGATCAAAATTTTCAATCGAGCAAATAATCACAACATTGTCATTGGAATCTCTCAATAATTCTAATTCAAATTCCTTCCATCCTAAAAGCGCTTTATCAATCATTACTTCGTGAATCGGTGACAATTGCAAGCCCCTTTCGAGCAAGCCATCAAATAGTTTTGGATCGTGAACAATAGAAGCTCCTGCCCCACCCAAAGTAAAGGAAGCACGAATGCAAAGTGGAAAACCAAATTCTTGAGCAACTTCTTTTCCCTCCAAAAATGAACGCGCAGTTGACTGCGGAGCCATTGGGATTCCGATTTTTAGCATTAACTCGCGAAATTCTTCTCTATTTTCAGTAATTTCTATTGCTTTTATATCTACACCAATAATTTTCACACCGTATTCCTCCCAAATCCCTATCTCATCGCATTTAATGCAAAGATTAAGAGCAGTTTGTCCGCCCATAGTAGGAAGTACTGCATCAATCTTGTGATTCTTTAAAATTTGAATAATACTTTCCGGCTCTAAGGGTTGTAAATAAATATTATCTGCAACGACCTTATCCGTCATTATTGTCGCAGGATTTGAATTTATCAGTGTTACTTCTATTCCTTCCTCTCTCAAAGATCTGGCAGCTTGAGAACCGGCATAATCAAATTCACAGGCTTGACCAATAATAATAGGGCCGCTCCCAATGATAAGAACGGATTTTATAGAAGAATCTTTTGGCATAGGGGTTTCAATTTACAATTCTTTACGCAAAATGCTCGCAGTAAATTGAGAACAAATTTAGTTGAAAAATCAATCTCAAAAACATGAATTAAAACTGTTTTTGAACAAAATTTTAGGTTTTGTTAATTAGTAGAATTCGGCAAGGCTGCTAAGCGACTTGAAATGGTTTGTGTTAACAAATCATAACTTGCTTTATAAACAAATAATTCAGTGTGATCTTTCATGTTAAATTATTACAACATTTATAATTAAAAAAACCTTTGAGCAAATAGCTCAAAGGTTAAAAAAAAATGCCCACGCGCTTAACCCGGCTCCTCTTCGGAAAGCGAAGAGAGCCAAATGCCTCGGCTGGCTCGGCACAAGTCGTACTATTTTTAATCCCTGACGCAACGAACTGACAAACCGTTATCCTTGAGGTTGTTGAAACGGTTCAGAGAGGAATTGCGGTAGCTCAATCCCCTACTCCAAGCTCTCGATCCATCGTAGTACTCCGAAGCACTCCACCAATAGCCGTCATTGCCATCTCCATAGTAGTAGCGATAACCGCCCGGAAGACCCGAGAAACCACTGCTGTTCGTGCCATTTCCTGAAAATGTTTTTTTTCCATTAACACGTGTGTCCTGACAAACATTACACTCCTTTTTTCGCCTGTATTCGGCATTCCACGTCTTACAATTTGAGCAAGTAATATCTTCCGTCCAAGATTCCCACCCTGAAGTACTTTTCATTTTTTTACCTGCATCATCACCAAGTGAGTTTTCAAGCACTGTCCATTCTCCATCAGTGGGGATATGCCAACCAGCTGGCGCTAATCCACGCGGATCATTTACTGCATACCAATTGTATAGCTTGCCATATTTTACACCGTTCTTTGCATCATTTTCATAATAACACCAGGCACCGGTAGTTAAATTAGCCCAAGCATCTTTGTCTTGCACCTGTGGTATTACATCGCCATTGCGGTAGGTACTTACATTAAGGTTGGTGCTCATCCAAACTTGAGTTCCAATAGCAACTCCCTTAATAGGGCCTTTATTATCCACTACAGGAATTACAGGTACAACTTTTACGGGTGGCTTCAGTTTTTCTAACTTCACTAAAACAATCTGTAAACTATCGTTTTTTTCTTTTAAAGCAGTAGACAATTTTGCGTTTTCAGATGCTGCCTTTACTATTGCCTCGTCTTTTGTTTTTAACAAACTCTTATCAATTAGCGCTTGCGCCTTAAGCTTTGTAATACTGTTATTTAAGTCTATTATTTGTTGTTCTAACGCAGTCTTTTGTTGTTTAATATTACTCCTTTCTGAATCTAAAATTCGAACTAAACTATCCACTCGGTAGTTTAATTGCTCAATTTGTTCTTTTTTGCTTTGACCAAAACTATTGGAAAAACTAAAAGAGATAAGGAATAGTAAGAATAAGTGCTTTTTCATTTTGCGAATTTATTTACTTGTAAAACTAGAGAGAAAAAAATTAAATCGAACTTAATTATTCTCTAAATCATCAAATGTCTTCTGCTTTAATTTTTCTCGTTTATCTATTTCTTGGATGGTTTCTATCTCATTCTTAACATAGATTGAGTGCCAAGCAATGGTAGCTGAAGGTAGAAAATCAGTAAAAGGTATTAACTCCTCCAAGAAAGTAAAGGATGCCCATTTCAATTTCCTTCCGAAAAGGAGAAACACCAATAAAGCAGAAAAAGGAGCACTGAGAACATCAGAGATTTCGGACAATCCTGGAATTAAATAAGACAACATTCCGAATAAATCAATTACTAAAGCCAGGATTAATTTGATGTATTTTTCTTTTTCAAATCTAGAACTTAAGGAATTGTCTTTGGAATCAAACATGCCGAGAACAATAAATAGTATGCACTTTCGAATAAGACCAAATGACTTTTCTACCTAGCACAAAAGCAGTAGAAATATAGAAACTCTTCATACCCAATATTAAGAATAAAATATTAAATAAAGTAAAAAAAAGAACAGGGATATAGAAAACCGGACTTGAGAATTAAATTTCCATTGTCTGCATCGCAACAGATTCTGCATAAAGACCTTTTTTAGATATTAATTCTTTATGAGTTCCAGACTCCTTAATTTTACCATCTTGTAAAACTAAAATCTGAGAAGCATTTCGAATTGTTGCTAATCTATGAGCGATAACTAGAGAAGTTCTTCCCTTCATTAAAATTTCCAAGGCTTCTTGAACAAGACGCTCAGATTCTGAATCAAGGGCAGAAGTGGCCTCGTCTAAAATTAGAATTACAGGATTCTTAAGTAATGCTCTAGCAATGGCAATTCTTTGTTTTTGACCACCAGAAAGTTGAATTCCACGATCACCAACTTCTGTCAATAAACCCTCTGGAAAGGTTGAAATAAATTCCCAAGCATTTGCTTTTTTTGCAGCTTCGATAATTTGTTCTTCTGAGGCACTTGTTAATCCAAAGCGTATATTTTCTAATATACTTCCTGAAAACAAAATAACCTCTTGAGGAACAATGGCCATATTTTCCCTCAAATATTCCAAATCGTAGTTATTTATTGGAATGTCGTCAATTAGAATCTCACCACCTGTATTGTGATAAAAATTCAGTAACAAACTAGAAATTGTTGACTTTCCGGCGCCACTTGGACCAACAACGGCTACAGTTTGATTCTTTAAAATAGAGAAAGAGACATCTTGAAGAACAGGAACATCCAAGCGTTGAGGATAGGCAAAGGAAACATTTTTAAATTCGATTTTACCTTCAATCAATGATTTTTCTTTCCCCTTACTGAGGTCTTTTTCAGATTTTTCTCCGATAATATCCATTAAATTTTCTGTAGCACCAATTGATTTTTGAAGGTTTGCGTACAAATCTGGAAGAGATCCAATTGATGCTCCCATCATAATTGTAAACAAAACAAATTGATAAAAACCTTCACTTGACAAAGTAGGATTTGCACCCTGCGTCATCAGTAAACCCTGCCAAATAATAAAAACGATTGCTCCAAAAAGGCAGAATATAATAAAGGAAACAAAAAGTCCTCTCCAAATTCCACTTCGGACATTTAAGTCGCGTGTTTGCTGTGTTGAAGTTTTATATTTCGAGAGCGTAAACAACTCGTTTGTAAAAGATTTAACATTTGTTATTCCCGTAAGTGCTTCCTCGATAATTGAATTTGATTCTGCAGTAAAATTTTGTGCCTCTTTACTTAACTTGCGTATAAATCGACCGAAAAATACTGCTACAATAGCCATAACAGGAACCGTAGCTAACATTATCAATGCTAATTTCCAGGAAATAAAAAACAGAAAAGCAATGCCACCAAAAACAATAATTATTTGTCTAAAGAATTCTGCAATAGTTGTGCGCAATGTCTCTTGAAGCTGAACAATATCAGAAGAAACACGACTAGTAAGTTCACCCACCTTACTTTTGTTGAAAAAATCCATCGGCATATAAACCAGCTTCTCAAAAGCATCATTTCTTATGTCACGCAAAGCATTTTCAGTAACATTATTAAATATTACAACCCTTACAAAAGAAAACAAAGCTTGAAAAGCAAATAGAATAAATAAAGACAAAGCAATAGAATTGATATTTTCCATGCTAATAAAATCAATAGAACCAGAACTACTCGTTTTTGAGCCGCTAGCTCCTAGCAATTTTCCCATTAAATAAGGAAAAACTAAACCTGCAGAAGTTGATAAAACCAGAAATACCCAACCAATAAAATAAACAAAAGCATAGGGCTTAAGATACGAAAAGATTCCCTTCGCTTTTCTATAGCTATCTTTTGTTAATTTAACTTTTTCAGTTTTTTCTTTCTTAGGTGATAACATTCATGATATTTGTCACAAAAATAGTGTGGTTTATTGGTATTGCGGTAATTTTAAATAAAAATTTAAAAAGAATTTGTTTTAAACAAAATTTTACTATCTTTGCAACCTCAAATTTAGCGACAATATTAAGTTAAAATCATGAAAAGAACATTTCAACCATCCGTAAGAAAAAGAAGAAATAAGCACGGTTTCCGTAGCAGAATGGCATCAAAAAATGGTCGTCGAGTTCTAGCATCACGTCGTAAAAAAGGAAGAAAGAAATTAACAGTTTCTGACGAACCGATGCACAAAAGATAGAAATCATAAAATATTTAAACCTCTTAATTCAAGAGGTTTTTTTTTGCTTGTTGATTTAAAAAAAAATATTTATCAGAGATTTAAAAAGTAGCTTATTCTAAAATTAAACTATTTATCATGAAAATTTATATGTTGTGTTCTTTTATCTTTATAACATTGAATCACTTTTCTCAAAAGACTTACTTTATTGATTATCGAGAATTAGCTGATAGTTTAGAGTCTGCTTATGAAATACCAGCATGTATTATTTTAAGTGTTGCATATATAGAATCTGCAGGAGGAACGAGTAATATCGGAAGAAAACTAAATAATCATTTTGGAATTAAAGGAAAAAATGATGTTTCAATTTCAGGATATCAGAGCAGTTATAAATATTATCCAACAAGCAGAGATTCTTATATTGGTTTCTGCACTTTAGTTTCGTCAAAAAAGTATTATGCTTCAATGAAAGGATCTAAAGATCATGAAAAATGGTTAAAAACGATAGCTTCTTATGGTTACGCTGCAGATGCAAATAAATGGAGCAAAAGTGTTTTATTGGTATTAAATAAGAACTGCCAGTAAAATTTAATACAATACTATTTTCTGCCCTACATTAATTATTGCTTGTTCCTTTAATTTATTAAGCCTAAGAACTTTATTTGGGTCTAATTTATATTTACGAGCAATTCTATATATAGAATCTCCTTTTTTTACTATATATATTTTTGGTAAATCATTATTTTTTTTCTCTTTTTTTACTGGTTCTTTTATAACTTGTTCTTTTTTAACTTGTTCTTTTTTAACTGGTTCTTCTTTAATTAGAACTTCTATAATTGGTTCTTCTTTAACTGGTTCTTCTATAATTGTTTCTATTACTACTACTGGGGATTTTGTTATTTTGCCCAAAACCGGTTTAATCCCCGATAAAATTTCATTTCTTAAATTACTCAAATCTAATTTTCTATTAGTAGATTTAGCATTATAGCTTTCTAAGAAAGCCATTGAAAATAATTTTCCTTGAAGAGAATAACCTGCAGCAGTAAAATGTAATTTATCTTCAGCAACTAGCTTGTTTTTGTACCATTTATTTAAAGAACCCCAACCACCCATGGCTTTATTTAAATCAAATATTGAAACATCCTGAGACTTAGCTATTTTGATTAATTGATCGTTTATTATTATTTGATTAGGCGGTATTTTACCCTGACTTCTTGTATCTGGCGCTGTAGTTATTATAAAAGCAGTATTTGGCAACTCTTCATTTAGTTTACTTATAAAAGAATTTAATTCATCAAAGTATTTATTGGTGTCTATATTTTTTCCGTATGCTTCATTTGTTCCAAATGAAAAAATAATAAGATCCGGCATTAAATAGTTTAGTTGAGATATGATAAGTTCCGAATTATTAATTAAATGTGAAAATTTTGCTCCAACAACTCCACATTGATAGTAATTAACACCTCTATTGTTTGGAGATATTAATTCAAATCCAAAAAACGAAAACCCAGAAGGAATTTTATTTTTTTGTCTTATTGAAAGATCAAAACCTGTTATATTCTCGACAGAACTTAAAGATCTAACACCCCACCCGTCTTGAAATTTTTTATCATAAATAGTTGTGAATTTATCATCTAAATAAAAATCTGTTGAGTCAGAATTACTTCCATACCAAATTTTTAAAGTCTTAGAAATAGGAACTTTAAATTTTTCTGTAAATAAAAATTTAATTTTTGCGGCGGTATCAAAAGATTGAATTGTAAAACCTGATAAACCTTTAATATTTTTATCATATCTCAATATATTACTTGCAGACCAAGTCCCTGTAGAAGAAGCCGACAAACCTTTTGGCCCATAACTTTTAGCCAATGAGTAGGGGAAAATAATACCATTTCCAGTACTGCCAAAATATCCTTGTACTTTCTGTCTAATTTCGCCACTAAAATTATCTCCTTGAATGTGACTATCTCCAAAGTGAACTATTGTGAAATCATTGTTTACATTTTCCGAGCTTGAAGAATCCGAAGAAATTAAAATTGTATTTAATTTTCTCATAGCAAAATCTAACTTTTTAGAATCAGATAGCTGTATAAAATCATATTGAAAACTATCAATAGATTGGCTAAATCCTATTGAGTAATTTAAAATCAAAAAAAGAGAAATAAAATAAATTTTTAACATTAAAATTGGAAATAAATAAAAGGCTGCACTATTTCATCCTTAAATTGTATGATTATTTGAAGTGCAAGTAAAATCCAAATAAACCAAGTAAAAGTTGGCAGCAGAAAAATTTTACTGTAAATAAACTGTTTTAGTTTTAAGGGAGTGAAGACGATTAGCATTGAAATAAAAATCAAAATTATAACCTCTTTTCTTTCTACAGAAAAAGCAATTATTTCCGAGAGGTTTAATTTTGTAAAAATCAAATTTAAACTCTGAAAAGCTGTCTCAAATGAAACTGATCTAAAAAATATCCAGCATAATGAAACAAAATTAAAAGTGATAAAAACACCAATTAAAGAAAATAGCTTGTTTGACTCATTTATCTTTACGTAAGACGACCAAATTTTATGGACAACTAATGCTAAACCGTGAGCTAAACCCCAAAGAATAAATCGCCATTCTGAACCATGCCAAAGTCCTCCAATTAGCATCGTTATAAGGAGAAATAAATAGGTATTAAAAACTCCTTTTTTACTGCCGCCTAGAGGAATATAAATATAATCTTTTAACCAACTACTAAGTGACATATGCCATTTTCGCCAAAAAACTGTAATATTTGCTGCTAAATAAGGGGCATCAAAATTGTCTTTTAATCTATAACCGAGTAAAAGGGCTAATCCTATAGCAATATCTGAATAACCAGAAAAATCAAAATATATCTGAAAACTATATGCATACATTGAAATCAAATGTTCAAAGCCTGAAAAACCATTAGGTGTTTCGTGGACAAGAGAAACATATTTACCTAAATAATCTGCAATAAAAAGTTTTTTAATGAGACCAATAGTGATTCTCATAATACTTTCTTTGTAAAGCGCGGCATTAATAATTTGTGGTGCTACAATTTGAGGAAGGAAATCTTTTGCTCTAACGATTGGTCCTGCAACTAAATGGGGAAAAAAAGTCATGTAAAAAGCATAATCTGAAATATCTTTTGAAGGTTCAATTTCTTTTCGATAAATATCAACTAAATAACTAATTGATTGAAATGTATAAAAAGAAATTCCAATAGGGAGGAACAAATTATTTAGATCAAAATTTGTTCCTAGTAATTCGTTAAAATTTGTTATGAAAAAATTTGAGTATTTGAAGTACAATAAAAATGACAAACTATACAACAAAGAAATGAAAAGATATATTTTCTTCTTGAGACCAGATTGTTTTGCAATGTATTTTGCAAATAAAAAATCACTAACAATCATCAAAACAAATAATCCTAAAAATGGACCACTAGATTTGTAATAGAAAAATAAGCTGAAAGCTATAATGTAGATTTTTTTCCACTTATTTTTATTAACTAGGAAAGCATAGATTAATAAAAAAAAACCGAAAACTAATAAAAAACTAAACTCAGTAAAAAACCAAGGCTTTTCAAATGAATAGCTTAAAAAGCTATTAATTTGTTCCCAATTAAATAGCGAAAAAAAATTATTAATATCCACGATATTTTGATGCATTTAAAATAATTACTTTTGATCTACATGGTTGGTTTCTCACTATAGGTGTATTCATTATCAAAGGATACTTTGCAGTAGTTTTCATCCATTTAGCAATAGAATCCATCCAAATTCGATATCCAGTAGCATTGGGATGACGATTATCTTTTCCTTTTGGTAAATTTAAATCTCTTGATAAAAAGAATGCACCATGTTCTGCAGATTCTAAAAAGACCTTGTTTATACCAAAATCACTTGTATAGTTAGCTGGACCAATCCATGAATATCGAATGCCATTTAGTTTAGAAGCCAATAACTCTGCAGCTTCTCTTCTTTTTCCTAAACTTTTTGAAAGTAGTTCGTTAAGTCCAACAACAATAAAAATATAGGTCGGTTGGAATTTATTAATGATTGATGGAATTGTATCTGAGTAGGCAAAATTTAGAATGGTTGCTGAATTCCATACAACAGTGGCCACTAAACTATGACCATTTTGAAAACAATAATCGTTTAGCTGTTTGTATAAACCTCCACATTCAGAATCTCCCATTATCATTATTCTTTGTTGCTCTGAGGAGTCAACATATGATCTTTCAAATTCATTCGTATCAATTATTGGATCACCAAATGGCAATTTACCAAGCTTTGATAGCGAATCTCTTTTTACTTTTTTAATATCGGTTGAATCTTCTTGTTTTCTATTTTGTTTAATTATATTAATTTCAACATTATTCTTTTTTGGAACAAATTCTTCACTATCTGAAGACAGCTTTTTTAACTCCCATCCAAATAAAACAATATGTTTATCTGAATAATTATATGAATAAATTAGTAGTAATGGAAGGATAAAACTTAAAGCAGCTAATACAATCAAAAGTCTTGAATTTTTCTGATTATTATCTGTTTTATCAGAATCTTTATTATTTATTTTAACCATACTGAACAAAGGTAAGTTATTTAATAAAAAAATGCTCTATAACAAAGGGAATTAAAAAATTAAATCATTTTTTTTCGATCTTAATTTAACAAAAAAATATAAAAATCAGCTTGTCTCTTTTTCATTTCTTAGGGTCTAAAAAAATACTAAGGAATGATAATACTGCTCAAATATTGTATAAATATGACGAAAACACCACTTTTTTTTAATTCTCAGCTAGTTTTTAAAAATTTTGTTATAAATTCGATTTCTTAATCAGTAAGAAGTGAACATAATTAAAATTGTTTTTTACAATCTATGACCAGTATTTTTGTTGCCAAATTAGATTTTGGCTTTGATAGCGATCAATTACGAGAATTGTTCGAGCAATACGGAAAAGTCTTAAAAGCCAGTGTTGCAACCGACAGAGAAACAGGTAAATCTAGAGGATTTGGGTTTGTTGAAATGGATGACCGAGAGGAAGCTCTTAAGGCAATTTCTGCTCTAGATAATTTTGCTGTAAATGGAAGGCCTATTGCTGTTAAAGAAGCTGAAGACCGAGGAGCTGCACCTAGACCAACTTTTGAGAAAAAACCTTATGTGCCAAATAATGTCGATTTCCCTACTACGCAAGATGTTGATGCTCTACCTAGTTTAGAAATTTCGAAAATTGAACCTCGAAAAAAATTAAATAATTTAAAAGATCGCAAAAGTCCTGATTCCGAAGGGAAAAATAAAAAACCCAAAATGGATGCATACAAAAAAAGTGGTAAGCCCGGGAAATTTTTTGATGATGACGACTTAGATGAACTTGATGATGATTTGTTTTCCTACAAACGAAATAATGATGATTTGTTGGATGAAGATGAAGATTAAACGTTTTGTCTATAATTAGACTCAATAATCTTACATTTGCAAACAATGAAATTGAATTACGCTTCAAGTTTAAAGCACCCTGTTTTTAAAGTTATTTCTCAATATATTGCTGAAAATAAAATTGAAGCATATGTTATTGGTGGATTTGTGCGCGATTTACTTCTTGAGAGTCCATCAAAAGACATTGATATTGTCGTTATTGGTGATGGACCAGAACTCGCATCTGCCATTGCCAAAATTATGCGGGTAAAATCTGTGAGTATTTATAAAAACTATGGTACCGCTCATTTTCGCTACAAAGATCTAGATGTTGAATTTGTAGGAGCTCGCAAGGAATCGTATGTTTCTGATTCAAGAAAACCAGAAACAGAGATTGGAACACTAAAAGATGATCAAAATCGCAGGGATTTTACCATCAATACACTTGCTTTGGACCTACGTCCAGAAACTTTTGGAAATATTCTAGATCCTTTTAATGGTATTGCAGATTTAGAAAAAGGAATTATTAGAACTCCCCTTGAACCTGAAATAACCTTTAGTGACGATCCACTTAGAATGTTAAGAGCAATACGTTTTGCGTCACGTTTAAACTTTAAAATTGAAATTTCATGCTTGGAGGCTATTCGAAAACAAGCTAAGCGCTTAGAAATAATATCAAGAGAAAGGATTAGTGAAGAGCTTAATAAAATAATACTAAGTGAAACTCCTTCTCGAGGTTTTAAATTACTAGATTCTACCTACTTATTAGAACAATTTTTTCCAGAATTTATTCAACTAAAAGGAGTTGAAACAATTGATGGAAAGAGTCACAAAGATAATTTCGAACACTCCCTAGAAGTTTTGGATAACATCTCACAAAATACAGATTCGCTTTGGCTTCGTTGGGCTGCTATTCTTCATGACATCGCAAAACCACCGACAAAAAGATTCGATCCAATTGTAGGATGGACATTCCATGGTCACGAAGAATTAGGGTCAAAATGGGTGCCTCGTATTTTTAAAAATCTGAAATTACCACTTGATCAGAAGATGAAATATGTTCAGAAATTAGTACGGCTTCACCTTCGACCAATTGCACTTATTAAAGGTTCTGTTACGGATTCTGCAATTCGAAGGCTGCTCAATGAAGCAGGAGATGATATCGAAGACCTGATGTTATTATGCAATGCTGATATTACCTCAAAAAATGAATTTAAAGTTAAGAAATACAAAAATAACTTTGAATTAGTTTCTCAAAAACTAAAAGATGTTGAAGAGAAAGATCGTATTCGAAATTTTCAACCACCTGTTAATGGTGAATTAATTATGAAGACTTTTAATATCGGACCAGTTTCTGAAATTGGAACCATTAAAAGCAAAATAAAAGAAGCAATCCTAGAGGGTGAAATTTCTAATAATTTTGATGAAGCTGTTGCAGAAATGCTAAGATTGGGAAAAGAAATGGGATTAACCGTTGTAAAAACTCCTATTTTTAATAAATAATTTTAATTTTACATAGATTGAAAAATCAAAAGTATGCCAGGACTAAAATTCAGAGTTTTATTGGATTCAGAGAAAAAAGAGGAAGTCTTTCGCGATATTCTCATTGCAGATACTGATAATTTTGAGTCTTTTTATAAAATTATTTTGGATTCCTTTGATTTTAAAGGTGATCAAATGGGTAGTTTTTATGTTTCCAATGATATGTGGGACAAAGGACATGAAATTAGCTTAATGGATATGACCTATGATGATGATTCGATTGACGAGCCGTCTACAGTTATGAATTCAGCCACTATTAAAGATTTTTTACACGAACCAGATCAAAAATTTATCTTAGTTTACGATTTCCTATGCATGTGGATCTTTCTTGTCGAATTAATTGGATTTGATAAAACTGAACCAGAAAAACCTAGTGTTTTACTATCAATAGGAAAAGCGCCAGCTGAAAATTCAAGAGAAGATATTACAGAAGATTTATTCAGCGATCAAAGATTAGAAGGTGGGCTCGATGATGATGACGACGACGATGAGCTTGGATTTAATGAATTTGATGATGACTATTCGGATGATGATTTAAGTGAATTTAGCCAATATGAATCATAATTTATGAGGATATCAGATCCAATCGGAGAAGCAATTCTTGATTACGCAGAAAACAGACTAGCAAATGACATAATCGTGTCTTCAGAATTATGTGAAGATGACGTAATCCCTCTTGAAGTTCTCTTTCGTACACGAAAAGAAATGCCGGAATTAGAGTTAAAAGCTCTTGAACTTTGTCGTGGGGATGTTTTGGATGTTGGAGCCGGAGCTGGAATACATTGCTTAGAATTGCAAAAAAAAGGATTGAATGTTTTTGCTATTGAAGCTTCTCTCGGTGCAACTGAGCACTTAAGGAATTGTAATATCCCAGTGGAACATGTTCTTTTTGAAAATTTTGCCCCAAATACGAAATACGATACGATTTTAATGCTCATGAACGGAATAGGAATAGCAGGGACATTAGGGCAACTGAAAGCTACACTTTTACATGCAAAAACGCTATTGAAACCTGGCGGTCAACTAATTTGTGACTCATCCGATATTCGCTATTTATACGAAGATGATGATGGAGCGCTTTGGATGAATCTGAATGCTGAATATTATGGAAATTTCCGTTTTCAAATGCACTACAAAAAAACTTCTGGACCTTGGTTTGATTGGCTCTATATCGACTACGATAGTCTCCATATCATTGCAAATAAAGCTGGCTTTTCTTGTAAAAAAGTTTCGGAACAAGATCATCATTTTTTAGCACAACTGAGTATCAACTGATATGAAAAGGTTTTTTTTCTTAGTCTTTTTTACTTTTTCTTTTCTGTTATCAGCTCAAATAGAGAAAAAAAGTCTCTTATGGGAAATTCGCAATCCTTCCAATAATCAAATATCATATCTTTTTGGAACCATGCACATCATGGATGAAGAATCTTTTTTTTTACCGAAAAAACTATTGCTCTTACTTGCAAAATCTGAAGCATTGTGCATGGAGATTAACTCACTAAATAATGCAGAACTATCACCAAATAAATTGATTTTAGAAAAAGGAAGTTTCCAAGATTTTTTTTCTGAAAAAGAACTAGACACCATTCATCAATGGGCGAGTGAATATTTATTAATGAATGTTGAGCAATTTGATGAAAATTTTAAGCAAGCAAAGCCATTTTTAGTACTGCAATTTATTCTACAAAATTCGCTTCCAGAATATACAAAGTCACAGGAATTAGAACTAGAAAATGAAGCAAAACTTAAAGATATTGAACTTCTCGGCTTAGAAACAATAGATCAACAACTAAAACTATTTGATGATTTAACTTCCTTTGAACAAAAAAATATGATCTTAGATGCCTTGAGAAATCAAGATAAAGCAAAGCTTGAATTTAAGGAACTAGAGGAACTTTATTTACTCCAAAATCTTGATTCTTTGTATTCATTTATTCAAAAGGATAATTCGCTTCCAAATTCAAGGATTTTCTTGGAAGAACGAAATATCCGTTGGATTTCACTAATGAAGAATATGATGTCAAAACAAAAAGTCTTTTTTGCTGTGGGTGCGGCACATCTTGCAGGACCAGAAGGATTAATTGAATTACTAATTAATGAGGGATATGAACTAAATGCAATAAAATTATGAGAAAGCTAATACAATTTCTTCTTTTTCTATTACTAACTAGTTGTTCAACCTATTCTGATCAAGAAATTCAAGATTTTGATTCTAAAATTTCTACTTATATCAAAAAAAACAAGCTTAAATTTATAAAATCATCTTCTGGATTGTATTATCATCTTAAAAAAAATGGAGAAGGCAAATTTATTCTCTATACCGATAGTGTCTCAATCACCTATTCAGGATTTTTATTGAATGGAAAACGTTTTGACAATCAAAAAAACCCCATAACATTTGCTGTTCGTGATTTAATCGCCGGATGGAAAGAAGTGTTGCTAATGTGTAAAAAAGGTAGTGAAGTTCAAATGATCCTTCCACCATCTATTGCTTATGGAGATCATAAATTAGATAATATCCCGCAAAATTCAATTTTGAAATTTGATATGAAGGTTTGGGAAGTTAAATAAGTCAAAAAAC
The DNA here is from genome assembly GCA_044358575.1 of Crocinitomicaceae bacterium. Lineage (GTDB taxonomy): Bacteria > Bacteroidota > Bacteroidia > Flavobacteriales_D > Crocinitomicaceae > UBA952. The sequence continues at coordinate 130,722 of JBIKNN010000004.1, forward strand.
TTGCTATTTAAAAGGCATTTCTTACTTTTGAGTTCAAAATTAAATTTATCTAAATTATGAGTGTTTTAGTAAACAAAAACTCAAAAGTTCTTGTTCAAGGTTTCACTGGAACCGAAGGAACATTTCACGCAAGCCAAATGCTTGAATATGGTACAAATATCGTTGGTGGTGTGACGCCAGGAAAAGGTGGGACAAGTCATTTAGATAAACCGGTTTTTAATACAATGCAAGAGGCAGTTGAGAAAACAAAGGCAGATGTTTCTATTATTTTTGTACCGCCAGCATTTGCTGCAGATGCAATAATGGAAGCTGCGGAAGCAGGAATAGCTGTAATTGTTTGTATCACAGAAGGAATTCCTGTTAATGATATGATTAAAGCCAAAGAATACATTAAAGGTTTTAAATGCAGATTAATAGGTCCAAATTGCCCTGGAATAATTACAGCAGGAGAAACTAAAATAGGAATAATGCCCGGTTTTGTTTTCAAAAAAGGGAAAATTGGTATTGTTTCAAAATCTGGAACACTCACCTATGAAGCAGCAGACCAAGTTGCTAAAGCAGGCATGGGAATTACAACTGCGATTGGTATTGGAGGAGATCCAATAATTGGAACAACAACACAAGAAGCTGTTGCCTTATTAATGAATGATCCAGAAACAGATGGCATTGTAATGATTGGAGAAATTGGTGGTAATCTTGAGGTGCTTGCAGCAAGATGGATTCAAGAAAATGGCACAAAACCAGTTGTTGGATTTATCGCTGGTGAAACTGCTCCTGTAGGAAGAACAATGGGGCACGCTGGAGCAATTGTAGGTGGAAAAGACGATACTGCACAAGCTAAAAAACGTATTTTGAGAGAATGTGGTGTCCATGTAGTAGATTCACCTGCTCACATTGGTGCAAAAATGGCGGAAGTTCTAGCGTTAAAAGTTTAAAAAGAAAGACCTTTCTTAAACTTATCTTAATTCCAGAAATCCCAGGTTAGACCAATTTTTATTTGAGTAGAAGGCGATGGAGAACCAATAATAAAAGTTTGCATTCTGTTAGCCCAAAAATATGCTAAATTATCCCAACGAAGAAAAAAACGAAATTTATCGACTTCAAATCCTGAAAAAACTCCCGCATTCAACATTCCAGAATTGATATTCGTTTGACTCAAAACAGTAAAATCATAAATTCCCATTTGCGGATTAAACATTATACTTTTATAGCTAGAAAGAGCAATAAAATCAAATCCCAACATCCCTTTTAATTTTTTTGCCTTAAAAATTCCTCCTTTTATCAAGAAGCGCGTTTCAAAAGTGTGTTGAGGAAGAAAATTAATGGATTTATCCATCCTAGTAAAAGTATAACTTGGATAAATATGAAAAATTGAAAAGTGTAATTCTGAAGAAATTTTTGCTTGCTGAATTATTGCTGAAGAAATAGCTAAATCTCTTTGCCATTTGGAAACACTTGTGTTAAAAAAATAATTTTGATTAAACGAAATAAGGGAATAATCAAGAGAGAAAAACTTTTTACCTAAAGCTTTAGAAATTGTAAACTTTAACTTTTGCTGTGTTTGCAATTCGAAATTTTCCAATTTATAAAAAACGTTATTGGAAGAATAATAACGTTGGAAAACAAGAGGTAAGCTTCTTATAAAAGTATGATTTACAGCAATTTTATAACCCGAAAATATTGAATTCACCTCAGAAAAAGAGCGAAAAGTATTTTTTGCTCCATACAAGTTTAAAGATGAAGAATTTGAAAGTTGAAAGAACTTATTTTTAAATTGAAACTGCTCGTTTATATCAAATTCTGTCGTATCGCTTTTAATATCAAAATTTGCATAGTTCCAATTTCGTAAAACTGCATGTGTGGAAAATTCAAGAAAGGGAGTTTTATAAAAAATGCCAAGTTGATTTTCAAACGTTTTTAAAGTATATGTATCACTTGTCTGTGTACTATCAAAATAAATAGAATCATAACTATTGATAATAGAGGAATTTTCAAAATAAGAACGCTTTAAATTCTCATAAAACTGCTTTATTTCTAAACCAAAAACATGTAAAGAATCTGAAAACAATGAAAATGAATTTGTTAAACAAACTTTTGAATTCGTTAAAAGGCTGGAAGCATCATTTTTATTTACAGGAAGTAATTGTGGTGAAAAGTTTACTGCTTGAGAATCACTCACCACTCCCCCATTCCACTCGCGAAGTTCTTTAGCACTTCTTGCCTCTAATAAAAATGAATGTCGCTTTGAATTTCGTGCTAACTGAAAGGCGTAAGAACTTCTGGAAAATCCTGTATTTCGAAAAAAACCATTTGTTTTATCTGTTCCTATCTGTGCATTGAGCAAAAATCCTTTTATAAATGCTTGTTGATATTTTAAACCTAATAATTGCGTGCCCTGAGTTCCAAATAAATATGAAAACCCAACATGAGGAAGGGCTGAAAATGTTATAAGACCTCGCTCCTTTTTTAGTGGGTAATAAATCGAGGAATTCATATCAAGTAAATCAATACTTGGAAAACCAAAACGATTACTAAATGATTTAATAGGAAAAGAAGATGCTAAATAAATACTATTCATTTCCATTGTGTCTAGTTTTCCAAGTGTTGAAAAGGAAGACTTTAATGTGTCAGTAGGAGCTGCTATTTGTATTTGAGAATAACAAAAATAGTTGATAATAACGAAAAGAATACTAATTCTTAGATGCATCATAGAAAACAAACTTAACAAAAAAAGGGGCAAAAGCCCCTTCAATTTAGTTCAAAAAGTAAAATTACATTTTATTGATAAAAACCTGAAGTCCAGATTTTAAGTTTGCTGCTTTATTTTTGTGAATTACATTCTTCTTCGCTAATTTATCTAACATAGCAACAACAGTAGGAAATAAAATTTCAGCTTCTTTTCTATCTGTTAATTCCCGAAGCTTACGCGCTGCATTACGGGTAGTTTTATGTTGGTATTTATTTAAAACTCGCTTAGCATCGTTTGAACGAATTCTCTTGATTGATGATTTGTGATTTGCCATTATTATTTTATTAAATTATTTTAATCGTGCTAAATTAATGTTTTTTTGGCTATTAAACCAATTTTTATGCAGCCCATAGGAGAATCGAACTCCTGTTACCAGGATGAAAACCTGGCGTCCTAACCACTAGACGAATGGGCCAAAAATCAAAAATTCTCAAATTTGAGTTTGCAAATATAGTGTGAAATTCTTTAACTGCAAGGTTATGTGCTATATTTTTTAAATATTATCAGACTCGTCAGCTTTCATTTTAAAACCTAATCTCTTTGCAGTTTGAAGCTTTAAACTTTCTCCCATTAACTGAATTTGTTCTACCGTGATTTCACTGAAATAGTCAAAAGGTGGGATGTGTAAATCAAATTGTAAAGCGTAGGCAAAAGATAGTTGTACAATCGCTGCAATGAACTCGTCATTCACGACAGAATTTTGTGTATCTCGAAAAAGTGAGCCAAGGTGTCCTTTTCCTTCAACATAAAAATGACGTTCGTGATTAATAAAAATTCGGCCTATAAGATAGCCACTGTCATTGATGCGATGCTGAAGAAAAGACTCCGCTAAAAAATTAAAAATATTGATGATTCCGAAATAGCCATTATTTTCATTCGACCTGAAATAGGATGTTCCCCAAAGTGGATCATTATCTGGCATCTTAAAAACATTTCTATGCAAATTAAAAACCAAGACATCACTTCCAATGTAAGCATGAATTTCGTGTTCTCCTTTGTCTTCATAATTTAAACGAATCCTAGGATCTTTAATCTTCAACTTTAGCGCATCTAATTCCTTACAAATTGCTTTTTTAAAAGACATGAAAACTTTTTCGCAATCATCAGCAACATCTTGCTTTAATGCTGATTTATCCAAAAGTAACTTCAGTAAATGCTCTCTGTTTTTATTTAGTTCTTTTTCTTTCATTTAATAAAATTAGTTTACCAAAAATACATATTTTAAGTAGATTTAAGAAATAGTAATGTCTGCGAAGTACAGATTTAATTGAGAAAATCCATTTAAAAATTAGGAATTATCATAAAATGTAACGAATTTTGAATATTGTCTTATGTTTTATTATTAAATACTGGACAATACAAATAAAAAAATAAGTTGCTAGTCATGAAAAAAAGTATTTGGTTTGTCATAAATCCAATATCTGGTGTTCGTCGAAAAGATGATCTTCCAGAGCTAATTCATAAGCATTTAGATCACACTCAATTTGATTATTTAATTAAGAGCACAAGTCATAAAGGTCATGCAATTGACATAGCAAAAAATGCTATAGCTAACAACATTGATATAGTCTGTGCTATTGGTGGTGATGGTTCAGTGCACGAAATTGGAACCACTTTAATTGGATCAAAAACTAAATTAGCTATTATTCCAATTGGATCTGGTAATGGTTTAGCACGGCACATGAATATTCCTTTAACGATTCCAGAGGCAATTTTATGTATTAATTCAACGAATGAAATTCAGATGGATACTGTTCTTGTAAACGACAACCCTTTTTTAGGTTTTGGAGGCTACGGAATAGATGCGCTCATTGCAAAACGCTTTGATGAAGACAAAAAACGTGGTTTTTGGACCTACGTTAAACATGTGTTTAAAGAGTATTTTAAATACAATCCGATTAATATTTCAATTGATACAAACGGACAAATTAAAAAAATGCCCGTAGTGATGTGTACAATTGCAAATACATCAGAATTTGGAAATGGCTTTATTTTTTCTCCAAAGTCAGATGCTACAGACGGAAAGATAGAACTAATCTTATTGAAACCTTTTTCGAGGTGGCGCATTCCATTATTGGTATACCAATTCTTTATGGGGCGTTCAGATCGCTCACAATTTACCGAGGTTATATCCTTTAAAAAAGCAAAAATAAATATCTCTCAAGGTCTTGCTCAATATGATGGTGAACCAACTATTGTAAAAAGTGAATTAAATGTTCAAGTAGTTCCAAGAAGTCTTCACATCTTAGTTGGAAAATAACAAATGGAATTTGTTCAAGCAGATTTATGCGCTTTTCTTGAAATCCTAGAAAATTTAGACGAAAAAAAATCAGCATCTTGGGGAAAAATGACTCCTCAAAGTATGATTGAACATTTAAGCGATTGTATTTATATGTCCTGTGGCATAGGAAATCATGAACTCCTAATTCCTGAAGAGAAAATAAAAGGAATGCAAGCTTTTTTAATCAGCGATAAAGAAATGCCTCAAAATATTCAAGTTCCATTTGCAAAAGAAAATACTCCTCTGCGAAATACTGATATAGAAATAGCTATAGATGAATTTACAATGGCTTGGGTTGATTTTGAAGAAATGTATTCGGAAGACCAAAAAAAAACAGCGCTTCACCCCTACTATGGAAATTTGAATTACGAGCAATGGCTTTTATTGCATTCAAAGCATTTCACACATCATTTCTCTCAATTTGGATTAATGTAATGAATCCTTTACTCTTATCGCTTATTATTGGCGTCGTTTTAGGTACTGGCAACTACATAAGAATTAGAAAAAAAGGGTATAAATCATACAGCCAGTTATTCCTAAGCGTTCTCGTATTTTTTGGTATAGCATTAACTATTTTAAAATACTTCTTAAAAAACTAATTACTTTTTTAACTTCATAAATGGAATAAATCTTGGAGTTCTTTCTTTATAATCCTTGTATTCCGGGTATTTACTTTCTGTAATCTCCTCAGAAAAATCAGAACTTCCTTTAAAAAGAATTATTAGTAGAACACAACCTGCAATTGACCAGTTAATCCAGGAACCTGTGATATGTACACTGAATAAATAAAACACAAGCCAGATTGCTTGTTCCATAGCGTAGTTAGGATGACGAACAATAGCCCATAAACCTGTTGAGATAAATCCTTTTTTATACTCTCCAAGATCTTCATTATTCGCTATTCTTCTATGTTTTTCTTGTTGAAAGGCATATTGTTGGTTGTCTGCAATAAATTCTATATAAATAAAGCTTATCATAAGCAAAGCAAGAAATCCATCTATCCAATTTAAATTGTGGTCAACATTATTGTTCAAACATACTAGGATTGGTAAAGTAAATAGGAAGATTAATGTTAATTGATAAGTGCAGATAAAAAATAAATTGAATAACATCCAAATTATTGGATTATTAAATCCTTTTCGTTTGCGTAAAACTTCCCAACGGTAATCTTCTTCTCCAGACCAAAATTTCCAGGAATAGGCTCCTCTTCTTGCAAAATTATATGTCAATCGAATACCCCAAAGACTTACTAATACTGACATTAAAATCATTCTTGGATCCCAAAGCCCCAAAACTGTCATGTGCCAAACATAATAAATTGGAACTATGCTCCACAGTTTATCTACTTGAGAATTATTTTTTGCTAACTCTCCGATTATAAAACAATAAGCAATTACGCCACTTAAAATATAGAGCATCTGATAAAGAATTGCCCATTGTAAATCAGTGGGCGCTATTCCAAAATTGAAACAAACAAGTGGAACTATTATGAGTGTAAAAATTAGAAGTAAAATTGTTATAAGCATTGTAATAGGTTAAATTAATATTTTATTGAACTAAGCAAAAATAACAAAAAACTGCAATTTTTAAGAATAATAAAACTCAAAATTCTTCTTCAAATTGTCTATTCTAAGATTACGTTTTATATCTTAACTTTGCAATATGAATGATTCTGATTACATGCAAAGATGTATTGATCTTGCCCTATTGGGAAAAGGAATGGTAGCTCCTAATCCAATGGTCGGATGCGTAATAGTTCATAATAAGCGCATTATCAGTGAAGCATTTCACATGCATTTTGGAAGTTCACATGCAGAAAATAGTGCGATAGAATTAGTTGAAGATAAATCTTTGCTAGCAGAATCAACAGTTTATATTTCTTTAGAGCCTTGTGCTCATTTTGGAAAAACTCCTCCTTGCGTTGATTTACTTATAAAATATAAGCTCAAAAAAGTTGTAGTTGGCTGTAGGGATTCAAATCCACTTGTTGCAGGAAAAGGCATTGAAAAACTTATAAAGTCAGGAATTGAAGTCATAGAAGGAGTTTTAGAAGACGAATGCAAGGAGTTAAACAAGCGATTTTTTACTTTTCATGAAAAAAAACGACCGTATGTTATTTTAAAATGGGCACAGACAAATGATGGTTATTTAGATAAGTTGCGAGAAAAGGGTGAAGTTGGAAGTAACTGGATTTCTGCACCAGAAACAAAAGCATTGGTTCACAAATGGCGCAGTGAAGAACAAAGTATTTTAGTTGGTAGAAATACGATTATCAATGATAATCCATCTTTAACAGTTAGAGAATATAAAGGTGAAAATCCAATAAGAATTGTTATCGATAGTCAATTACAAATCAGTAGTGATGTAAATATCTATTCCGAAGAAGCGCCAACAATTGTTTTTAATCGCTTGAAAAATGAACTAAAAGAAAATATCGAGTGGGTGAAAATTTCAGAAACCTCAACAGCAAATATTTTAGAGGAACTTTACAAAAGGAATATTCTTTCTGTTTTCGTTGAAGGTGGCAGTAGAACGCTACAATATTTTATCATTGATAATGTTTGGGATGAAGCCCGCGTAATTGTTGGAGACATTAGTTTTGGTGAAGGAATAAAAGCGCCTGTAATAAATAAGGTTCCTTATGATAATTATAAGTTTGGATCGGATATGATTTATTATTACAAGCGAAAATGACAGATTTATTTCTTGCCATATTCTTATCAAGCTTAATTTTCGTGATTTTTAAAGTTTTTCCGAGCTTTAAAATAGATACATTTCAAGCAATTGTATTTAATTACATCAGTGCTTTTCTTTGTGGGTATATTCTTTACGGGAGTGACTTAAAAGATGAAACTTGGGAAAATACCAACTGGATTTTCTATGCAGTTTTAGCCGCTTTACTCTTTATTTCGCTCTTTGTTTTAATGGGAAAAAGCGCTCAGAAGAATGGAATGGCTATTACATCAGTAGCTGTAAAAATGAGCATGGCGGTTTCTGTTCTTGGAATGTTTTTTATTTACAATGAACAACTTCCTTTCTTAAAAATTATAGCAATCTTATTGGCATTTTCTGGGGTGATTCTTGTTTCATTCTCAAAGAAATCAAGTGATTCAAAGCAGCAAGCATGGTGGATGTTGCTGATCTTATTTTTTGGCAGCGGAATTTTAGATTTACTGCTTAATTATGTCCAAAAAACACAGGTTGATGTTATAAGTACGGCCCTTTTCTCTGCATTTGGTTTTGGTATAGCCGGTTTAATTGGCTTGGGGATTCTTATTGCTCAGATAATTAGGCAAAAAACACGCATAGAATTCAGGAATGTTATCGGAGGAGTAATTTTAGGTGTACCCAATTTTTTCTCAATATTTCTCTTGATGCGTGCTTATAATTCAGTTGCTTGGTCTGATTCTTCTGTTCTGGCAGTTATTAATGTTGCTGTTGTTTGTATTTCTACACTCTGTGGAACACTCATTTTCTCGGAAAAAATATCTTGGGCGAAAGGATTTGGTTTGTGTTGTTCTCTTTTAGCAATTTACCTCTTTTATTTAGTGAATTAATTGTACTTTTGACTATGCGAATTCTTATTTTTTGGTTCATTTTTTTTGCTAAAAGCTATATTCAAGCTCAAGGCACATATCAATTAGCAGTTCTAAAATACAGTGGCGGTGGCGATTATTACGCAAATCCAACTTCAGTAACCAACCTAATAACTTTCTGCAACAAAGAATTTGGAACAAATATCTCCAAAGAAGTCCCCTTTGTAGAAGTCGGAAGTAAGGATCTATTCCGCTATCCCTTCATTCATATGACAGGACACGGAAATGTTGTGTTTTCAAGAGCAGAAGCTGAAAATTTAAGAACATATTTGCTTTCAGGTGGATTTTTACACATTGACGATAATTATGGAATGGATGAATATATTCGTGTTGAATTAAAGAAAGTTTTTCCAGATATTTCACTTATTGAGCTCCCTTCAAATCACGCGATTTACAGTCAAAAATTTATCCTAAATGGCTTACCAAAAATTCACGCACACGACGAAAAAAAAGCACAAGCTTTTGGCATTGTAGCAAATGGAAGATTAGTTTGCCTTTATACCTTTGAAACAGATTTAGGTGATGGTTGGGAAGATCCACAAGTTCACAATGATCCGCCTGAAAAACGAAAAATGGCATTGCAAATGGGCGCCAATATACTTATGTATGCTTTTATGCGCTAAAACAAGTAATTTTTAAAAACTGCATAAAAGAGATTTTATATTTAATCGGTTTCTTCGAGAGAGAATATTTCATTGACAGTTTTACCAAAGAAATTAGATAATTTTAGAGAGAGGACTGTAGAAGGCACATATTTGTTGAGCTCAACGGCATTAATTGCTTGTCTAGTTACTCCGATTTGTTTTGATAATTCTTCCTGGGTTATATTTTTAATAGCTCTTTCGACTTTGAGATTATTTTTCATAACTAGCTGATTTTTTAGATTGATATAGAACGTAATGAAATCTTGCTATAAATATTACTAAAAATGCAAGCGAACTAAGTAGTGGGATTTGGATAAAAAACATGCCATAAATGAAAATAACAGCAAACAAAAAGATTGCATAATTAATATACATTGCCCAAAGTAATGATTCTAAACGCAGTTTGATTGTAAATTCATCTTCTGATTTAAGTTTAGAGAATCCGACCAACAGACATCCTAATACAAATAATGTGATACTTAACTCAAATTGAATGTCATCATGTTTAAATCCCATTATCGGACTTTTAATTGTAGAGTCTTGTAAAAAGGGTCCTGAATCATAGACATAAAAGACTGGAACCTTTGTTAGTAATTTGTTTTCACCATTAATGCCAAAGAACAATGTTATTAAGATAGATAGACACAATAGAATCAAGCCAATTCTATTAAATTTGTTTGGAAAAAGAAATTTTGTTTTCATACGTTTAGATTTAAGATTACGGCACAAATGTAATGTATAAATTACATAAAAGCAACAATAGATTACAAAAAGAATTATATAAATTACATTTTTATAATAATTTATTGATAATAAGATAAATAAAACACTGCTGCCAATAAACGCTAAAGCAAATGCGGGCTTGCGTTTTCGCTGAGACATTTGATTTCTTTATATAAATTTGTAGCGCATATTTACGATTTATGCGGCATTTTAAAATGACAACATTATAGCGAGAAACTTTCAAAAAATGAAGACATCAAAGAGTTTATATTATTGGTTTGCCTTATTTGCACTTTGCTTTATTACATATCAACAAGTTCAAGACAACATCAGACCAGCTTACGCAGATGGAAACTTGACAATAAAATATTTATTGGGTATTGCACCTAATTTTTTTCCCGCAATTGGGATACCAGCATTGTTTATTGTAATAATTCCACAAATGAAATTGACGAATAAATGGTTAAACGAAAAGAAACACATTACGGCAATCCTAATTTCTCTTGCTGGACTCATAACCTGGGAGTTTTTACAAACTATAACAACAAGAGGATATTTTGACTGGAATGATATTCTTTGGACTCTGATTGGTGCTTTTGTGTTTCAATTAATATGGACTATTAGCCCAAACAGATACAAAGAAAACTTTGATGGAGCATAGATAAAAACGACCGTGTAAAAAAGGTTTTTCAAAAGTAACGGTTCAGTGATCAGCATCAATATTTTTGGTCAAAATTGCCACATCGCAAACCTGAGTCACCTTACCAAAAAAAATTCCTACACTAAATTACCTTAATTTTACACGATTAAATAAACGCAAAGGACAAACAGATGAAAAAATTTATGCTTAATATCAAATTAGAAGAATTGGACAATGATACAAGAATGAAACTACTCCCAAGAGAACAGGAGCTTGTAAAAGAACTAGAACAAAATGGGAGTATTGTAGAAACCTATATTAAACTTGACATGTCTGGTATTTTTATCGTAATGATGGCCAATGATTCTGAAGATGTGCATGCTAAACTTTCAATTTTACCTTATTATCCCTATATGAAAATTGAAATCATTCCTATTAGAGTGCTTAACAACATTAATCAATAAGTCTTTCTTACACATAAAAAACCCAAAGTTTAGGAGAATGAATTTTTGAAAGAATAATTAGCTCTAAACTAGTAGATCTTAGCTAATCCGATTTATCACTAATTCATCTACTTTTTGGAAAAAATGTTGTGGTGCATAAGTTCTCCATTCAATTTCGTCAAGAGTTCCGCCCATCAAAAAATAATTATCGATGTTTACTTTATGAAATTCTGCAGCAACATGCTCATGAAAATTTACAAGTGCAATCCAACCATCTTCCACTTCATCAAACCATTCCTCGTAGTAGCAATCATCAGAATAATGAAAATTAAGTACATTTTCGCCGATTAAAATAAATTTTGTGATTCCTTCTTCAATCATAAGTTCAATAAAATCGCGCTTCAATAACATAATATCATTTTCTATTGCATCGTTCCATTCGCCCATCATTTCAAGAATTGCAAATCCTAGATCATAGTCGCAGTATAAAATTTTCAGAAATAAGGTTTCAGAACCAATAGAATCCCATTGCGGATGAATACAATAATTATAGATGGCGTTAGTAAATTCAAACTCGCTGTAATTCCGTCCATAAAATGGAGAACGCTTATCTTCTGAAGCAATGTAGTAAGCTCTCCAATTATAAAAAGGTTCAATAGAATGCACGTGCAAATTTACATTGGGATTTTCATTTCTTACAAATAAATTATAAATAAAATAATTTTTGGAAATGTAACTTATTCTATTTTTTTTATTAAAGAATTATAAACGACAGGATTTATTTAGCGAAATCTAAACACACTTTTTTTAATTATAATCTTTTTGTTTTATATTTTGTTGTCAAATATTCTATTCGTCTTTTTTTAAATATAAATTTGTATATCAACCACTTAAAAATTAAGCCATGAAAAAGTTATTGTTTGTCGGTACAATTTTGTTTATCAATTTTGTATTTTTTGTTATTATTAATTATACAATAAACCCACAACTCATTCTATGGAATGATGCGTTCACTGTTTTAAAAACAAATGGACCAATATGGTTTTGGAATTGCTTAATGCCTCGAGGAACTTTAAATATTACATTCTTTTGGGGAAGTTTATTTGGATTAATTATAATTAATAGGTTTGCAAGTAAAACATTAACTAATAAAAATATAATATATTAAGAATAATTAAGCTGGGCTTTTTTGCTTCAGTCTGTAATTATCAATTTATTAGTCTCTTCAATTATAATTTTGAATTGTAACTTATTCTATTTTTTTTATTAAAGAATTATAAACCACAGGATTAGTTTAGCGAAATCTAGGCACACTTTTTTTATTAATAATTTTTTTGATTAATATTTTATTCTCAAATATTCTATTCGTCTTTTTTTAAATATAAAATTGTATATCAACAACTTAAAAAATAAGCCATGAAAAAGTTAGCATTTATTTTAGCATTAGGTTTCATTAGCAATTCTTTTAGTCAAAAAGAGTTATTTATTAGTAGTAGTATCATTAAAAAATTCAATGAACCTAGATCACAATTAAATGTTGTATTAGCAAATGGAGTCAATACATTTACTCATCAAATTGACATTCATGTTACACAAGTATTAATCAACAAAGTTACATTAGAGGTCAATTCTCAGTATTCAATCGATTTAGATAATAATACACTTAATTTTAAGTGCTTATCAGACGATACAGATATTAATAGGGAGATTATAAGTAAATCGGAAAACAATGGCATTATTACTATAGTCATTGATGATGAAAGTGAGTTAGATTCAAATGTAAAATTAACGCCAATCTTTACTATTGATAAAAATAATAATTCTGTAACATTTTCCAGTCTAGAAGATGGCACAAATTTTATTTACAAATTTTTAGAATTTACCATAAATATTCAATAAACCCAAAAAATATATTTAAAAATCGCTACCGACTTTTATACTAATCAGTTAATTTTAGGTAATAACAATGATCTAGAATCTATATCTAAAAAATTCAGAATTAATATTGTAAGTGTAGAAGTTTATCCGGTTAGATATTTAGGGGAAGAAATATGGAAAGAACAACTTCAATATATTATCGATGCTGAAACTGATAATAATTTAAGTACAAATGACTCCTATGTTTATCGTTTTATTACAGTTAAGAAAAACAATTCGATGAATATATAACAATTGTAGGATATGGCACAAAAATGGAGATATGTGGCAGGCCGGATTATTCAGTAAATTAAAAATTAAACCATGAAAAAGTTAGCATTTATTTTAGCATTAGGTTTCATTAGCAATTCTTTTAGTCAAAAAGAATCATTTATTAGTAGTAGTATCACTAAAGAATTAAATGAATCTAGATCACAATTAAATAAAAATATATTTAAAAATCATGACGATTTAAAAATCGCTGTTGACTTTTATTCTAATCTCTTAATTTCAGATAATAACAATAACATTGATATTGAATCTATATCCAAAAAATTCAAAATTAATATTCTAAGTGTAGAAGTATATCCGGTTAGATATTTTAATGAAGTAGTATGGAAAGAACAACTTCAATATATTATCGATTCAGAAACTGATAATAATTTAAGTACAAACGATTCCTATTTTTATCGTTGTATTACAGTTAAGAAAAACGAGTTCGATGAATATTTAACAATTGTAGCATATGGAACAAAAATGGCGATATGCGGCAGACCGGATTATTCAGTAGATTTAAAATAAGCCATGAAAAAGTTATTTTTTATCTTATCAACAACACATTTTGTTAGTTGTTCAGTTCAAAAAGAATTCAGTGTTAAATACACCACACCGACTATCCCTAATTTGGTTAATAACCATACTATTACAAAGTCAAGAGTGTTAGAATCTCAGAGAAGACTAGCGGATTCAATGGATTCTTGGTCACAAGAAAGGATAGACGCTTTTAAAAGGGACTATGTTTATTCAGAAGTTAATTTTTTCCTTAAAAATGATGATACTTTAACAGTAAAATAAAAAATTAAACTTTAACTCCTTTAGGTGTTAATTCCTGTGCAAATTGATCCGTAATGTCAATAAATTTAAACTAATATTTATTTGGAAGAGAACTATTAAGATAATTAATTAATAAAAATTTCTTCATTAAATATTCGATTCACATTACTTAAATTTGCATTCTAAATAAAATAGTAGTGGGGAAAGATAAATTAAGACGCTTTGCAGCGATAAAATCTTTTGAAAATGTAATTGAAGCAAAACCTGAAGTTGATTTTTCACTGAAGGGATCTTGGCGAAAAAACTTTTTTAAGAATACTAATCCGATTGTTTTAGAATTAGGGTGTGGAAAAGGTGAATATTCCCTAGGATTGGGAAAACATTACCCAAACAAGAATTTTATTGGACTTGATTTAAAAGGAAATCGAATTTATATTGGAGCCAAAGAAGCTTTAGCATTAAATATGAAAAATGTTGCTTTTTTAAGAACTAGAATTGATTTTATAACTGATTATTTTGCGGAAAATGAAGTGGATGAAATCTGGCTAACTTTTTCAGATCCTCAGAGAAAAAAACCTAAAAAAAGATTAACCTCTCCATTATTTATAGAGCGTTATCAGCAGATATTAAAGCCCGGAGGACTTATTCATCTTAAGACTGATAGCGAACTTTTGTTCGAATTTACACTAGATGAGATAGCGAAAAATAAATATAATTGCCTTGAAAATACATGGGATTTATATGGTGAATTGTCTGCTAAAATGGATGAGGAAACTCAAGCGATTTTTCATATAAAAACACACTATGAAAAGTTATTTACTGCAAAAGGTTTCACTATAAAATACTGCAAATTTCAGATTAATTAATTCTTAATTACAAAACAAATTAGTAAAAGTTATCACCTTAAGCATTTGGACATAGAAAATTAGAAAAAAAAGCTTATTTTTGCCATCTAAATAATTAGAATATGGATAATTTAAGTTTTGAGGAGATAAAATCTAAATTTAGTTCAAATAAAAAATTTAAAATTGCAAGTTTTGCCCTTGGAGGTTTAATTTTATTGGCTTTGCTTTATTTTTTATACCGACAGTTTATATGGATGCCGAGTAATGAAAAATCTAACGATAGTTGGTGGGCAGGACAGAATTTTATTGCAAAAGACTCAACAAATCAAGCAATCAAAGCGTTAGAACCTGTCGTAAAAAAATATGATGGTAAATCAGGTGGCGAAATAAGTCAATTCCTTTTGGCTCGTCAGTACATGGAAAAAAAACAATTTCAAAAAGCTATTAAAAATCTAGAGGGTGTTGATGTGAATGATACTTACATTCATATTTATTCAATTGGTTTACAAGGAGATTGTTATTCTGAATTAAAAAAATATGACACAGCAATAGAAAAATATTTAGAAGCTGCAGATGAAGAAGACAATGAGTTTACAACTCCAATGTATCTTTTAAAAGCTGGTTTGTGTGCTGAAAAAACGAAAGATTACGAAGCTGCAACAACTTATTACACGCGTATTTTAGATGATTATCCTGCCTACGGGTCTCAAAAAACAATTGAAAAATATATTGCAAGAACCAGTACAATTAAAAAGAAATAGGAATGGCGACAGCCAGTAAAAATCTTTCAAAATATAATAAGGAACTTGTTCCTAATGGTGCCGATTTTAAAATCGGCATTGTAGTTTCTGAGTGGAATGAAAGTATTACATTTAAACTCTTAGAAGGTGCACAAAAAGCTTTAGAAGAAAATGGTGTTGCTAAAGAAAATATTCATATTCAACACGTTCCAGGAGCTTTTGAACTTGCATTAGGTGCTCAATATTTTTTTAAAGAACAGAAAATAGATGGTGTAATTGCAATTGGCGTGGTAATTCAAGGAGAAACAAAACATTTTGATTATGTATGTTCTGGAACTACAAATGGAATAATGGAGGTGATGTTAAAATACAATAAACCTGTAGCATTTTGCGTGTTGACAGATGATAACATTCAGCAATCGATTGATCGTTCCGGAGGTATTCACGGCAATAAAGGTACAGAAGCGGCAATTGCGTGTCTTAAAATGATTGCAAATAAGCAGCGTTTCATTAAATAAGAAACCATGACATTAATAAAGTCTATTTCTGGGATTCGAGGAACAATTGGTGGAAAGGTCGGCGAAGGACTTACGCCCTTAGATGCAGTTTTATTTGCTGCAGCTTATGGAAGCTGGCTAAAAACACAAAACCCCTCAAAAAAATTGAAGGTCGTTATTGGACGAGATGCTCGTATTTCAGGTCAAATGATCTCAGATCTTGTATCCTCAACCTTAATTGGCTTGGGGATAGATGTTGTAAATTTAGGTTTGTCTACAACTCCAACTGTTGAAATTGCAGTTCCCATGGAAAATGCACAGGGTGGTATAATCTTGACAGCAAGTCACAATCCAAAACAATGGAATGCACTAAAGTTATTGAATGAAAAGGGAGAATTTATTTCTGGAGCCGAAGGTGAAATGCTATTAGAAATAGCAAAAAATCAAGATTTTGAATTCGCACAAGTCGACGAATTAGGTTCAATAAGAAACGATGACTCCTACATGCACAAGCACATTGCTGCAATTTTATCGCTACCACTTGTGGATTCAAAGCTTATTAAAGAAGCAAATTTTAAGATTGTCGTAGATGCCGTAAATTCAAGTGGCGGGATTTTTGTTCCAGCTCTTCTAAAAGCGCTTGGTATTTCACAAATAACAGAAATGTACTGCGAACCAAACGGAGATTTTCCTCACAATCCTGAACCTTTGCCTGAAAACCTGAAAGATTTGTCGCTTGAGATGAAAGTTCAAAAAGCTGCTATTGGAATTACTGTTGACCCTGATGTTGATCGCTTAGCATTTGTTTGCGAAGATGGCTCAATGTTTGGAGAAGAATATACCTTAGTTGCAGTTGCTGATTATGTTTTAAGTCAAACACCAGGAGCAACAGTTTCAAATTTATCATCCACTCGAGCTTTACGAGATATTACAGAAGAAAAAGGACAAGTATATGCTGCTGCTGCTGTTGGAGAGGTAAATGTTGTAGCTAAAATGAAAGAAGTAAATGCTGTAATTGGTGGAGAAGGAAATGGCGGCATAATTTATCCAGATTTGCATTATGGGCGTGATTCCTTGGTTGGGATAGCCTTATTTCTTACTCATCTTGCTAAAGAAAAAAAGTCGATGACTGCCTTGCGAGATAGTTATCCAAAGTATGTTATTTCCAAAAATAAAATTGAATTAACTCCAGAGATAGATGTTGATTTAATTTTAGTGAAAATGGCATTAAAATATGCTGAGAACGAGGTTGATACAACAGATGGTGTCAAAATTTACATCGGAAAAGAATGGGTGCATCTACGAAAAAGCAATACAGAGCCTATTATTCGAATTTACTCTGAGGCAAGAGATGAAGAAGCAGCAAACAATCTAGCAAATCGAATTATCTCAGAGATAAAAGCGCTAATTTAATTTGGGTTATTAGCCAAAAGATTAAGATGAAGCAAGGCTTCTCCAATTTCAGCTTCATTTATTTCGATATCATAAACGGCAGATCCAATTCCATTTAGTAAACTACATAAAATTTTTCCTGAATGATTTTTTTTGTCTTGATACATAAAGGAAATTATTTCTGGCACCTCATCGAGTTCAATTGACACCATCGGAAAACTTGCTGTAATTGTTGCTTCAATATCCCTAAATTCTTTTAATGAAATAAATTTTCTTTTCATGGAAATATGTGCTTCGGCGCACATTCCTAAAGCTACTGCATGACCATGAGAAATTTGCCTTTTGTTTAATTGGTAGCCCTCAAGCGCATGACCAATTGTGTGACCAAAATTCAATATTTTTCGCAACCCTCCTTCTAATGGATCTTTGTCGATAATCTTAGTTTTTATCAAAACAGAACTATATATAACATCAAGTTGAATTAAATCATTTTCAGAATGAATTTTTTGAATTTTCAACCATAAATCCTTATCTTGAATTAACGCATGTTTAAGCATTTCAGCATAGCCATTAAAAATTTCTTCGCCGGGAAGTGTTGCTAAAAATAGTGGATCGATAAAAATATGTGAAGGATGAGAAAATGTACCCAATTGATTTTTATATCCCTCTAAATCGATGCCATTTTTACCCCCAATTGCCGCATCAACCATTCCAAGAAGTGAGGTTGGAACATTTATAAATTTTAATCCTCGTTTGTAAACTGAAGCAATAAATCCACCCATATCTGAAACCATTCCGCCACCTAGATTGATGATTAAATCTTTTCGAGAAACATTATATTCTGTAAGTGCCTGCCAAACTTGAAAACACACTTCCATGACTTTATTTTTTTCGCCAGTTGGCAGCAACACAATTTCTGCGCGCTCAAGTTCGTTGAAAGAAGTAATTAAATAATCTAAGCAATTATCATGGGTGTTCTCATCGACAATTATAATAATTTTATGCGCTGAGAAGGCTGATAAGACATTGGAAAATGAACTTTCAAGAATAGAACCAATTTCTACCTGATAATTAGTAGCCTTTATAATTTTCATTTTCTGATTTGACATCAAAATTAATTAAACTTTTCTGAACGCAACTTCGTAATAAAAAAGCAATTACTTTTGTGCCATGTTATCCTTCGAAAATACAGAAATTGCCTTTAAGAGTAAATCTACTCCTGATTTAAAAAGAGCATATTGGTTGTTTAAGATTGTTTCGTCTCCTATCATTGTAAAAATTGGAAAAGTAGCTACTAATTTTGCTCTAAGTTTGCGTTTACCGATTCGTAAAATTGTTAAAGCAACCATTTTCAAACAATTTTGTGGTGGAGAAAGCATTGAAGATTGCAGAAATAAAATGGAGGAATTAGCAACTTTTAAAGTTGGGACAATTTTAGATTATTCTATTGAAGGAAAAACGACAGATGAAGATTTCGAGAAAACTGTTGAAATAATTATTCAGACAATTCAAGAAGGAATAAAAAATAAAAATATTCCTTTTGCCGTGTTTAAAGTAACGGGGATTGGGCGCATTGATTTATTAGAAAAGGCTTCTGATCAGAATTATATTCTCAATGAATCACAAATATTTGAATTAGAAGGAATAAAGAATAGAATTGAGCGAATTTGTGCTGCTGCTCATACTGCAATGATTCCTGTTTTCATTGATGCAGAAGAATCGTGGATTCAAGCAATAATTGACACTTGGGCGCTGGAAATGATGCTAAAATACAATCTTGAAAAAGCAATTGTATATAATACATTGCAAATGTACCGTCATGACCGCTTAGAATTTCTTACAAGTTGCTCTGAAAACGTAAAAAAGCATGGTATAAAATATGGAATAAAGTTAGTGCGAGGCGCATACATGGAAAAAGAAAGAGAGCGCGCTCAAAAACTAGGATATCCATCACCAATTTATCCAGATAAAAATGCAAGTGACGATGCGTACAATACAGCTTTAAAATTCATCCTAGAACATGAAATGCTTTTTGCGCTTTGTGCAGGCACACACAATGAAGAAAGTTCATTGTTGCTAACCCAAGAATTAGAGAGAAAGCAAATTTCAAGAGACAATGATAAATTTTACTTCGCCCAATTACTCGGAATGAGCGATCACATTTCTTTTAATTTATCGAATGCAGGGTTTAAAGTAGCAAAATATGTTCCTTTTGGACCAGTAAAAGAAGTGATACCCTATTTATTGAGACGAGCAGATGAAAATACTTCAGTAGCTGGACAAACAGGCAGGGAACTTTCTTTGATAATCAAAGAGTTAGATCGAAGAAAGAAGAATTAATTTACCTTGATTATTTTTTGATAAAATCGATCTCCTAATTTCACAAAATAAGCGCCTGGACTCAAATTACTAGTTTCAATAGTTGTTTCTCCAAAAATATCAAGCTGTAATACCTCTTCTAATAAAGCATTATAGATAATTCCCTGAATAGGAATTTCAGAAGCTATTGAAATGGTAAGTTCTTCATTAAAAGGATTTGGCGAAATTTTAGCTTGGATTTTAATTCCAAGACTTTCGATTTCAACCAACTGGTTAAGTGTATTAACATTGTATGTGATTGGAAAAACATTATTTGCTCCCACTTTCATCACAAAAATATGTGAACCTCCATTACTTGTATTTGCAAAAAGTCCTGTTGATGCATTTGTTCCTACAGTTATGTATGTTCCATCATTTGTGGCTAATACTTGACCGGCTTCATCCAAGCCTTCATTATTGATTGCACGAAACTGATCTAACCAATAAAGGTCAAGGTCATCAAAAAAATTAGCAACGATTATGTCATAATTATCTTGAAAAGTTCCCTGATTTAATGTCTGATAAGCAATTGCAATTTTATTTTGACCTGGCAGAAATGCAACTTCACTAAAATAAGTAGATGCTACTTGTGCTAAATCTACTTTTGTATATTGAAATATTAAATTACCATCTAAGTCAAATGTACCTGCATAATCATCAAAATTTTCAGGATTTATCTCTCTAAAACCAATTGCATAAATTTTGTTAAGTCCCAGTGACAAATCACTTACACCGTATTTTCCTGCTAAATCACTTACCATATTTTCCCAAATAATAGTTCCTTGGGCATTCATTTTTAAGATAAATCCTTTTACAAGATTTGAGTCAGGGATAAACATTTCGCCACCAATAATAAAAAGAGAATCCTGCACACTAATAATTGAATTTACACGATCTTCACCAATGCTACCAAAGGTTTTTGTCCACAAAGTATCACCATTTTTATCAGCATGAATAATAAGAATATCAGATGCTGCACCATTTGTAGCTTGAACTTCTCCAACCATTAAAATTGTTGAGTCTTTCGTCCAAATTGCGTCATTAATTCGTTCCCAATTGCTTGGTTTTCCGTAGGTTTTTTCCCATAATTTATTCCCGTTAAGGTCAGTTTTTACAAGATATGCATCAAAATCTCCAGACCCAAAAGAATTTGAAAACCCTGCGATATAAAAACCTAAATCAGCATTATACAAAACCCTTTTTCCTTCTTCTGATTCTGCACCGCCATAACTTTGACTCCATAAATAATTTCCTGCCGTATCAATTTTAAGTAGAAAAGCTTGTGAACTTTCTCCCCAACTACTTGAACTTCCAGTAATAGCATAACTTGAATCTTCTAACTGAACAATTCCTTCTCCACGGTCGTAACCAGACCCAGAATATAATTTAAAAAAACTATTCTGTCCATAGCTAAACCATGAAAAACTAATAATAAGAAAACTTATTAAAATGCGCATTGTAGACGAAGTATTATCGATTCACCATTTTTACTTATTAAATTTTCACTCGCCAAAGCAAGATTCCAATTTCTAATTTTTATAGATGAGTACATTCCTAAGCGATAAGAAGTAAAACCACCATAACTTCCATTTAATCCTATATTTAAATTCTTTCCAACCCGATAATTTGCTCCAATAAATAACATTGGTGTGTAAATAGAGGAAAGATACATTCGTATGCCATAAAATTCTTGCAAGCGGTTTTTCGAGTTTTCATTTATTAATTTAGATACTTGAAGAAAACCAGGAAGATAAAGAATAGATTTTTTTTCAGATTTTGTAATTCCAACAGAATCTAAGATATTGGCCGGCGAAGAAAGAATATCTCCATTGTTTAGTAATTGATCGAAAGTAAATCCGGTAAAAGTATAAACTGAATCAGCTCTGTAGATAGTTTGTACTTGAGTTAGCGAAACGAGCCCTAAATTACGCCCTAGAAATTGAATGTAATTTGATTCATCTGATTTATAAGTCATGGGAATACGAATATCGAAATCGAGTCCTAAGCCCAAACCATTAGAAAAACTTTTTGAGTTTATAAAACTAGCTTCCCCATCAAAAAGAACCATTAAAGTATCTCCCTCATTTGATTGGTATATTCCTCCGGTATTAATTTTTGCAGAAAGTGTATTTGTCAAATTAAAGACATTTAAACAAACGGATGATTTAGATTTTTTATCTAGCCAACCAAAGCCTAATTTCTCAAAAGAATAAGATGAAATTTCAGTTCCTGAAAAGGAAGCAAGCTGACCCTGGTACATATCATTTCCATAAAAAGTCACTCCGAATAAATCCTTTGAATATTGCGCAGCAAGAAAAGAGTAATACCCTGCTTTTACGACAAAGCCCCAATTTTTGTGCTTTAATAAATTGACAGAAAAGTTTCTGTATTCAATTTCAGCACTTATATCAGTACCAAACCTATTTAAATCGCCATGTAATTTAAAACTTTTGTCTTTAATAGCCTCTGTGATTTCTCCACCATAGAATAATTTTTTTGTGAGAGAATTATTCAATGACGTTGAAGAATAATTTGCACAACCTGAAAAAATAATTTCATTTTTACTTTGAATCAATGTGTCATGTTGAACCGGACACCAATGTTGGGCCTTAAATAGAAAGACGACAAAAAGAAAATTAAAAAGAAAAATATATTTCATTAATAGACAATTTCAGCATTTAACTTTAATCTCAATTTTACAGCTAAAAAAGCACCAAAGGGAATAGATTGTGCTTCATTCCATCCTGTGAGTGGATTTGGTGTATCAAATTTAGCTTGCAGAACAATTTTTTTAATATTATCAAGATTCTTTACAATATCTTCTGTTAAGACAAAATCAAGCAAAGAAGATTTTTCAAATAAACCAGATTGAGTGTTTAAAGAACCCAATAAGCTGGAATAAATTTGACTTGTAGCATTAATTGTATACAAAATAGAACCATTTTCATTGAGCAAATATAAAATCGGCTCGCAGGCTAAGGGAAAAGCATTTGTTGCACTTAAGCTGAGCAGTCCTGTTTTTGCATGTGTCTTATTAGAATTCTGCTTTAAGTCTATGTTAAAAGTATCTCTAAGTGTTAAACCATCTGCGCCAACTATTAAAGGAATTTGTGATTTAATTTTGATTTTAAGTCGACTATTTGAAAAAATCTCATCATTTCCCCCTGAAACATTTCCCCAAGGATTTAACTGTAATTGATATGCCAATTGGTGGGAGGACCCAAAATTTTCTAAATAACTTTCAATGTTGCTATTTGTAGCAGAAAAAATCAAATGCTGACTTGAAGTTTGTAAACTATTCCAAGAACCTGTTGCTGGAGAAATCAAAAAATCACTTCCCAAGTTAGACGAAACCAATTGCGTGGTATTTCCGCTAGAATTTGTATTTTCAGCGCTCATTATCTTGCCTTTTATCCCAAATTTCATTCCATTTTCAATTTCAAAATCTAAATTAGCACTTGGCAAATCCAAATTTCCCGCAACGATGGAATTAAAATAGGGAACAAGGAATTCTGCAGTTTCAGAAATCAAAGTATTTCCAAAATACCCTTTTGCATAGCTAAATTTCAAACCACTCAACTCAGCTAAAAAAGAAAAATCATTGTTTGAAGATATTGCAACTGATGGACCAGTTGGATCAGAGGTAATAATTAATTGTGATTGAAGTTTATTATATCCTAAACCATTTACTCCTCTTAAGTCAAATGAGTATCCAGAAATATCTAAGAGTTCCTCTGCGCTTCCTGGTTGGGCATTTGTACCAGCATTAACGAAAAAAATCTGCTCAAAAGCAAGCCCATTTTTTGTAATTCCAGGTAAAATAATTTTAAAATAAACTTTGGTGGCAATAGAATTAAAAACCTTCAGCTTTATAGTGCCGGAGGAAACATCTACTTTTTTTAATTGTACGTCATTCAAATCAAAGGAATGCTCTTCGATTGTATTTGCAAAAGTATAGCCAGCAGGGACATTGCTTAAACTAAAATTCAGATTAAAACTTTGATTAATTGTTGTATCTGGAAAACCGACAAGGTCAGAAAGACCAAGATTTAAAATAGTTCGACTTAAATCTAAATCAATTGACGTTTGATTACTCGAAACTAGAGTTGAATCATTGTATAAATTGGAAAGACTAATTGTATCTGAAATAATAGGTGCAGACCAATCGGTATTCCAAGTCGTCAGTTTCTTTTTACAAGAACAAATTAGAATAGTTAAAAGTAATAAAATGAAAAACTGTCTTTTCACCTCTAGATTATCATTAAAAATTAAGTTCTTTCTAGTATCGTAGCATAACCTTGACCAACTCCGATACACATTGTTACAAGAGCATAACGCTTTGAGCTTTCTTGAAGTTGCCTTGCCGCTGTCAAAAGTAAACGAGTTCCCGACATTCCAAGTGGATGACCTAAAGCAATAGCACCTCCGTTTGGATTGATCCGTGGGTCATTATCTGCAATTCCTAGCGCACGAGTGCAAGCTAAAACTTGTGCTGCAAAAGCTTCGTTTAATTCTAAAATATCCATGTCTGCTAAGGTCAACCCTGCTCTTTCTAGTGCTTTTTGGGATGCCAAAACCGGTCCAATTCCCATAATACTTGGTTCTACACCAGCAACTGCAGCACTAACAATTCTTGCCAATGGTTTTAAATTATGATTAATGAGTCCTTCTCCAGAAGAAATCAACAATGCGGCTGCACCATCATTTAAACCAGAAGAATTTCCTGCTGTCACAGATCCAACTTTTTTGAATGCTGGTTTTAATCCTGCTAAACTTTCTAAGCTCGTATTTGCTCGCGCAAATTCATCTTTTTGAAATATAATTGATTCTTTTTTCTTTTGAGGAATTGTTAGCGGAGCGATTTCGCCATCAAAAAAACCATTTGCTTGTGCTTTCGCTACTTTTTCTTGCGACCAACAAGCAAATTTATCTTGAGCTTCTCTATCAATACCATATTTTTCCACCAAATTTTCTGCTGTTATTCCCATAGAATCAACTCCAAAAAGGTCTTCCATTTTGGGATTTATAAACCGCCAACCAAAGGAAGAATCATACATTTGCGCATCTCTTCCAAATGCAGTTGAAGTTTTTGAAATCACCCATGGTCCACGAGTCATATGCTCAACACCACCAGCAATGTACAATTCGCCAGCTCCATCTTTGATTGCTCTTGAAGCATTAATTGTTGCTGCCATTCCAGATGCACACAAACGGTTCACTGTTTCACCAGCTACTCCAACTGGAAGTCCGGCCAACAATCCAGCCATTCTTGCTATATTTCTATTATCTTCACCAGCTTGATTTGCACAACCAAGAATTACATCTTCGATTGCATTAAGATCTAAATTAGGATGACGATCGATTAAACTTTTGATAGCAAAGGCAGCTAAATCATCTGCTCGCATTGTGGCCAGTGTTCCACCCAAACTACCAATTGCTGTTCGAATTCCGTCAACAATATAAACTTCCTTGGACATCTAATTTTAATTTTGCCTTAAAATTACAATTTTCGATTGAATTGCATCAATTCGTAGCGAATTGTTATTTTTACAGAATAACTAGTACAAAAAATGCAAATTAGCATTAACTCCACTCAGATTGAACACCTCACTACTCTTTTAAAAGAGAAAGCATTTGTTCTTTATGATACGCTTGTTGAATATGGGCATGATGAAACAGAAGATTTAAGTTATCCGCCTGCAATAGTTTTAAAGCCAACGAGTGTAGCAGAAATATCTGAGATTATGCGTTATTGTCATGCAGAAAAAATTCCAGTAACACCTGCAGGTGCACGCACAGGACTTAGTGGAGGTTCACTCCCAATTCATGGAGGTGTTTTGCTTTCAATGGAAAAGTTTAATAAAATTTTAAAAATTGACGAAAAAAATCACCAAGTTATAACCGAACCTGGCGTAATTACTCAAGTTTTACAAGATGCCGTTAAGGAAAAAGGACTTTTTTATCCACCAGATCCAGCAAGTAAAGGTTCTTGTTTTATCGGTGGAAATGTGTCTGAAAATTCTGGTGGTCCTAAAGCTGTAAAATATGGCGTGACAAAAGATTATGTATTAAACTTGGAAGTTGTATTGCCTACCGGTGAAGTTATTTGGACTGGCGCGAATGTTTTAAAAAATGCAACGGGTTATAATTTAACACAATTAATGGTAGGCTCTGAAGGAACACTTGCAATTATCACAAAAATAGTGTTGAAATTAATTCCGCATCCAACACATGATTTATTAATGCTAGTTCCATTTTTTGATGCTCAAAAAGCATGCGAGGCAGTTGCTGCAATATTTCAAGCTGGAATAACACCAAGCGGACTTGAATTTATGGAACGGGATGCTTTAATTTGGACAAAAGAATTTATGGGCGAAACTTCAGTTCCTGTTGCCGATAATCATCAAGCACATTTATTAATTGAAGTAGACGGATTTGATCAAGAGCAATTGATGTTAGAGTGCGAGAAAATATTTGCGGTTTTAGAAAATTTTGAAACGGATGAAATATTATTTGCCGATTCAGAAGCACAAAAAACAACACTTTGGAGCTTGAGAAGAAAAGTTGCCGAAGCTGTAAAAGCTCAATCTATTTACAAAGAAGAGGATACAGTTGTCCCTCGATTTGCGCTTCCAGAATTGCTTTATCAGGTGAAAGAAATTGGTAAAAAATATGGTTTTAAATCTGTTTGTTATGGCCATGCGGGAGATGGAAATCTACATGTAAACATTATTAAAGGCGATCTAAGTGATGAATTTTGGGAAAAAGAGTTGACCCATGCTATTCGAGAAATATTTACTCAAGTGATAAAACTTGGAGGCACTATATCTGGAGAACATGGCATAGGATTGGTTCAAAAACAATATATGGATATTGCCTTTCCGGAAATCACTTTAAATTTAATGCGTCAAATAAAAGCTGTATTTGACCCCAATAGAATTTTAAATCCAGGAAAAATATTTTAATAAAAGATCTTATTTTGGAATGTAAGATTTTAATATAGTTTGTACTTTTATTTTATGGGACTTAAATTTCAGTTTAAAACATTTCACGAACTCAGCACTTATGAATTTCATGATATTATTGCACTTCGTATAAAGGTTTTTGTTGTGGAACAGAATTGTCCATACCTAGAATTAGATGGAAAAGATAAAAAATGCTATCATGTGATCTGTAGGACTGGAGTTGGAGATATTGTTGCTACTGCACGAATTGTGCCTCCCGGCTTATCGTACAAAGAAGCATCAATTGGAAGAGTCGTTATGACAGAGGCGCTCAGAGGAAATGGAAACGGACATGAACTTATGAAGCAGTGTCTTGCATTTTCAAAAGCTGAATTTGGCGCTAGCGCAATTCGTATTTCTGCTCAAAAACATTTAGAGTCTTTTTATATGGCACATCAATTTGTCTCTACCGGCAAAGAATACTTAGAAGATGGAATTCCACATGTAGAAATGCTTTTTAACCCAAATCTAAATTGAGTTATTAATGTAGGTATTTAATTGCACAATCCAATAGAATCATATTTCGACCAGTAGCATCATTAGTTGCACTATCATTATTTTCATATTTCTTTTCAATAGTACTCATGTAGCAATCAAAGCATTTTTTTTTATTTTTTCCTAAAATAACCAAAGAAGAGGTGAATTTTTCTACTTCTTTTCGAGCTTTTTCCTTGTCAGAGGAAGTCCAAGAACCTTTTTTGCTTTTGCAAGCTACAAATACTAAAGCAAGGCAAAATAGTAAAGCAATTTTTTTCATTTTGTTGTTTTAAAATAATTAATAAATGAGGCCTTGTCCATTAAAATTTGTTCACCAGACTCCATACTTTTTAATGTAATTTTTCCAAGCTTCATTTCTTCTTCTCCAATAATTGCAACAAATTTTACACCACGATCATTGGCGTATTTTAACTGCTTTTGCATTTTTGAAGGAGATGGATAGACTTCACAATCAATTGAATTAGCACGAAGCGAAACTGCTAATTTTAATGCTATTTCAGACTCTTTTTCTCCAAAATTCACAAATAAAACCGTCAATCCTTCAGTCAAGTATTTTGGGAATAAATCCAATTCTTTTAAAATATCATAAATACGATCTGCACCAAATGAGATGCCAACTCCAGATAAATCTTTTAGTCCAAAAAGACTAGTTAAATCATCGTATCTTCCACCACCACAAATACTTCCCATTTTAACATCGTGGGCAAGCACTTCAAAAATTGCCCCAGTATAGTAATTTAAACCCCGTGCTAATGTAATATCGAATTCAATTTTTTCATGATTAAATCCAATTTTATCCAGTAGTGAAAAGATACTTCTCAACTCCTCAACTCCTTTTAAGCCAATTTTAGATTCAGAAAGAAAAGCCGCCATTTTATCTAACTTATCTTTATTTGTTCCTTGTAAATCGAATAAAGGTTGAATAGCGACAATCGCTTTACTTGAGATTCCTTTATTTTCTAATTCAGTTATTACACCTTCTTTACCAATTTTATCCAGCTTATCAATAGCAACTACGATGTCAACTAATTTTTCACTTTCTCCTATTAATTCTGCAATCCCTGTAAGTAGTTTGCGATTGTTGATTTTTATCGTGAATCCTGGTAAATTAAAACGACTTAAAACAGCATCAAAAATTTGAATTAATTCTAATTCACAGAGCAATGAATCGCTTCCAACAACATCAGCATCGCATTGAAAAAACTCTTGATAACGACCATGTTGAGGTCGGTCAGCACGCCAAACCGCTTGAATTTGATAACGCTTGAAAGGAAAAGTCAATTCGTTTTGATGCTGGACTACAAAGCGTGCAAAAGGAACAGTTAAATCATAGCGCAAAGCTTTTTCAGAGAGTGAATTTGCAAATCGTGGTAAATTATCTTCTTGAAGTGCTGAAAGATCTGCGCGTTTCATTTTTTCTCCAGAATTTAAAATCCGAAAGATCAAGCGATCACCTTCTTCGCCATATTTCCCCATTAAGGTTGAGGATAATTCAAAACTTGGAGTTTCAATTGGAGCAAAACCATGTATTTTGAAAACAGACTTAATTGTATCAAAAATATAATTCCTTCTTGCCACATCCTGTGGTAAAAAATCACGAGTTCCTTTTGGTATTGCTGGTTTTTGTATCACTATTTTTCTAATTCTTCTTTGTGCATGGCATAAATCATTCCATCTGAAAGCCCAATATTTGGAACCTGTAAGGTACGAATATTTAGTTCTTTTAAAATATAAATATAAATATCTAGAGCTGGAACTAGCACATCTGCGCGTTCTTCCTTAATTGAAAAACGTTTCATCCTTTCGGTAAGACTCAAAGGTGCCAATTCAGCCTGAAGTTTTTCAATTTCTATTAAAGATAGAGAGTCATTCGCTTTTTGAGCAATAATATCATGGGCTTTTTGGATATTTCCACCCGTTCCAAATAGTAAATGATCCTCTAAAACATCAACATTTTCCTTAATCCACATTGTTAAATCGCTCCAAATTTCAGGGCTCGATTTTCCTTTTAATATGCGAATTGTCCCTAATTCAAAAGACTTTGATGCAATACGTTTACCATTCTCAAAAACACTAATTTCTGTACTCCCTCCTCCAACATCAATTACGATAAAAGCTATTTTTTTTGGGATATTTAGCAATGAAAATCCTCCTAAAATCAATTTTGCTTCTTCATCTCCAGATATCACTTCAATCTTCACACCAGTTTGTGCATTTATTTCTGCTATAACATTTTTACTGTTTTCAGCAATTCTCATTGCAGAAGTTGCAACGGCTCTTATATTTTTTACATCATAAATTTGAGCTAAAAGAGAGAATACAGAAATCGTTTTAATAAACATTTCAAGTTTTGTATTTGAGATTTTTCCATCTTCAAATACATCATCTCCTAAACGCAGTGGTATTCTTAGGTAAGTTATTTTTTTTACGGAAGATTGTCCTTTATCTTCAATAAGCTCTCCAATTAAAAGTCGAGCGGCATTTGTGCCAATATCTATTGCTGCGTATTTCATAAGTTTGCAAAGATAAAAAAAGAGAGATTATAATAAACAAAATCGAATTTAGATTACATTTTAATTTAATCTGTTTATTGCGCATGAATATTGGAATTCTAAAAATTATATAAGATAATTAAAAGGTATTAATACATAGAGAAAAAATCTATCTGTTTTCTTTAGTTTATAAAATAATTTACTATCTTTGCACCCCTTAATTGTGGGTCAATTCTCTACAAAAGACCTTTTTACTAACCTACTTTCATTCGTGTAGAGGCGATGAAATACAAAACTTATAAGCCAAATGGCAGAAACAGTTAACCCGCAGGGAACTGCAGATTTTGATTGGGAAGCGTTGCAATTAGACGGTTACAATCAAATCCAACGTTCAGAAATGTCTGATCGTTACGAAAAAACCTTAACTTCAATCAACGAGAGAGAAGTAATCCAAGGTACAGTTGCATTAATCACAAAAAAAGAAGTAATCATCAATATCGGATATAAATCCGAAGGAGTGGTTGCAGCAAATGAATTTCGCTATAATGCTGATTTAAAAATTGGTGATTTAGTAGATGTTTATGTTGAATGTCGTGAAGACAAGACTGGTCAATTAGTCGTTTCACACAAAACTGCACGCATGCACAGTGCTTGGTTACGTGTAAATGATGTTTTACGTACTGGAGAAATTATTACTGGCTATGTTAAATGCCGCACCAAAGGTGGACTCATCGTTGATGTATTTGGAATTGAAGCATTTTTGCCAGGATCTCAGATTGATGTAAAACCTATTCGCGATTACGATGTGTACGTTGGAAAAAACATGGAATTCAAGGTTGTGAAAATCAACGAAGAATTTAGAAATGTTGTTGTTTCTCACAAAGCATTAATAGAAGCTGAATTAGAAGAACAGAAAAAACAAATTATTTCTGGACTTGAAAAAGGTCAAGTTTTAGAAGGTATTGTAAAAAATATCACTTCCTACGGTGTATTTATCGATTTAGGAGGTGTTGATGGTTTAATTCACATTACAGATTTATCTTGGGGACGTGTTTCGCATCCAGAAGAGATGTTAGAATTAGATCAAAAGATAAATGTTGTAATCTTAGACTTTGATGATGATAAAAAACGCATCGCTCTTGGATTGAAACAATTACAACCTCATCCATGGGATTCTTTAGATCCAAACTTAAATGTTGGTGATAAAGTAAGTGGAAAAGTTGTTGTAATGGCTGACTACGGTGCATTTATCGAATTGGCAACTGGTGTTGAAGGATTGATACACGTTTCAGAAATGAGCTGGTCGCAACATTTACGTTCTGCACAAGATTTTATGAGTATTGGAGATACTGTAGAAGCAGTTATTTTGACTCTAGACCGTGAAGACCGAAAAATGTCTCTGGGAATTAAGCAATCAATGCCAGACCCATGGAATGATATTGAATCAAAATATGCTGTTGGCTCCAAGCACTCTGCAAAAGTTAGAAATTTCACCAATTTTGGAGTTTTTGTTGAACTAGAAGAAGGTGTTGACGGATTGATTCATATTTCAGACTTATCATGGCAAAAGAAAATCAAACATCCTTCTGAGTTCTGTAAAGTTGGAGAAGGAATGGATGTGATTGTTTTAGAAATAGATCGTGAAAACAGAAGAATTTCTCTAGGGCACAAACAATTAGAAGAAAATCCATGGGATGTTTTTGAATCTACTTTCGCAGATGGATCTATTCATAGCGGTACAATTATCGAAATGAAAGATAAGTCAGGAATTGTTTCATTGCCTTATGGTGTTGAGGGAATTTGTCCTGCAAAACACTTAAAGAAAGAAGATGGTCAGAATGCTAAAGTTGAAGAAACACTAGATTTTAAAGTAATTGAGTTTAACAAAGAATTAAAGAAAATCGTTGTTTCTCATACACGTACTTTTGAAGAAGGTGAAGATCGACCAAGCTCAAGCGCTAAGCCAAGTGCTGCTGCAAAAACAGCTAAAGCTCCTAAAAAGGCAGCTGTTTCATCTACAGATCAAGCAGTGAAAGCAGTAAATGAGAATACCGAAAAATCTACACTAGGTGATTTCGATGCACTTGCTGAATTAAAAGAAAAAATGGAAAAAGGCGAATAAGCATTTTTACATATAAATAATTAAGAGGTCCCAAGGGCCTCTTTTTTTTTGCTTAATCGTTCATAAAGTGTTGATAAACTAGCTCTATCATATTTAAGCACAAAGAAGTAAAACTAAATAATTACTTAAATTTGTTTTGCTAAATGACAATTGAAGAATTACAAAATACTGTAAAGGATATTTTTGCTGCATACCTAGAGCAAAATATGCACCGTAAAACACCGGAACGCTTTGCTATACTTGCTGAAATTTATGATTATCAAGGTCATTTTGATATAGAAGCATTGTATAACAAAATGAAAAACCACAATTATCATGTATCACGTGCAACTTTGTACAATACAATTGATTTGTTGTTGGCCTGCAATCTTGTTCAAAAACATCAATTTGGAAAAAATTTAGCGCAGTATGAAAAATCACATGGTTCAAAACAACACGATCATGTAATCTGTACAGATTCTGGTGAGGTTTTTGAATTTTGTGACCCTCGCATTCAGCAGATAAAAGAGACTGTAGAAGAGCTGTTCGGACTAAAAATTCAACATCATTCGCTCTATTTTTATGGTGTTAAAGAAAAAAAAATAGTGAAATGAGCGTAGTATTTAACACCAAAAATAGTGCTTCATTAATGATCTTTATTTTTGAAGGTAAAATTCTCTCGGAAGCTGACTTAACAAAAGCAAATGAAGCTTTATCTTCTAATAAAAATTGGCAAATTGCATTTGACTTAAGCCAACTTACGCATACTAATTCTAGTGGAATAGCATTTATGGTGAAAACATTAACAAAAGCGCGTATTAATCAAGGTGATGTTGTATTACTAAATCCAAATGCTGGATTAAATAAATTATTTGAAATTACTAAAATGCAGGAAGTTTTTTCAATAGTAGATTCGATAGCTGCAGCAGAAAATTATTTTAAGAATTGAGCATGAAAGTAGATGTATTATTAGGCCTTCAATGGGGCGATGAGGGAAAAGGAAAAATTGTAGATGTCTTCACACCAAAATATGATATAATCGCACGATTTCAAGGAGGACCTAATGCAGGACATACATTGGAATTCGAAGGAATAAAACATGTTTTAAATACTATTCCTTCTGGTATTTTTCATCCTGAAGTTATTAATTTGGTTGGGAATGGAGTTGTAATTGACCCACTTATTTTTAAAGGCGAACTTGATAAACTTGCTCCCTATAATATTGATTTTAGAAACCGGCTTTTTATTTCCAAAAAAGCACATTTAATTTTACCAACTCATCGTTTACTTGATGCAGCATCTGAAGCAGCGAAAGGAAAAAATAAAATTGGCTCAACCTTAAAAGGAATTGGCCCAACCTACATGGATAAGACTGGCAGAAATGGCTTGCGTGTTGGAGATATATTTTCAGAAAATTTTAAAGAAAAATATCAGGTGCTTGTTGATAAACACATTGGAATTTTATCCCATTATGAAGGTTTTGAGTACGATTTAAATTCACTTGAGGCGCCTTGGTTAGAAAGTCTTGAAACATTAAAAAGTTTAGAAGCTGTAGACAGCGAACATTTTCTAAACAAAGCCTTGCTAGAAGGAAAAAAAATTCTTGCAGAAGGCGCACAAGGAACAATGTTAGATATTGATTTTGGAACCTATCCTTTTGTTACTTCGTCAAATACTGTAACCGCAGGAACATGTACGGGCCTTGGAATCGCGCCTACAAGAATTGGGAAAATTATTGGGATTTTTAAAGCCTATTGTACCCGAGTTGGGAGCGGTCCATTTCCAACAGAATTAGACAATGAATTGGGAGAGTTAATCCGAAAAGAAGGTAGTGAATTTGGGGCAACAACAGGAAGACCAAGACGATGTGGCTGGTTAGATTTGGTTCAAATGCGATACGCCATAATGATAAATGGTGTCACAGAACTATCGATGATGAAATCAGATATCCTCAGTATTTTTGATAAAATATACGTTTGTACACATTACCTTATAGACGGAGAAAAAGTATCAGATTTCCCATTTGATGTGAATGATATTGAAATTACTCCAGTTTATGAAGAAATAGAAGGTTGGAACTGTGATTTAACAAACTTAGATGATTATAAAAATGCGCCAGAGGCCTTAAAAAATTATGTTGCTTACCTCGAACGACAATTAAAAGTGCCAATTAACGTTATTTCCGTAGGTCCAGATAGAACTCAAACACTTTATAAACTATTGTGATATTCCAAAAACATATATTTAAATTAGCGCTTTTTTTTAGCGCTTTTTTTTTAGCTGGGGTATTATTTTCTCAAAACAATATTCTTGAGTTATTACCAGGTACAAAAAAGGCTCTTTACGATAAAAAAAATGGTAGACATAGATTAATTGGAACAGTTAGCTTTATTTATCAAGGAAATACAATGTATTGCGATTCAGCTCACTATCAAGAGAAGCAGAAAATTGTCTACGCTTATGGGAAGGTTCATATTACAAAAGGGGATATTAATATATATTGTGATTCAGCACATTATTATGGGGTTCAGAAATTAGCCAAACTATGGGGAAATGTGCGTGTGCGAGATTTAGAGTATAAAGTAACTAGTGAATCTATGGATTATGATGTACAAAAAGGAAAAGCACTCTACCGGAATTCCGGAATTGTTGAATCTATAGTATCTGACGAAAAAGTATCAAGTAAAAATGGGTATTTTTTTCCAAAAACAGGGAGTTTTTGCTTTAGTAATAATGTTCGATACCAAAAACAAGACCTTACCATAACAAGCGATACTTTAAAATTTTCCTACGAAAAACAAACTGTTTATTTTTACGGACCGACAAATATCAAAAATAATAGTGTAAAAATTAAATGCAACAAAGGCTGGTATGAAGTAAATAAAAAAAGAGGAACAATTTATAAGAATGCTGAAGTTATCCAAGAGCAAAATATTATAAGAGGAGACACCATATATTATGATTCACAAATAGAGGAAGTGCAAGCAAAAGGAAATGCATTTTATAAAGATTTAAAAGAGAATTTAACTTTTTTAGGTAATCGAGGATATTCAAGTGATCTAAAACATATTTCTTACATTTCGGGAAATGCTGTTGCGATTAAGACCAATGGGAAAGACACGGTTTATATTTTTGCAGATAGTTTAATACTAAAAAAAGACGATTTAAATCAGCTTAAAAAAATAGTGGCGCATAATAAAGTTCGCGTTTTTGAAAATAAATTGCAGGCAATAAGTGACAGTGCTGAATACGATCAAGAAACTAAAATACTCAAATTACGATCAAACCCAGTAGTTTGGACACAAAATTCAGAGTTGAAAGGAGAGAAAATGGATATTAGCTTAAGTGATAGTTTAATAGAAAAAATTCAAATTATTGGAAAAACAAGTGCAATAATGGAATTAGATTCAGGGAAATACTATAATCAGGCATCAGGGCGAGAAATGATTGCTTCTTTAAAAAACAACGAATTAATTTCGGCAGAAGTTATCGGTAATGCCTGGACAATTTTTTATCCTCAAGAAGATGAAAAATCTGGTAAGCAAGAAAAGAAAAAAAGAACAGGGATGAACCGTCTATATGCTTCTCAATTAAAACTTGATTTGGATAGTGGTGAAGTTACAGGAATCACCTATTACGACAAACCAGATGGGGTTTTCTTTCCAATTGATCAAATTAAAAAAGAAGAAATGTATATTAAAAACTTTGAGTTAAAAACTGCAGATCGACCCAAGCGCCCCAATTTTAAACTAGATTAAAACTGACTATCCTCTTCCGTATCCCAACGAGTAACTCGCTGTACACCCTCCACCTCTCCAAATTTATTGGTTAATTGTTCTAGGTGTTCTGTGTCAAAAACAAGTACTTTTATTCTTCCTTCAAAGACACCATCAGTTGTCTCAAATGAAATACTTTTCATATTAATATTATTTTGTTTGGAAATAATATCTGTCAACTTATTAACCAAACCAATTTGATCAATTCCAATAATTTTAATAGCAGCTATACGTTCAACTAACTTATCCTGTTTCCATTTTGCTTTGATGCAACGAAATGCTAATTTTGATAATAAATCTCCCGCGTTCGGGCAATTACCACGGTGTATTTTAATGCCATCATTCATCGTAATAAATCCAAAAACAATATCTCCAGGAATAGGATTACAGCATTTCGCTAAGTGGTATTCAAAACCTTTAAAATCATCTCCAATTAAAATTGTATCATGTTTGGTATCAATTCCCTCAAAATTATTTTCGACAAGATTCGGCTTTTTTAAATTGTCTTTTCTGGTTAATTTAATATTTCCATCGACAATTTCCTGTTCCCTGAGTATAGCGAGATCTATTTTTCCTTTTGCAATTCTAAAGTATAATTCTGAGCTGCTTAATAAATTAAAATAACGCTCTAAAAATGAAATATTATGGTTGGTGCTTCGCAGATTAAATTGTTTAAATTTTCGAGACAAAATTTCTTTTCCATCTTCGACAATTATATTTCTTTCTTCATTTAAAGATGATTTTATTTTTTGTTTTGCCCTTGCTGTTACGACAAATCTAAGCCATTCTTC
Organism: Crocinitomicaceae bacterium; assembly: GCA_044358575.1. Classification (GTDB taxonomy): domain Bacteria; phylum Bacteroidota; class Bacteroidia; order Flavobacteriales_D; family Crocinitomicaceae; genus UBA952. Next base: position 167,262 of record JBIKNN010000004.1, read on the forward strand.
ATTTGGTTTTTGTTTTGGAGAAGTTATAATTTCCAGCTGATCTCCATTGATTAACTGATAACTTAGTGGCATTAGTCGATTATTAACCTTTGCACCAATACATTTATCTCCAATATCCGTATGGATATCGTATGCAAAATCTAATATTGTTGACCCAATTGGTAAAACTCTTAATTCTCCTTTAGGAGTAAAAATATAAATTTCATCATTAAATAAGTTTAGGCGGAAATCATTTACGAAATCCATTGCCGTGGCCTCGGTATTGTCTAAAAGATCTCTGATTTCTGCAATCCAACGGTCAAACTTATTATCTTCATTATTTATTTCCTTGTATTTGTAATGAGCTGCCAAACCTTTTTCAGCAATTTCATCCATTCTTTTTGAACGAATTTGAACCTCAATCCATTTGCCATTTGGCGACATTACAGTTGTATGCAATGATTCGTAACCATTAGCACGGGGAGTTGAAATCCAATCTCTCAATCGCTCAGGACTCGGTTGATAATAATCAGTAACAATGCTGTAAATTCTCCAACAATCTGGTTTTTCTAATTCTACAGGTGTTTCCAAAATAATGCGAATAGCAAAAATATCAAAGACTTCCTCAAAAGGAATGTCCTTAAACTGCATTTTTCTCCAAATCGAGGAAATTGACTTTGTACGTGTTTTTATTTCAAATATATATCCTTCATGAAGTAAAGTTTCTTTAATTGGCGACATAAATCGTCGGATAAAACGATTTCGGACATCTGCAGTATTTTTTAATTTCCGAGCTATTTCATTGTAAATATCGGTTTCACAATACAACATTGACAAATCTTCTAATTCGGATTTCACAGAATATAATCCTAAGCGATGCGCTAATGGAGCATAGAGAAATTTTGTTTCAGAAGCAATTTTTAATTGTTTTTCTGGGCGCATACTTCCCAAGGTCCGCATGTTGTGCAAGCGATCGGCTAATTTTATCAGAACAACCCTAAAATCATCTGAAATTGTTAAAATCATTTTCCGGAAATTCTCAGCTTGAATCGATGCGTTTTCATCAAAAACTTCTGGAATTTTAGTCAAGCCATCAATAATAAGTCGCACTTTCGATCCAAAAAGATCTTCAACATCTTGAAGTGTAATATGTGTATCTTCAACTGTATCATGAAGCAAGGCGCAAACAATTGAAGTAGCTCCAAGTCCCATTTCCTCAACACAAATTCTCGCTACAGAAATCGGATGATAAATATAAGGTTCTCCAGACTTACGGCGCATATCTTTATGTGCTTCAAGTGAAACATCAAAAGCTTTACGAATAAGTCGTGTATCCTCTTTTGAGCGATCTTTTAAAGCGCGTAATAAGCCCTTAAATGCATTTAAGATATCTTTTCGCTCTTGCTCAATATCAATAGCTATTTCTGGTTTGTATACCTGCATTATTTTGCGGGTAATAATTTAGAACTTAATTCACCAAAGCCAATACGCACTCCATTTCTTTCGGTATAACCACGCATTATAACGCTGTCACCATCATTTATAAATTTGCGTTCAGAGCCATCTTTTACTTTCAAGGGTTTTGTCCCTCGCCAAGTTAATTCGAGCATTGAACCGAAAGAGTCTTCACTTTTTCCAGATATTGTTCCAGATCCTAATAAATCTCCACAACGAATATTACAACCATTTGAAGTGTGATGCGCTAATTGCTGCGCCATATTCCAATACATGTATTTGAAATTAGAATTGCAAACTACTGTTTCATCTTTGTTATTTGTAAGAATTCCAACTTGAAGTTGAATATCATATGCTTTTTTTCCATCGAATTCCAAATAAGGCAAAACCTTAGGATTTTGTTCAGGCGATTCAACCGAAAAAGGTTCGAGGGCATCTAAAGTTACAATCCAAGCAGAAATGGAAGAGGCGAAATTTTTCCCTAGAAATGGACCTAAAGGAACATACTCCCAAGCTTGAATATCGCGCGCAGACCAATCATTAAAAAGACAGAGTCCAAAAATATAAGAGTCAGCTTCTTCTGTTGAAATTGAATCTCCAAGTGGTTTTCCATCGAAAGTAATAAAAGCCATTTCTAACTCAAAATCAACTTGTCGTGAAGGAGTAAAAATTGGGTCTTCATCTGCACTTGGTTTTATTTGGCCCTTTGGTCTGTGAATATCTTGACCAGAAAGCACAATCGAAGATGCTCGCCCATGATAAGCAACTGGAATCCACAACCAATTTGGCAAGAGCGCATTTGCAGGATCCCGAAACATCATTCCAACATTTGTAGCATGTTCTTTACTGGAATAAAAATCTGTGTAATCACCAATTTCGACAGGCATAGACACTTCTACAGATGAAATTAAATGAAGTACTTGTTCAATTTGAGAAGGATTATTTTGAAGAGAAGTTGAGGTATCAAGCAATAATTCTGAAATCCGATTGCGCAATCCTCTAACCGCAAGTTTTCCTTTTTTCATCATCGGATTTAAAAAAGGCGCATCAAAATCACTGCTGTCAAAACCTGTATCTTTCAAATACCCCAGTTCAGCTAACACTTTTAAATCGAGTGCATAATCTCCAATTCTCACAGCAACTCTTTTTGAAAGAATAGCGCTGCTTATAATTCCAAAAGGTAAATTTTGAATGGGAAAATCAGAATTTTCAGGAACGCTTACCCACGATTTTAAATTTGGATTATTTGCTGCTATCATATCCTTAAAATTATACTACTATTTGAAAATCAAAATAAAATTAGACATTGAATCTAAAATGCATTAAATCGCCATCTTCAACAATGTATTCTTTTCCTTCTACTTTAAATTTCCCTGCTTCCTTCAATGCCAATTCAGAGCCAAAAAAAATAAAATCTGTATATTTCATTACCTCAGCGCGGATGAAGCCTTTTTCAAAATCTGTATGAATTACACTTGCTGCTTGAGGCGCAGTCATTCCTTTTCGGATTGTCCATGCACGAACTTCCTTAACTCCAGCAGTAAAATAGGTTTGTAAATTCAATAAGGAATATGCAGATCGAATCAAGCGATTTACACCGGGTTCCTCTAATCCCAATTCGTCTAAAAATAGTTGACGTTCATCGTAGGTTTCCAACTCGGTAATATCTGCTTCGATTTTAGCACCAATCATTAACACTTGTGCTTTTTCATTCGCCACTGATTTTATAACACTTTCAACATGATGATTTCCTGTTTTTACAGATGCTTCATCAACATTACAAACATATAAAACAGGTTTTGAAGTTATCAAATTAAAACGGTGAACAATGTCGCGTTCTTCTTGTGTAAAATCTAAAGCGCGTGTTGAAAAACCTTTTTCTAGACCTTCTTTTATTTTTAGTGCTAATTCATTTTCTTTCACAGAATCTTTATCTCCAGATTTGATAATTCGCGATAAGCTACTTATTTTTTTTTCAATTGTATCTAAATCCTTAAGTTGTAATTCAATATCAATAATTTCTTTATCGCGAATAGGATTTACATTTCCATCAACGTGAATAACATTATCATCGTCAAAACAACGCAATACATGTAAAATTGCATCTGTTTCCCTAATATTTGCTAAAAATTGATTGCCAAGCCCTTCACCTTTTGAAGCACCTTTCACAAGACCTGCGATATCAACAATTTCCATGGTAGTGGGAACAACTCGCTCAGGCTTAACCAAGACTTCTAATTTTTCCAAACGTTCGTCGGGAATAGAAATAGTACCGATATTTGGTTCAATAGTACAAAAAGGAAAGTTCGCAGCTTGTGCTTTTGCGTTTGACAAACAATTAAAAAGTGTAGATTTTCCAACATTCGGTAATCCTACAATTCCACATTTTAAAGCCATTTATTTTAATTTAGATGCAAAGATACTAAATAGAACATTGAATAGTTCATTTTGTACAAAGGCTTACTCTCTGATAATTGATACAATTCGATTTACTTTTTTTGGATCAACCTTCAAGACTTTTTCTGAAAATGCAGAATCTTCATCCAAAAGTGTATTTGTGGTTGCTGAAAAATGAATGCCTTTTGGTTTTAATTCACGAATAATTTTTTGTGCATTTGAAGCACTTACACCTCCACCCGGCATAATTTCAATTCGATTATTTGAATAAGCTATCATTTCTTTTAGGACCGTAAATCCATTGTCTACATTGGAACTAAAACCAGATGACAGAATTCTTTTAAAGTTGTGTTTAATCAAAATATCCATTGATTTTTTCCAGTCTATTGTTTCATCAAAAGCACGATGAAATGTTAAAACCAAATCGCCACTAATTGCATTTATTTGCTTTAAAACATCTTGATCGATTTCAAAATTATTTTTTAGAAAGCCAACTACAACTCCATGAACGCCAAGTTTCTTACAGGAGATAATATCCTTAAAAATAACTTTTAGTTCTTCTTTAGAATAACAAAATCCTCCGGCTCTTGGGCGAATTAACACATGTGTTTCTAGCCCTAAATCCATTGCATATTCGATCATGCCAAATGATGGTGTAAGTCCTCCCTGTTCAAGGTTTTGACAAAGTTCAATTCGGTCTAATCCCTTTTCTTTTGCTAATAAAACTGCCTCTAGGGTGGCTGCGCACAATTCAATCTTTACCATTTAAAATAATTTATTCAAAATTCGTAAATTTTCTCTTACAAATGACTTTTCCGTATATTTGTCTCTGATTTCAAAAATATGACTGAAAGCACAACAATTAGTGAAAATACAGCAATTGACTTTAATACATTTAAGGATCAAATCTTAGCTGATTATCGCTTGGTTTGTGAATCTCGAGAAACATCACTTCTAGGAAGAAAAGAAGTTCTTACTGGAAAAGCAAAATTTGGAATTTTTGGAGATGGAAAAGAACTAGCTCAAATTGCACTTGCTAAACAATTCCAAAATGGCGATTTTCGTTCTGGATATTACCGTGATCAAACAATCATGATGGCAATTGAGGAATTAACAATTGAACAATATTTTGCAAGTTTATATGCACATACTGATTTAGAATTCGAACCTCAATCAGCTGGACGGCAGATGGGCGGTCATTTTTCTACACGGAATCTCGATGAAAATGGTGAGTGGCAAAATTTAATGTCAAAAAAAAATAGCGCTGCAGATATTTCTCCAACTGCTGGACAAATGCCCCGATTACTTGGTTTAGCATTGGCATCAAAAATGTATCGTAACAATTCTCAATTACGGGATTTATCGGAATTTAAAAATTTTAGTAACGAAGGAAATGAAGTAGCATTTGGAACAATAGGCGATGCTTCTACCTCAGAAGGACCATTTTGGGAAACAATTAACGCAGCAGGCGTTCTTCAAGTTCCAATGGTTATGTCGATTTGGGACGACGGATTTGGAATTTCCGTGCCAAGAGAAATTCAAACTACAAAAGGAAGTATTTCAGAGGCTTTAGCAGGAATGCAGCGTACAAAAGAAAAAACTGGCTACGAAATTTTCGTTACAAAAGGTTGGGATTATGCAGATCTTTGTGAAACTTATGAAAAAGCTGTTCACTTAGCGCGTACTGAGCATGTTCCAGTTTTAGTTCATGTAATGGAGGTAAATCAACCTCAAGGTCATTCAACATCAGGTTCACACGAACGTTATAAATCTGAAGAACGCTTAAAATGGGAGATAGATTTCGACTGTATTCAGAAATTTAAAGAATGGATTTTAGCATTTAATGTAAATGGCTTAGCCCTCGCAAGTTTAGAAGATTTAGAAACAATACAGAACGAAGCAAAGGAAAAGGTGCGCCTTGCAAAAAATACTGCATGGAAATCTTTTAATGATTCTATTAAAAAAGATTATTCAGCGCTAATTGCTATCTTAAAATCTTTGGCAGATGAAAGTCCAAATGGCGTATTTATTACCAAAGAAATTGAAGGACTTGAAAAAACAATTGAACCAATTCGCAAAGATATTGTAAGCTTAGCTAGAAAAGTATTACGCATGGTAAGAGCGGAGAATTCTCCTGCAAAAATAATATTATCAGAGTGGATTAGCGGAAATATTAAAGAAAATTTTGATCGTTATAGCTCACATCTTCATTCTGAATCAGCAAAATCAGCATTAAAAATCGCAGCTATTCCCCCTGAATACGATCAAGAAATTGCCATGGAAGACGGCAGAATTATTCTTCGAGACAATTACAGAAAATTATTAGAAAAGTTTCCTGAATTATTAGTTTTTGGAGAAGATGCTGGAAAAATTGGTGGTGTTAATCAAACCTTGGAGGGGCTTCAAGATCAATTTGGTGATTTGAGAGTTTTTGATACAGGCATTCGTGAATGTACGATTATCGGTCAAGGAATTGGTTTAGCGATGCGAGGTTTGCGCCCAATCGCAGAAATTCAATACTTGGATTATCTTTTGTATGCAATTCAAATCTTATCAGACGATCTTGCAACACTTCAATATCGCACAAAAGGAGGACAAAAAGCACCATTAATAATTAGTACACGAGGACATCGCTTGGAAGGAATTTGGCACAGCGGTTCTCCTATGGGAATGATTGTTAATTCATTGCGTGGAATGCATATTTGCGTGCCTAGGAATATGACAAAAGCAGCTGGATTTTACAATACTTTGATGCAAGCAGATGAACCGGCCTTAGTTATAGAGCCATTAAACGGTTACAGAACGAAAGAACGCTTACCGATTAATATTGGAGAGTTCAGAGAGCCCTTAGGAATTCCTGAAATCACACAAAATGGCACAGATTTAACGATCGTTTCTTATGGCTCTACCTTTAATTTATGTGAAGTTGCAGGAAAAACGTTAGAAGAAATGGGTATTTCTGTCGAATTAATCGATGTGCAGACACTTTTACCCTTTGATATTCATCATGTTATTGCTAAATCATTGGAGAAAACAAATCGTTTATTAATTGTTGATGAAGATGTTAGCAGCGGAGCTACTGCTTTTATCTTAGATAAAATTCTTGTTGAACAAAAAGCATATAATTTCTTAGACTCAGCACCAGAAACATTAAGTGCTAAAGATCATAGACCAGCATACGGATCAGATGGGGATTATTTCTCAAAACCGAGTATCGATGACATTGTTGAGAAAGCATACGGAATTTTAACAGAGGAAAATCCGATTAAATTCCCGAAATTATTTTAATCCGATTATTTGATTGTTAAATCATAGGGCAATCTCATTTGAATTCCAGACATTCCTTCAATTTTCTTCAACTTCTCGTAATATTCCATAAATTCTTTGGGCATAGCATTTGATTTTATACGGACATCCTTTTCCGTTTCTTCTTCGAGCATTTCAATGAGATCTGAAAATGAATCATCTTCCTTAAGCGGGTAATATATAACTTTAGGATTTTTTAATTTAGCATTATTTGTTGCAAAAGCGATAGCATCAGGCAAGCCACCCAATTGATCTACTAAACCGATTCGTAAAGCATCTCGACCTGTCCAAACGCGACCTCGAGCAATAACGTTTACCTCGTCTTTTGTCATCTTGCGACCATCTGCAACACGCTTTAAAAATTGATCGTAAATCTGATCCACCTCAGCTTGTGTAATAGCCAATTCTTCAGGGCTTAATTTGCGATTAGAAGAAATCACAGAATGTTTGTTTGTACTAACTTGGTCGAATGAAATGCCCAATTTGTTTTGAAGCATCTTTCCAGTATAAGGAATCATTCCAAAGACACCAATTGACCCTGTAATTGTAGTTGATTCAGCAAAAATCTTATAAGCTGGACTTGCAATGTAATAACCTCCAGAAGCTGCAACATCTCCCATAGAAACGATTACTTTTTTTACTTTATTTGTTAACGCAACCTCGCGCCAAATTTCTTCGCTTGCCAAAGCGCTTCCTCCAGGACTATTTATACGAAAAACAACAGTTTTAATTGATTTTTCATTTCTTACCTTTTTAAAAAGTTTACAGATTTCAAAAGAACTCAAGCCATCTCCGTCAGTAGAAACCTCACCTTCTGCTAAAATGACTGCAATAGAAGGATCTTGATTCTTTACGATATCCTGTTCATCGGAAAATGTTCTTTTTGCATATTTCTCAAAATTCTGAAATTCTAGCTTATCTTCTGACTTTTCAGAAACTTTTTTCATTAAATATTCCATCATTTCATCTCTGTATTTCACACCATCTAAAAGTCCAAAAGAAACAGCATCCTCAGCGCGATTAATTTTTAACTCATCAGCTATAAGATTTAACTCTTCCGGTTTTATCTTACGGTCTAATGCAATGTCGTTGCACATATCTTCCCAAATAGATGTGATATAGCGCTGAACTTGCACACGACTAGAATCACTCATGTTTGTTCTAAAAAATGGTTCAACAGCACTTTTAAAATCATTGTTTTTTCCACGAATAATTTCCACTTCTAAATCTAATTTATCCAACATCCCTTTGTAATACATCATTTCACCACCCAATCCTGTTAATTGAAAAACAGAAGTTGGAAATCCAAACGCTTCTTTTGCAGCAGAGCTTATGTAATATGCTTTTTGTGAAATATACTCTCCTGAGTTATAAGCAACCACAAACTTTCCGCTTTTCTGAAAATCTTTTAGTGCATTTCTTATCTCTCGTGCTGTTGCCATACCACAATCTACATCCGAAACATCAATAAAAAGTCCTTTAATCATTTTATCTTCTTTCGCCTTTGTTAAGCCATATAAAATATCAGGAAGTCCAATACTTTTAGAAATTGTAAATGTTGTAGGATCAAGTTCAGTATCAGCTTTTTCTAGAATAGTGCCCTTTAATTGCATGTGCAGGATTGTTTTTTCTTTTAGTGCCAGAGGTTCAGGTCCAAAATCACTAAAAGCACCAATAATCCCTCCTAAAATCAAAAAGAAAAATACAAGGCCTGCAATGCTTGCAATCATAATTGCTACTAAACTTGGCCAAAAAACTTTGCCAAATGATACTTTTGATTCAGTTGATTCAGTCATAAAAATTTTTATTTGTTTAAAGTTAGTTTAATATCTGATTTAAAATTCCCTTATTAACAGGATTTAATTTTAATGTGAATCGGATTTTATTTTGATAGTTAGTAAATATATCAGTACCCATATTCGAGCTTTGCACAAAAGGAAACGAAATACTTAAAATACCTGAAAGCCTTATTCCAATTCCTGCATTATACATAGAATGAACAGTAGCTCCATCATAAAATGCACCAAAATCAGCAAAAACACCAATAATTTTTGGAATTTTTGGAATTTGAGTAAACAGATTAGTTGAAGCCATCCAAAAAGAAGAGCTTCCAAAATCAGAAGTGCTAGAGAAATTACCAAAATTACTCATTCGTTGCTGCGACCATATTCCTGAAGTTTCATAGCGACCTAAGTTATACTCCTCCATAAATAAATCTTGATTTCCCCGAGCGCCACTCATTGACATACGGTAATTATTCCCTACACCGGTTGAATTATTATATAAAAATATATTTCCAAAATTTGCTCGTAATTCTAACCACCTCTCTGACTTATTTTTAAGAAAACGGTATTTGTAAGAACTCGAGGCTAATAATCTTGCAACATTATCAGAATTAGATTTCGTTTGCATGTATTCACCTCTTAACTTAAAATTAAAAATATGATCCGGCAGATTTACATTATAAATATATTCTGCAAATGCACCAATTTGCTCAGTTAATATAGCTTCTTGGTTTAAACGCGAAAAGATGGTTTGAATAAGAATAGTATGACTTGTTGGTTTTGCATTACCACGCTCTCCTAATTTCAAAGACCAATAAGGTGCGATTGTCAAAAACGAACCAGTTGAATCATCCGAGCCAAAGTTTTTTAGAGAAAGTCCGATTCTTGAAATTCTAACATTCTGTTTTGGAAGAAAAGTATAACTAAACTCGCTCATTCCAGCAATATTTTTTCTTCCGAAAGAAAATTGCGGAGCAACAAAATATTGGAAAGGTTTAAAAGGAATCCCCATATTATGGAATGCAGCGCCAATAAGTAAACCATCGTATAAATTTCCGCCAATTGAAGGTGTCCAGAAAACATTTGTCCTTTTTGTTTCATTATCACCGATTAAAAACTCAAATTTCATGGGCTCTATTTTTGGAAAAAGAAACTTATTAGTCCAAGTATTATTTCCACGATTAATCTCGGGAATATTCTTCGAATCATCGATTACCAATCGTGTAAATTGAGAGCGATTAGACTTAATTTTAATTTCTTCCACACCCGGTTCCACCCAAACAGTTTCAATTAAAACTGAATCTTTGAATACATTTATCGTTATGGGACCATTAACCTGCCCAACATTTTTTACTTTCACTATGGAACCAACTTTCATTGAACGAACGCTCATTATTTTATAATCGATATGGTTTGTTGTTTGAATTAAATCATCGAACAACCATGATAAATTTTTTCCAGAGCTTGCTTCCATTGTTTTACGCATATCTTCTGGTTGAGGATGTTTGAATTTCCATTTCTCAAAATAATCATGCATAACCTTGTTAAACAATTCTTCCCCAAGATAATCTTTCAGGTATAAAAAAACTAAGCCTGTTTTTTGATACATTATCAAGCCATAATTAGTTGGTGTAAAATCTTCCGAATGTGTTTCAATAGGTTGATCAGCGCCAAAACCGGAAATTGTACGATAAGAAACATCTCCAAGATCATGGTGGCTTAAATCATTAAAATGTAAGCGCCCATTCAAGAGCATATCGGAAAGTCGCGTGTTGTTTGGATATTTCGTTTGAATGTAGCGCATTTCGTTTAAGGTATTCATTCCTTCGTCCATCCAACCATGCACCCGCTCGTTTGTTCCTAAAATCCCATAAAACCAATTGTGTCCAACTTCGTGCACAATGACAACCTCCAACTCTTCTTTTGAACTAGCATTTCCGATTACAGTAACATTTGGATATTCCATTCCTCCTCCAGCACTAATTGTTCCATCAACAGCTGTAACTTGATTGTAGGGGTAATCTCCATTCCACAATGAATAATAATAAGTTCCGTCATTGATATATTCTATAGCATGTTGCCAATAAATTGCATTTTGCGGAACAAACATTGCCCAAGAAGTTACTTTTCGTTTTCCCTGAGGTAATTCTACTTCACCTTTCAAGACAGCGTAACGTTTATCTGCAAACCAAGCAAAATCATGCACTTTTTCCTGAGTATAACGAATAGTTTTCCACTCGCTATCAGAGGGAGGAAAAGGAGTATTAGCATTCCTACTCTTCTTTTTAGAAACGTAATCTGGCAATCTTTTTAATGATTCATTTGCCTTTTCGTTAAGAAAAATTTTCTCGCTCTCGGTTTGTAAATCTCCTGTTGCACCAACAACATAATTTTTGGGTAGTGTAATACTTACATCAAAGGATCCAAATTCTGAATAAAATTCTCCTTGATTCAAATAAGGCATTTGATTCCATCCATTTTTGTCATAAACAGCTGGTTTTGGGTACCATTGTGTGATTTGATAGGATTGCCCGACATGTCCCAATCTAGATATTTCACCAGACGGAATTTTAACTTTAAAAGGTGTAGAAATTCGAATTCGATCGCCAGATTTGAGGGGATTTTGAAGCTGCAAAATACAGATATCACTATTCTTAGCATCATATTCCCATTTTAAACGAATACCATTTGACTGAAAATCCAGGGAATCGACACCGCCTTTTAAACTGTCATTCCCAAAAATCAGAATATTCTTCCCTCCTTTGTATTGTTGTTTTGCTAGAGCTGTATTGCCATTTCTATATGCATTTGGCCATAAATGCATGTAAATTTTATCTAAAGAATTTGGTGAATTATTTACATATTCAAAAACCTCAAAAGCTGAAATCTCATGCTTTTTGTCATCCAATGTAGCTACAATTGTATAGTTAACTTCCTGTTGCCAATATGATTGAGCTGTTCCTATGGATACAAAAGAAAAAGCAAATAGAAATTTAAGAATTTGATGCATTATATTTTTTGTTATAATCGTTAAGTGTAAAAACAAAAATAATATGAATAATATCAATAATACAAATAATTGCTAATTTAAAAAACTTGAATTAAAAATTTATGTTAAAAGAAAAATGAAATTTGTAAATTTGAATCGAAATAAAAAAAAATGGAAGATACTTCAAAGAAAAATTCAAGTTTTTTATATCTAGTGATCATTTTAATTCTAATGAGTTTAATTGCCTTTTTAAGTTATAAATGGTCTAATAAAAAAACTGAATTAAACAATTGTATGAACGAAAATTTAGTTTTACAGTCCGATATAAAAGGATTGAATAAAATGATGGAGGAGTACGTAGAAAATATTTCAACTGAGTTAAAACAAGAATTTAATGATATGTTAGTTACATATGATGCACTTATTGCAAAAGACAAGTCGAAAGAAAGTAGTATAAACAAACAAAAGTCGGAAATACAATCACTATTAAATCAGTTAAACTCAAATAAAAAATTATCTGCATCTGATCTTTATAAATTTAAGAAAGAAAATGAAACATTGAGAGAAATCATGAAGAGCTATGTTGTACAAATTGATTCTTTAAACACAATAAATATTGGATTAAAAACTGAGTTAGAAGTAAAAAAGACAGAGCTAATAACTACTACTACAGAAAGAGATGAATTTAAAAAAGTAGCTGAAGAAAAAACTGCATTAGTAACTAAAGGGAGTAAATTACAAGCTTATAACTTCGTGTCTGAAGCTTTGAGAATGAAATTAAATAATATGACAGAGATAACTGATAAGGCAAAAAAAGCTATTCAGTTTCGAAGTAGCTTTACAATCTCTGAAAATAGTTTAGCTAATGCAGGAAATAAAACAATCTACTTACAAATAATTGGTCCATCTGGAGTGGTAATGCAAAGTAAATTAAATAATACCATTGAGACTGAAAATGGAACTGTAGTATATTCTGATAAAAAAGAAATTGATTATCAAAATCAAGCGTTAGATTTAACAATATATTATAATTTACAAAGTGGTGAGGCGATCAAAGGAAATTATAAAGTAAAAATATTTTGCGATGGAAGCATCATCGGTTCAGATGGGTTTTCACTTAAATAAATTAATGTGGCAGAAGAAAAAAATGAGGGCTTTGTTACGTTTTCAATTTCTAATTTAGGAATTGCAAGCATTGAATTTTATCATCCAATGAGCAATTCACTTCCAGGCACAATACTACAAAAACTAGCAAGCTCGATAAATGAACTTGGTAACGACGAAAAAGTAAAGGTTATCGTTCTAAAATCACAAGGAGAAAAAGCCTTTTGTGCTGGAGCAAGTTTTGATGAATTAATCGCAATCAAGGATTTAGAACAAGGAAAAAAATTCTTTTCAGGATTTGCAAATGTTATAAACGCTTGCCGAAAATGTCCAAAATTTATTATTGGTAGAATTCAAGGTAGAGCAGTTGGAGGTGGTGTTGGACTAGCCGCTACAGTCGATTATTGCTTTGCTATGAATAATGCGGAAGTAAAATTATCAGAATTGGCAGTTGGAATCGGGCCTTTTGTTGTTGGACCTGCTGTAGCAAGAAAAATCGGACTATCAGCGATGAGTGAGTTGGCAATTAATGCTACTGAATGGCGCAGTGCAGAATGGGCAAAGGAAAAAGGATTATATACTGAAATCTTTGACGAAAAGGAAGAAATGGATGCTGCTATTTTAACGCTATCCGAAAAACTTGCGAATTCAAATCCTCAAGCTATGAGTAATCTCAAAAAAATATTCTGGGAAGGAACAGAAAATTGGGATAATCTACTCATTGAACGAGCAGAAATAAGTGGAAAATTGGTCTTAAGTGATTTTACAATTTCTGCAATTAATCAATTCAAAAAGAAGTAAAAAAAAAACTCCCGCTTTTTTTTCATAAATCATTTGTAAATAAAAACATTAATCGTATCTTTGCACCCCTAAATATAGGGAACATCGTAATTATTTAAATACCGCAAATCGTGAATACATTAAGTTACAGAACGTTATCAGCAAATACCGAAACTTCTAATAAGAAGTGGTTTATTGTTAACGCAGAAGGTCAAACACTGGGGAGATTAGCAAGTAAGGTTGCTAAAGTTATTCGCGGTAAATACAAAACATGTTATACGCCTCATGCAGATTGTGGCGACAATGTTATCATCATCAATGCAGAGAAAATATCTTTTTCAGGCATGAAGCTTGAAAATAAAGAATATGTTCGTTTCTCAGGTTATCCCGGTGGACAGCGCTTTACTTCAGCAGAAAGCATGTTGAAAAATCATCCTGAACGCTTAATTGAAAAGGCTGTTAAAGGTATGTTACCAAAAAATGCCTTAGGTAGAAAATTATTCACAAACCTAAAAGTATACGCTGGCGAGACACATAAGCACCAAGCACAGCAAGCAGAAACATTAAATCTTGATACACTCAAATAATTTTTATGGAAGTAATTAATGCCTTAGGGCGAAGAAAAACAGCTGTAGCTCGTGTCTACATGTCGAAAGGAAAAGGGAAAATCTCTATCAATAAAAAAGAAATGGCTGATTTTTTTCCAATCGATGTTTTACAAGCAAAGGTTAATCAACCATTTGTTTTGACTGATACAGTTGGGAAATACGACATAAAAGTAAATGTTGCAGGTGGAGGAATTAACGGACAAGCAGAAGCTATACGTTTAGGTATCTCTCGTGCACTAGTTGAAGTATCAGCAGATTACAAGCCACTTTTAAAAGTAGAAGGATTAATGACGCGTGATCCCCGAATGGTAGAACGTAAAAAACCAGGGCAACCAAAAGCACGTAAGAAATTCCAGTTCTCGAAACGTTAATCGAGCTGTAAGTTTAGCATCCAAATTCTGGAGTACCCTGATTGATATTCAATCCCCTCCATTATTGAAGAGTAATTAAAAAATAGGAACGTAAACAAAAAAAACAATATGTCTAAATTAAATTTTGAAACTTTATTAGAAGCAGGTGTACACTTTGGTCACTTAAAAAGAAAATGGAATCCAGCTATGGCTCCATATATTTTTGAGGAGAAAAAAGGAATACATATTATTGACTTGAACAAAACAATGGTTCATTTGGATCACGCATGTGCTGCGATGAAACAAATTGCAAAATCTGGAAAGAAAGTACTTTTTGTTGCAACAAAAAAACAAGCGAAAGAAATCGTTTCTGAAAGAGTAACCAAAATAAACATGCCTTTTGTTACAGAACGTTGGTCTGGTGGTATGTTAACTAACTTCCAAACAACTCGTAAATCCATTCGAAAGATGGCTTTAATTGATAAAATGAAGTTAGATGGCACTTGGGATACACTTAACAAACGTGAAAAATTATTTAAAACACGTCAAAGAGATAAACTAGAAAAAACTTTTGGTTCAATTGCAGAAATGACACGTCAACCTGCTGCAATTTTTATCGTTGATATTTTAAAAGAACACATTGCTCTTGCAGAAGCTCGCAGATTGAATATTCCAACATTTGCGATGGTTGATACAAATTCAAATCCAAAATTAGTTGATTTTCCTATTCCTTCAAATGACGACGCAACGAAATCTATTACCTTAATAATGGATCAAATCTGCTTAGCTTTAAGTGAGGGATTAGAAGACAGAAAGAACCTCAAAGAAGGAGGAAATGAAGAATCTACTGAATCATCAAATGTTGCTGCAGAAGCAGTTACTCCTGAAGTTGTAGCCGAAGAAATTGTTGCTGAGGCAGTTGCTCCTGAAGTTGCAGCTGAAGAAATTGTTGCTGAAGTAACTGAAGAAGTTGCAGCTGAAGTTGTTGCTGAAGAAGTTGTTGCTGAAGTAACTGAAGAGGTTGCTCCTGAAGTTGCCCCAAAAGTTGCTGAAAAGAAAGCCACTGCAAAGAAAGCAACGGTAAAGAAAGTGACTGCTAAAAAAGACACTAAAGAAAACCCAAAGAAAAAATAAATTATAATTAATTAAAAAAATTTAATCATGGCTATTACAGCTTCAGATGTAAACAAATTGCGCCAACAAACAGGTGCTGGAATGATGGATTGTAAAAACGCATTGGTTGAAGCCGATGGAGATTTTGAAGCAGCCGTTGATATTCTAAGAAAAAAAGGTCAAAAGATTGCTGCAAAACGTGGCGGAAATGAGGCTAAAGAAGGAATTATAATTGCTCAAACGAATGAAGATTGTACTTCTGGAGTTATTCTTGCTTTAAACTGTGAAACAGATTTCGTTGCTAAAAATGATGGCTATGTTAGCTTCGTTCAATCATTGGTAAATATTGCATTGAAAAATCTTCCGGAATCAACTGATTCTTTAAAAGCTTTGCCTTTTGATGATAGATTATCCGTTGAAGAAAAAATCACGGAACAAGTTGGAATCATTGGTGAAAAATTAGATTTATCTAACTATGCTATACTAAAGGCTTCTAGAGTTGTTGCTTACAATCACCCTGGAAATCAATTAGCAACATTAGTTGGTTTAAACAGTGATTCTGATGCTTCAAAAGATGCTGGACGTCAAATTGCAATGCAAGTTGCAGCAATGGATCCAATTGCTATTACTAAAGATGGTGTCGATCAACGAACAATTGAAAGAGAAATTGAAGTAGGAAAAGATTTAGCTATTCAAGAGGGTAAGCCTGCGGAAATGGCTGAAAAAATTGCTATGGGAAGATTAAATAAATTCTTTCAAGAAAATACCTTGATGAGCCAACAATTTATAAGTGATAATAAATTAAGTGTTGAACAATTTTTAAATAATTCTGAAAAAGGTTTAACAGTATTAGACTTTAAACGCTTCTCACTGAGTTAATTTTTAAAAAGCTATCTTTTAGGTAGCTTTTTTTTTGATATAAAGAGTACTAAAAAAAACCTTTGGTTATATTTGCTTAATATTAAGTTATGAAATACAAAAGAATTCTTTTAAAATTAAGCGGTGAATCACTCATGGGTGAGAAACAATTTGGAATTGATAACAAACGTATCAACTCCTATGCTCGACAAATAAAAGAAATTAAAGCGCTTGGAATAGAAATCGCAATTGTAATTGGAGGTGGAAATATTTTTCGTGGAGTTCAGGCAGAGGAAGGTGGAATGGACCGAACGCACGGAGATTATATGGGAATGCTTGCAACAATGATTAATTCTATGGCTTTACAATCTGCTTTAGAGTCAAACGGTGTTATGACGAGACTACAATCAGCCATTGAAATGAAAGAAATTGCAGAACCTTTTGTCCGTAGAAAAGCAGTTCGTCACTTAGAAAAAGGTAGAGTTGTAATCTTTGGAGCTGGAACAGGAAATCCTTTCTTCACCACAGATTCTGCAGCTTCTCTTCGCGCTATTGAAATTAATGCTGATGTTATTCTCAAAGGAACACGTGTAGACGGCATTTACACTGCTGATCCTGAAAAAGATAAAAATGCTACAAAATACGATCACATTACCTTTGATTCAGTTTACTCAAAGGGCTTAAATGTAATGGATTTGACAGCTTTTACGCTTTGTAAAGAAAATAATTTACCTATTATCGTCTTCAATATGGATACGCCTGGTAACTTGCTAAAGTTGCTTAAAGGTGAAAAAATAGGAACCCTCGTATCCAATTAACTTTCAAAATAAATTTTATGACGGAAGATCTTGAAATGATTTACGACGAATTTAAAAGTTCAAACAATAAAACCCTAAACCATTTAGAGAGTGAGCTCAGTAAAATTAGAGCTGGGAAAGCCTCTCCTGCAATGCTAGGAAGCGTTATGATTGATTACTATGGATCAATGACGCCAATTAATCAAGTAGCCAATATCAATACCTCAGACGCACGCACAATCTTAGTACAGCCTTGGGAAAAAAACATGTTGGGTGAGATAGCTAAAGGCATTATAAATTCAAATCTTGGCTTAAACCCCCAAAACAATGGTGAGCAACTTATTATATCTGTGCCACCTTTAACAGAAGAACGCAGACGTGAACTTGTTAAACGCGCAAAAAGCGAGGCTGAAACTGCAAAAGTAGGAATCCGGACAAATCGTAAAGATGCTTTAGATTTATTGAAAGATTTAAAAAACGATGGTTTATCAGAAGATTTATGCAAAGATTCTGAAGATGAGATTCAAAAGATTACTAATTCATTCATCAAAAAAATTGATGATCTAGTTGAAGTTAAGGAAAAAGATATTATGACGATTTAAGCACGTCTTTTTCCATCTCCCTAATTACTACTTGTTTATCACTTACCTTCGTTTTGAGAATTTTTTTCTCTGAAACAATCAAAAATTCTAAAGCATTATTTATACAGATATCAATATCGTGAGAGGATAAAATAATTGTCTTTTGCTGCTTTTCAGCAATTAAAACTAATAACTCAATCAATTTTTGCCGATTTAAATAATCTAAAAATGCGGTCGGTTCATCTAATAAAATAATAGGTGTAGACTGAATTATTGCACGTGCAACAGCGCATAATTGTCTTTCGCCATCACTAATTTCACTTGTATCTTTTTCGATTAAATGCACCAAATTTAGTTCCCTAACAACCTCTTGAATAACCTGCTTATCTTCCGTATTCAATTTCCCCATATTATTAGTATGAGGCGATCTTCCTAAAGCTAAATAATCGAAAACTTTAAGATATTCAACACCAGCAAAACTACTATCTACATAAGCGATTAATTTAGGTAAATTAACTTTTGAGATTTTCTGCAATTCTTGTTGATTCAAAAAAAGTTTTCCAGATAAAAGTGAAGTTTGTCCAGTGATAGAGTTTAAGAAGGTAGATTTTCCAATTCCATTGAGTCCAACTAAAGCGTATACTTTTCCGGCATCCAAGGTTAAATTTGGAATAAAAAGTAAAGGTTTAGAATACCCTATTTCTATTTCTTCAAATCGAATCATCTTAATTTACGCATTAAAATAAATACAACAAAGGGTGCGCCGATAATAGATGTAAAAGCATTAATTGGAAGTGCTATTTGCTTGGAAAGCAACTGAATAAAACTATCGCACATCAATAGAAAAATAGAGCCAAAGAGCAAATTACCAAGAATTAAGTAGCTGTGATTTTGTGTTCTTAACAATATGCGTGTTAAATTCGGTACAGCTAAACCAACAAATGCAATCGGTCCACAAAAAGCAGTGATTAATCCTGCTAATAGAGCTGTTATTCCCATAATTAAAAATCTAACCTGACTAATTTTCAAACCCAATAAACCCGCAGAACGTTCTCCAATCACTAACATATTTAAAGGTTTAATTAAAATGAAGGATAGAAATATACCACAAATAAAAATAAATAATATAAGTGGGAGTTGGTCAAACTCAACCTGCTGTAAAGAACCCATAGTCCACAAAGTATAAGCTTTTAATGCGCCTTCACCAGATAAGGATTCTAAAATTGACACAAGGGCAGAAGTAAAACTACCAAACATTAATCCTACAAGTAATAGTGAAATTTGAGAACGAATTCGTTGCGCTACAGCCATCATGAGAATTCCCGCAAGAAAGGCTCCAATTAATGCAGCAGAAATTATTCCAATATCTGAACCAAAAAAGCTAAAGCCAGACATTAAAGAAAGAGCTACTAATAAGCTTGCTCCGGAATTTATGCCCAAAACATATGGTCCTGCTAAAGGATTATTAAACAATGTTTGCATCAACATACCTGAAAGAGCAAGTCCACCACCAGCCACAATCGCTATTAAAATTCTCGGAATTTTAAACTCTCTAATCAAAACATTCGTAGAATTATTACCTTTAAATTCAAAAATCGCTGAGAAAAAATCATTTAGAGAAACATAAATTTCTCCAGTTGATAAATGAATAAAAGCAGAAAGAGGAACTAATAGCAGTGCAGTAACTAAAATAAAAGGAATTCTTTTCTTAATCATTTTAATTCTTTGTAAAAATGTAGATTTTTTGGAGAAGACCTTGAGCTAATAGAATATAAATCTGAAAGTAAGAGATGAGGTTGAACGGCACTTAACTCCCAAAATTTATTCAAATCATTTGAATAACAATAAATTTTACCATTTTGAAAACAGTTCAATCTTTTTGCTTTAGCATTTGATTTAATTATTTCTGCCCTTGAACTAAAACCTGGATTTATCCAAATTTTAACATCTTTTGTATCCATTAAAATCTTTTCCATAGAAACAGTATAACTTCCTGTGCCCTTTGTTTTACTGTAAATATAATTCATTCCTGCATCTTTAAACAATTTTGCATTGTAACTTTCTCCAGCTGGTGCATACCAGTAATCACGAATAAAATTACCTGAAATAAGCTGATCTTTGGTTTGCTTCTTTACCTTCTTCATTGTTGCTTTATAGGATATAACTAGCTCACTAAACAGTTTTTTTGCCTGCTCCTCTTTACCTGTTAAATAGCCAAATAATAGCAACCACTCTGCCTTTCCAAGAGGATCTTCTTCACGCCAATCAAAATTAGGAATACAAGTAATCCCCATTTTCTTTAATTCCTTACTGTGTGGGAAATCACCTGAAAATGCACTATGAACAATAGTTTTGGCACCTGAACTTATTAAAAGCTCCATTGAAATTTCTTGAGAAGCCCCAAGAGAAAGAATAGCTCCAGATTGAAGTCCTTTCTTTACCGAAGCATTATAAACATATTTTGAGTCAGATACTGCGCAAATAGCATCCTCTGAATTCAAAACTGACAACATTCCAATATGAGTTGAAGACAAAGCGGCAATGTTTAGACATGGAATTAATACATTATCCTTGTTATTTGATGAAGCATTTGCATTCTTTTTTTTGCAAGAAAACGAATAAATAATTTCGGGATGATCAGGATGTAAAACTTTAATTTCTATTGATTTCTCGAGCTCAAAAATTTGAAGCCATTTACTGTATTTACAACTATTTTTAACACTTGGAACTTGGCTATTTTTTACTTCATTTTGGGAGCAAGCACCTAAAATTAATAGCCAGAAAATAGAATTTGATACTATAAAAAATTTAATATTGTTCATTCTTATTTGGAAAATCTCCCGACTGAACATCTGAGATATAATTTTGAAAGGAAACCATCATTTGTTCATACAAATTATTGTATTTTCGAAGAAAGCGTGGGCTAAATTCATTGTTAATTCCAAGCATATCATGAATAACAAGCACTTGACCATCTACACCATTTCCTGCTCCTATTCCAATAATCGGAATGGTCAGCATTTTTGCAACTTTAGTTGCTAAATCAGCAGGTATTTTTTCCAGCACAATTGCAAAACAACCTGCTTTTTCTAATGCAATTGCATCTTCAATTAAACGATCAGCCTCATCTTTTTCCTTTGCTCGAACTACGTATGTCCCAAATTTATAAATTGATTGAGGTGTTAAACCTAAATGACCCATAACAGGAATTCCCGCTGTAAGAATCCGCTGAATTGATTCTATAATCTCTTGTCCACCTTCCATTTTAACTGCATGTCCACCAGATTCTTTCATTATTCTAATTGAACTTGAAAGTGCTTCTTTTGAATTTCCCTGATAGGAACCAAAAGGTAAATCTACAACAACTAAAGCGCGCTTTACAGCACGAACAACAGATGAAGCATGGTAAATCATTTGATCTAAGGTAATTGGCAAGGTTGTTTCATGTCCGGCCATCACATTTGAAGCGGAATCGCCGACTAAAATTATATCCATTCCAGCCTCATCAATAATTCGAGCCATTGAAAAATCATACCCCGTTAACATGGATATTTTCTTTCCAGCACTTTTCATCTCAAAGAGTGAATGCGTTGTTACTTTTTTTAAATTTTTATGTACAGACATTTTTAAAGTATATAGCCAAGTTCTAAAAAATAGGCGGATTTATCACAATTTATTTAAATAATTCTCAACATTTGACTGAATTCGATTTGCAATATCTGAGGTTTCAGCTTTAACAAATGTATTTCCTGAAATTCGTTCATACAATTCAATGTATCGATCTGTAATTGTTTGCACAAATTCGTCTGGCATGTCTGGCATTGTTTGTCCCTCCAATCCTTGAAAACCATTTTCCATTAACCATTGTCGAACGAATTCTTTCGATAATTGTTTTTGTGGCTCGCCCTTTATTTGGCGCTCATTATAACCATCTGAATAAAAATAACGAGAAGAATCTGGAGTATGAATTTCATCAATTAAAATAACCTTGTCATTTAGCAGTCCAAACTCATATTTCGTATCGACTAAAATAAGACCACGTTGTGCTGCAATTTCAGTTCCACGTTGATACAAAGCACGAGTATAATTTTCCATTTGTAAATAAATAGCTTCCGGAACAAGATCTTTTTGAATAATTTCTTCACGTGATATGTCTTCATCATGCCCTTCTTCTGCTTTAGATGCTGGAGTGATAATTGGCTCAGGGAAACGGTCATTTTCTTTTAAACCCTCAGGCATTTCCACCCCACAAATCATTCTTTTTCCTGCAGCATATTCTCGCGCTGCATGACCTGCTAAATATCCTCGAATTACCATTTCAACTCGGATTGGCTCACAAGCTAGTCCAACAGCAACAGAAGGATCTGGTGTGGCAAGTAACCAGTTAGGAACAATATCTTTGGTTGCATCTAAAAACATCGTGGCTACTTGATTCAAAACTTGCCCTTTAAATGGAATTCCTTTTGGAAGAACATGGTCAAATGCAGAAATTCTATCAGATGCAACCATCACAACTAAATCATTCTTTAGGGTATAAACATCTCTAACTTTTCCATGATAGACGGATAATTGTCCCGGAAAATTAAACTCTGATTCTGTTATTGCATTCATTAATCTTTAATTATATTATTTTTTCTCTTTTTCTTCAGCTTCTTCAAAAGCAGTTACAATTTTTTTTACCAAACTATGACGGATAATGTCACTCTGTCCCAAACGAATAACGCCGATTTCCTCAATATCTTTTAAAACATCTAAAACATGAGCTAAACCAGACTTTTGTTTGTGAGGCAAGTCTACTTGGGTCATATCGCCAGTAATTACAAATTTAGCAGTCATTCCCATTCTGGTGAGAAACATTTTCATTTGCATAGGAGTTGTGTTCTGTGCCTCATCTAGAATTACAAATGCTTTGTCCAAAGTTCTTCCACGCATAAAGGCAAGTGGAGCAATTTCAATGACCCCAAATTCTAGCATGTCTACTAATTTTTCATGCGGAATCATATCGCGAAGCGCATCGTATAGTGGCATCAAGTAAGGATCTAGTTTTTCTTTCAAGTCGCCTGGTAAAAATCCTAAATTTTCTCCTGCTTCTACTGCTGGTCGCGTTAGCACAATTCTCTTAACTTCCTTCGCTTTTAATGCTCTTACAGCCATTGCAACAGCTGTATATGTTTTACCGGTTCCGGCAGGACCAATTGCAAAAACCATGTCCTTTAAATTTATTTCTTGGACTAATTTTTTCTGATTAACTGTCCTTGCTTTAATTTTTACGCCGCCATTCCCATGGACTAAAGTTTCTGAACCGTCATCATTTGAAAGAAGCTTTGAACCATCTGATAACATTAAATTGTCAATTGAATTCTCAGACAAAAAATTAAATTTGTTGAAATGGGCGACTAAAAGTTCAAATTTCCGTTCAAACTCATCCATAACTTCTTCATCTCCATTTAATAAAATCGTGTTTCCACGAGCAATTATTTTCAACTTCGGAAAAAAAGTTTTGAGATAACGGAGATTAGCATCATTAACACCAAAAAATTCAGCTGGATTAATTCCAACTAACTCAATCAAACGGTCGGCAGTATTCAATTATTTTTTCATTTTAATTAAGCTTAATTATTGCTTTTAGATTACATTTGGTAAAATTAAAAATTAATTAGGATAATGAATTCTGTTTTTGAATGCAAATCATAACTTTAACAACAGATACTGGATTACAAGACTATTATGTTGCTGCTATAAAAGGGGAAATACTCAAAGATATTCCTAATGCCAACATAATAGATATTTCTCATACAATTAAGCCATTTGATGTTGCATCCGCGACATTTCAATTACTTTGCTGTTATAAAGATTTCCCGATAGGAACTATACATATAGTTGGTGTTGATAGTGAACCAATACTGAATGGTGAAAATCAAAGTTTTCCGACAATATTAAAATTAAATGGGCATATTTTTATTTGCAATGACAATGGTTTTTTTGGAAGTTTATTAGAGGGAGAGAATACTGAAAGCTTATTTAGATATTCTGATGTCCAAAAGAATGAAGAAATGTGGCAGTTTACTACAAAAAATTGTTTTGTCCCTTTAGCTACAAAGATTGCAATGAATATTCCAATCGAATCTTTTACTGAGAAAGTTTTTACATACAAGAAAGTCTTTATTCAAAAGCCAATTATTGATCAATTTACAATTCAAGGAATAGTAATTCACATAGATTCATTTGGAAATTTAATAACCAATATATCACGTGCAGATTTCAAAAGATTTGGAGATAACACGCCCTTTACAATACGTTTTGTAAAAGGACAATATTTTATTGATAAAATTTCTAAAACCTACAATGCTGTCCAAAATGGTGAACTAGTTGCTTTATTTAATAGTACAGATCATCTTGAAATAGCTCTAAATAGAGGTGCCAATGAAAGTACTGGAGGAGCTGATAGAATGTTTGGCATGCGTATAGATTCTGTTATTCAAGTAAAGTTTGAACCTGCGGGCTCTCAAGTTGATTTTAATTCACTTTTATAAATAATGCTTGTTCGTATCGTTAAATTACAATTTAAAGAAGAAAAAATAAATGATTTTCTCCTGCATTTTGAAACTGTTAAATGGGAAGTCACAAATTTTCCTGGTTGCAGGGGAATGAAATTATTTCAAGATATGAAGACTCCCTGTATAATAATGACTTATAGTGTTTGGGATGATGAAAAAACACTTGAAAATTATAAAAATTCAGCGCTTTTTGAGTCTATTTGGCCGAATATTAAAGTTTGGTTTGATGCCAAACCAGAAGCTTGGAGTCTTGAAACAACCTTTGATGGATTCAAATAAATTGAGTGTTTTAATGCCCTAAAAAATTTACAAATAATCTCATTTTTGGAACTATCTGCGAATTAAGTTTTTAAAATATTTGTATATTCAACAAAATAGCATAACTTTACGAAAATTAATTAATTTAAGTAACATGAGTAAAGGAACAGTAAAATTCTTCAATGAGACCAAAGGATTTGGTTTTGTTGTTGATGAAGAAACGAACAAAGAGTATTTTGTTCACATCACAGGATTAATCGACAAAGTTAAAGAAAATGACGAAGTTGAGTTCGATCTTCAAGAAGGTCGTAAAGGTTTGAATGCCGTGAATGTAAAGAAAGCATAATCATATTCAATCTATTTAATCATGAAAGTCCTACCTCTGGTGGGACTTTTTCTTTTAATACAACTTTCATATTCAAATTAGATAATTAAAATATACTCTAATTCATTCAAAATTGATATTTTTGGGACTTAAATTGTAGTATGAGGGCTTTATATTTAAAAGAAATTAATAGTTTTTTAAGTTCAATTATTGGCTACGTTTTTATAATTATCTATTTAATTGCCTCAGGATTATTTCATTGGATATTGTCTAATAATGCGAATCTATTAGAAGGGGCAGAAGCAGATTTAATTCCTTTCTTTAATTTATCCCCAGTTATTTTTCTAATTTTAATACCCGCGATTACAATGCGCTCAATTGCTGAGGAAAGAAGAACAGGAACAATTGAACTATTACTCACACGACCAATTTCTGATTTAAAAATTATTCTCGCTAAGTATTTTGCTGGAGTCACATTATTAATAATTGCAATAATTCCCACTATCACCTATTTTATTTCTATGTATTACTTGGGTAAACCAGTTGGAATAATTGATTTAGGAGCAACATTTACATCTTATATTGGCTTAACTCTTTTAGGTTCTGTTTTTATTGCTATTGGAATTTTTGCATCCTCCTTGACAAATAGTCAGATTGTTGCTTTTATTCTAGCAATGTTTCTTTGTTGGATTTTTTATGATGGATTTAATTTACTAGGAAATTTTAGTCAAATTGGAGAGTTGGATTATATTATTCAATATATCGGTATCGCTTTTCATTATGATTCGATAAAAAAAGGCGTGATTGAAATAAGAGATTTACTGTATTTTTTATCCGTTATAGTGCTTTTTATAAGTGCTGCATTAGTAGTTGTTAGAACATTTAAAAAATAAGGCATGAAGCTTCAAGAATTATTTTCTAAATACATTTATAATTGGACGCTACTTCTTTTTATTTTTGGAGGAATTATTCTTCTAAACATAATTGCTTCTTTGATTTCCTTTAAATTTGATATGACAAAAGATCATCGTTACTCATTAGCAGATGGGACAGAAAACTTTTTATCAAAAAAAGAAAATATTGAAAGCAGAATTAGCATTAAAATTTATCTTGAAGGAAATTTACCCTCTGAAATAACAAATTTTAAAAATGCTTTAAAAAGTAAGTTAAAAGACTTTAAGAGTGTTGCTGGAAATCGTATTGAATATATTTTTATAGATCCAAATAATAAATCAAAAGAGGTTCAGAATGAATTTTTTGCACAGCTTTATGATCGTGGACAGGGAATTCTACCAATGGAAATTAGTTATTTAAAAGATGGTGAGCAACGACAAGTAATGATTTGGCCAGGAGCTAAAATGTCGTATTCATTTAATGGTATTATTAAAGAAAGCACAATACAATTCTTGCCAGGCACAAAACCGGGATCTCCATATGGGCTTGCACAAATGTCTGATGTTATTCAAAATGCACATAATAATTTAGAGTATAATTTAATTTCAGCGATAAGACGAATAACACAGAAAGAAAAAAAGAGAATTGCATTCTTGCATGGACACGGAGAACTTAACTTAAACCAAACACTTCGAGCTCGAGCACTGATTTCTCCATATTTCTCCATTACTGATGTTAGTTTAAATGATTCAACCGTCAATAATTCCTTGTTCTCAGCACTAAATGATATTGATGGTTTAATTATAGCTGATCCACAATCACCATTTTCATTAGAAGATTTATTTCTAATTGATCAATTTGTTATGAAAGGAGGTAAATTAATGTGTTTTATGAATACGCTTCATTTAGAAGAAGATACGTTAAATTCTCAAGGATACGTCAATACACTTAGGAAGAACCTTAAATTAGAGAATATTTTATTCGAATACGGTATAAAGTTGAAAGAAAACTATGTTATTGATGTTCAATGTGCACCAAAAATTTCCCCCTATGCTGAAGATCCCTTTATCCCATGGTTTTTTCATGTATTAGCTAGCCCCTCAGTACATCCTATTACTCGAAATATTGAACCTGTATCCTTAAAATATGCAAATGAGATTCAGTTTGTACCTCAAGTAAATGTTGCTCTCTTTCCGATACTTAATTCCTCAAGTAATTCAAATAGAACTGGATTAGCACCATTAGTTAGTCTTGGGTTCCCAAAGAATTTTGGAAAAAATCCAAAATTAACAGATAATCCTGAAGATGAAAAAAATAAATTATGCCTTGCTGGGTTAGCCGAAGGATACTTCAAATCCGGCCTAAATAATCGAATGCTTCCTAAAAAATTACAAGTAGCTGTTGAAAATGCAAAAAAACATCCTGAATTAAAATATAAATCAAAAAGCTCAAAAGAAGGAAAAGTAATTGTTGTAGGAAACGGTCAATTTATTGCAAATAAATATGACTCAATTCAAAAACCGAATTCGGAGGAATTTGCATATTTCCCAAATGAAATTAATGACTTAAGAATGGAGCCTGAATTGGCAAAAAGAAGAATTCCACTTTTTTTCGGTAACCAGGAGTTTTTTCAAAATTTAGTTGACTATATAATGGGTGATAATTCTGTGCTCGATATTCGAAGTAGGCAAATTGATATTAAAGAAATTGACAAAGAAAAAATAAATATAAACGCTGGATTTTATAAAGTGATAAATATGATTGTTCCAATTTCTATAATCTTATTGCTATCATTAATTTGGAACATACTTCGCAAGAAAAAATACATACATAAAAATACAAGTCAACTTAAATACTAATATGAAAAAGAAACTCGTTATTGTAATTGGATTTTTTCTATTAATTGTATTGGGATGGTATACAAAAATATTGCTTTCATCAGCAGATCAATCCGATAGTAATTCGCAACTAATTAACTTCGCAATAGAAGACACAAACTCAGTAGATAAAATAATTATAACAGATGCATATTCTAATAAAATAGAAATTGTTAGGAAAAAAAATAAATGGGAAACAGCAAAAGGAGGCTGTATAAACCAAGAGAGTGTACATTTTATTTTAGACGCCTTTGGAAAAATAGTCTTCAAAGGTTATTTACCCGAAAAATCACAAACTAAATTTACTGAGTTGATGTCAACTAGCCATACAAAGGTTGAAATTTTTCAAAATGGTGAATGGTCAAAAACATGGTATATTGGTCCAGCAGCGCCAGATCATTACGGACAAATTATGCTTTTGGAAAGTGAGGAAGCTGGGAAGAGTACATATCCTGTTATGATGAGCATTTCTGGAGTTAATGGTATAATAGAACCTCGTTTTTTTGCGGATGAACGCAAATGGATTTGTACTTCTATTTTTAACTTAGAAATGAATGAAATTGGAAATGTAGATGTAAATTATCCTAAAGAATCATTCCGTAATTTTTCAATTTCTCAAAAGGGCAGAAATTTTGTTGTTCAACAAAATAATAAACCTTTTAGTACAATTGATACAGCAAATGTTTTTCGCTACTTACAGAACTATAAAAAAATACATTTCAATATTCCAAATTATGAATTATCAAAAAAACAATGCGATAGTCTTCATAAATCAACGCCTTTTTGTATTCTTAAACTAAGTGAAAAATCAGGTCGTAAAACTAATCTACGAATGTTTAGAATTAATTCTAGTATATCACAAGAGAACGAGTTTGGTGAATTAATAAACCAAGATATGGACCGATTTTGGTGTGAATTACCAAATGGAGAATTTGTAAAATGCCAATATTTTGTTTTTAATCCCTTAATTATGGGACATGTTTACTTTCCTGAAATGGAAAAAAACTTCCCTGAGACCAACTAATTATTATTCCTTTTTCCAATTCGAACGTTTTTTAGTGTATGGAATAGGAACACTCTCTAATTTTTGCTGAAGGATTTCCAAGCGCTTAATTAAGTCATCTAATTTAATTCTAACTGAAGCATATTCCTCCTCAACAATAATTTTATTTGAGCGATGAGTATTTGTAATCCCTGCTGTATTTTCATATATTTGATAACCTACCATATCCAAACGTGAACTTATACTTGGAACTGTTTCAAATTCTCTAGAGGAACGTACATTATCACCGTATAAAGCTAATTCACACTCATCGATAAGTAATTTTAAAGCTCTTGTTTCAGTTAATAATGAAACATCAGTATTTGGATAGTTAATTATGGCTTCGATTATAAAATCAAGTTCCTCTTGTGCTTCACCTAATAGATTGCTAGCACCACTTACTTTTCGATTTAGTTCTGCAACTTCTGCCCTAAACTTTGTTAATTCTTCTGGATTCTTAGCAATTAAGGTCTGATTATTCAATCCTCTTACATTAAACATTTGCTTGTCAACTAAAACCTCAATACTTCCATTTTTAAGTAAACAGACACTTAATGAAAAAATTCCAGGGCTCACTAAGAAACCATTTCCACCTGCTTTGATTGGATTTGTATTATTACTTCTCAAATTCCAAGTCAAATTATTTAACCCTTTAGCTGGTGTTGATGTCATTCTTCGAATTTCCTTTCCTAAAGCATCTGAAATAATCCAAATTAACTTTGCATCTTCATCATTTTCTTCTTTTCGGATTTCATCAAAAGAAGGGTAAACTACATCTTTTTTGTCCTTTTCCAATAATTTCTCTTTTTCTTGACGTATACTTTTCAAAGTTTTAAATTCATCTTTTAAATGCAGAGAGAAAACAGCGCCAAATTCTGGATTTTTTGCAGACCACATATTATGTCCTTGAAAACCTGTGCCCTCTAAACCAAGTGGATCTGCAGGAACGTATAGCAAAGCATCTTTTACTGGGAATAAGTGTGCTTTTTTATCTAGAATTTCTTTTGAAAGAGATCTTAAAATCGTATAATTATCTAGAACATAAAATCCTCTTCCGAAAGTGGCAGCAACTAAGTCATTCTCTCTTTTTTGAATGTCTAAATCATACACAGCAATTGTTGGAAGTCCGCTTAATTTTGTCCAGTTTAAACCGGCATCATTTGAAAAATAAGCGCCAAACTCCGTCCCTACAAATAATAAATTTGGATCTACATGGTCTTGTTTCAAACAATATGTATTTCCTCTTTCTGGTAAATTTGATGAAATAAAAGTCCATGTTTTCCCTTTATCAAGCGACTTTAAGATGTAGGGTTTAAAATTACCCTGACGTTGTGAATTAAAAACAGCAAATACTGTATTTTCATCGTGTAATGATGCAGTCAACATGTTCACCCTTGTATTAATTGGAACCCCGGGAAAAATACTATATTTCATCCAGGTTTTGCCATCATTCTCTGAAACTTGAATAAGTCCATCATCAGTGCCGGCATAAAGCAAGCCCTTCTTTTTAGGAGATTCATCAAGCGCAATAATATTTCCATATATTGTAGTAGAAGCATTTTTCATAACTGCATCCATGGTCCAAACTTGTCCCATTAATTTAAATTTATTTCTATCAAGTTGCTGTGTTAAATCTGGTGAAATTGCTGTCCAATCGTCTCCTTTGTTAGTTGTTTTAAATAATTTATTAGCAGCAAAATAAAGCGTTGATGGATCGTGAGTAGAAACCAAAAGTGGAGCGTCCCAATTCCAACGGTATGGAGCTTCACCTTTTCCTGGCATTGGTTGAATCGGCACTTTTTCACCCGAAACCTTATCATAACGAACCAACCAACCATATTGTGCTTGAGCATATGTGATATATGGATTTGACCAATCAGTTGCGGATTCAAAACCGTCACCGCCATTAGTAATAAACCAATCTGAATTTAAAATACCGGAGACATTTCCAGTTGCTGCAGGTCCACCCATAGAATTATTATCTTGAGTTCCTCCATAAATGGAATAAAATGGCGCTGCATTGTCTGTCGTAACTTTATAAAACTGAATAATTGGAAGGTTGGAGTAATATTTCCATTCTTTAGCATGTGTATAGGTTTCATAAATTCCACCATCGCAGCCAACAATCCAATGATCTGTATTTTCAGGATCAATCACAATGCAATGATTATCAACATGCTTATTTGATTCCCCAGTTGGTTTAAATGTTTTTCCGCCATCTTCACTGTGGTGCATGTATGTGTCCATTGCGAAAATCTTCTGCTTATTCAAAGGGTCTACAAAAATTTCTTGGTAATAATTTCCACTTGTATTAAAATTACTTTGTTTTGACCAAGTCTCTCCTTTATTTGTTGAACTATAAACCCCTGCTTTTCCATATCGACCTTCAACAATAGCATAAATATAAGATGCATCAGACGGAGCAACAGCGATTCCAATTCTTCCCATATCTCCTTTAGGAAGCCCTTGAATAATTTCTCTCCATGTTTTTCCACCATCTTCAGATTTGTAGAG
This sequence comes from Crocinitomicaceae bacterium, assembly GCA_044358575.1. GTDB lineage: Bacteria > Bacteroidota > Bacteroidia > Flavobacteriales_D > Crocinitomicaceae > UBA952. Next base: position 198,830 of record JBIKNN010000004.1, read on the forward strand.
TGAAGATTCTGGTCCACCTCCAATATAAGAAGATTCATTCCGGCGACGTTGGTGAGCAGATGCATAAAGAATGTCAGGATTTTTAGGATCAATGGCAATTTCTGCAATTCCAGTTTCGTCAGAAACAAATAAGGTTCGTTCCCAAGTCTTACCGCCATCAATTGTTTTATAAACTCCACGCTCACCACCTGAACTCCAAACTGGCCCGTATGCCGCAACCCAAACAATATTTTCATTCGTAGGGTGAATAATAATATTTCCTATATGTTCAGAGGTTTTTAAACCCATATTTGTAAAGGACTTTCCACCATCCAAAGAACGGTAAACTCCATCGCCATATGCAACAGATCGCTGGTTATTATTCTCCCCTGTCCCTACCCAAATTGTGTTTGGATTTGAAGGAGAGATTTCGACACAGCCTATTGAATAAGATCCATAACTATCAAAAATTGGAGAAAATGTAATACCATGATTTGTTGTAAGCCAAACTCCACCGGAAGCTGCAGCAACATACCACATATCTTTGTTTTTGGGGTGAACGGCAATATCAACAACTCTTCCAGAAGTTAGGGCTGGACCAACCATTCGAAAGGAGAGACTAGAAACGGTGCCTGCATCAAAGGGTAATTTTACAACAGGAGCTTTCGTTCCTTTCTTTTGAGCAGAACTAAAAAATGAAATAAGCACAAATAAAAAAAGTAATTTTTTCATAATTGATGGAATTAATTTTGAGCGATAAAATTACGTAAATTATCCAAAATAAAAGTAGAATGAAACTAACAGTTATTTAATTCCTCAAAATGTTTTACTCATAAATAAAGTTCTATTTTTGTATTAGTCTAAAATAGTTGTCATGATGCTACCTTTCAATCTCCAAAAATGGATCGATGAAAATCGAGATTTATTAAAGCCGCCTATCGGAAATAAAAATCTGTACAAAGAAGCAGGCGATTTTATTGTTATGGTTGTTGGTGGTCCAAATTCACGCAAAGATTACCATTACAATGAAAGTGAAGAACTATTTTATCAAATTGAGGGAGACATTCAAGTTCGAATTCAAGAAAATGGGGAAGCCAAACTAATAGAAATAAAACAAGGTGAACTATTTCTCCTTCCGGGAAATACGCCACATTCTCCAATTCGAGGAGAAAATACTGTCGGACTAGTTATTGAAAAAGTGAGGAAAGGAACTAATCTTGTAGATGGCCTAATGTGGTTTTGTGAAAATTGTAATCATCCACTTCAAACTTATCGTTTTCCGCTCACAAATATTGAAACAGATTTTATCCCACGCTTTAAAGAATTTTATGCTTCAGAAGAAATGCGAAAATGTAAAGAATGTGGTACAATAATGGAAGTTGATCAACGATTTGTTAGTTAAAGGTTGATGAGCTAATTCTATAAAATTTTATGAAATTATATTTTCGAGAGCTAGGAAAAGGAAAGCCAATGATAATCCTACATGGTTTATTTGGATTTTCTGATAATTGGCAGACGCTCGCCACTAAATTTTCAGAATTCTTTAGAGTCATTCTAATTGACTTCAGAAATCATGGACATTCCCCTTGGTCGGATGACTTTTCCTACGATTTAATGGTCGATGATTTAAAAGAGCTCATTGCTGACTTAAATTTAGAAAATAGTATCTTAATCGGACATTCAATGGGTGGAAAAGTTGCAATGCACTTCGCTCAAAAGTTTCCAGAAAAAATTGAAAAATTAGTAGTTGTAGATATGGGTGTAAAGCAATATACTCGTCATCATCAAGAAGTACTTGAAGCATTTAATAAAGTAGATTTAAAAGGCATAACTGCTAGAAGTCAAGTAGAATTAATTCTTTCTGATTTTATAGAATCTAAGGGTGTAAGACAATTTCTATTGAAAAATTTATACTGGAAAGAAAAAGGAGAATTGGCATGGAGAGTAAATTTTGTTGTTTTGGAAAAAGCTATGCCTGAAATATTATCAGCACTTCCATACAAAGAAGTTTTAATTCCTAGTTTATTTATTCGTGGTGAACTTTCTAATTATATAGAAGATAATGATATTCAAGAACTAGAAAGTTTTTTTTCAGATATGTCGCTAAAAACTATTAAAAATGCAGGACATTGGGTTCATGCAGATGCACCTGAAGAATTCACAAATACAGTTTTAGAATTTTGTTTGCTATAAAAAAAACGCCTTTCGGCGTTTAATTAGTTTTTACAAAATAAAACCCTTTGTTTTTTGAACTTTTTTACATCCATTGCTTTACTATAACTTAATAAAAACTGAATTGAAGCCGCAGTTGGTTGCAAAATTGGTTTGTTATTTTCTAAAATTTCGAGTAAGTATTTTTTTGACATAGGCAAATAAGTTTTTTTAGTAAAACGATAATAAAAATAGTTTAGTATAAACTTTGTAATATATTTGATTTCAGTATTATAAAAAGAAGCTTGCTAAAAGTAAAAAAGAATATTTTAAACTTGGGTACAAATTTTTAACTTTGCACAAACAAAATATAAATGAGCAATTCTATTAAACCGGGAGTGGCTTGGGGAGATGAAGTACAAGCAATTTTTAACTATGCAAAACTCAAGCATTTTGCGCTTCCTGCAGTTAATGTTTCAAATACGAGTACTACAAATGCAGTAATCGAAACTGCTGCTAAATTAAAAGCCCCAGTTATTGTTCAATTTTCAAATGGTGGCTCACTCTTTTATGCTGGAAAAGGACTTTCAAATGAAAATGAAAAAGCAGCTATTTTAGGAGGTATTTCGGGAGCGAAACATGTACATTTAATGGCAGAAGCTTATGGTGCAACTGTTATTCTTCATACCGACCACTGCGCAAAAAAATTATTGCCGTGGATTGATGGATTACTAGATGCAGGTGAAGAACATTTTAGATTAACAGGAAAACCCTTGTTTAGCTCACACATGATTGATCTTTCAGAAGAACCAATATCTGAAAATTTGGATATTTGCAAGAAATATCTTTCTCGCATGAGTAAAATTGGAATGACCTTAGAAATAGAATTAGGAATTACTGGTGGAGAAGAAGATGGAGTAGATAATACAGATATCGATAGCTCTAAATTATACACCCAACCTGAAGAAGTTGCATATGCTTATGAAGAACTTATGAAAATATCTCCACGCTTCACAATTGCTGCAGCATTTGGAAATGTTCATGGTGTATATAAGCCCGGAAATGTTAAATTAACACCGATTATTTTAAAGAATTCCCAAGAATATGTGCAGAAGAAATTTAACACTGGAGAAAACCCTATAAATTTTGTATTTCATGGAGGATCTGGGTCTACAAAAGAAGAAATTCGTGAAGCGATTGGTTACGGCGTAATTAAAATGAATATTGATACTGATTTACAATTTGCTTTCACAGAAGGAATTAGAGATTATATCACAAAATACAATGCCTATTTACAGCAGCAAATTGGAAATCCAGAGGGAGAAGATTTGCCAAATAAAAAATACTACGATCCTAGGAAATATTTAAGATTAGGACAAGAAACTTTTATGATTCGCTTGGAACAAGCATTTGGTGACCTAAACAATATAAATACATTATCCTAAATAAAAAAAATGAGTTGGTTTAAACGATATAAAGAGGGAATTACAACCTCAACAAGCGAGAAAAAAGAAATTCCCGAAGGATTGTGGGCCCGTTGTTCAAATTGTAAGACACTTTTTTCTTCAAATGATTTGGCAAAAAATAACTATGTCTGTGATCGCTGTTCTCACCATGAGAGAATTGGTTCAGAAGAATATTTTAAACTCATTTTTGATGAGGGGAAATACAAAGAATTAAATCCAAATATCGTTTCTGGAGATCCTCTTGGTTTTGAAGATACAAAAAAATATACTGATCGAGTAAAAGCTACTCAAAAATCAAGCGGATTAAAAGATGCGATCCGAACTGCAAAAGGGAAGATTGATGGGATGGATTTTATAATTGCTGCTATGGACTTTTCCTTTATTGGAGGTTCAATGGGTTCAGTAATGGGAGAAAAAATTGCAAAAGCCATTGACGAAGCAATTAAAATCAAAGCACCATTTATGATTATTTCAAAATCTGGTGGGGCAAGAATGATGGAAGCAGGTTATTCTCTCATGCAAATGGCAAAAGTTTCAGGGAAATTAGGACAACTTTCGGATGCTAAACTTCCTTATATTTCCTATTTAACTGATCCAACAACTGGTGGTGTTACTGCATCTTTTGCAATGCTTGGTGACATAAATATCTCAGAACCTGGTGCACTCATTGCTTTTGCTGGACCGCGTGTAGTAAAAGAAACAATTGGAAGAGATTTACCCGATGATTTTCAAACTTCAGAATTTTTACTAGAGCATGGCTTCTTAGATTATATTGTTGATCGAACAGAAATTCGCCAAAAATTAAGTCTTTCTATAAAAATGTTCATGAACTAATCATGGCTATTCGAGTTGTGAAACTGAATGAGGACAGTTCATGGATGTGGGAAAGTGATTCTTTATCAATACTTGTTGATCCTTGGTTTACAGTTTCACAAATAGATCTTGCACCTTGGTTTTCTGAACAGTTTCACTTGAATCCACAGCCATTAATTTCTGAGATAAAAAAACCTCATTATATTTTTATTTCACATCCATTTACTGATCATTGTAACAAGGAAACATTGCTTCAATTTGATCAAACTATTCCAATTATAGCAGAATCCAATACCTTGACTAAAATAAAAAGATGGAATTACTTTAAAAATTTAATCAATATTAACGATTTTGAGAAGGTAAAAATTGAGCGCATTAATAAAAAATCACTCTTCGATCTCGTTCATAATGCTTTCTTGATTTCTTTTGAAAATAAGAGAATTGTGTATGCTCCTCATGGTTTTAAATCCCTAAATAAACATGTTACTGCTGATGTATTAATTACTTCTTGCTCTACTTACCATCTTCCATGGTATCTTGGTGGAACTATTAATCTTGGTATAAATAAGGCCCTTACAATGGCAGAATTACTTTCAACTTCAATTATCCTATCGACGCATGATGAACAGAAAATAGGGAAAGGAATAGTTGAGAAAATCGCTAAAAAAATCCCTGTACAAGAAAATAAAAAAATCATAATTTTAGAAAGGGGAAGAGAGCTAATTATTGAATAAAAGACTATATTTGAGCAAAAGTATCGCATTGAAAATATTTCTTTTTTTTATTGGAATTACTTGCTCCCTTATTTCATATTCTCAATATCAAATTGGACATACAACTATAACTTTTAATGATCCCTTGAGAACAGGAGGCTTTGGTTCTGGTGGTGGAGCTGGCAGGCAAATTCAAACTGAGATTTACTATCCTGCAAATACCTCAGGTGATAATGTTTCTGTAGCTTCAGGTCGATTTCCAGTGATAACTTTTGGTCATGGTTTTGCAATGGCTTGGAGTGCTTATGCTACTATTTGGCAACATTATGCCGCAAGAGGATATATTTTGGCTTTCCCACGAACTGAAGGCGGCTTAATTCCTGGTCCAAGTCATGGAGATTTTGGAACAGATTTAAAGCAGGTGTCAGACAAAATGCTAGCGCTAGATGCCAATTCATCTTCACTCTTTAATGGGAAAATACTTCAGAAAGCTGCGATTATAGGTCATTCCATGGGAGGTGGAGCTTCTTTTCTTGCCGCAGCAAATAATTCTAATATCGAAACTGTCATTGGATTGGCGCCTGCAGAAACAAATCCTTCAGCAATTGCTTCGGCTTCAAATGTACCTGTTCCCGCCTTAATTTTTTCTGGAAGTGCTGACGGGGTAACTCCGCCTGCTGAACATCATATTCCAATTTATAATGGTTTATCTAGTTCTTGTAAAAGTTTTGTTTCTATTAGTGGTGGAGCGCATTGCTATTATGCAAATACTGATTTTAACTGTGATTTTGGTGAAAGCGTTTCTTCTCCATCTATTTCAATTACAAGAGCGGAGCAACAAACTGCTATGTTTGGATTATTAGATCCATGGCTTGATTTTAAACTTAAAGGAATTTGTGAGTCATACGCTGCCTTTTTATTAGGAATTAATTCACAACCAAGAACTGTTAACGAATCGATTTGTCCTGCCTTGCCTATTGTTACGCTTGTCAATGACCCAAATCAAGGCGCAGGTGTATATTGCTCCTCTGAAACAGGCCTTTCTTATCAATGGTATATGGACAATCAACCGATAATTGGAGAAACTCAACAATGTTATAATATTCCAGTTGATTTAGGGGCTACTTTTCAAGTTGCTGTTTATTTCCAAAATGGATGTGTTTTAAGTCAATCCCTAACTTTTGAAAGTAATGTAGATGAAACTTCACTAAATCACCTTGAGATTTATCCAAATCCTGCAAATCAATTTGTAACCATAAAAAATAATGCCGCTGAAATAAAAGTTCGTATTTTAGATGCAAATGGTAGAATTATTGAAGAACATTTAGATAATACTTCAAGCCACTCATTCGATATTTCACGATTGAAAAAAGGATTTTATCTTCTTGAAATCACCACAGAACATAGAAAAATTGCAAAACAATTTATTAAAGAATAACATGAAAAAATTTCTATTATTATTTATCGGTCTTAGTTTATCTTTTGCACACTTTTCTCAAGATACAACATGGGTAAAGACTTTTACTTTTGATTCAATAACTACGCGAAGAGCAAATTTTACTTTTCCTGAAGAATTAAATTCAAAACGCTTTGAAAAAGTATTGATGTATTACAAATTAAAATGTAGTCCACTAACAACATGGGATCAATATAATTGTGGAGAGTGGGATTATCTTACATATACACGTGTTTTTGACCATACTGGAATTTTCGACTCTGTTCGAGTAGATAAAGCAAAATACCTTGCAAATTGTCAAGCTCCAGCGCTAATAAATTACACGCCAATTCCCTATTTACAAGCTGATAATTACCAACGAATAGAGAACTTTCGTTCGAATCCTTCCTTGACTTCTATTCCATTAAATACTTCAAATTCTTCCTCTGCCCTGCCCTTTAACACTACAAAAAATGGCGGAAAATATCAGATGTTATTGACAGCTGCTGAATTGAGTGCTGCAGGAATTCAAGCTGGAGATATTCAATCATTATCGCTTTTTCTTAATTCACTTGGAACTTCTGGAGAATTATTATTTCCCTCAATTTCATTGAAAACTACAACAGATAGCGAACTAACAAGCTTTCATACTTCAGGGTTTAATCAGGTTTATAATGCCTCTCATGGACTTACTCTTGGGGAATTAAATATTGGTGAAAATGAGTTGCTTTTTTATCAAGCTTATGCATGGAATGGGACAGACAACATTATCATAGAATTTTCATTTGAAAATGATTATCCAGTTTCAAGTTCGTTGGAATTTCAAACAGAGACTATCAATGGGAATACTGCTTTAAATTTTGAGGGAAAGAATGGTGTTCTTGAATTTAATGGCGGAAATTATGCCCTGCTTGAAATGTCTGATTTAAGCATCGGAAATGAATTGAGTATCGAGTTTTGGTCGAAAGGAAATGCAATAGGCGGAACCAACAGCACATTCTTGGAAGCATACGATACATTAAACAATAGAATTTTAAATATCCACATGCCCTGGAGTAATAACAATATGTATTTCGATGCGGGAATTTCTTCTGGCTATGATCGTATAAACAAGACGATGACAAGCACAGAAATGGATAATTCTTGGAATCATTGGGCTTTTGTAAAAAAACAATCAAGTGGAGAAATGTTTATCTACAAAAATGGTGTTTTATGGCATTCTGGAACAAACTTAAACAGAGCTGTCGGCTATATTCATCGCTTAGTTCTAGGTTCAAGTTTGAACCAAAGTCTTTTTTGGAAAGGTGAAATTGATGAATTTAGAATTTATAATTCGGCACTTTCACAAGCGACAATTGCTGCCAATTATAAAAATAAAATTGATGCAACTCATCCAAATTGGAGTAATCTACTAGCATATTATGATTTTGATGATGTAAATTATTGTGTTGACCGTTCACAAAACGACTATAAATTAATGCTTTCTCAAGGTTGGTCTGAAACAATGGGAAGTATGATAAAATGGGATGAATCACCGCTTGCTGGAGTTGTACAGTCAACGAAAATACCGCGTATTTCTTTTGGACAAGGGACTGTTCTTGGTAACATGGACTCAATAACCGTTCTTAGACCTTCTATCAAAGAACCGATTGTTATTTTTGAGCAAGAAGTGGTAAACAAGCATTTTGAGATTGTTAATACTTTTATCGGTGTTCCGATTGGAACTTATAACACATTTAGTCCTCAGGGAGAAATTATTAATATGACTCCCTACTCTACTTCAACACAGCTAATCAACGATACTATTACCTATTTCAACACGCCTTATGAAATAATTAAAGATGTTGAAATTGCAAGATACATCACACCTTATGGAATTCAATTTGACTTAGGTCCAAATGGTTTTGCATGGATTTACGATGTCACAGACTACCAAGATTACTTGAGAAATACAGTTGATCTTGCTGCTCACAATACACAAGAATTATTGGATTTACGTTTTGCATTTATTGAAGGAATACCTCCAAGAGATTTACACAAACGCGAGCCAATTTGGTCAGATTTCAGGAATTATAACTTTGCAAACATGGCAAATGATATTGTGCTTCCTGCAACAAATGTTGTTCTTTCAGACACATCTGAGATGTTTAAAATCAAAACAAGAATGACTGGTCATGGTCAGGTTGGCGATTATGCTTGTTGCGAATGGGTAAACAATAATCACCAAATAAATGTAAATGGCGTTCCAAGATTTCAATGGAATATTTGGCAGGATACAGAATGTGGTGAAAATCCAAATATCGGTCAAGGTGGAACTTGGCCTTATGCTCGTGAAGGATGGTGTCCAGGTGATTTAGTAAAAGAACATGAGTTTGAATTAACCCCATTTGTTACTCCGGGAGATACAGTAAGCTTGGATTATGTAATTAATCAAGTTCCAACAACCGATCCAGGGCAAGGTGGTGGAAATTATATAGCGGCATATGACTTAATTTCATACTCAAACCCGAATTTTCAAAACGATGCAGCAATAAAAGATGTGCTTAACCCAAATAACTATGAATATTACAGCAAATACAATCCTACTTGCTCAAATCCGAGAGTAATTTTAAAGAATACTGGTCAAATGCCATTGACTTCTTGCAAAATTATATGTTGGATAACCTATGGCGATAATATAGAATTCAACTGGACAGGCAACCTGAATTTCCTAGAAGAAACCGTTGTTGAAATTCCAGTTACTAATAATTCCTGGTGGACAGATTTAGATAGCAATATGACATTTACAGCTTATGTTCGAGATGTTAACGGGAATTTCGGAAACGATGAATACCAATTCAACAGTGTGAAAACAACAAAATTTGATTCGCCAGAACGTATTGATGGAGCGTTTTTTATCTGGTTGACAACCAATAATAAAGCAAGTGAAAACAATTATAGAATGATTGACAATGCCGGAAATATTATCTTTGAAAGAAACAATTTAACAAATCAAACACAGTATAAAGATACATTCGATTTGGCTCCGGGATGTTATTCTATTATCATTGAAGATACTGATGATGATGGTTTATCTTTTTGGTATTCTGCACAAGTTGAAGGAGAAACAGCAGGAACAATGCGCTTACGAAAAGTAGGCGGAACATATATTGAATTTTTTCCTGGAGATTTTGGATCTTATCACCGTTATGATTTCTCTGTTGGATTTGAACTAGGCATAGATGAAACCGATTTAGAACATAAAATTGCTATATTTCCAAATCCAACGAATGGCATGACAACAATTGAAGTAAATGGTGCGGTAAATGAACAGGCCTCCATTGAAATATACGATTTGATGGGTAGAAAAATTTATTGCGAAGAAATGAACGCTTCTCAGTATTTTGCTGAATCTTTTATTGATTTAAGTGCTGTAAATTCTGGAACTTATATTGTAAAAATCATTACCAATCAAAGAGTTTATACCAAAGAACTCATAAAACAATAAACTGTAAACAACATTAATACTCAGAATTAAATGCTTACCGACCTTAGTAAAACCAATTCGATTTTGAATAAATACATGGCTGAAATTCGTGATGAAAAAATTCAAGAAGATCCGCTGAGGTTTAGAAAAAACATGGAGCGAATTGCTGAATTTATCGGCTTTGAAATTTCAAAAAAACTAGCCTATAAAAAAATAGAAGTAAAAACTCCATTAGGGATTTCTATTGAAAATATTCCGCAAGAACAACCTATTTTATGTACAATTTTAAGAGCTGGCCTAGCGATGCACAATGGTCTTTTGAATGTTTTTGATCATTCTGAAAGTGCCTTCGTTTCTGCCTATAGAAAACATACAACACCCGAAGAATTTGAGATTTATGTCGAATACATTGCTATTCCAGAAATGAAAGGAAAAATTTGGATTATCAGTGATCCAATGTTGGCAACGGGAAATTCAATGGTTGCTGTTTACAAGGCGCTCGCAAAAATATCAAAACCAAGTAAAATTTTTATTGCTTCAGCAATTGCAACAAATGAAGCCATAATTTTTATCAAAAAACACTTTCCAAAAAATACAGAGATTTTTGTTGCTGCCATCGATTTAGAATTAACCTCTCAATCTTATATCGTTCCGGGACTTGGAGACGCTGGAGATTTAGCTTATGGAGTTAAGATATGAATTTAGCGGGTTTATCAAGCATTTTTTTTCTCGCTACCGTTAAATTTAGCGTATCAACAATTCCAGGTCCAGGTTTAGGTTTATCTTTTGTAGAAACCTTCTTAGCCGCATTTTTAGGCGGTTCAATCAGCGCTACATTTTTCTATTTCGCTAGTGAATTTGTGATTCAATGGGCGCAAAAAAGAAGATTAAAAAAAGAGGAGTTATTGCTTCAACAAGGGAAAGAAATCAAAAAAAGGAAAATATTTACAAAGTTAAATCGCTTTATTTTTATTTTAAAATCAAAATTAGCAATCTATGGTATTTGCTTTTGGGTGCCCTTTTTCTTTTCGGTGCCCCTTGGCTGTATAATAGTCGCTAAACTATATGGAAAAGAAGCACGAACTTATCCGCTGATTGTTTTAGGAATGGCAATTAATGCGCTAATTACAACATCATTGGTATATGGCATTCACGGTTTTTTCTGATAAACATTTATTTTTTGACTTAGACCGAACGCTTTGGGATTTTGATCGAAATTCTGAGACTACAATTCGTCAAATCTTAAAAAATGAAAATATAGAAACTCAAGTAAACGGATTTGAGGCATTTCATGCTATTTACGTAAAAAAAAATGCCTACTTATGGCGCAAGTATGGCAAAGGAGAAATCACAAAAGAAAACTTACGCTACGAACGATTTAAAGTTTCTCTTGAACATTTTTTTAAACCCGAAAATGATTTGGTAAAAAGAATTGGAGATGCATATGTTGAACTATCACCTCAGCAAATTCAATTATTTCCGAATACAAAAGAAATATTAACTGAATTAAAAGGCCTTGGTTTTAAGATGCACATCATAACAAATGGATTTTCTGAAGTGCAACATATAAAAATTACAAATTGTGGTTTGAGAGATTATTTTCAAGAAATTATATGCTCAGAAGCAATCGGAAAGAATAAACCCGACCCTGAAATTTTTCAATTCGCGCTAAAATTAGCGAAGGCAAGTGCTGAAAATTCAATAATGATTGGAGATGATTATTACGCTGATATTTCTGGAGCAAATCAAATTGGAATGCAAGCAATTTTATTTAAAAATGATAATGCAGCTAATTATTCCTATGAAAATACTATTGGAAATCTTAATGAACTTCCAGATTTGATAAGAAAGTTATTTCGCGCCTAGAAATCTATCCATACAATTCTTGCCGGATTTTCTCATACAATACCATTCCGGTTGCAACTCCAACATTTAAAGAAGAAATATTTCCTTTCATGGGAATTCGTGCACGGATATCTGACATGTTAATTAAATCTTGGGTAATTCCATTTTCTTCAGAACCAAATATAATTGCAACAGAACCTCGTAAATTAACCTCATAAAGTGGCGCTGCAGTTTTTTCAGTACAAGCTACAATTCTCAATCCACTTTGCTGTAAATAAAAAATTGAATCCTTTAAATTATCAGATTTACAAACTGGAATTCGATTCAATGCTCCGGCAGAAGCTTTCATCGCATCTGATGAAACAAGAGCTGAACCTTTTGAAGGAATAAGAATAGCGTCAACGCCCTCACACTCAGCTGTTCGAGCGATTGCGCCAAAATTACGGACATCAGTGATGCGATCTAACACTAAAATAAATGGTTTTTTTTCTGCTGCTAGCAAGCCATCAACAAGTGTTTCGATATTCTGATATTCAATTGGGGTTACAAATGCTACAACACCTTGATGATTTCCTTGCGTTAACGAATTTATTTTTTCTACAGGAACAAATTGAAGTTGGAAGTCTTTACCCGCCAATGCCTCTTTTAAATCGCGGAAAACATCTTTACTAATTCCTTTTTGAATTAATATTTTATTTAACTCGCGATCAGCATTAATAGCTTCTAAAACTGGATGTAAACCATAAATTAAATCACTATGTTCTTTCCTTTTGTATGTTTCCTTTCTTTCCATTTTTAAAAATTAAATTCAATTTGTACTGAGTCCTCAATAGTTTTAGCAACGGGACAAGTTTTCCCTGCAATAATTACTTTTTCAAGCGTAGAGGAATCCCAGTTATTTCCGGTAAAATCCATATGAACAATGATTTTTTCAACTTTTCGAGGATTTACGCCCATTATTTTTTCAATTTCTGCAGTGCAGGAATCAAAATTAATTTCATGATTTTTGCAATAAATACCAATAATGGTCATCATACAAGACGCTAAACTAGTTGCCAACAAATCTGTCGGAGAAAAAGCTTCACCCTTCCCCTGATTGTCAAGAGGTGCATCCGTAATTATTTTTGTGCCTGATTGAATGTGTGTACATTCAGTTCTTAAATCTCCTAAATAAACAACTTTTGATGTCATATTCTACTATTTTACAAAGTTAAGGCTAAACTATCGTAATACCACGAATAAAATTACTAGAGTGATAAAAAACAAAAAAGACTGCCCAAAAAATGAACAGTCTTTCTATATAGTGTCGCTTCTCTCTATCCGATAAATCGGGAAGAAAGAAACGGAAAAGAGCACAAAGGCTCTTGTAAATACTACATCATTCCGGGCATTCCGCCACCCATTCCTGCCATTGCAGCTGCAGCGTTATTTTCTTCAGGTTCATCTGCAATTACGCATTCTGTTGTTAAAAGCATCGATGCAATTGATGCTGCATTTTCAATAGCTATACGCGTTACTTTTGTCGGATCAATAACCCCTGCTTTATATAAATTCTCAAACTTATCTGTTCTAGCATTGTAACCGAAGTCATCTTTTCCTTCTTTTACTTTTTGAACAATCACAGCGCCTTCTTCTCCAGCATTTGCAATAATCTGACGAAGAGGTTCTTCTGCCGCTCTTCGAACAATAGCAATCCCAGTCATTTCATCTTCGTTTTCACCTTTTAATTTATCTAAGTTTTCAATTGCACGGATTAAAGCAACTCCCCCACCCGGCACAATTCCTTCTTGAACTGCTGCGCGTGTAGCTGCTAAAGCGTCATCAACTCTATCTTTTTTCTCTTTCATCTCTACTTCTGTAGCTGCACCAACATATAAAACAGCAACACCTCCGGCAAGTTTCGCTAAGCGTTCTTGTAATTTCTCACGGTCATAATCAGAGGTTGTAGCTTCAATCTGAGCTCTAATTTGTCCAACTCGAGAAGAAATAGCTTTCTTATCTCCTTTACCATTTATAATCGTGGTATTGTCTTTATCGATTTCAATTTTTTCAGCAGTACCAAGCATATCCATTGTAACATTTTCCAAGGTCATGCCACGTTCTTCAGAAATTACTTGTCCGCCAGTAAGAATTGCGATATCTTCCAACATTGCTTTTCTTCTATCTCCAAATCCTGGAGCCTTCACAGCTGCAACTTTCAAAGAACCACGTAAACGATTAACAACTAAAGTTCCAAGAGCTTCACCATCTACATCTTCAGCTATGATTAATAAACCTTTCCCAGCTTGAACAACAGGTTCTAAGATCGGCATTAACTCTTTCATACTTGAGATTTTTTTCTCAGAAATTAAAATCAATGGATTTTCCATTTCTGTGATCATTTTATCAGCATTTGTAACAAAATAAGGAGACAAATATCCACGATCGAATTGCATTCCTTCCACAATTTTTACATCTGTTTCAGTTCCCTTTGCTTCTTCAACAGTAATGACGCCGTCATTTCCAACTACTTTCATCGCTTCAGCAATTAATGCACCGATTGTTTCATCATTATTTGCAGAAATTGTAGCAATCTGTTTGATTTTACTATTATCTGATCCAACTTCCTTAGAAATTTTCTTTAGGTTTTTTACTAATTCAGTTACAGCTTTGTCAATACCACGTTTAAGATCCATTGGATTTGCCCCTGCAGCAACATTTTTTAAACCTGCTTGGATAATTGCTTGTGCTAAAACAGTAGCAGTTGTTGTTCCATCTCCTGCAACATCAGCAGTTTTAGAAGCAACTTCTTTTACCATTTGAGCTCCCATATTTTCAATTGGATCTTTTAATTCTATTTCCTTTGCTACCGTTACACCATCTTTTGTAATTTGAGGAGCTCCGAATTTTTTTCCAATAACAACATTTCTTCCTTTTGGACCTAAGGTCACTTTTACTGCATTTGCTAAAGCATCAACACCTCTTTTTAGTTTGTCTCTTGCTTCAACATCAAAATAAATTTGCTTTGACATTTTCTTAATTATTTTTTGTTAAAAACTCCATAAATATCTGATTCTTTCATAATCAAATAATTCTTTCCATCAATTTTTATTTCCGTTCCAGAATATTGACCATATAAAACTGAATCGCCAGCTTTTAAGGTCATTGGCTCATCTTTTTTTCCAGAACCTACTGCTATTACTGTTCCATTAAGCGGTTTTTCTTTAGCAGTATCAGGTATAAAAATACCACTTGCTGTTTTCTGCTCTGCTGGCGCCGCTTCAATAAGAACACGGTCTGCCAAAGGATTAAATTTTACTGACATAATTTATAGTTAATATGATTAAATTTTACAATTAAACCTATTCCAATATTGTGCCGTTTAAAGTAAAAGAGCATTTTTTTGTTTTTTGGCTCTTCTAAAAATAAAAAATGTCAGTATGCGTGACATACTGACATTTAAATAAATAGAATTAATTAGTAATCGTTTTAATTACCACCAGCTGGAGCTTGCGGTTTTCCGTCTGATGGAGCTTGCGGCTTTCCATCTGTAGGGCCTTGAGGCTTCCCGTTTTGCTCAGTCTTAGGTGCTTTTTGTTCGATTGGTTTTGGAGGTTTTGGCTGACGAATCGTAATTAAAATACTAGAAACAACAATAATTCCCGCCAAAGACCAAGTTAATTTATCAATAAATTCATTTGATTTTTGAACACCGCCAAGTTGAGAAGGAGAACCAAAATCAGAACTAATACCTCCACCTTTAGGATTTTGAATGTAAACAGCTACAATAAGTAATATGCTTGATAAAATGATAAGGGCTGAAAGTAGGATTTCCATGGTTAAAAATTATTTTTTCTTAAGTAAATTTATTTGGGATGCAAAGTAAGTCTTTTTTTTGGGAAAAATCAAACTTAATTGTTCATAAACGTAAATTGCTTTAGGAATATTACCTTGAAGCTCAAAAATTCTTGCTAAAGTTTCACTAACTGGCATCTTATTTTCGTCAACACTTTCTTTTGCCTTTTTTACAGGTGAAAAGAATTCTTTTTTAGGTTTTTCAAATGTATAAAACTCTTGTTTTGGTTCTTCAGTATCAATTTCCTCTGACAAAATAGCTCTACTATTATTAAGTTTAAGCCAGGATCCAAATGATTTGGCTGATAAATCTTCAATAATGGGTTTTACAGGACTTTTAGATTCCTCAGTTGGAAGTAAAATTGGTTCGTTGGCAATTGGTTCATTTTCTACCTCATTTTCATTACTTGTCAATTCTTTATCAAAATAATTTGATGAAAGGGCTGCAGAAAGAATCTGCTTTTCTAATTCTAAATCTCTATTCTCTATCTCTTCAATTAATAATTCTTCAGATGTTATTTCTTGCTGCGTTTCGATCTCTATGATCTCAGGAATTAAAATCTGCTGTTCTTCATTCTTATTGTGAAGTAAATCGAATAAAACACTTCGAGATTGAATACGAAAAGCATGCTTTTCTAACTCAGAATCAAAACGAATATCTTTTGAATTTGATAGTGACTTCAGATAGAGAATTGAGAACGAGGAGGCATAAGGGTATAATTCAATCATTGAAGCAAAATGAATTGCATCCTCACCAGAACATGTTTGAATATTTGTTAATTTCGAATGAATATATTCACTGTTTAACATCACCAATTACTTAAAAGTTTATTAATAACATCCTGAACTATCTGTTCACTTATTTCGTCAACTAATTGAGATTCTACGGTAGATAAATTTGTAGAAGCACTGAAATCTGCAAAACGAGTTGCTGTTAAATTAATTATATCCTCCTTAGGTTCAGAAATGAAGATAGAAAATTCTACCGAAATTGTCAAGCGATTTTGTGATGCATTGTCATTTCCTTGAATTGCTAAAGGCATTACATTATAACTACTTATGAGACCTTCGATATTAACTTCTCCCTTACCTAAACGAGTATTTAAGGCCAAACGAGTATTATTTTGAATACCATCTTTTAACTTTTCTGTTAAGGCTGCACTATAACTCAAAGGACAATTTGCAGCATTAATTTCCAATGTTTTAATCGAAAAAGTCTTCCAGGATTCAGGCATTGAACCTTTATCCTT
Organism: Crocinitomicaceae bacterium; assembly: GCA_044358575.1. Classification (GTDB taxonomy): domain Bacteria; phylum Bacteroidota; class Bacteroidia; order Flavobacteriales_D; family Crocinitomicaceae; genus UBA952. Next base: position 215,782 of record JBIKNN010000004.1, read on the forward strand.
AAAAGAAACGCTAGTTGGCCAACAAGAACTCAACAAAGAAAAAAGAAGAAGGACAGTCACAATTTTCATAAATCAATTAAATTATACTCTTTAATTTTTCTGTAGAGTGTTCTTTCAGAAATACCCAATTCTCCTGCTGCATATTTTCTTTTACCACGGTGTTTCTCCAGAGCTTTTTGAATTAATTCTTTTTCTCTGTCCTCCAAAGATAAAGATTCTTCCACTTCTTCATGTTGCTCATAAGAATCTGTGGATTTATCATAAGCAAATTCTGCATCCTTGTCTTTGGCAACGGGGAGCAATCTAGAAGGCGAATCAATCGTTTCATTCACTTCTTGGTACAAGCGATTGATTACCGTGTTTTGTTCTGTACTTAGTGGCGAATTTCCTCCTTGAGCAATAACATCTAAGACCAATTTCTTCAATTCAGTCAAATCCTTTTTCATATCGAATAAAAACTTGTACATCAACTCTCGCTCGGAAAAACTATCTTTTTCTTCACCAATTACTGAGGGCATTTTTTCTGTAATAATAGGCATATAGCCACTCAAAATAAAATCATCAATTTCTCTTTCCGTTTCAATTACAGATAATTGTTCCACTAAATTTTTTAGTTGACGAATATTACCGGGCCAGGGATAATCTTGAAGAATTTCAACAGCTGATTCAGTAAGTTTAATTGCTGGCATTCTGTATTTTTCTGCAAAATCATGCGCGAATTTTCTAAAAATCAAATGAATGTCTTCTTTTCGTTTTCGGAGAGCCGGAAGTTGAATTGGAACTGTGCTTAAGCGATAGAATAAATCTTCTCGGAACTTTCCAGAAGAAATTGCTTTTTGCATGTTTTCATTCGTTGCAGCTACAACGCGTACATTTGTTTTTATCGCCTTAGAAGATCCAACTCTAATAAACTCTCCCGTTTCTAATACACGAAGTAAACGAACTTGCGTCTGCATAGGTAATTCCGCGACTTCATCTAAAAATATTGTTCCATTATTTGCTACTTCAAAATAACCTTGACGACTTCCGCTTGCCCCTGTAAACGAACCTTTTTCGTGTCCAAATAATTCTGAATCAATTGTTCCTTCTGGAATAGCACCGCAATTTACAGCAATATATTCTCCGTGTTTTCTTGCGCTAAGGTGATGAATTACTTGAGGAATAATTTCTTTACCGGTTCCACTTTCACCCATAACTAAAACAGAAATATCAGTTGGAGCAACCTGCATGGCAACTTCTAAAGACCTATTTAATAAAGTTGAATTGCCAATGATTCCAAAACGCTGTTTTACTTGTTGAATCGTCATTTTATGAATTTATTGTTGTTGCCTCACCTAGTAAAGTTGCAGATGTACAAGAATCAATACGCACCATCACATAAGCACCTTTTTGAAAACTTAATTTTGGAAAAATCACCATTGAATTTCTGCTCGTTCTTCCACACAAGTAATCAGATGAACGCTTTGAAAAACCCTCCACTAAAACTTTTTGGACAGTTCCAATTTGTTTTTTATTCGACATCAGAGCAAATTCGCGTTGTTTTTCAATTATTTCCTCGAGCCTTCTTCCTTTCACATCGTCAGGGACATCATCTGTAAATCTTCTCTCAGCAAGTGTTTTTGGTCGTTCAGAATATTTATACATAAATGCAAAATCAAATTCAACCAAATCCATTAAAGAAAGAGTATTTTTATGTTCCTCCTCTGTTTCACCACAAAAACCAGAAATAATATCTGTCGTAATTGCACAATTTGGAACTATATTTTGGATAGCGGCGATCCGTTCTAAATACCATTCTCTTGAATATCCTCGATTCATTCGAAATAAAACATCAGAATCTCCAGATTGAACTGGAAGATGAATACAAGAACAAATATTCTCATATTTTGCCATTACTATTAAGACATCATCTGTCATATCTTTTGGGTGAGAAGTACTAAAGCGAATGCGTAAATCAGGAGAAAGTAAAGCTACCCTTTCCATAAGTTGAGCAAAATTAGTTGTAGGGATATTTTGATCTTTAATTTCCCCTTTTGAGGAAATGTTCCAACGATAACTATCGACATTTTGTCCCAATAAAGTTACTTCTCTATATCCTTTCTCAAATATGTCTTTGCATTCATTAACAATACTTTCAGGATCTCTTGATCGTTCTCTGCCTCTTGTAAATGGAACGACACAGAAAGAACACATATTATCACAACCTCTCATGATCGTAACAAAAGCAGAAATTCCACCTTGATCCAATCTGACTGGCGAAATATCAGCATAAGTTTCATCACGTGAAAGCAGGACATTAACTGCTTTTTGACCAGTTCCGACTTCTTCAACTAAATTTGGTAGATCACGGTAAGCATCGGGGCCTGCAACTATATCAACAAGTTTCTCTTCCTCTAGAAGTTCAGCTTTTAGCCTTTCTGCCATACAGCCAAGAATACCAACAATTAAATCAGGATTTTTATCTTTTTTCTTTTTGAAGTCCGTTAAACGTTGTCTAACTCGTAATTCTGCATTTTCTCGAATCGAACAGGTATTTATTAAAATTATATCTGCCTCATCAACATTACGAGTTGTTTCATATCCTTGATTTGACATAATCGATGCTACAACCTCACTATCTGAAAAATTCATCTGGCAGCCATAGCTTTCGAGGTATAATTTCTTCCCGTTTATTGCTTGCTTATCTTTTACAGGATATAAAGTTGCTTCACCCTGTATAGCCTCATCAATAACTTTATTTTCAATTGACATATATCTTCTAAAATCAAGTGCAAACTTACAAAATATAAAACTTATGACAAAATGTCAGCGTAAAAATTTGTAAGCGTTTAGACAAAGAATAATTGATTAAATAACCATAGGTTAAAAAAAATAAAATGAAAAATTAGAACAAAGAGTTTGCGAGTTCAATTATTTTACAATTACATTTGTGCCTTTCAATTTATAAAAATTAAATGGCAAAAAATCTTGTAATCGTTGAGTCACCTGCAAAAGCTAAGACTATCGAAGGGTATTTAGGAAGTGAATTTATAGTAAAATCTAGTTATGGCCACGTCAGAGATTTAGCAAAAAAGGGGCTTGCAATAGAAATTGACAATAAATTTAACCCTCTTTACGAGGTTACTCCTGATAAAAAACAATTGGTTACAGAATTAAAAAAATTAGTCAAAGAATCTGAAGTAATTTGGTTAGCAACAGATGAGGATCGTGAGGGAGAAGCTATTTCTTGGCACTTGTATGAAACATTGGGGCTTAGTAAAAAAGAAACAAAGCGAATTACATTTAACGAAATTACCAAAACAGCGATTTTAAAATCCATTGAAAAACCAAGAAATATAAATAAAGAATTAGTAGATGCGCAGCAAGCTCGAAGAATATTAGATCGAATTGTTGGATTTGAACTTTCACCAGTTTTATGGAAAAAAATTAGACCAAAACTTTCAGCAGGTAGAGTTCAGTCAGTTGCAGTTCGATTAATTGTTGAAAGGGAAAAAGAAATTCAATCTTTTAGTACAAGTACTTTCTTCAGAGTAAATGGCTTATTTCAAGCACTAAAAGGAAATTTAAAAACAGAATATTGCAGACAATTAGCAGATGAAAGCGATGCAAAAAAACTTTTAGACAGGTGTTTAAAAAGTTCTTTCTTTGTTGAAGAAATCCAACAAAAGCCAGCTACAAAAATACCATCAGCGCCATTTACCACATCTACTTTGCAACAAGAAGCAAGCTTAAAACTCGGATTTTCTGTTACAAAAACAATGCTTGTTGCACAACGACTCTATGAGTCTGGAATGATTACCTACATGAGAACAGACTCTGTAAACCTTTCAGAAACAGCAATTCAAGAAGCGAAAAATGCAATTGAGTTAAATTATGGGTCTGAATATTCAAAGCCTACAAAATATACAAGTAAAAGTGCAGGAGCTCAAGAAGCCCACGAGGCAATTCGACCTTCAGACTTTCAACGAACATCAATTACAGGAGAAAATGACGAGATGCGTCTTTATGATCTTATTTGGAAACGAGCCATTTCTTCTCAAATGTCACACGCTAAACTGGAACGGACAACTATTAAAATTGGAGGTTTAGATAATGGAGATTATTTCACTGCCAAAGGAGAAGTGATTCGTTTTGAAGGTTTTTTAAAGGTATATCTTGAATCGCAAGTTGAAGACGGTGAAGATGATGATTCAGACGAATCCATTCTTCCAAGTGTTGAAGTAAACGAAAAATTAAAGCAAAAAGAAATAACGGCAACAGAAAGATATACACGACCGCCTGCAAGGTATGTAGAAGCTTCTTTAGTTAAGAAATTAGAGGAATTAGGAATTGGTAGACCCTCAACTTACGCACCAACAATTTCAACAATTCAAAAAAGAGGCTACGTTGAGAAAAAAGAACGAGAAGGAGAGCTTAGAAATTTTACCGTTTTAAAATTAAGCAACGAACAAATTAACAGAGAGGTAAAATCTGAAACTACCGGAAAAGATAGAAATAAATTATCGCCTACTGATATTGGAATAGTCGTTACCGATTTTTTAAATCAGCATTTTGATCGCATTATGGATTACAATTTTACAGCAAAAGTAGAAGCAGAATTTGACGAAATTGCTAAGGGAAAAATTCAATGGACAGATATGATGGCGGAATTTTACAAACCCTTTCATGCAAATGTGACAAACACCTTGGAAAATTCTGATCGTGCTACAGGAGAGAGAGAATTGGGGATACATCCTGTTTCAGGGCGTAAAATGATTGTAAGAATAGGAAGGTATGGTCCAATGGTGCAAATTGGTGATGAAAAAGAAGATGGCGAAAAAGCACAATTTGCTTCCTTACAAAATAATCAGTCAATCGGATCAATTACACTCGAAGAAGCGCTCGCTTTATTTAAATTACCAAGAACACTCGGAGAATATAACTCAGAAATAGTAAAGGCAAATGCCGGGCGTTTTGGCCCATACATTCAAGTTGGAAAAGTATTTGTATCAATCCCTAAAGGAGAAGAGCCGATGACGATAGAATTAGATAGGGCAATAGAATTATTTGTAGAAAAACAAACAGCTGATGCAAATAAACTAATTAAAGCTTTTGATTCTCACCCCGATGTTCAATTGCTAAACGGTAGATATGGAGCCTATCTAAAAATCGGAAAAGACAATTTTAAACTACCAAAAGATACCACCCCAGAAAATTTAAGTATTGAAGAATGTATTCATATTTCTAAAAATCAAGCACCAAAAACTGCTAAGAAAAAAGTTTTTAGAAAAAAATAATCCGAAATTTATTGTTATTTTTATGTAAATTTGTTTCATGAATGGAACTGTAAATAAGGTAATTCTTATTGGTAATTTAGGGAAAGACCCAGAAATACGTCGCTTAGAAAATGGTGCTGTTGTAGCAACATTTTCAATTGCCACCTCAGAATCATTTACAGACAAAAATTCAGGAGAAAAAAAAGAAATAACTGATTGGCACGATATTGTACTTTGGCGAGGATTAGCTGAAATAGCTGAAAAATACATCCGAAAAGGAACAAAAATTTACGTTGAAGGGAAATTAAAAAAGCGATCCTGGCAAGACAAAGAAGGAAACACAAAATACAATACAGAAGTTATTGGTGAAGAGTTAACCATTCTTTCTCGCTTAGAAACGTCGGATAAAACAGCTGCCCCGTATAATTCAAGTGGAACTCCAAACCTGCCTACTGACATGCCAGGACTTTCATCGAGTAGCGATGATGATTCCCCATTTTAATATTTATGACGATAAGCGAACCTCCCAGTTACGAATTGTATCAAATTGCCGAAGCAGGATTCAGCACAAATAATTATATTTATTTAGGAATTATAGTTCTTTTGCTCCTTGTTTCAGCAATGATGTCTGGATCAGAATCGGCTTTTTTTTCTCTTAGACCCCTAGATCGGGAAGAGATTAAACAAGAAAATTCTGCAAAATCAAAATTAATCTCTGACTTACTAGCTAAACCAAAGGAATTACTTGCAACTATTTTAATTACAAATAATTTTGTAAATGTTGGAGTTGTTATTTTATCAACTTTTATACTAAACGATTTTTACCCTCCAACAAAGGATTTTGAAATTAAAAGATTTCTTCTTGAGGTATTGGGTATAACATTTATTTTGTTAATGACAGGAGAAGTAATTCCTAAAATTTTTGCTGCAAAAAATTCTCTAAGAGTTGTTCGGTGGATGGTCTATCCATTAAATATTTTAAGAAAAACACCTCCATTATCTTGGCTGAAAAATCTTTTAGTGAAAGGTTCTTTTTTTATCCAAAAAAATGCAAAAGGAAAAACTAGTATTACAACAGATGAACTAGAACAGGCTATTGCATTGACGAAAGAAGATAACGATTCGGAGGACGATCATAAAATCCTAGAGGGAATTGTGAAATTTGGAAGAACGGAAGCATGCCAAATAATGACACCTAGAATTGAAGTTGATGCAATTGATATATCCTCAAATTTTAAGGATGTTTTAGCCTTTATTTTAGAAGCTGGCTACTCGAGAATTCCTGTATTCCAAGACACACAAGATAATGTTGTTGGTATTTTATACATCAAAGATTTACTCCCAAATTTAAGTAATCCGGATTATTCGGGGTGGTCTACAGTTATTAGAAAACCCTTTTTTATCCCTGAAAACAAAAAAATAAATGACTTGCTACAAGAATTTAAAAATATGAAAATGCACATGGCAATTGTTGTAGATGAATATGGTGGAGCTTGCGGTATAGTTACTTTAGAAGATATTCTAGAAGAAATTGTTGGTGACATAACAGATGAATTTGATGACGATGAAATTGAATATTCAAAAGTTGATCCATCTACTTTTATTTTTGAAGGAAGAACCTCGCTAAATGATTTATATAAAGTTTTAGGGATTGATGGACTTGTATTTGAAAATTTAAAGGGTGAAGCTGAAACAATTGGAGGATTTGTTGTTGAACAAGCAGGTAAAATTTTAAAGAATAAAGAATTTATTGAAGTTGAAAATTTCAAAATCATTGTTGAGTCATCAGATAAAAGGAGAGTGAAATCAATAAAGATTCAAGTAAAATCAAACTAAATGATAAAAAACAATCAAAAATCCTTTATTAGAGTTCTTTTGGCTTTCTTGATTTTGAATACTTATGCTTGTAAAGAACCAGCACCAGTTCCAAAACCACCGACATACTTAAATATTAATTTTCCAGATCACTCTTATACTTATGTAAAAGGAGATTGCCCCTATGAGTTCAAATTAGCATCCTTGTATAATTATAAAACCATTGAGAATTCAAATTTTAACTCATGTATTCAAGAAATTAATCTAGGACCTTTAAATGGTAGCTTATTTCTATATTACATTACAATACCATCAAAAGATTCACTTCCTGATATAATAAATTTGGCAAACGATAAAGTAGATGAACATAAAATTAAAGCTGATAAAATAGAATTTGAGCAAATTATTGATGCTAAAAATAGAGTTTTCGGAACCTTTTTTGAGCTAAAGGGAAATGTCGCAACTAATTTTCAGTTTTACTTAACAGATTCAAGTCAGAATTTTGTTCGTGGAGAAGTGCTATTAAATTGTCGGCCAAACTATGATTCTTTAAGGCCTTCTTTGGATTATCTTAAAGTTGATTTACTAGAAATGGTACATAATTTCAAATGGAGGAAAAATTAATATCTATTAAAAACCATACTGTTTATATAGCATTAGGCTCCAATATTGGAGATAAATCAAAGAATCTTAGTAGCGCAATTGAAGAAATAAATACTTTGATCGGGGAAGTTACTGAAATATCCTCTTTTTTTGAAAACGAACCACAAGGTTTTGAATCTAATAATATTTTTCTTAATGCCTGTCTAATTTGTAAAACCAATCTAGATCCTCTCAATACTTTAAAAGAGCTAAAAAAAATAGAAAAAAAAATGGGTAGAAAAAAAACTAATGGAGTTTATGAAGATAGAATTATCGACTTGGATATTATTTTTTATGATCAACTCGTTTTCAATAGTGAAAAATTAACAATACCACACAAAGAATATAAAAATCGAAATTTTATTCTAATCCCACTAGCAGAATTAACTCCAAATACTTAATTATTAAGATTAACTTTAAAATAAAACAATAATTTAATTTTAAAACTAAATTAATTAATTTGTAAAAAATATTTTTAATTTTGCATAAAAAAATATAAAAATGAAACTGATATCTATTTTAACTACAGGATTTATAACAATTTCCATGGCTTCATGTAGCCTTGTCAAAGATTTTACATACACAGTTAATCCAAACCCTGCTGAAATGCATGGGGATAGCGTTAGATTGTCCATATCTGTTATGGTTCCTGAAAAAGGAATTCAGAAAAAGGTGAAGGCAGAAATAAGTCCAAAAATAGGAAATACAACATTTGGAACTTGGACGATTCAGGGAGAAAAAGTAACTGGAAATGGAAGGACAGTCTTATTTAAGCCAGGTGGAACGACAACTTTTGAAATGGTAGTTCCATACAGTGATGATATGGCGGTTGCTGACATTACAATAAGTGGAAAAGTATTTAAGGGCCTTAAAGAAAAAAAGAGCTTGCCTGTAATAAAGATTGCAGATGGAACAATTATTACTCCATTTATGGTTAAAAAAGAATTCAGAATGATTTATGAAGACGATAATTATATTTTTGAAGAAAATAAAACCCAAAATGTTACAATAAATTTTGATAGAGGTCAATCTCTTGTTAAAGACTCAGAGTTAAACAATAAAAAGATGAAAGACTTCATAAATTGGTTATCAACTGTTCAAGCGAATCCTAAAATTACTATCACTTCAATTAATATAACAGGATATGCATCTCCTGATGGTGTTGAAAATAGAAACCAAAGCCTCTCTCAACAACGTACAGAAAGTGTAAGATCTACTTTCATAACCATAATGAAAAAAGCAAAAATAAAGAGCCATTCAGACAGTTCAAATTATGTTCTTGATCCTAAAGGAGAGGATTTTATTGGATTTCAAGATCAACTTAGTAAGACAAATTCAATACTACAAAACGAAAAAGATTTAATTATAAGAACTATCCAAATGAATACAGATTTAGATAAAAGAGAAGAAGCTATAAAAAATCTTGGTAAAACATGGGTTGAATTAGAAAAAGATGTTTTTCCTAAAATTAGAAGAGCTGAAATTCAGGTGAATTATATTGAAAAAGGATTAACAGATGAGGAAATTACTCAAGCATTACAAAATGATACCGTAATTCTAGGTATCGAACATCTATTGTATGCAGGGAAAAATCTGGCAAATGATTTGAATCAGAAAGTAAAGATTTATGAATTAGCTACTTCGAATTTCTCTTCTGACTTTAGAGCTCACAACAATCTAGGCGCTGTACTTTTTAATCAAAATCGTATGTCAGATGCTAAGACTAGTTTTGAAAAAGCTAATTCTATTAAAGATAATGCCTCTTCCAAAAATAACTTAGCAGGTGTTGCTTTACTAAATGGAAATAAAGCCCAAGCCATAAAACTAATGGAACAAACTAAATCAGTGTCTGCTAAAAATAGCTCTCTTTTATCATATAACAATGCTATTTTAAATATTATGAGTGGAAATTATTCAAAAGCTGAAAGCAACTTAAATGAAGACTCTTTTAATAAAGCTCTTGCCCTAATACTTCAAGGTAAATTGCCGCAAGCAACTAAAGTTTTAAATGCTATTCCAACTACTTCCGAATCATTTTACTTAAAAGCGATTGTTGCTGCAAGAAGTGGAGAAAGTGTAGATGCAGTTGTTACTAACTTAAAGCAAGCTTTCGCAAAGGATTCAAATTTAAAGACCAAAGCTTCAAAAGATCGTGAGTTTTTAAAATTTATGAATGATGCAATATTTACTGCAGCAGTAAATTAGAATTCAAAAAAAGAACTATTAAATCCCAGTTATCTGGGATTTTTTTTTCTAAAAACTTTATATTACCAAAAAGGAAAATATTTAACTGACTTTGGTTAATTTTATACCAAATTAAAAAAATACAAAATGATTGACGGAAACGAATTTAGAAAGTATGCGACAAAGCATCTTGGAATCAATAGTATGGTTGTAGATCACTATATAGAGTCTTCACTAACACCTTACATTATTGAAGAACGTCCAATGAATATGACTCAAATGGATGTTTTTTCAAGATTAATGATGGATAGAATAATTTTTTTAGGAACTGGTATTAACGACCAAGTTGCAAATATCATAAATGCTCAGTTGTTGTTTCTAGAATCTGTAGATGCTAAAAAAGATATTCAAATCTACCTAAATTCACCAGGAGGTTCTGTTTATGCAGGACTTGGTATTTATGACACAATGCAATATATTCGTCCAGATGTTGCGACAATTTGTACAGGAATGGCGGCTTCTATGGGAGCAGTTCTTTTATGCGCTGGTGCTGATGGTAAAAGAAGTGCTTTAAAACATTCACGCGTTATGATTCATCAACCCTTAGGTGGCGCGCAAGGCCAAGCCTCAGATATTGAAATTACTGCACGTGAAATCCAAAAACTTAAGAAAGAACTATACGATATTATTGCACTACATTCCAAACAAACATACGATAAGGTTTGGGCAGATTCAGACCGCGATTATTGGTTAACATCTCAAGAAGCTAAAGAATATGGAATGGTAGATGAAGTTCTTTTACGCAATCCAAAATAATATTCATGGCAAAGAAAGAAACGACTTGTTCTTTTTGTGGGGCAAATCGTGCAAATGTCCAAATGTTAATAGCTGGTATATCTGGTCATATTTGTGACAGCTGTGCTGTTCAAGCAAATAGAATTGTTAGTGAAGAAGTTGGTGAAGTAGCTGTTCCTTCAGATAATTTAAAAAATACTTCTGAAATAAATATACACAAGCCTGCGGAAATAAAACAGCTTTTAGATGAATATGTTATTGGGCAAGATGAAGCGAAAAAAGTGCTCTCCGTTGCTGTTTACAATCATTTTAAGCGCTTAAATTATAGGTCTAAAAAAGAAGACATTGAAGTTGATAAATCCAATGTTATTTTAGTAGGGAGAACTGGAACTGGGAAAACTTTACTCGCTAAAACAATAGCAAAAATGCTAAATGTTCCCTTTTGTATTGCAGATGCAACAGTTTTAACTCAAGCAGGATATGTTGGGGAAGATGTAGAAAGTATTCTTTCTCGCTTATTGCAAGCAGCTGACTACAATGTTGAATCTACACAAAAAGGAATTGTTTTTATTGATGAAATTGATAAAGTAGCTCGGAAAAATGATAACCCTTCTATAACGCGAGATGTCTCTGGCGAAGGAGTTCAGCAAGCTTTACTGAAATTATTGGAAGGTTGCATTGTAAGTGTTCCGCCTCAAGGAGGAAGAAAACACCCTGAACAAAAATTAGTGCAAATTGACACAAAAAATATTTTATTTATTTGTGGTGGTGCATTTGATGGCATTGAACAAATTATTGCAAGTCGAGTTAACAGACAAACAATTGGATTTAGTTCAAGCTCAGAAGAAAATATAGAAAATGAATCACTTCTTAAATATATTACGCCTACAGATATTAAAACATATGGTTTAATCCCTGAATTAATCGGTAGATTTCCTGTTTTATCTTATCTTGAGCCACTAAATGAAAATGATTTAAAACGCATCCTCACAGAGCCTAAAAATGCGCTAATCAAACAATATATTAGCTTGTTTGATATTGATGGTGTGAAACTTAGCTTCGAAAATGAAACACTTGATTTCATCGTCAAAAAAGCCTTGGAATTTAAATTGGGAGCCAGAGGATTACGCTCAATTTGCGAGGCTATTTTAACTGATGCAATGTTTGAAATCCCTTCTCTGAATTTAAAAACATTTAATGTCTCGCTTGATTATGCAAATTCTCAATTCAGTAAATCAAAAATAGCTAGTCTTAAAGTTGCATAGATCTCTTAGCTATTTAATTTCTTATTAATACCTTTGCACCGACATTTAAAAAATTATGAAAACGATACAATTTAGAGAAGCTTTAAGAGAGGCAATGACTGAGGAAATGAGAAGGGATAAAAACGTCTTTCTTTTAGGTGAAGAAGTTGCTGAATATAACGGTGCATATAAGGTTTCACAGGGAATGCTTGATGAATTTGGACCAAAAAGAGTGATTGATACGCCAATTGCAGAACTTGGATTTACAGGAATTGCAGTTGGAGCTTCTATGAATGGTTTAAAACCAATTGTTGAGTTTATGACATGGAATTTTGCAATTCTTGCAGCTGATCAAATTATAAATTCTGCAGCGAAAATGATGCAGATGTCGGGAGGTCAATACCACTGCCCAATCGTTTTTAGAGGTGGAAATGGAACTGCCGGACAGCTTGGTGCAACTCATTCTCAGAGTTTTGAGGCTTTTTACGCACACGTTCCCGGACTTAAAGTAATTACACCATCAAATCCTGCAGATGCTAAAGGTTTACTAAAAGCTGCAATTCGAGACGAGGACCCGGTTGTGTTTTTAGAATCTGAGAAAATGTATGGGGATAAAGGAGAAGTTCCCGAAGGAGAATATATAATCCCAATAGGAGTTGCTGATATTAAAAGAAAAGGTACAGATGTCACCTTAGTTTCATTTGGAAAAATAATGAAAGTTGCTCTTGAAGCAGCAGAAATACTTGCAAAAGAAAATATTGAAGTTGAAGTAATCGATTTAAGAACAATTCGACCTTTAGACTACGGAACTATTGTTGAATCAATCAAAAAAACAAACCGCTGTGTGGTATTGGAAGAATCTTGGCCCTTGGCATCTATTTCATCCGAAATTGCTTATCATGTTCAACGGTATGCTTTTGATTATTTAGATGCGCCAGTAATGCGTGTAACTCAAACTGACACACCTTTTGCGTTTTCTCCAAGCTTAATTGATGAAGCACTTCCAAACGTAAAACGTCTTATTGAGGCTATCAAGAAAACACTCTAAAAAATTTGAATTATTTTATCATACAAGCTCCTTTTGGAGCTTTTTTTATTTTGGAAACTATCTGAAAAACAATTACTAAGACTTTTTTCAACAAAAAACTCGTTTTTTTTTCAATTCATAGTTGCGTAGTAAATTAAAAAAGGTATCTTTGCACCCCTCAAAGTACGTTTGAGGATTAATTATTTATTTAAATTAAGAGTATTTTATGCCAACTATTCAACAATTAGTTCGCAAAGGAAGAACTGCGGTAGTGAAGAAAAGTAAATCTGCTGCGCTTGATTCATGTCCACAACGTAAAGGTGTTTGTGTTCGTGTATACACGACTACACCAAAAAAGCCAAACTCGGCAATGCGTAAAGTGGCGCGTGTTCGTTTAACGAACGGGAAAGAAGTCAACGCATACATTGGTGGTGAAGGCCACAATCTTCAAGAACACTCCCTAGTACTTGTTCGCGGAGGAAGAGTAAAAGATCTTCCAGGAGTACGTTATCACATTGTTCGCGGTGCTGAAGATACAGCAGGTGTACAAGGAAGAAGTCAAAGAAGATCAAAGTATGGAACGAAACGTCCCAAGCAGAAATAATTAATAAGCATTAGAAAATGAGAAGAAGAAAAGCCAAAAAAATTGCGATTCTGCCAGATCCGAAATTTAACGATGTGGTAGTAACAAAATTTGTAAATAACTTAATGCTATCAGGTAAAAAAAGTATAGCATTTAGAATATTCTATGATGCAATAGAATTAATCAACAAAAAAATTGAAGATCAAGAGGGTATTGATGTTTGGAAAAAAGCATTGGAAAATATTACGCCAATTGTCGAAGTTAAAAGTCGTCGTGTTGGTGGTGCAACATTTCAAATTCCTACACCTGTTCGTGATGAAAGAAAAGCTTCATTAGCTATGAAATGGTTAATTGGTTATTCACGAAAAAGAAACGAAAAAACAATGTCACAACGTTTAGCTTCTGAAATCATTGCTGCTTCAAAAGAAGAGGGAGCTGCATACAAAAAGAAAGAAGATACAACACGTATGGCTGAAGCAAATAAAGCGTTTTCACATTTTAGATTCTAAGTAATGGCAAGAGACCTTAAATATACACGTAACATTGGAATTGCTGCTCATATCGATGCAGGGAAAACGACTACTACAGAACGTATTTTGTTCTACGGTGGTGTTAGTCACAAGATTGGAGAAGTTCATGACGGTGCTGCAACTATGGATTGGATGGAGCAAGAGCAAGAAAGAGGAATTACAATTACGTCTGCTGCTACAACTTTAAATTGGAAATATAGAAATGAACTTTATCACGTTAACATTATTGACACTCCCGGACACGTTGACTTTACAGTTGAGGTAAACCGTTCTCTTCGTGTTCTTGATGGACTGGTATTTCTATTTTCTGCTGTTGATGGTGTAGAGCCTCAATCTGAAACGAATTGGAGACTAGCTAATAACTATAATGTTCCTCGTATTGGTTTTGTAAACAAAATGGATCGTCAAGGAGCAGACTTTTTAAAAGTTTGTAAGCAAGTTAAGACAATGCTTGGGAGTCATGCACTACCATTACAAATAAACATTGGTTCTGAAGATAATTTTCAAGGGGTTGTAGATCTTATCAATTTTAAAGGTATTACTTGGAATGAAGCAGATTTAGGAATGACATTCCAGGAAATTGAAATCCCTGCTGATGTTATTGAAGAGGCAAGGCAATTACGAAGTGAATTATTAGAAGCTGTAGCTGAATTTGATGAGTCTTTAATGGAGAAATTTTTTGAAGATGAAAATTCTTTAACAGAACGAGAAATTTTAAATGCTTTGAGAGCTGCAACAATATCTGGAAAAGTTGTTCCAATGATGTGTGGATCTGCATTTAAGAACAAAGGAGTACAGGCAATGCTAGACATGGTAATGGAAATTCTTCCGTCTCCTATGGATATCGAAGGAATTGTTGGTATTAACCCAAAAAATGACCAAGAAGTAACAAGAAAACCATCATTTGATGAGCCTTTTGCTGGATTAGCATTCAAAATTGCAACCGATCCTTTTGTTGGTAGACTTTGCTTTGTTCGTGCTTATTCCGGTAAATTAGCTGCAGGTTCTTATGTTTTAAACACAAGATCTGGAGATAAAGAACGAATTTCTCGTATTTTTCAAATGCATGCTAACAAACAAAACCAAATTAACGAACTTGGAGCTGGAGATATTGGCGCTGTAGTTGGATTTAAAGACATTAAAACTGGAGATACTTTGTGTGCAGAAAATGCACCGATTATTCTTGAATCAATGGTATTCCCTGAACCAGTTATTGGATTAGCGATAGAGCCAAAAACTCAAGCAGATACGGATAGATTATCGATTGGATTATCAAAACTTTCTGAAGAAGATCCTACATTCCGAGTAAATACAGATGAAGAGACAGGTCAAACTATCATTTCTGGAATGGGTGAACTTCACCTTGAAATAATTATTGATCGATTAAAAAGAGAATTTAAGGTTGAAGTAAATCAGGGAGATCCTCAAGTTGCTTATAGAGAAAATATATCTGGAAATACAGATCATCGTGAAGTATTTAAAAAACAAACTGGTGGTCGAGGTAAATTTGCTGATATATTGGTTAAAATTTCCCCTCAAGATAATCCTGAAAAAATTGGATTGGAATTCATTAACAGCATAAAAGGAGGTAATATTCCTCGTGAATTTATTCCTTCTGTTGAAAAAGGATTTAAAGATTCCATGAAAAATGGTGTTTTAGCTGGCTTCCCAGTTGAAGCAATGAAAGTAGAATTAATTGATGGTTCATTCCACGCAGTCGATTCAGATTCATTGTCATTTGAATTATGTGCTAAAATGGCTTATAGAAATTCTATGAAGTTATGTAGCCCAGTTCTTTTGGAACCAATTATGAAACTTGAAGTTGTTACACCAGAAGAAAATATGGGTGATGTTGTTGGTGACTTAAACAGAAGACGCGGAATGATGCGTGGAATGGATGATAGAGCAGGAGCAAAAGTTTTAAAAGCAGACGTTCCTTTATCAGAAATGTTTGGTTATGTAACTCAATTAAGAACGGTTACTTCAGGTAGAGCAAGCTATTCAATGGAATTTTCTCACTATGCAGATGCTCCTAAAAATATTGCTGAAGATGTAATTTCAAAAGCTAACGGTAAAGTTTCAGCATAATAAACTAAAAGAAAATGAGTCAAAAAATTAGAATAAAATTAAAATCATACGATCACAACCTTTTGGATAAATCGGCTGAGAAAATCGTAAAAACAGTAAAGTCTACTGGTGCAATTGTAAGCGGTCCTATTCCACTTCCTACGCACAAAAGAATTTATACTGTATTGCGTTCTCCGCACGTAATGAAAAAAGCGAGAGAGCAATTTGAATTGTGTGCCTACAAAAGATTGCTAGACATTTATAGCAGTTCTTCTAAAACAGTAGATGCATTGATGAAGTTAGAGCTTCCAAGTGGAGTGGATGTTGAAATTAAAGTGTAAATAAATTAATAACAAGAATATGCCAGGAATTATTGGTCGAAAAGTCGGAATGACTAGCATCTACAGTGCCGAGGGTAAATCATTACCATGCACAGTGATAGAAGCAGGTCCTTGTGTTGTAACTCAGGTTAAGACACAAGACAGAGATGGTTACGAGGCCGTTCAATTGGGATTTGGAGAAAAGAAAGAAAAGAATACTCCAAATGCAATGAAAGGTCACTTTAAAAATGCCAGTACAACACCTAAAGCAAAATTGGTGGAGTTCAAAGGTTTTGATAACGTAACGATTGGTGATAAAATTGACGTAGCTATCTTCGCTGAAGGTGAATTCGTTGATGTTGTAGGTACTACAAAAGGAAAAGGTTTTCAAGGTGTTGTGAGACGACACGGATTTGCTGGAGTTGGTCAAGCGACACACGGACAGCACAATCGTCTTCGTGCTCCAGGATCTATTGGTGCTTGTTCTTACCCTGCACGTGTATTCAAAGGAATGCGAATGGGTGGACAAATGGGTAACAAAAATAGAATGGCCTCAAACCTACAAATATTAAAAGTAATTGCTGAAAAGAATATCCTTATCGTGAAAGGTTCAGTTCCAGGAGCAAATGGTTCAACTTTAACAATTAGAAGGTAATGAAAGCAAAAATATACGACGCAACAGGAACAGTTACAGCTAAATCCGTAACACTTTCAGACGACATTTTTGGTATCGAACCAAATAACCATGCTATTTACTTAGATGTTAAACAACATTTAGCGAATAAACGTCAAGGGACACACAAGTCTAAAGAACGAGCAGAAATTGCTGGATCTACAAGAAAAATAAAAAAACAAAAAGGAACAGGTGGAGCTCGTGCTGGTAGTGTAAAATCAGGAACACGTGTTGGTGGTGGAAGAATTTTTGGACCACGTCCTAGAAATTACCACTTCAAATTAAACATTAAGCTAAAAAGATTAGCTCGTAAGTCTGCATTTGCCTTTAAAGCAAAAAATGACGCTATTCTTGTTCTGCAAGATATCAATTTTGCAGAAGCTAAAACAAAAGATTTCAAGACATTAATTACTTCATTGAAATTAGACGATCAAAAAGTACTTTTTATTCTTGCTGAAAATACAGATAATGTTTACTTGGCATCACGAAACCTTAAGAAAGTAAAAGTCGTAACAGCAGACTCATTTAATACCTATGATTTGTTGAATGCCAAAAAAATTATTTTAGCTGAAGGTGCAGTTAAAAAAATAGAAATGATACTTAATTAATCATCATGCAGACAATTATAAGAAAACCTGTCATTACTGAGAAAGCTACCATGTGTAGTGAATCACTAAATCGCTTCACATTTGAAGTTGACAAAAAAGCAAATAAGTTAGAAATTAAGAAAGCCGTTGAGAAAATGTATGGTATCACCGTTGTTGATGTTCGCACAATGAATTATGGTGGTGGTGCTTCTTCTGCAAAATACACAAACAAAGGTGTTATTGAGCAAAAAAGTAAACAATGGAAAAAAGCGATAGTTTCTGTTGCAGATGGTCAAACTATAGATTTATTTAATAATTATTAAGAAAAGGCAATGAGTCTAAAGAAATTTAAACCAACAACTCCAGGGCAACGTCACAAAGTGGCATTGGAATTTAAGGGGATAACAGCATCGACTCCAGAAAAGAGTTTGGTGTCGAGCATGAAGAAATCCGGTGGTCGAAATAATGATGGTCGAATGACAATGAGATACATTGGTGGTGGCCACAAACAAAAATACCGTATCATCGATTTCAAACGCGATAAGTTTGATATTCCCGCTACTGTTAAAACAATTGAGTATGACCCAAATCGTACTGCTAATATTGCTTTATTATTTTATGCTGACGGAGAAAAAAGATACATCATTGCTCCAAATGGAATGAAAGTTGGAGATCAAATCTTATCAGGAAAAACTGCAACGCCAAATATTGGTAACGCAATGTATTTATCTGATATTCCTCTTGGTACTGTAATCCATAACATAGAATTAAAGCCTGGTAAAGGTGGTTCAATTGCAAGAGGAGCTGGAACGTATGCACAACTTAATGCACGTGATGGTAAATATGCAATTGTAAAGATGCCTTCAGGTGAAACTAGAATGATTTTAGTTACATGTATCGCAACTATTGGATCGGTTTCAAATTCAGAGCACAATTTAGCTGTTTCTGGTAAAGCTGGTCGTTCAAGATGGTTAGGTCGCAGACCAAGAGTAAGAGGTGTTGTAATGAATCCTGTTGATCACCCAATGGGTGGTGGTGAAGGAAGAAATTCAGGAGGTCACCCAAGATCAAGAAATGGAATACCTGCAAAAGGATTTAAAACAAGATCTAAAAGCAAGTATTCAGATAAGTTAATTATTGAAAGAAGAAAAAAATAGGATATGAGTCGTTCACTAAAAAAACCGCCTTTTGTTCATTATAAATTGATGAAAAGAGTTGATGATGCACAAGTTGCGAAGAGTAAAGCAGTAATTAAAACGTGGTCGCGCGCATCTACTATTACGCCTGAGTTTGTAGGTTTAACATTTGCTGTTCATAATGGAAATAAATTTATTCCTGTTTTTGCAACTGAAAATATGGTTGGTCACAAACTTGGTGAATTCTCTCCAACGAGAAACTTCCGAGGACATGGAGGAAACAAAAAAGATAAAAAACGATAGAAATTAGACACTCATGGGAGCAAGAAAAAGGCTAAGAGCTGAAAGTATTAAGGAAAATAAAAAATCAATTGCGTTTGCAAAGTTGAATAATTCAAATATTTCACCACGTAAAATGAGATTGGTTGCAGATTTAATTAGAGGAATGGAAGTGAATAAAGCTTTAAATATTCTTCATTTTAATGGAAAAATTGCTTCGGTTAGCTTAGGTAAGTTGTTACGTTCTGCAATCTCTAATTGGGAGCAGAAAAATGAAGGAGCAGATATAACACAAGAAAATTTAGTTGTTCGATCTATCGAAGTGGGTGGTGGAGCAATGTTAAAAAGAATACAACCTGCACCTCAAGGTAGAGCGCACAGAATTAGAAAAAGATCAAACCATGTTACCATCGTAGTTGATGGAACTAAATAAGTAGTAAGAAATGGGACAAAAAACAAATCCAATAGGAAATAGATTAGGCTACATTCACGGATGGGAATCTAATTGGTATGGTGGAAATGATTACAAAGACAAAATTGTTGAGGATGATCAAATTCGTAAGTACTTATTTGCTCGTTTAACCAAAGCAAGTATTTCCAAAATAATTATTGAAAGAACTTTAAAACTAGTTACAGTTACTATCAATACAGCACGACCTGGAGTTATAATTGGTAAAGGTGGTCAAGAAGTTGATAAACTTAAAGAAGAATTAAAAAAATTAACGAAGAAAGAAATTCAAATTAATATTTTCGAAGTTAAACGTCCGGAACTTGATTCTCGCTTAGTAGCAGATGGTGTTGCAAGACAACTTGAAGCTCGTATTTCATTCCGAAGAGCAATTAAAATGGCAATTGCAAGTACAATGAGAATGGGAGCTGAAGGAATAAAAATAAAAATATCTGGTCGACTAAACGGAGCTGAAATGGCACGTTCAGAAATGTACAAGGATGGAAGAACTCCACTTCATACATTTAGAGCTGATATTGACTATGCTTTAGCAGAAGCTCATACAACGTATGGCCGACTTGGTATAAAAGTTTGGATTTGTAGAGGTGAGGTTTACGGAAAAAGAGATTTGTCTCCAAACGTAGGAGTTTCAACTGCTGCAAACAATAATAATAGCAATTTTGCGAATGATCGAAAGCCTAATGCAGGCAAGAGAAGAGAGAGAAAATAAATTAAGAAAGATATAAATTAAGAGTAATGTTACAACCTAAAAGAACAAAATTTAGAAGAGTACAGAAAGGAAGGAGCCGTGGATTATCACACAGAGGTTCAACAATTTCTTTTGGTTCATTCGCTCTTAAGTGTTTGGAGCCTGGATGGATTACTTCACGTCAAATTGAAGCATCACGTATCGCAGTTACAAGACATATGAAACGTGAAGGTAAAGTGTGGATTCGTATTTTTCCAGACAAACCAGTTACATCTAAGCCTGCAGAAGTCCGAATGGGAAAAGGTAAAGGAGCTCCAAGTCATTGGGTTGCTGTTATCAAACCTGGACGTATCATGTTTGAAGCTGATGGAGTTTCTTACGAAGTTGCTAAGGAAGCATTGCGATTAGCAGCACAAAAATTACCAGTTAAATGCAAATTCGTTGTTCGCAATGATTATGTTTTACCAGTTTAAAAAAGAAAAATGAAACAAGTAGAGATTTTAAAGCTAACAAACGAAGATTTAAAAAGTCGCTTAAGTGATTTTCAAAATCAGTACGTAAACTTAAAATTAACGCATAAAATGGCTCCAATTGAGAATCCATTGAGAATAACAAGTATGCGTAAAGTTATAGCTAGACTAAATACAGAATTAACAAAACGTTCGAATCAAGCTTAATGCTTGAAAAAATAAGCCTAAATGGAAACACGTAATTTAAGAAAAGAAAAAGTTGGGGTCGTAATGAGTGACAAAATGGAAAAATCCATAGTTGTTTCTGTTGAGCGAAAAGTAAAACACCCGAAATATGGGAAATTCGTAAAGAAAACTACCAAGTTTATTGCTCATGACGAAAAAAATGATTGCAACATTGGTGACACTGTTAAAATCATGGAAACACGTCCCTTGAGTAAAACTAAGAATTGGAGATTAGTAGAAATTGTCGAAAGAGCTAAATAAAAAGGAGAAATGATACAAACAGAATCCAGACTATCAGTCGCAGACAATTCAGGTGCCAAAGAGGTGTTGTGTATTCGCGTATTAGGCGGAACAAGACGACGATATGCTTCAGTTGGTGACAAGATTGTGGTTACAGTAAAAAGTGCTATGCCGAATGGTGGAGTAAAGAAAGGTACAGTAGCAAAAGCTGTTGTTGTCCGCACTAGAAAAGAAGTTCGTAGAGCAGATGGTTCTTATATCCGTTTTGATGATAACGCATGTGTTATCCTTAATCAGACTGGGGAAATGAGAGGAACTCGTATTTTTGGACCTGTAGCCAGAGAATTAAGAGAGAATAACTACATGAAAATTGTTTCATTAGCACCTGAGGTGTTATAATTAAATAGAGATGCAAAAGAAGTTACATGTTAAAATTGGTGATACTGTTCGAATAATGAGCGGCGAATCAAAAGGTCAAGAAGGAAAAATACTTTCTATTGACCGTAACAAAATGAGAGCAATTGTTTCTGGGGCAAATATGATCAAGCGCCATACGAAGCCAAGTGCAGCAAATCCACAAGGTGGAATTGAAGATAAAGAAGGTACAATTCATTTATCAAACCTTATGGTTTTAGTAAATGGAG
Organism: Crocinitomicaceae bacterium; assembly: GCA_044358575.1. Classification (GTDB taxonomy): domain Bacteria; phylum Bacteroidota; class Bacteroidia; order Flavobacteriales_D; family Crocinitomicaceae; genus UBA952. The sequence continues at coordinate 237,655 of JBIKNN010000004.1, forward strand.
TTCCAACTCGTACAGGCAGAAAAGAAAATGATAAAGGTAAATTAGTACGTTATGCAAAAAAATCAGGGGAGGTGATTAAATCATGAGTTACAAGCCAAGATTAAAAGAAAGATACAAGGGAGAAATTATTCAGGCCTTGAGAGATCAATTTGGATACAAATCTGTGATGCAAGTTCCAAGGTTACAGAAAATTGTTTTGAGCCAAGGTATTGGTGATGCAGTTGCTGATAAGAAAATTATTGAAAATGCTGCAGCAGATTTATCTCGTATTGCTGGTCAAAAAGCAATTACTACTTTATCTAAAAAAGATATTTCAAATTTCAAATTAAGAAAAGGAATGCCGATTGGGACAAAAGTAACTTTAAGAGGAGATAGAATGTATGATTTTCTAGATCGATTACTTGCAGTTGCTCTTCCAAGAACACGTGACTTCAGAGGAATCAACCCAAAAGGATTTGATGGTAGAGGCAACTTCAATTTAGGAGTTAAAGAGCACATAATCTTTCCTGAAATAGACATAGACAAAGTAAATCGAATATTAGGAATGGATATAAGCTTTGTAACTTCAGCTGAAAGTGATGAAGAAGCAAAAGCATTATTAGATGCATTCGGTTTTCCATTTATAAAAAAATAGATAAAAAATGGCTAAAGAATCAATGAAAGCGCGAGAGCGCAAAAGAGAAAGATTAGTAGAACGCTTTGCTAAGAAAAGAGAAGCGCTTACTAAAATACTTAAATCCACAGATAACTCTGAAGAAATTCAGACAGCTAAATGGGATGCAATGATGAGTTTACAGAAACTTCCTGCAAATTCTTCGAAAGTAAGAAAACATAATAGATGTGGACTTACAGGTCGACCTCGTGGATACATGAGACAATTTGGAATTTCAAGAGTAACGTTTAGAGAGATGGCACTTGCTGGAAAAATCCCAGGAGTGAAAAAAGGTAGTTGGTAATATTGAAACAGTAATAAAATGAACACAGATCCAATAGCAGATTTTTTAACCCGAATCAGAAATGCAAGCGCAGCTGGTTTGAAGATGGTAGAGATACCTGGTTCAAATATTAAAAGAGCAATGACTCAGATTTTATTTGATCAAGGATATATTCTTAACTATAAATTTGAAGAAGATAATAAACAAGGTACGATTAAAGTTGCACTAAAATACAACCAATCTACCCGAGTGCCTGCAATAACTAAATTGCAAAGAGCATCTCGCCCAGGTTTAAGAAAATACAGTGCCTCCGATGAAATGCCTCGTGTATTAAATGGACTTGGTATTGCAATTGTTTCAACTTCAAAAGGTGTTATTACAAATAAAGAAGCACGTAAACAAAATATTGGTGGCGAAGTACTTTGCTACATTTATTAAAATAAGAAAGAAATGTCAAGAATAGGTAAAGCTCCGATAACAATTCCAAATGGCGTAGAAGTTACGATCAATGGGACATCTGTTACGGTAAAAGGAAAAAAAGGTGAACTGCATCAAGAAATTGATGAATGTGTAACAATTACTATTGATGAAAACACAATAACTTTTGTTAGAAAAACAGATTCACCAAATGATCGTTCTAAACATGGACTATATAGATCGCTTGTTCAGAATATGATTACAGGTGTTTCTGAAGGTTTCAAAAAAGAAATGGAAGTAATAGGTGTTGGATATCGTGCAACAGCAGTTGGTCAACAATTAGAATTAGCACTTGGTTTTTCTCATGCTATTATTCTATCAGTTCCTTCTGATGTTAAAATAGAAACTGTGACTGAAAAAGGAAAGGCACCACTTGTAACACTTCAATCACATGATAAACAATTACTAGGTCAGGTGGCTGCGAAAATTCGCTCATTGAGAAAACCAGAACCATACAAAGGAAAAGGAATTCGATTCTTAGGTGAAGAAATTAGAAGAAAAGCTGGAAAATCAGCAAGTAAAAAATAATTATTAAGTAGATTATGGCACTAAATAAAGTATTAAGAAGAGCTAAAATAAAGCGAAGAATTCGAAAGAAAGTAACGGGTACTTCCTTAATTCCAAGATTGTCTGTTTACAGAAGCAATAAGCAAATTTATGCGCAATTGATTGATGATGCAACAGGTAAAACATTGGCTTCAGCAGGTTCTTTTAAGCAAAAAGAAGCGCAAAACGTAAATAAAATTACGCAAGCGACAATGATTGGTAAAGCAATTGCTGAAAAAGCACAAGAAGTAGGTATCAAAACAATAGTTTTTGATCGTAACGGTTACTTATACCATGGAAGAGTAAAATCTTTGGCTGATTCAGCACGTGAAGGAGGACTTAAATTTTAAGAAAATGGCAGAACAAGCAATGAACAGAGTGAAAGCAGTAGACATTGAGTTAAAAGATAAACTCGTTTCTGTAAATAGGGTTACTAAGGTTACTAAAGGAGGAAGAACTTTTAGTTTTTCAGCAATTATTGTTGTTGGAGACGAAAATGGAATTGTAGGACACGGACTTGGTAAAGCAAAAGAAATAACTGAAGCAATCGCAAAAGGAATTGATGATGCTAAAAAAAATCTTATTAAGGTTCCAATACTTAGAGGTACAGTTCCTCATACTCAAAAAGGGAAATTTGGAGGTGCTCAAGTATTATTGAAGCCAGCGACTCCAGGTACTGGTGTTATTGCAGGTGGTGCAATGCGCGCAGTATTAGAAAGTGTTGGTGTCCATAATGTATTGGCAAAATCACAAGGTTCATCAAATCCTCACAATGTAGTTAAGGCAACAATTGATGCGCTTTCCAAAATGCGAGATGCTATTGCAGTTGCAAAACAAAGAGGTATTTCAATGGATAAAGTATTCAACGGTTAAAATAAATAGAATGGAAACCATAAAAATAAAACAAGTACGTAGCGCTATAAAAAGACCGGCTGATCAGAAAGCAACAATAAAGGCTTTGGGATTCAGACGCTTAAATCATATCGTTGAAAAAGAGGTTACTCCTCAAATACTTGGAATGATTAATAAGGTGAAGCACCTAATAATAATAGTAGACTAAAAATTCAAACAAGAATAAAATGGATTTACATAATCTTACACCTGCACAAGGTTCAGTAAAAAAAGAAAAAAGAATTGCTCGAGGACAAGGATCTGGCCACGGTGGTACTTCAACAAGAGGTCACAAAGGAGCTAAGTCTCGTTCTGGATATTCAACTAAAATTGGTTTTGAAGGTGGACAAATGCCATTACAACGCCGTGTTCCTAAATTTGGCTTCAAAAATATCAATAGAGTAGAATATAAAGCTATTAATTTAGATATTATTGAATATTTAGCTACAACTAAAGGAATAACAGAAATTACAATTGAAACTTTTCGTTCTAATGGCTTATTATCTAACAATCAACTTGTTAAGGTATTAGGAAGAGGGGCTCTAAATTCTAAAGTAACAATTAGCGCACATGGGTTTTCTGCAGCTGCAATAACTGCAATCGAAGCTCAAGGTGGTATATGTTCAAAAATCTAACTACCTTTGCACCCCACTAAATGAAAAGACTAATACAAAACATACGGAATATTTGGAAAGTAGAAGAATTACGAAAAAGAATTCTTCTTACTTTAGGATTAATTCTTGCCTACAGAATTGGTTCTTTCATTATTATTCCAGGTGTTAATTATGCTGCTTTAACTACAAAAGCAAGCGATCAGAATGCACTCGAAACTTTATTGTCATTGTTTTCTGGTGGTGGATTTACAAATGCATCAATTATGGCGCTTGGAATCATGCCTTACATTAGTGCATCTATTATCATGCAACTTCTTTCAATGGCTGTTCCAGCAGTTCAAAAAATGCAAAATGAAGGTGAATCAGGAAGGAAGCAGATTAATAATTATACAAGGATACTAACGATAATTATTTGTTCCTTACAAGCCCCTAGCTATTTATCGCTTTATGTTGCACAAAAAGGAGCAATGCCAGTGGATGCATCAACTTTTTGGTGGACACAGACAATTTTGATACTAGTTGCCGGATCAATGTTTGCAGTTTGGTTAGGTGAACGGATTACAGAAAAAGGTATTGGAAATGGTATTTCATTGCTAATTACAGTTGGAATCTTGTCACGCCTTCCTGGAGCATTTTTTGCGGAATTTGGTAAATCAATGGAAGCAGGTAATTTGATAAAATTAGTAATTGAAGTTGTAGCATTTATGCTAGTTGTTTTAGTTACCATACTAATTGTTCAAGGAGTTAGAAGAATTCCTTTAAACACAGCAAAAAGAATTGTTGGAAACAAAAGTGTGGACGACAAAAGCGCTAGAAGTTATTTGCCAATTAAAGTTAATGCAAGTGGTGTGATGCCAATTATATTTGCTCAGGCAATAATGACAATTCCAGTAATGATTTTTGCTAGTTCTTCTGATCAGAGTGGTTTCTTGCAAAGAACCTTAGGCGATGTATACGGATTGAGCTACAATATATTATTGTGTGTATTAATTATAGTATTCACCTATTTTTATACAGCCATTATGATTAATCCAAGTAAAATTGCGGATGACTTGAAAAAAAGTGGTGGATTTATTCCTGGAGTTCGCCCAGGAGAAGAAACTGCTGAACATGTAGATACTGTTGTTTCAAGAATTACGTTCCCAGGTTCATTATTTCTTGCACTAATTGCTGTACTACCTGCAATTGCAAAATTAGCTGGAATTAATGATGGGTTTGCAATGTTTTTTGGAGGCACTTCTATATTAATTATGGTTGGTGTTGTTCTAGATACACTGCAGCAAATAGAAACATACCAATTAAACCGTCACATGGATAGCTTAATGGAAGGAACACGAGTGAGAGGAAGAAGAGAACCAAACGAATTATCCGGATTTTAAAAATGGCTAAACAGGCATCAATAGAACAAGATGGGGTTATACTAGAAGCTTTGCCAAATGCAATGTTTCGAGTAGAACTAGAAAACGGACATGTTCTAACTGCTCACATATCAGGTAAAATGAGAATGTTTTACATAAAAATATTACCAGGAGATCGAGTTAAATTAGAACTTTCTCCTTATGATTTAACAAAAGGAAGAATATCTTTTAGATATAAATAGTTTAATAAGAAAGAAATGAAAGTAAGAGCATCAGTAAAAAAGAGATCAGTGGATTGCAAAATCGTTAAGCGTAAAGGAAGAGTTTACGTAATTAACAAAAAGAATCCAAAATTAAAACAACGTCAAGGTTAATTAAAAAAATATGGCACGTATCGCAGGTATAGATTTACCAAAAAATAAAAGAGGAGTAATAGGTTTAACCTACATATTTGGGATTGGAAGAAGTACTTCTAAAAAAATCCTTAATACAAATGGTATTGATGAAAGTATTAAAGTTCAAGAATGGAACGATGATCAATTATCAGCAATCAGAAACTCTGTTAATGAATTTAAAACTGAAGGTCAACTTCGCTCTGAAGTTCAATTAAATATTAAAAGATTAATGGATATTGGCTGTACAAGAGGAATTCGCCATAGATCTGGACTTCCATTAAGAGGTCAACGAACAAAAAATAACTCACGCACAAGAAAAGGTAGGAGAAAAACAGTTGCTAACAAGAAAAAAGCAACTAAATAATAAATAGTATTATGGCAAAAGCAAATCAAAAAAAGAAAAAAAACGTAAAGATTGATGCTGCTGGTGAAGCGCACATTCAAGCGAGTTTTAACAACATCATTATTTCACTTACAAATAATAGTGGTCAAGTTATTTCATGGTCTTCAGCTGGAAAAATGGGGTTTAAAGGTTCTAAAAAGAATACACCTTATGCAGCTCAAATAGCTGCTGAAGATGCAGCAAAAGAAGCACATGATTTTGGACTTAGAAGGGTAAAAGTTTATGTAAAAGGACCAGGAGCTGGAAGAGAATCTGCTATACGTTCATTGAATAATACGGGAATTGAAGTAACAGAAATAATAGATGTTACGCCGCTTCCACACAACGGATGTCGCCCACCAAAAAGAAGAAGAGTTTAACAATAATAACCTAGGGACAAAATCATCGAAGGAATGCCTTAATTCATGATTCCCGACTAAAAACAAAAATATGGCAAGATATACAGGTCCAAAGACCAAAATTGCTCGAAGATTTCGAGATCCTATCTTTGGTGCAGACAAAGCACTTGATAGAAGAAACTATGGCCCAGGTCAACATGGTCCTTCCAAAAAAAGAGGAGGAAAACAATCAGAATATGCAATTCAATTGGGTGAAAAGCAAAAAGCTAAATATACTTATGGAATTTTAGAGCGTCAATTCTCTAATATGTTTGAAAAAGCTTCAGCCATGAAAGGTATTACTGGTGAAAACTTATTACAATTGTGTGAAGCACGTGTAGACAATACCGTATTTCGTCTTGGAATAGCTCCAACTCGAAGTGGTGCTAGACAATTGGTTTCTCATCGTCACATTACTATAAATGGTGATGTAGTTAATATTCCTTCTTACACATTACGCCCTGGCGACGTAGTTGGAGTTAGGGAAAAATCAAAATCCTTGGAAGCAATTGCAAATTCTTTGAGTTCAAATACTAAGAAATATGATTGGTTGGATTGGGACAATTCTGCTATGGCAGGAAAATTATTGAATTTACCATCAAGGGAAATGATCCCTGAAAACATTAAGGAACAATTAATCGTCGAACTATACTCTAAATAAAAAAAACAAAATGGCAATATTGGATTTTCAAAAACCAGATAAGGTAATCATGATTAACTCCGATGAGTTCAACGGAGAATTTGAATTTCGTCCACTTGAACCTGGATACGGTATCACAGTTGGTAACTCTTTAAGAAGAATTTTACTTTCCTCACTGGAGGGATTTGCAATTGCTTCGATAAAAATACAAGGTGTAGATCACGAGTTCTCAACATTGAAAGGTGTTGTAGAAGATGTAACTGAAATCGTATTAAATTTGAAACAAGTTCGTTTCAAAAGACAGATTGAAGGAACTGACTCAGAAACTGTATTTATAACTGTTGGTGGTCAAACTAAATTAACAGCTGGTGATATTGGAAAACATACTAGTGCATTCCAAGTTTTAAATCCAGATTTAGTGATTTGCAACATGGAATCATCAGTTAAGATAGAAATTGAATTAACAATAGTTAAAGGTCGTGGTTATGTCCCTGCTGAGGAGAATAAATCATCAAACGCTGCTTTTGGAACAATTTTTATCGATTCTATTTTTACACCAATTGTAAATGTTCAATATACAGTTGAAAACTTTCGAGTTGAGCAAAAAACTGATTACGAAAAATTAATTTTTAACATCAAGACTGACGGTTCTGTTCATCCTAAAGAAGCGTTAAAAGATGCAGCAAAGATTCTTATTCATCACTTTATGTTGTTCTCTGATGAGCGTATTACTTTAGATAGCGAAATTAAAGCTGAAACTGAGGAATTTGACGAAACATCACTACACATGCGTCAATTGCTTAAGACAAAATTAGTAGATATGGATTTATCTGTTAGAGCTTTAAATTGCTTGAAAGCTGCTGATGTAGAAACATTAGGAGATCTTGTTTCAATAGCAAAATCTGATTTACTGAAGTTTAGAAATTTTGGAAAGAAATCTTTAACAGAATTGGAAGACCTAGTTGACAACAAAAATTTGGTATTCGGAATGAATGTCGCAAAATATAAATTAGACAAAGATTAAGATTTAAATCATGAGACACGGTAATAAAGTAAACCACTTAGGAAGAAAAACAGGACATTTAAAAGCAATGCTTTCTAATATGGCTTGTTCTCTTTTGGAACATAAAAGAATCACCACGACATTGGCGAAAGCTAAATCACTTCGTGTTTTTGTCGAGCCAATCTTGACGAAATCAAAAAATGATACAACGCATTCAAGACGTTTGGTTTTTTCTCATCTGCAAAACAAGGAAGTTGTAACTGAACTATTCAGAGACATCGCTCTTAAAATTGCAACTCGAAATGGAGGATATACACGAATCATTCGTACAGGCTTTCGTTTAGGAGATAATGCTGAAATGTGTATAATCGAACTTGTTGACTACAACGATATCTATACAAACGAAAAAGCTAAGAAAACAACCCGTCGATCTAGAAGAGGTGGTGGAGCAACATCTCCTTCTGTTTCTGGTGAAACAGATGTTGAAAATGTAGTTTCGGATGAAGTAGTTGCTGAAGATACAGTTGTTCAAGAAGCAATCGTTGAAGATGTAGTTTCTGAAGAAGTAGTTGTTGAAGAGACAGTTGTTGAAGAAGTACTAGCTGAAGAAGCAGTTGTAGAAGATGCAGTAGCTGAAGAAGCAGTTGTTGAAGAAGTAGTAACTGAAGAAGTAGTAACTGAAGAAGTAGTAGCTGAAGAAGTAGTAACTGAAGAAGTAGTTTCTGAAGAAGTAGTAACTGAAGAAGTAGTTTCTGAAGAAGTAGTTGTTGAAGAAGCAGTTTCTGAAGAACCAGTTATTGAAGAAACAACCCCTGAAACACCAACTGAAGATTCAACTGAAGAAAAAAAGAAAGAAGAAAACTAACATATTTTATAAATTGTTAATAAAAAGGTGGTGTTATAGCTGCCTTTTTTTGTTTACTGCAATTTTTATTGAATCATAGTTCCTAATTTTGACGAAAATTCTAAATGGAAAAAAATCATCCTGCAGTTCTACTTTTAGAAGATGGAACTTTTTTTGAAGGTCTAGCAATTGGAAAAATTGGTACAACTGGCGGAGAAATTGCTTTTAATACAGGAATGACCGGATACCAAGAAGTTTTTACAGATCCCTCCTACCTTGGGCAAATTTTAATAATGACTACTTCACATATTGGAAACTACGGAGTTCATAAGGAAGAAATAGAATCTGAATCCATTAAAATTGCTGGACTTGTCACAAAAAAATTCTCTCAAGGCTTTTCGCGACCATCAGGTGAATCTTCGCTACAAGAACTTATGGAAATAAGTGAAACTGTGGGTATATCAGATATCGATACTCGATCCTTGGTGAGACACATCAGAAATAAAGGAGCAATGAATGCGATTATTTCATCCGAGGAAACAGATATCCAAAAACTTGCTTTGAAATTAAAAGAAATTCCATCTATGGAGGGCTTAGAATTGTCTTCGCGTGTATCAACTAAAAAAGCCTACGACTTCAGTTTGGATAATCCACTATACAAAGTCGCATTACTTGATCTTGGAGTTAAAAAAAATATTATTAGATGCTTGGCGGAGCGGGGTTGCCATGTTCGTGTTTTTCCTATGAATACCAACATTAGTGAACTTGAAGCTTTTAAACCAGATGGCTATATGCTTTCAAACGGACCTGGAGATCCTTCAGTTATGAATTCTTCCGTTGAATTGGTTAAACAAATCGTAGCAACTAAAAAACCAATCTTTGGAATTTGTCTAGGACATCAAATTCTTGGCTTAAGTCAAGGTTTAAAAACTGAAAAAATGTTCAATGGACACAGGGGAATTAACCATCCAATTAAAAATTTAAAAACTGGTAAAGGAGAAATAACTTCTCAAAATCATGGATTTGTAATCTCAAAAGAAAGCATTGCAACTCAAACTAATGTAAAAGTAACTCACATGCACTTAAACGATGATACAATCGCCGGAATTGAACTAACTGATAAACCAGTTTTTTCTGTGCAATATCATCCTGAAGCATCAGCTGGACCTCATGACTCCCGTTATTTATTCGATCAATTTATTGAGAATATCGCTTCTTCTAAAAACTAACTATGGCTCATATTAAAAGTATTTTTGCAAGACAGATTCTTGATTCAAGAGGTAATCCCACTATTGAAGTTGATGTGTTAACATCAAATGGCATTAAAGGTCGGGCTGCAGTTCCTTCAGGTGCATCTACTGGTATTCATGAAGCAGTTGAACTAAGAGACAATGATTCTTCAATCTATTTAGGAAAAGGTGTCTTAAAAGCCGTAAAAAATGTGAATTCTATTTTAAATGAAGCATTACATGGCAAGGATATTTTTGACCAAGAAGGAATTGATAAAGCAATGATAAAGTTAGACGGAACTGACAATAAATCAAATCTTGGTGCAAATGCTATCTTAGGTGTATCACTTGCGCTTGCAAAAGCTGCTGCATTAGAATCAAATTTAAGTTTATTCAAATATATCGGAGGTCCTAGCGCTACTATTTTACCAGTTCCAATGATGAATATCCTAAATGGAGGTTCACATGCCGACAACCTCATCGATATACAAGAATTCATGGTAATGCCAATCGGAGCTTCATCTTTTTCTGAAGGTTTACGATGGGGAACAGAAGTTTTTCATCATTTAAAAGGGGTTCTTAAGTCAAATGGAATGTCGACAAATGTTGGCGATGAAGGTGGTTTTGCGCCTAATTTAGGTTCTAATGAAGAGGCAATTCAAGTTGTAATGCAAGCTGTAGAAAAAGCAGGTTTTAGACTTGGAATTGATATGTCAATTGCTCTTGATGCGGCTGCTTCAGAATTTTACAATTCAAAAACAGGCTTGTACCATTTTGAATCAACTGGAGAAAATCGAAACTCTGCAGAAATGGTGGCTTATTGGGAAGAATGGTGTAAAAAATACCCTATTATTTCTGTTGAAGATGGTTTAGCGGAAGATGATTGGGATGGATGGAAATTAGCAACTGAAAAGCTTGGGAAGTCTGTGCAGTTAGTTGGAGATGATTTATTTGTAACAAATACAACTCGATTACAAAGAGGAATTAACGAAGAAATTGCAAATTCTATCTTAATAAAAGTAAATCAAATTGGAACGCTCACAGAAACAAAAGAAGCTGTCAATCTGGCAAAGAAACATAATTATTCTTCAGTAATGAGCCACAGAAGCGGTGAAACTGAAGACAATACAATTGCTGATCTCGCGGTTGCATTAAAAACTGGACAAATAAAAACAGGGTCTGCTTCTAGAAGCGATAGAATGTCAAAATACAATCAATTATTGCGAATCGAAGAGGAGCTTGGCGATAATGCTATTTATTTAGGAAAAGACTTTAAGTCGATTTCTTAAAATTATGGCTGGATTTAATCTTAGAGTTTATGGGCTGGTAATTAATGAGCAACAGGAGATTCTCCTTTCTGACGAAAGACGAAGTGGTATTTCTTTTACAAAATTCCCTGGAGGTGGAATCAATGAAAATGAGGGAATACTAGACGCGCTTCACCGTGAATTTCGAGAAGAACTTGGTAGTGATATTTTGTCCTCCTCTTTTTTTTATTTCAATGACTTTTATCAAAACTCCGCATTTAGAAAGGAAGATTCATTAGTAGTATTTTACTATTTGGTTAAAATAAAGTCTGATTTTCAATTACCAAAGGGAGATGATCTTCCTTTAGGATCAAACGACCCAAGTGATTTTGAGCGCTTTCGTTGGGTTCCTCTAAAAGGATTTGTGGAGGAACTATTAACTTTCCCATTGGATCGAGAGGCGATGAAAAAACTTATTGCTTTTCATCTTCAGTAAACTATTTTTTACTTAATTTAAATTACTTACTTAAATAAAAATTGAGCTGTTTATCTATTGCAAGGCCTTGTTTACATGTTTATTAATAACCATAAAAAATATGGGCGGAATGAAAGACAAGAGCATCATTCCAGGATATCCTGTGGGCATAACCGGAGACTCTTCAGAGGTTTCCATTAATTGATATGGTCGATCTGCTTTAAAATGATGATCTGAATGCCGACTGAGTTCAAAAAGCACAACTCTTCCGATTACGTGGTTGGAATTCCATGAATGTTTCCTTTTAACAGTTTCATAGTTTCCATTTTCTCTTTTTTGGCGATACAATCCATAGTGTTCAATGTAGTTTACTGTTTCCAACATGAGTATTCCAATCGTCGCTGCAAAAAGAAAGTAAATTAAAACGACAAATCCAAAGTAGGTATAAATTGACCCTAAAAATATTGAATGAAGAATAGAATATTGAAGCATTTTATTTTCATAATTAAACATGTGCTTTTTCATGATCTTCATTCGGGAAAATTCAATTTTCCACGCTTGGAAATAGCTGCCAATTTGTGAGCGAAACCAGAAAACATAAAGCCATTCGTTTCTTCGGGCAGTTGCAGGATCACTCTTTGTTCCTACGTTCGTGTGGTGACCTCTATTGTGATAGGGCAGAAAATGATTTTCTAAGGAACTTAATAAGAGCAATTCGCCAATAAAACGTTCAAAACGATTCGAGCGATGTCCGAGTTCGTGACCAATATTAATGCCTAAAACGCCACACATAAGTCCCATGGATGAAATTCGTCCGATCAAATCACCAGTTGTTTCCGCCTCTAGTATATGAATCAAAAAATAAACTAAAAACCCAAATTGAATTGGTAACATAAGATAAAGCAGCACCGAATAAAAGGAATCTTTTTTAGCAAGTGCGTTTTCTTGTTCAGATAAATTTTGATTGTCTACTCTCAAGATAAGTTCAAAAAAAGGAATGACTCCAAATAAATAAAGTGCAGGAAGAAAGGTAAGAATACCCGTACTTTGAAAACTAATCCAAACACAAACGGGTAATGATAAAACACTGAGATACTTTAGCTTTCTCAAATCAGAAAAGTTAAATTATTTTGTAAATATAAACTGATTTAATTTCGTTCAGGCAGGTAACTAATTACTAATTTATTTTATAAAATTTGGTGAAATAATTAAATCTTTTGTTCCATGTGTCCAGGAATAAAATCCTTCTCCAGACTTAATGCCTTTTTTTCCAGCAGTTACCATATTTACCAACAAAGGACATGGAGCATATTTTGGATTTCCAAAACCCTCATGTAAAACACGAAGAATCGCTAGGCAAACATCTAAACCAATAAAATCTGCTAATTGCAAAGGTCCCATTGGATGTGCCATTCCTAATTTCATAACAGTATCAATTTCCTCAACACCTGCAACACCCTCATACAAAGTATAGATTGCCTCATTAATCATCGGCATTAAAATTCGATTGGCCACAAATCCTGGATAATCATTTACCTCAACAGGAACTTTATCTAATTTTTTAGAAATTTCCATAATTAAATTAGTCACCTCATCTGAAGTAGAATAACCGCGAATAATTTCAATTAATTTCATTACAGGAACTGGATTCATAAAGTGCATTCCAATTACCTTATCTGGACGATTTGTTACGGCGGCTATTTTTGTAATAGAAATTGAGGATGTATTTGTTGCTAAAATTACATTTTCACTTGTTGCAGCATCTAACTCTTTAAATATTTGAAGTTTCAAATCAATATTTTCTGTTGCTGCTTCAACAACTAAATCGACTCCTTTAACACCTTCAACAAGTGAGGTAAATGTTGTTAGATTTGATAAAGTATTCTGTTTTTCAGACTCCGTAATGGCTTCTTTTGCAAGTTGACGATCAAGATTTTTGCCAATAGTAGCTATTGCTTTGTCTAATGAAGCTTGAGAGACATCAATTAAATTTACGCGATAGCCAAATTGCGCAAAAACATGTGCAATTCCATTTCCCATTGTTCCAGCACCAATAACAGCGATATTTTTCATAATATAAATTTTGAATTACAAATATAAGCAGTAGAATGAATCGATAAGAGATAAGGTTTAAATTATTATGAAATAATGATTTTCGAAATGTTTACCTTTGTTACTTATTAAACCATACCTAAATTCAGGAAAACTCATATTTGGATGACTTTAAGTAATCAAGTTTATAATCGAAATTTCTTGACTATGTTATCTGGTAATACAATTAGCCAAATAATCCCTTTCATTCTTGCTCCAATTCTTGCTCGGCTTTTTTCTCCTGAAGAATTTGCTGTATTAGCGAATTTTATGGCTATTGTTGGTGTTCTCGGTATTATTTCGACAGGAAGATTAGAAATGGCGATTGCGATTCCAAAAGACCATAAAAAAGCCCAGGAAATCGTGTTCACTGGATTTATAATTACTTTATGCCTTGGACTTATTAGTATTTTAATTCCTCTTTTTGCATATCAAATTGGAGAGATGTACAATGATGAACAATTACCTATTTTTTTATGGATGGTTCCGTTCGCAGTTATTAGTTATGGGTTATTAGGTCTATGCAGCAATTGGAATTTACGTCAAGAGCGCTTTCAACAACTTAGTATTGGAAAAATTTCACAATCCATTATCAATAATTGTCTAGCTGCATTTTTAGGATATATCGCTTGGGGAATATATGGCTTAGTAATCGCTTGGTTACTCTCACAGTATATAAATATTATTATTCTCTTAATTGGCGTTAATAGAAAAGTAAAATATAAAGATTTTGGAATATCTACCATGAAAACTATCTTAAGAGATTATAAAGATTTTCCGCTCATTAATTCATTGCATGCCTTTTCTGATATATTTATTACTCAGTTTTTACTTTATTGGATAATTTCTACCTATTTCGGATTATTAGAATTAGGATGGTTTGCAATGATGACAAAATACGTAAAAGCACCAATTGTTTTGATTTCAAGTTCTGTTTCCCAACTCTTTTATGTAGAAACAAGTAAAGCAATAAATCAAGGTGTCTCCTTTATTCCTATTGTGAAAAAAACCGTGCGAACCTCTATCCTATTTGCAATACCATTCACCATAATTTTACTTGCTTTTGGCCCACTTATTTTTAGATGGTATCTAGGAGAAGAATGGCGACAAGCAGGATTATATGCACAAGGTCTCGCACCCATGTTTTTTTTATATTTTATTCTCTCTCCAATTTCAGGATTGCCAATTTTACTAGGCAAACAAAAGAAAGCATTTTTATTTAGTTTAATTGGTTATTCACTTACGATTATGGCAATGTTTGTAGGGATTTCACTTAAATTTTCTTTTAATAATACATTATTGTTATATGGTGGAGTATACGCGTTGTTCTACTTAGCGACACTGATATGGTATTTTACTTTGATAAAAAAAAGCAATGAGAGTCTTAATTAATGGATTACCCTTATTTGCAAAAAGATTGGCTGATGAACTTCAAAAGTTTGATCCTCAGTCAAGCTATATTTTCTTAGATACTTATAATTCCAAGTGGGCTCAATTACTCTTTTTTATTTACCTACCATTTTCAGATTGTGTGATTTCAATGAATGGAGTTACTGATAATAGCGGTAGTATAAACTTGGTTTTAAAATGGAAGAAAAAATTGATTCTTCAATGGATGGGGACTGATATTTTATTAGCAATAGAACGCTTTAAAAATAGTACCATTGACAGAAAATACATTGATTATGCAACTAATTTTGTGGATGCTCCTTGGATGATGGAAGAGTTAAAAAGCGCGAATATAAATACTGAAAAACTACATTTTAAATTCGTTGAAATGAACACAATCATTGAAAAGTATTCTTCTATTTCTGTTATGAGTTATGTCGCACAGAACCGGCAGGATTTTTATGGGATGGATGAAATTATTCAATTAGCAATAGTGTTTCCTGAAATAGAATTCTCATTATATGGCTTAGAAAAAGCAGAAAAACCTATAACTGAAAACATAAAATTATATGGGTGGGTGTCTCCAGAAGTATTTCAAGAAAAATTAATGCAAACACCAATTTTTTTGCGTCTCACTAAACACGATGGCTTTTCATTGGCAGTATTAGAAGCGTTGAGTTTTGGTGCAGAAGTAATTACTAGTTTTAAATCAGATTTTGGTCATAGCGCTATAACTTTTGACGATGTGCCAAAAGCGATGTTACAAGCCATTAAAGAAGTTGAAAACCGGCAATTTAAACCTAATTTGGCACTTATTGAAAAACTACAAATCGAATTTAAAAAAGAAAAAATATTATCTAATTACGTAAAAAAACTAAAAGAAATTGTCAGTAAATAAACGAATAGCACTTATTACAACTTGGTATCCCCCAATTACTGGTGTTGCTGTTGGGCGCATGGATGCTTTTGCTAATTACCTTTCTGAAGATTTTGAAGTTGAGGTGTTCTGTATGGGAAACACTGAAGAATCAATAACTAAATCTGAAAAACTAAACATACATTATTTAAGAACTAATAAATTATATCAACATTTAAAAAGTAATCAGAGAGATTCAAAAATCATTCATAATTGTAAAACTCTTTTTAGAATATTATTGAGTAAAGTAATTAATAACCCCTTAAAAAATTGGGAAATCGCTACTTTGTCAAAATTGCAATCTGTTCATGAAAACAAGTCCTTTGATTTAATTATTAGTTCATTTTCCCCTGAAGAAGCACATCTTGTTGCAATTAATTTTAAAAAAATATTTCCTTCTGTTCCATGGATTGCAGATATGAGAGATGAAATGGCAACAAATCCATATCTAGATCTACGTACAAAAAATAGATTACTTAACATTGAAAAAGAAATCAATGAGTATGCAAATGGACTGACAACAGTAAGCGAACCGATTTTATTAGACTTTCAAAAATCAATGCCAAAAA
Source organism: Crocinitomicaceae bacterium (assembly GCA_044358575.1). Classification (GTDB taxonomy): domain Bacteria; phylum Bacteroidota; class Bacteroidia; order Flavobacteriales_D; family Crocinitomicaceae; genus UBA952. Next base: position 254,054 of record JBIKNN010000004.1, read on the forward strand.
TCTCCATTTTTGAGGAAATTAGAAATGGTTTTGATCATTCACTTATATTTGAACAGGATGAAAAGAAAAAAAATAATGTTCTTAAGTTTGGTTATTTTGGAAGTTTTTATGGTTTAATGAAACCTAATATTTTTTTTTTAGCAGTAGAAAAATTTCAAAATTTCAATCCTGAATTTATCTTTGAAATACATATTTATGGTGCGCACAATAATTATGAAATTCCCTATTCCTTGAAAGACAAAGTTTTTAAACATCTCGGATTAACCTACTTAAAAGCAATTGAAGAGATGAATAAAATGGATATAAATTTATTGTTTCATCCCAGAAGTATTCGTAAAGGTGTTTTTTCCGGAAAAATATTTGACTATATCTCTGCGAAAAAGCCAATTTTTGCGCTAGTTGATAAAGACGATGTAGCTGCAAAATTAATACATGATTTAAAGTGTGGTTATGTTGCTGAATTTGATGATTTAACAGAAATAAAAGAAGAATTAGACGAAATAATTACTGATTTTAAAAAACAAACTTTAAGGATTGCAGAAGCAGATGATATTAAAAAACTCCACCGTCGAAATTCAGTTTTAAGATTAACAAAAATGATACATAAAATTATTTCCAAATGAAAATACTAATAGTTGGATCTAAATCTGTTCATGTTTCTTCTTTTATTGAAAATTTATTTTTGAAAGGGCAAAGTATTTCTTTGCTTTCCGAGGAAATTTGTGCTTTCCCAACTATTGAATCAGAGAAAAATATATCTTTCAGATCATTGAACCCATTTACTGTAATTCGAAATTATTTTAAGTTAAAAAAATATCTGGGAGAATTAAATCCTTCACTTATTCACATACATCAATTAAATCGCTTAGCCTATTTTGCCTCAAGAGCAGCAAATAAATTAAATATCCCCTTAATATCAACAGCTTGGGGAAGTGATGTGCTTTTGATTCCTAAGCAAAATAAATTTTTCAAGTATTTAGTGACACAAATATTGAAGAAATCTGCAATTATCACGGCTGATTCACAAGACATGATTGAAGCCATGAAAGCAATACATCCACAAGGAAATTATAAGCTTTTACAATACGGAATTGACACAATTCAAGCGCTTGAAAAAGAAAATATAGTTTATTCCAATCGTTTGCACGAACCGCTTTACAGAATCGAAAAAGTCATTGAATATTTCAAGGAATTTTCAGCTCAAAATCCAGATTGGAAATTAGTAATTGCTGGCACAGGTTCGCAAACAGAACTATTAAAATCACTAGCAAACAATAGCGAAATAACAGAAAAAATAAGCTTTGTCGGTTGGCAAAAGAAACCTGAAAACAGCGTTTGGTATGCCAAATCAAGTATTTACATTTCAATCCCATCAAGCGATGGCACATCCGTAAGTGTTTTAGAGGCGATGTCTGCAGGATGTTTACCTATTTTATCTGATATAGCTGTTTCTTATGAATGGATTGTAAATAACGAAAATGGGATAATTGAAGGTCAGAATACGAATCCTTTTACTTCAGTATTATTATTAGATGACAAATTTGCCGCTCAAAAAAATAAATTATTAGTGCAATCAAAAGCATCAAGAAGTGCTTGTACTGAAAGGTTTATAGAATTATATACCAAATCAATTAACTATGACAGAAAAAGGATTTAGTAATTTATTTGAAAAAACCTTAGGGGTTTTTGCTTTTGGCTTTGTTTTACTCCCAAAACTTGTCCCACTTTTTTTTATTTTATTAATAAGTGTTGTAGTAATAGGATTTATTAAGAAAGAAGTATTTTTTCAAATTAATTTACTGAGTGGTTTATCCTTATTATTTTATCTCTGTTATTTAGTTGGACTATTTTTTACACATGATAGCAACTTAGGAGTTTTTGAGCTTGAAAAAAAATTATCTTTTGTAATTTTTCCTCTTATATTGTCACTCAAATTGAAAAAAACCTGGTCATTAAATATGACTTTCATTGGCTTTATTTTAGGGACTTTTATAGTATCTATTTATGGTATCTGGATTGCTTTAGATTGTTTCTTCCAGCCAGGCGGCACAAAAGCATGCTTGTTAACATCGGCTATTTCACCTATTCATCATCCAACATATTTATCTGCTTATGTATTTCTTAGCATTGCTATAGCTTATCATGGTTGGCGTGAAAAAATGACTTATTTTTCCCTTTATTGGATAATTCCATTTATTATTTTTGGGATAGTACTTCACGGATTTTTATTGAGCTTATCAGGCATCTTATTTTTGTTTATTGCTCTAATTTTAATTTTAATTATTTGGACAAAAAAGAAATTCTCTAAAATTGTTTTTTATACCTCGATTTGTATTTTTCCATTGTTTGGTTTTATTGCTCTCAATACAATTCCTCAAATTCATGGAGAATGGGAGAATGCAACTTTGTACGCAAAAGAATACATCGATAATCCCGAAAGTTTTGTGTCCAAAAGAAATTATCCAATGTCTGGAACAGAAGTAAGAATTGTGATGTGGACTGCCTCCTATCATACCTTTTGTGCACATCCTTTTGGTGTTGGTACCGGAAATGTAGATGAATATTTGTCGAAAGAGCTTGTTAAATTAAAGCAGAAAGAATTGATTCACCATAATTACAATCCCCATAATCAGTTTTTACAAACAGCAGTTGAAATTGGTTTTTTTGGACTTCTTGTCTTGTTCTCCATTGTATTTTTTGGGCTCTATTATGGTTTTAAATATCGAAATTGGCTACTTATAATCATAATTGGAAGTTTATTTTTCAATTGCTTATTTGAATCTATGCTGCAACGCCAATCAGGAATTGTTTTTTATTGTTTTTGGATATGTCTCTTATCTACTCGAATGTATAATGCTCAAAAGGAATGAAATTATTAATTCTTACTCAGTACTACCCCCCAGAAATTGGAGCTCCTCAAAATCGCTTGCATGAGTTGGCTGTTCGATTGAAAGCTGCTGGAATGGAAATCGATGTGCTCACCGCTTTGCCTAATTATCCGAGAATGGAAATTATGAATGGCTATGAAAATCGGAAAATTAGGTATGAGGAAATAGACGGTATTCCTGTTCATAGGTCGTGGATTTATGTCACAAAATCTAAAGGTATTTTTTCGCGCTTGTTAATCTATTTCAGCTTCGTTTGGTCGAGTTATTGGAAGGGGCGAAAAATGAAAAAGTACGATTATTTGTTAGTAGAAAGTCCACCTCTTTTTTTAGCATATTCTGCGCTTCGTTTGGCGAAAAAATTGAATGCAAAATTGATTTTCAATGTTTCTGATTTATGGCCTGAATCTGCAGAAAAATTAGGGGTTGTCACAAATAAAATCGCTCTAAATTTAGCGTATAAACTGGAAGCCAAATGCTATAGACAAGCGTTTTTAATTACAGGTCAAACACAAGGAATAGTGGATGATATTTGCTCTCGTTTTCCAGATAAAAAAGTCTATTGGCTACCAAATGGTGTTGATGTTTCATTTTATAATCCATCTCAAATTCAACCAGGAAATTTCAGAGAGAGAAATAGTTTTAGCCAAGAAGAAATTCTTTTTTTCTACGGAGGAATTATTGGTTACGCACAAGGTTTGGAAGTGATTTTAAATGCTGCCAATTTACTTCGAGAAAACTCGAAAATTCAATTTATTCTTCAAGGTTCAGGACCTGAAAAAGAGATGCTATTGGAACTAAATAAGACTTTAAAACTGAATAATGTTCACTTTTTGGAACCAGTCAGCAAAAAAGAAATGCCATCGATTTTGAAATCCATTGATGTCGCTTTGGTTCCTCTAAAAAATCTAACCTTATTTAAAGGAGCCATTCCTTCCAAAGTTTTTGAGGCTCTTGCAATGGAGGTTCCATTGCTTCTTGGTGTTGACGGTGAAGCAAGAAATCACTTTATTGAAAAAGGGAAAGCGGGTTTATTTTTCCAACCTGAAAATGCCGACGAGCTAGCCAAACAAGCTCTATTTCTAACTGAAAATTTAGTTCAAAGACTTGAAATGGGTAAAAATGCAAGACGGTATGTTACTGAAAATTTTGATCGAGAGAAAATTGCGAATGATTTTATGAGACAATTAGAATGAGTTTTTGCTTTCAAAGGATACTATTTATTGAAAATCATTACTTTTGACCATGATTCCTTTTTCACCACCTCGTATTGATCAAAAAGTTATTGATGAAGTGACGGCAGCTTTGAAAAGTGGATGGATCACTACTGGTCCAAGAACGAAATTATTCGAAAAGAAAATTACAGAATACTGTGGCTGCAAAACAACAGTAGCAGTAAACTCCTGGACAATGGGAGTTCAAGTCCTTCTGAGTTGGTGGGGTATCAAAGAAGGTGACGAGGTTATTTTACCAGCTTATACGTATTGCGCGAGTGCCAACGTCATTATTCATGCAGGAGCAAAACCGGTGATGGTTGATATCAACAAAGAAGATTTCAATATTTCTATTGCAGCAATAAGAAAAGCAATAAGTCCGAAAACAAAGGCAATTATGGCCGTTGATTTGGGTGGTTTTCCTTGTAATTACAATGAAATAAATGCTTTGGTAAACGAAAAAGAAATAAAAGAACAATTTAACCCAAATTCAAGTTTACAAGAACAACTCGGACGTATTTTAATAATTAGCGATGCTGCGCACAGCTTTGGTGCTGAGTTAAATGGCAAACGATCCGGGTCCTTGACAGACATTTCTGCGTTTTCCTTTCACGCTGTCAAAAATTTAACAACTGCGGAAGGCGGTGCACTTTGTTTTAATCTTCCTAACGAATTTAAGCACGAAGAAATTTACACAAAATTTTGTACGATGATTTTGCACGGGCAAAATAAAGATGCGCTCCAAAAAACACAAAAAGGAAATTGGCGTTATGATGTGGAAGAACCTGGTTTTAAATGCAATATGACCGACTTACAGGCAGCGATAGGTTTGGTAGAATTAGAAAGATATCAAGAAAATTTAGAGAGAAGAAAAAGGATTTTTGAATTATATGATACTGCCTTTAAAGAGGAAACTTGGGCTCTTATTCCACTGCACACAACAAATGAAAAGATTACAAGCTACCACTTATACCAATTAAGAATTAGTGGGATTACTGAAAATCTACGCGATAAAATCATGCAAGAAATTTTTAATCAGGATGTTTCAGTAAATGTTCATTTTTTACCCTTACCAACATTAACCGCCTACAAAAATTCTGGCTATAACATTAATGATTATCCAGAAACTTGGGATAAATACCAAAATGAAATTTCACTACCTGTCTATTTTGATT